>JAFXQB010000006.1 GCA_017527435.1 Salinivirgaceae bacterium
GTTCCACTACCGTCAACCGAGAGGAAGTCGGTGCTTCCGCCTTCCTTGGTGGCGTCGCGGCCGGTAATGAGGAAGCCGCTGCGCTTGATTTTGTCGCCATCGCTATTTTCGTCAACAAACACTTTCGTTCCCTCGTCATTTACAGCGAAATAGTTTGTCGGTTGTCCCTCCTTTGTAGCGTCGCGGCCTGTGATGAGGAATCCGCTGCGCTTGATTTTGTCGCCGTCATTGTCATCGACAAACACTTGCGTGCCACTACCGTCAACCGAGAGGAAGTCGGTGCTTCCGCCTTCCTTGGTTGCGTCGCGGCCGGTAATGAGGAAGCCGCTGCGCTTGATTTTGTCACCATCGCTATTTTCGTCAACAAACACTTTCGTTCCCTCGTCGTTAACTGTGAAATAGTTGGTCGGTTGGCCTTCCTTGGTCGCGTCGCGTCCAGTGATGAGGAAGCCGCTGCGTTTGATCTTGTCGCCGTCATTGTCATCGACAAACACCTGTGTGCCCTTACCGTCAACTGCCAGGTAATCGATATTCTCACCATTCTTGGTAGCGTCGCGGCCGGTAATCAGGAAGCCGCTGCGGCGTATTTTGCTGCCGTCAGCATCCGGGTCAATGTAAACGTGAACGCCATTTGGATAAACTGCGAATACCACGTTGCCGTCCTTGTCCTTAACTTCGAACAGGGCGTCCTCTGAAACGGTTTCGGCCTTCACGTCGAGTTTCTTGAGTGATATCTCGTCGGTCGCCACCCATGTCGTTCCATTGTGCACCAGTGTCTGGCCTTGTGTTCCAGGCACCTGCATACCATCGCGGCCGGCAGGTCCCTGCTCACCTTTCGGCGCCTGGAATTCAACCCAGTTCTCGCCAGGGGCGGGTGCTGTGTTTGAAGCGGCTACATCTTTCTGGGCAATCCACATTGAGTTCACACTGGGGTTGTTGGTGCTGGGTGCGAACACATAGTCGCTCTCTTTGTAGCTGTTGCTGCTGCTCCACGCACCACGGTTTTTAAGACCCGTGCCCGGGTTACCCTGCGGACCGGCAGGTCCTTGCGGGCCTCTCAGCGCATCGAGCTGGGCAGCAGTGAAATCGGCGTATGTGAATGCTGCGCCACGCGGGCCGACTGGTCCTTGTGGGCCGTCAGGTCCCTGCAAGCCTTGCGGACCCCGCTCACCCTGCGAGCCGGTGTCGCCCTTGTCACCTTTCTGAGCATGGAACTCAATCCAGTTGGCCGAGTCGTATTGCGGCTCAATGCTCGATTCTATGTTGTCGCGCTGGGCAATCCACATCGAGTTCACGAGCGGGTCGTTGGAGCTTCTGGCAAACACATAGTCGCCTACGTTGTAGGTGTTGGCTGCGCTCCAGGCACCACGGTTGCTAAGGCCTGTACCGGGTTCGCCCTGCGGGCCCTGCGGTCCCGGGTCACCCTTCTCGCCCTTGCCGTTGATGGCATAGTAGGCATACGGCACTGACTGCAGCTTGGTTGAGCCCATGTCGGTGTACTTGGTGCCGCCGTTGGGGTCAATCTCGACGCGCATCCACACGTCGCCGCTTGCCCAGTCAACATTCTGAAGGCTCTGGCCTTTGGCCGGTGTGCCTGCTCCCACTGTAACGCTCAGCACACCGTAGCTGTTGGTTATCGGCGTGTGTGTCTCCTGGTAAACGGCATCGCCGTTCTGGCCTGCGGTCAGTGTCAGGCGAAGGCCCACTTTCGAATTGTCAACAAGTTCGCCGGCGGCGTTGCGCACCACTGCCTGGTACGAGAATCCGTCGGTCTGCGCCACAGCTGCCAATGTTGCCACGGTGGCGGCGATTGTCAGAATAAGATTCCTGATTTTCATAATTTCTGGTTTTTTAGATTAAATAATATGTGTTTCAAATTCAAAATTGATTTCTACAATTTTTTTATGCGTTAATTTTCTTTTATGGTGTTGTTGTTTGAAAAAACATTTCAAAAATAAATGTTTGGTTTGAATTTGTCAATAAGTAAATATACTCATTGCTCATTATTTTTCTAAAAATGAGCGCATTAATGCTTTCCCTTGTTGGCCATAGCCGGCTGCAACACAATATTCCTGCTCGCAAAAAAATAGACTGATTTTGATGCGACATGCGGAAAAACCACTAAAAAATGAGTGAGAGAAGCGTTTTTGCCGCAGTTTTTTTGAGATGAAATTCTCTAAAAAGTGCCGGGCATGAAAAACTCGTAAAACTCGCCGTTTCGCGGAATGAGCAGTGTCTGCAGTCCCACTTCACGAGCGGCAACGGCGTTACGCTCGGTGTCTTCAATAAAGAGCGTGCGCTGCAGGTTGAGCTGCTGCTCACGAATCACTGTCTCAAAAATCTCGTGCGACGGTTTCAGCATCCCCATCTCGTGTGAGAGATAAACGTGGTCGAAAAGCTGGTAGAAAGTGACGCCGTATTCGGCTATGAGCTTGTTGTGGAAATACTTGAAGTGAGCGTCGTTAGTATTGCTGAGCATCAGTAGTTTATAATTTTCGTGCAGACGCTTTATCCATTCAATGCGCGCAGGTTTGTAGTTGAGCAGCATTGCGTTCCAGGCGGCAATGATTTCCGTTTCGGGGATGTTTGTTCCGGCAATCCGGTTGATTCTCTCCACAAATTCGGTGCGGCTGATGTTGCCTTTCTCATAGAGCTGCGGCAGCTGCTCGGTTTCAAGCTGGCGGGCTTTTTCCATGCCCAGCATCTCGACAAACCGCCGCCGTGTAAGGTCGGGGTCGATGTCGAGAATGACACCGCCGAAATCGAAAATTATTGTGTCGCAATCAGAAAGATTTATCATTACCGGCCGTTCATAAGTTATTGTTATAGAGCGGGTTTCTGAAGATAACGGTCTTCTTGTTCTGGGGCGTCGGTTTCATTTCCCGCACATATATAACTTCCGCCATCTCTTTGATTTTGCGGGCAATATCGGCTGCATTCCCCACATTCTCAAGACGCAGCCAGTAGTTTACAATGCGCATCAGAGTATCCTGCTCCTCGCCGTGCTGAACCAGATAATGGCTGGCACCGCTTTCGGCATCGCTCCACGCAAAGATGGGAAAAGACTGCATGTCATTGTTTCCGTTCAAGGCGATAAGCGCATCCGACTCGGCAAGATTCCACCCGAACTGCTGATTGAAAAGCCAGGCCAGACGGTAGATTGGCTCATACGACGTAACCGACAGAACAGTTATCTGTTCCGCCGCACCATCAATCGTATCAATCGTCAGTTTCTTCATCGATTTTTTTGCTAAAATACTGAAATTTACAATAGAACCGACAGTGCGGCATGCGCTGCGTCCTGCTCGGCGTCTTTTTTTGTAAGTCCATGACCTTCAGCAACTTTTTGCCCGTCAATCGATACCTCGGAAACAAAATGCGGCGTGCGTGAATCGTCGGCTACGGCGTTTGTGCTGAACGCAACCTCAACCTTTTTCTGCTGCGACCATTCGAGCAGACGGCTCTTGTGGTTGGTGTCGGTTTCCAAAACTTTCTCAATGTCGATGTATTTGGCAATCAGGCGTTTCTCGACAAACTTCCGCACCGCGCGGTAGCCCTGGTCGAGATAGAGCGCCCCGATGAATGCCTCGAAGGCGTCGCCAAGAATGTTCTTGTTGGTGTCGAAATGGAAGGCGTGCGAAACAATGAATCTGTCGAGTCCGAGCGATTGCGTCAGTTGCGCAAGCGACTCGCCGTTGACAATTTTCGAGCGCGTCTGGCTCAGAAAACCTTCCGATTTGTCGGGAAAATTGCGGTAGAGATATTCGGCCACGGTTGAGCCGAGAATCGCATCGCCCAGAAACTCAAGCCGTTCGTTGTTGATATACGTACCGTCGGGCAACTTGAGCGAAGCCGACTTGTGCACGAACGCCAGTTTGTACAAGTCCTCGTTTTGCGGATAAAGTTTTGTTATGCGGTGCAATTCACTAATGAACCGCCTGTCGGTGCAGAACAATCGCTTTACGTAAAACGATAGAAACCTGATTCTCAAAGCATTCAGGAAATTTTCTTGAAGATGACCGAAGCGTTGTGGCCGCCGAATCCGAAGGTGTTGCTCAAAGCCGCTTTGATTTCGCGTTTTTGTGCCTTGTGCAGGGTCAGGTTCAGCTTCTCGTCAATCTGCGGATCCCACTCGCGGTGGTTGATGGTTGGCGGAATGATGCCGTCACGCAGAGCCATGATGCAGAAGGTTGCCTCCATTGCGCCAGCAGCTCCCAGCATGTGCCCGGTCATCGATTTTGTTGAACTGATGTTCAGGTTGTATGCGTGTTCGCCGAAGACTTTGCCAATGGCTTTCAGTTCAGGAATATCGCCCACAGGGGTTGATGTGCCGTGAACATTGATATAGTCGATGTCCTCGGGTTTCATCTGTGCGTCACGCAGAGCACGGTTCATGCAGAGCATTGCGCCTTCGCCCTCGGGGTGAGTGGCAGTGATGTGGTAGGCATCGGCCGAAGCGCCGCCGCCGACCATTTCGGCGTAGATGGTTGCACCGCGTTTCACGGCGTGCTCATATTCCTCAAGAATGATTGAAGCACCACCCTCACCCATTACAAAACCGTCGCGGGTTTTGCAGAACGGGCGTGATGCTGTCTTGTACTCAGCGTTGTTGGTTGAGAGAGCCTGCATAGAGTTGAAACCGCCAATGCCCGGTTGGTCGATGGTGGCTTCAGAGCCGCCAGTTACAACGGCAATTGCCTTGCCGAAGCGAACATAGTTGAATGCCTCAATCAGGGCGTTGGTAGATGATGCGCAGGCTGAAACTGTTCCAAAGTTCGGACCACGGAAGCCGTATCTCATTGAGATGAGGCCGGCGGCCATGTCGCCAATCATTTTTGGAACGAAGAAGGGGTTGAAGCGTGGAATCTGTCCGCCCTCGGAATAGCTCATAACCTCATCGTAGAGAGTTGTGAGTCCGCCGATACCCGAGCCCCAGATAACACCAACCTCGTCTTTGTCGACATTGTCGACGATGTTTGAATTTTCAATGGCCTCTTTTGCGGCAATCACAGCGAACTGCGCAAACAAGTCCATCT
Source organism: Salinivirgaceae bacterium (assembly GCA_017527435.1). GTDB lineage: Bacteria > Bacteroidota > Bacteroidia > Bacteroidales > SZUA-534 > RUG13583. Next base: position 5,037 of record JAFXQB010000006.1, read on the forward strand.
TGCGTGCCTCTTTGCGGTCAAAATAGTTATTGGCATCGTAGTTTTTGACCTCACAGGCAAATTGGGTTTTAAACTTGGATGCGTCGAAGTGTGTAATCAAGTCACAGCCACTAACACCATTAACTGCATTTTCCCAAGTTTCCTTAAGATTGTGGCCCAACGGATTGATTGTGCCAATGCCTGTTACAACAACTCTTTTCAACTCCATAATTTAAAACCCAATTTTGTAAGGTATATTACTTCATGTTTTTCTCGATGTGAGCGATAGCGTCACCTACAGTGGTGATTTTGTCGGCCAAGTCATCAGGAATGGCAACATTGAATTCTTTTTCGAATTCCATAATCAACTCAACTGTGTCAAGTGAATCGGCACCCAAATCGTTAGTGAAGCTTGCTTCGGGGGTAACCTCGTTCTCGTCAACTCCTAATTTGTCAACAATGATTGCTTTTACTCTTGCTGCAACGTCAGACATAATTTCTAGTTTTAGTTAAAAAAATAAATTAGTTAATCGCCGAAAGGAGACCTTTCGTTTGAGGTACCGAGCGGATTCGAACCGCTGTAACAGGTTTTGCAGACCTGCACCTAAGCCTCTCGGTCACGGTACCATTTTTTGCGCTGCAAATTTATAAAAATATTTTAGTTCCAAACATCACTCTCAAATAAATCCAAACCGCCTGATTGTCAATTAAATACACGCTCCATTGTTACGCTTGCGCGACCCACTTTTCCACCTAGTGGCGGGTTCACTTTCGATATTTTGACTCTTGCTGATGTTGCTGTCGGCACCTTGGCGGGCAGAGCCTGCAGAATGCGTTCGGCAACGTTCTCGAGCAAGTGCGATTTCACCGCCATCTGCTCCTTGACCACCTGATAGGCGGCAAGGTAGTTTGCTGCGTTGGAAACATCGTCGGTTGCGGCGGCCAGGCTGCAATCGGCTGTCATTGTGAGGTTGACAATGAATTTGTTGCCTACTGTCTGCTCCTCTTTGTAGCAGCCGTGAAAGGCGTAAAACTCCATCTCCTCCAGTTCAATGATTCCCATTCTGAAACCGTTTGTCAAAAAACCGCGACATCTGTAACAACTTTTGTGCCAAATGTTGAAAAAGAAAACAACAAACGGTGACGAAAGCATGAAAACTTCATTTTAAGCTAACGTTCACCTATATTTAAAAAAACGCCGTGTCTCGTTTGCCGATAATCAACCAAATCTGCCGTTCGTTAAGTCAAACCCGCCGTTCGTTAAGTTTTTGTTGCTTTATTTTTCTGATTTACGACCTTTGAGCCGTAATTTTTCTGATATGGGGTTATTAGGTTATTGAAACAAAAGTTTATTTTTGCACTTAAAATTTCCACACGAAGCCCTAAAAGCCTATGTTGGATTTTATGTATTAATTAATTATTAACTAAAACAATTATCAAAGATGAGAAAATCATTACTGATTCTTGCGGCTCTGATAGCCTTTGGCGGAATATCCGCGCAGGCGCAAGGGCCAAAAAACAAGCTCGACAAAGAGCGAAAGGAAAAGAAAGAATGGAAGGCCAATCTGCCACAGAATCCATTCGTTGTTAAACAAAGCGCGGCTAAAGACGGCCCGATTCCGATGATGGGTGACCACATTCTCAACGTTACGCCGGCTATACCGCTGCAATTCACTTTCAATAAGTGTGATGAGGTTAAATCGCGCCCGTTGGTAATCAAAAACCCAAGCGACGAGACCATCAACGCATTTTTGACGTTCGGAAGTAAGGCCGGTATTGAGTTGGGCGACACCGTTTTCGATGATTACAGCAACTACAACAACTGTTACATTCTGAACTACTTCGAAGTTAACGGTTTCGGCTACGCGGCAAACGGCGACGAGCCGTACTTGATTAAAACCGACCTTGCCACAGGCAACCAAATCGAAAAATATAATAACGACGAAGGTTATCGGGGCCTTGCCTACGACGGCAAATTGTTTTGGACATCAAGCGGAAACTACCTTATTGCCCTTGACGCCAACCTGAACCCCACAGGCAAGCAAATCTATGTGGGCTATCGGGCATTTGTGGCTTTCGACGGTACAAACCTGATCGCCGCTGAAATTTACACCACGCCCACCCGCGTCAAGGCTTTCGACACCAACGGCAACCTTGTGGCCGACTACGGTACCTTCCCAATGGAAGGATTCGGACTTGCGTACGAACCTGCAACTGGTCTCTTTTGGATGTCCACAGAAGGTGCCTCTATAGGCTTTAATTTGGCCGACGGCAAAGTGAACATTGCAGCTGTATGTAATTATCCAACCTTGATAACCGGATTCGACGCTGACGGTCTTCCCTTCGTTACGGATTACAATAGCAACCTCTATATTCTGCGCAAAGCCACCAAGTTCAACACACAGCCCAAAGGTATCAGCCTGTCACAGCAAAACATCAGCCTGAAGCCGGGCGAGACTGTTACTGTAAACGTTACAGCCTCTGTTGAGCATGGAGCTCAAGATGAAATGTTGGGGTGCATGGATCTTGACAAGCTATATTCGTCGATGCCGTATTTTATGCGTGTGATTGAGTTCGCACTCAACATTGAACCCGAATTTGTGACCACAGGTGCTCAGCTCTCGGCCTTTGCCGGATACAATGCCCAACCACAAACCGTATGGCTCAAAAACACAGGTTGTGTGCCAATTGTGTTTGACGAGCAGCCAACACTCGAAGGCGAAGATTATTTCAGCATCAGAGGCCTGATTGAACCCGAAAATTTTGAAGGCGAATTACTTGTTGGCGACTCTATTGGCGCTGTTATCGGTTTCTATTCCGACGATGCAGGCGAATATACCGGCAAACTGATAATAACGACCGAGAACACCGAGCCGATTGAGATTTCGCTTTCGGCCACAGCAACCGAACTTGACTACACCATTCCTGAGGATCCTGTTACCGCCACAATCAACTGCGGTGCCAATACCGTTACCGCCAGCTGCAACATTGCAAACAACAGCGGAGTGACAATGACTATCGGGGAATCCACAGCAAGTGTTAACTTCGAAATACACATTGGCGGCTGGGGCAGTGAAGTTTATTGGCAACTGCTCAATTCGGCAGGAATTGCTGTTTACAGTGTCAATAGCAGCACTTACTCAAGTAACACAAACTATAACCTAACATTGGAGTTGCCAGCCGACACCTACACTCTCGATATGCATGACTCCTACGGCGACGGTTGGAATGGTGGCTATATTACTGTTAAATGGGATGGTAAAACACTGCTGAAAGAGGCAACCGTACCAAGAGGCTCTCATAATACAAAAAGATTTGCCATTGAAGGTCTTCCTGCCCCAGTTGTTATTGCCAACGGTGCAACAGTCAGCCAGATCACCTTGCCACTCGATATGCTTGAGATTGGCGACATAACCGCATTGCCTGTCTTTTTCGAGGGCATAGCAAACGCTGTTGCAAGCATCAGCGTTGAAACACCCGATGGAGAAAGCGAATTGGTTGTTGGCGATGCCATCGACTACGGTGAGTCTATAGTTGACAATTCAGCATTTCAATTGTTTGCAATTGCCGCCAACAACGGTTGCGGTAAGCTCAACTTAAGCTCGGTATCAATCGACAACGAAAGCGATTTCATGTTCTTATATGGCGACTACGACTTCGTCAAGTCCATTTCTAATATCGAGGTTGAGCCGAAAGACACACTCAAACTATACGTAGTTTTCAACCCAAGCCAAACCGGCGTCCGTACAGGCACCATTACCATCACCCCGGCCGAAGGGACACCGGCAACAATCCAACTCACAGGCACAGGCATCAATGAACCCGGTTATCCGGTATTGGCATACGAAGGCGAAGGCTTGGGCTTTGTTTTGGACACCGTTGGCTGCAGCCAGACCAGCTTCACACTCCAAGGCCGCATTGCCAACAACGGCGAGGCCGACCTTGTTGTTACCGAGCCAATAACCATCACCTATCAGGCTGGAAAGGTTAATGAAGGTTCATTCGAAATTTACACAGCAGACGGTAATTATATCGACGATTGGAGATACTCACCCTTCAACTTTACTCAATACATACAGCTTGAAGAAGGCGATTATCAGCTTATGGTTTATAACTACGCTGCCAGCGACGGCAAAATCATTATCAAGAGCGGAAGCAAGACCCTGCTCACCGCCAACGTGGCCGATGCCGACGCTAACTGCAATCCATACTTTAACTTCACCATTACTGCTGCTGACCTTGCAAAACATACTGTTGAACCAGGCGACACTCTCGATCTTGCAATGACCATTTGCCCGAGAAATAACAACTCAGGTTTAAATACATTCAACTACCCGATTTCAACTAACGATCCTGACGACGATTACGTTGAATTGTCAGCCAGCGTTAGAATTGTGAAAGAGCCAAAACTTGTATTCACTGAGGAGGTAATCGACTTTGGTGAGGTTACAGTTGGCCAATGGGCAGAAAAAAAGCTCGATTGGGAGGACACCGGCTGCGGCGATTATGACCCTGTATTTATGGGTGTTCTGCTCGAAAATGGCGAACCAAACAACAACAGCCCATTCGGTTTCGATGGATCTGTGTACTTCGAACCAATCTCTGCCGGCACATTCGAGGATAAACTCAGTGTGGTAATCAGTTACTATTACGATGGCACAAAACAGGTGAAAGACACCTTCAATGTAACAGTGAAGGGTGTTGGTGTCGCTTCGCCTTCGATTGTATTACCCGAAGAACTCACCGTTGTAACCGCCGAGAAGGGTGCCACAATGGTAACCGCCACAGTGCCTGTAGGCAACAGCAGCACAACCACAGCTCTGAAGCTCACTGACGCCAAACTGGCATTCATTACCTTGAACAGCGGTATAGGCACTTATTATAGTAATTCTTCGTGGACTTTGTACAGAATAACTGAACATAACGAAGAAACTGTTATTTCTAAAAGCGGCGGGTATTTTACCGCAGCAGGACAACAAAAGATTGAAGAAGTAATGCTGCCTGCCGGCGATTATCGTCTGTATATGTATAATGGTAGTACTAGCAATTGGAACGGTGGTTTTGTTTCGATTAAAACCTCCGACGGCATTGAACTGCTTGGCGAGACAAGAAATACAACAGGTTATAGTAACGAGTTTAACACATACTTCAGCATTGCCGAGCGCAACACCGATGTTACCGTGGCCCCAGCAACCGAAACAGCCAACGGCACAGTCAATGTTGTGTTCGAGATTCCTGTCAAAGGTCTTGAAGTGGGCGAATATTACTTCGGTCGTGTTTACAACACCAACGATGCGTCAAATTCCGAAATCGAATTAATGGTAAAGGTTGTCATCGAAGATGATTTCGATTACGAGTACAGCAAAGAGGAAGTTGAGTTCACTCAAGTTCACATAGGTGCAAAAGCTTACTCTTCAGTAACGTTGCGTAACCTTGGTACAGTAGGATTTAATATCAATGCCGTATCCTTAAAAGATGGTTCGATATTTAATTATGAATACAGTTACGATTATGTAGCAGTTGGCGATTCGCTCAAATTCAATTTACTCTTCGACAGCGAATATGCAGGCACTTTCCGCGACACTTTGTATGTTGGAATCTACAATTCTTTGGAAGATGAGATTGTAACCGACACCATTCCACTTGTGGCCTTTGCCACCAACACGCAAGTGATTGCCGTGAGCTCGCCGAACCGCTATGCTGCTGCAGGCGACGTGGTTAACATCAACGTTACATTCGACAATCAAGTGATTATTTCAGGTGAAAGTGATGCCATGCCGCAACTGAAGATGAACAACGACGCATTTGCCGTACTCGACAGCACAGCATTCGACACCGACCGTGACGACACTTACACCTTTACCTTCAAATACACAGTTCAGAGCAACGATAATATTGCACTGTTCGACTATAAGGAAGACACTGTTTACATGAAGGGTAAAACTGTCGTTGACATTGATGACGCATCGTTCAGCACCATCAAACTGCCTGCTGTGGGCACACTGGCAAGCACCTTCCCAATCACTCTCGACAACAAGGCACCGCAACTGGCAGGCTTCGATTATGCTCTGGATGGTTTGGCACTCGAACTGACCGTTTCGTTCAACGAAGAAGTTGTTGGCTTGAACAAGAACAGCTTCACACTCACTGGTGCGGAAATCACAGAGTTCAAGACAAAAGACAACAAGACCTTTACCGCTGCTGTTACTGCTCAGCCGTGTACTGATATTGTGATTACTATCAATGTCAATCTGAAAGACCTGGCCGGCAACGCCAAGAAGATTAACGAGACTATAAACGTTCCGGCTATCCACAACTACACCGCAAGTGTTGTGGCACCAACCTGCACCGAGGCTGGCTACACACTTAATGTCTGCAGCTTGTGCAAGCACGAAGAGCACACTAACGAAGTGGCAGCCACTGGCCACACCGCTGGCAAGCCGGTGAAAGAGAACGAGACAGCCGAAGGCTATGATGAGGTTGTTTACTGCACTGTTTGCGGCGCAGAGATTGACCGTAAGCATGTTTCCACAACTGCCATTGCCGACAACGCCGTCAATGCTCTCATTTACACCAACGATGGCGCTATTGTGGTTGAGACAGCTGAAGCCAACGGCGCTGAAATCAGCGTGGTTGACATCAATGGCCGCCTGGTAGCCAAAGCAAAAGCCACCAGCACCCGCACCGTCATACCAATGTCGGTAGCAGGCGTTTATGTGGTAAGCGTTGGCGAGACAACTGAAAAGGTTGCACTGCAATAAAAGCAGTAACCTATAATTGAAAAAAGCCGTTCCTTCGGGGACGGCTTTTTTTGTTTACACAAACATAGACGCAAACATAAAAAACGAACACAAACAAAAACGCAAGCGTTGCGTCCGTACGATGGTTGTTTTGCGCGGACGCGGCACGCCACGTCCCTACGGTGGTTTGCAGGTTTTTGATGCGGACGCGATGAATCGCGTCCCTACAGATTCATTGGTTTTGTGCGCTATGGAAAATCAATCTGTTCCTTTGCGGTTAAACAACAGGTATCCGAGATTGACCTGGAAATGGAACGGCTTCTCTTCTTTGTAGTAGTAGCTGCCGGTTGCGGCGAGCGGGCCGATGGGGGTGTGCCACACCAAAGCCGCGTGTGCCATGAATCGCGGTGTGGGGAACTCTTCGCTGAAGGTGGTCTGGTAATTCTGTATGCTGATGTATTTGTACGGCTGGAAGATGTGCCCTTCGGTTCGCAGCTGCACTTTCTCGGTGATGTTCAGAATAGGCATCAGGCCGAAACCCACCCACTGGTTGGCACGGTACTTTTCAAGTATCTGCGACTGGCACTGCGCAAACGGCTCATAGGCGTACGATGTCAAGAGTGATGAGATGCTGTTGGCAAACTGCGGCTTGTTGCTGATGTTGGCTATTGTCTGCACACCAAGGCTGAAATATTTGCCCATGTTGAAGTATTTGATGTGCTGCAGACGCAGGTTGGCCCACTCGCGATGGGCGTTCATGCGTTTGGACGACTCGTAGGGAACGGCCGTGCTGCCGGGTTTGTACTGCTCTTCGCCCATTATGTAGCTGGCCTGGAACAGGAAAAACCGCCCGCTGTTGGCATACTGTCTGTAGTTCAGCATGTTGTACTCATACTTCAGCTTCACGTCGAAGTAGTTCATAAGGGTTTCGTCGGCATTGTCGTTCTTGGTGATGTTGGTGGATTGGAAATAGTTGTAGTACAAGCTTCCGAACGACACACCAACGGTGGCCAAGGCGCGGTTGTAAACTGGCACACCGACATCGAGCCCCACATACTTGTCGGTGTGGATAACCTGCGAGAGAGCTTCGCTGTCGAAGAAGAGCTCGTTGCTGGTTTTGAAATAGTCCCAACGGTTGTAGGCGGCACGGAAATCGACAAAGTAAGGCGGCAGCATTTTGATGATGTTGCGCGGCGACAAATCGATGCGGAACACGGCGTTGGCCGAGTTGTAGAACTGCCCCATGGTGATGCTTCCCGAAACATTGTAGATGTTGCGGTGCATGAACACATACTCGGCGCCTATCTGCGCAAAGCTGCGGTTGCCCGACGACAGGTTTCCACCGAAATTGACGCTGAATGCGTTTTTGGCGTTCACATCGAGATTAAGGTCGAAATGGCCTGTTTCCTTGTTGTAGAAAGCCTGCGGATAGATTGACTGGATAATCTTGTCGGAAGTGAGCCGGAAATAGCCGCTCTCGAGCGCCTTGAAAGAGAAGGTGTCCTTGCCGCGTTTCACGCTCTGCTCAATATATCCCGACGCCAAATCGTCGACGCCTTTGACCACAACATTCTCGAAAGTCAGATTCGGGCTGCCCTGGACAAACTCGGCGCGGCGCCTGGCGAGCGAGTCGGCCGAAGCACGGCGGCTCACAAGTGCCTTTATCGAGTCCATCTTCGCGTAAGCGGCATTGTAACCGATTTCCGCTATCTCGTCGAATTTCTCGAAATCCATCAGCCCGTACTGGCTCAGCTTGGGCGATATGAGCACGCCCTTGCCGGGAATGGTGAAATTCGATTTCTTCATGAAGAAATTCATGAGCAGAAGATACACGTCGTCGTCGGTGGGTTTTTCGGGATTCTCGGTCACGGTGCAGCCGATGATGATATCGGGATGGTATTTTTCATCCATCAAATCCGACGGGAAGTTGTTCTGCATTCCGCCGTCGAAAATCAGCTCGCCGTCGATTGACAGCGGTTTGAAATATCCGGGGAAGGTCATCGACGCGCGCACGGCCTGCGAAAGGTTTCCCTTGGTAAATATGACAGGTTTGTTGTTGTGCACGTCGGACGCCACGCAGAAGAAGGGCACGAAGAGCTTGTTGAAGTCGTAATCGGCGCGGGCCGCCCCTTGAGCGTATATCTGCATTGAACGGAAGTCCATCTGCTCGGGGTCGATGATGTTGGTTGGCAGGACAAGGTTTATCGACGAGCCGTCGCGTTTGAGCTTCATGCTTATCCATTCGGCGCCATCGATTTTGGTCTTGTAGTAGTACTGCTCTTCGGGGCTCATGTCGCCTTTCGACCATCGCAGGAAATCGTCGGACCGAAGCAGCTCGGCCATCTGGTCGGGTGAGTAGCCGATGGCGTAGAGCGAGCCGATGATGGCGCCTATTGATGTGCCGCAGATGTAGTCGACCGGAATGTTGTTCTCTTCGAGCGCCTTGAGCAGGCCCACGTGCGCCAAGCCCTTGGCACCGCCACCGCTGAGCACAACGCCGACTGTCTGCGCGTGCAATCCGCCCGCAAACAGACAAAAAACCATACCGATAGCCATCAGCCGTTTCATAGAAAAGCAAATATCCGAAATTTGTTTGTGGCAAAGAAAAAATCCCGGCTCTAAAATCGATACAAATTTTCTGCCAACTGGCAGTTATTGCCCACAAATCTTTTCGATGGTTGTTTTCACATCCATTATGAGCCACGCCGGTGTTGATGTGGCGCCGCTGATTCCGACGCTTTTCACGCCTGCAAACCACTCGGGCTGCAGCTCGTCGATGCTCTCGATGAAATATGATTTGGCGTTCACCTGGCGGCACATTTCGAAAAGTGCTTTGGCGTTCGAGCTGTCGTGCCCGCCAACAAAAACCATCAGCTCGTGCCGTGCGGCGAACTGTTTCAGGTGGGGTCCGCGGTTGGCCACCTGACGGCAGATGGTGTCGTGCCAATTGAAATGAGTGGCACGCTGCTCAAGAATCTTCACCATCTTCATGTAGAGCCCTATGTCTTTGGTTGTCTGCGAGAAAAACTCTATTGGGCGGCTGGTGTCGATTTTGTCAAGGTCGGCTTCTGACTCTACGAGCACGGCGTGGCCGTTGGTCTGGCCGATGAGCCCCACCACTTCGGCGTGGCCTTTTTTGCCGAAAATAACAACCTGCCCGCCACATTCCGACATGGCCTGATAGGCCGATTTGATGCGTTCCTGAAGGCGCAGCACCACAGGGCAGGTGGCGTCAATGAGTTTGATGTTGCGTGCTTTCAGATTGCTGTAGCTCGACGGCGGCTCACCGTGGGCGCGGAAAATGACTTTCGCGTCGTGCAGACTGGCGAACTGCTCATGGTCAATCACCACAAGCCCCATTTGAGCCAAACGGTTCACTTCAATGGGATTGTGAACCATTGCGCCAAGGCTGTAGAGCGGCTTGCCGTCGGCCAACTCGGCGGTGGCCTTGGTCACGGCGTTTTTCACACCAAAGCAGAAACCCGACTCGGGGTCGATGGAAATCTCAATCTTTTCGCTATTGTTCATTGATTTGCAATGGTATGATGGCCGTTATTTAAATCGATTGTTTAATGTGCTATTTTTTTGCCTTGGCTTCTTCTACCAACTGAAGGATTACAGCAAACTGCTCGTCGCGCGTCATGTGGCTGTTGTCGACCACGTGGGCGTCGGCAGCCTGCTTGAGTGGCGACACTTCGCGGTGCTGGTCGATATAGTCGCGCTGGTTGACGTTCTCGAGAATCTCGTCGAAGGTTACTTTCTCGCCTTTGGCTGTCAGCTCGTCGAAGCGGCGCTGGGCGCGCACTTCGGGCGACGCGGTCATAAAGATTTTCAGGTCGGCGTTGGGGAAGACCACAGTGCCAATGTCGCGGCCGTCCATAACAATGCCGCCCTTGCTGCCCATCTGCTGCTGCAGTTTCACCATCTGGGCGCGCACAAAATCGATGCGGCTCACGTAGCTCACCTTGTTCGACACTTCGATGCGGCGGATTTCGTCTTCAACCACTTCGCCGTTGAGCAGCGTGGTGTTTTTGCTGGTTTGCTGGTCGTAGATGAAACTGACACCAATGTTGCCAATCTCACGTTTCAGGCGCGGCTCATCAACATTGCCGTCGGCGTCGATGATGCTGTTGCGCATGCAGTAGAGAGTTACAGCACGATACATTGCGCCGGTGTCGACATAGATATACCCTAATTTGCGTGCAAGTTCCTTTGCCACAGTACTTTTACCGCACGATGAAAAACCATCGATTGCAATGATTAGCTGTTTATCGCTCATTTTCAGTTTTTTATTGATTTAACATCGATATTGCCGCGCATGTTCTCAACAATCAGGCTCTGAGTTGGGAAGGCAAAGTTGAGACCTTCGGCATTGAATCGCTCAAGAATTTCGAGATTCACTTCGCTCTGCGTTTCAAAAACATCTTTTCCTTTGATTATGAAATAGATAAAGCTGATGTTTATTGAGAAATCAGCAAAGGTGTTGAAATAGACAGTGGTGTTGTTTTTCTCGATATTGGGATTCTGGCCGGCTATCTCTTTGAGTATTTCCATGGCGCGGCGCATCTGGTCGGGGGTGGTGTCGTAGGTGAGCCCCAACTCGAGCACCACGCGCCGTGCAGGCTCACGCGACACGTTCTCGACAACATTGTCGATAATCACGGCGCTCGGGATAACCACTTCAGTGCCTTCGAGTGTGGAAAGCCGGAAGCTGCGCAGTCCGACAGCCACAATGTAGCCGTCGTAGCCGCTCACGCGGACGCGGTCGCCGATGCGGAACGGCTTGTCGAAGAAGATGGTGATGCCGCCGAAAATATTGGTCACCGTGTCTTTGGCGGCCAAGGCCAACGCCAAGCCGCCCAATCCCAAGCCGGCCACCAAAGCCTTTACGTCGTAGCCCGAATTGCTGAGCGCCACAACAATACCCACACCCCAAATGATGGTCTGCACCGAACGTTTCACAGCCGGAATCATCTGCTTGTCGGCACGTTTGCCGGGCAGTTTTTTCGACACTGACGGCCGCAGGTAGCCGCCTATTATTTGCGACACCAACCGCGACAGAAACCATGTCAGGCCCAACACCATCAGCATGATGTAGGCGCGCATGGTGAACGTGTTGACACGGGCGGGAAGCGTCAGTTCCTGCAGGGCGAGCTTAAGGCCTATGAGCATCACCACGGCAGCCACCGGCTTCTCGATGGCTTCAACAATCATATCGTCGATTTTGGGCGGCGTGCGCCTAACTATCTTTTTGACAATGTGACGGATAATCCAAAGCAGAATGTGGCTCGCAACAAATGCGCCAACCACAAACGCCACAGCGGTGAGCCACTGACCGATGCTGTTTCGCATAAAAACCTGGTCGAAAAAGTCGTGCATCTGTTTTCGGTATTAAATCGATGTTTTAAGAATGTCGTACATGTTTTGCGCAATGCCTTCCCAACTGTATTTATTGAAAAAAGCCTGCGGTGTGTCGCCCTTGAGCGACAAGGCGGCGATAAGACTGCTGGCGAACATGTCCCAATTGTTGTCGACCACCACCTGCAGCTTGTTGCCGCACACAGTGGTGTCGATGCCGATGGCGCCCATCGATGTGGAAACCACCGGCCTGTTCTGCCCGATGGCTTCAATCACCTTCGATTTGATGCCGCCGCTCTGCAGTGCCGGGTTCATAATCACATCGGAACTGCGTATATACTCGTTGATGTCTTCAACAAAACCGGCATACACTATGTTGTTCTTTTTGAGTTCGTTGAACCGAGCCTGATACTCTCTCGACAGGCCGCCGCCGCACACAAGAATCTTGTATCCGCTGCCAAGCAGCCTGTTGAGTCTTGGGCTTATCTCGTCGATGATTATTGATAGCGATTCGACGCTGGGCAGATATTTCAGCACGCCGAAGAACATGAAAATCTTATCGTTGGCGTCGATTCCGTGCCGGCTGAGCACACGCTTGCGCTCACCCGCGTCTGACGGCTGCAGAGCTGTCTGCTCAATGCCGTAGGGTTTCAGATGGCACTTGTCGGGGCTGAGATTGAACTTGTTGATGGCAATCTGACGGTCCTGGTCGGTGGTGAAGAAGGCGCCTTTGGCCATTTTCATAGCAAAGCGTTCCCATTCAAACATTGCCGGCCACCACCATTTGCCCGTGGCCATCGACCGCAGATACTCAATGTTGATGGAATGGATGAACACCGGAACGCCCGTTTTTTTCGACAGCGTTCCCATCCAACCAAGAACCGGCTGCTCAAGAATAATCACATCGGGTTTGAGCTCGAGCACCTGGTCGTAGATTATCTTGTAGTTGACGCGCGAAATGCGTCGGAATGCCGAACGTGGAACAATGGGCCGCAGCTCGAACGAGCACTCGGGTGTGGTTGACCCGACGCCCGTTATCACCGTGAGTTGGGCTATGCGCCCCAAAGCGTTAAGGTAACCGAAAACACCTTTCTGGTCGCCTGAAACAGGCGGGCAGAGCGGCTCGGGTGCTATCGACAATATTTTCAGCTTACTCATCACATCAAATGGTTAAGGTTATTTTTCTTTCTGATTATCACCTTTTTGCGGTGACAACAGTCTGTGGTATTCGTCAGGGTTGTTGAGAGCCGAAATGGCTTTGGCAAGAGTAGAGTCCATCTGCAGCTGTGCCTTGGCGCGGCCTTCCTGATAATAGTAGCGGCTGACTATCTCTTCCTGAAGCAGATAACTGATTTCGGCTCTCTGCTGCTGCAGGTCGTCTTCCTTATTGTGGGCCAATTTCTTGCGCAGCAGCTCAAGCTCATCGTCAATCGATTTGTCGTGCTTCTCAAGTTTGACAGCCTTCTCAAGGTCGGTAATGATTTTCTCGCTCTCAAGGGTGTAATCGCAGCTCTTGTCAGCCAAGAAATTGGTAAAATCGGTGTAATCGTCGTCGGTGATGCGGAACTTTTCCGGCTCGCTGATTGACTGGTGCTTCTGCGCATAGAGAGTGGCGTAGTCGAAAATCAGGTTCTTGCTGTAAAGGCTGTAGGCGATGTTGCTCATCACTTCAGGCTCAACCTTCACGTCGGGCAGGACGCCGCCACCGTCGTACACATCGCGGCCGGCGCGAGTCTGGAACTTGGTTATGAGAGAGTCGGGCACCTTGCCGACACTGCCGTCTTCGTTGCGGTGCGAGTAGTCGAGCGCCTGAATGCAGCGTCCGCTCGGGATGTAGTATTTTGCGGTTGTGAGTTTCAACTTGGTGCTGTAGCTCAAGTCACGGGTGGTCTGGACAAGGCCCTTGCCGTAGCTGCGTGTGCCTACAATGATGCCGCGGTCAAGGTCCTGAATCACACCCGAAACAATCTCACTTGCCGACGCCGAGCCACTGTTGACGAGCACGGCCAAAGGTGTGCTGGTGTCGAGCGGGTCGCTGGTGGCGTAATAGGTTTTGTTCCACATTTTCACTTTGCCTTTGGTGCTCACAATCTCGCTGCCCTTATCGACAAAAATGTTTGATATCGAGACAGCTTCGTTGAGCAAGCCGCCCGGGTTTCCGCGCAAATCGAACACAATGCCCTTTATCTGATTGTTCTTTTTAAGATTGAGCAGGGCTTCCTTCACTTCCTGGCTGCAGTTCTCGGTGAAGTTGTTCAGTCGGATATACCCTATTCCATCGGCAACCATGCCGTAATAAGGCACGCTTTTCACTTTGATTTTCTGACGGATGATGTCGACTTTGCGTATTTGTCCCGTGAATGGTGTCTCAACAGTGAGTGTCACCTTCGATTTAGGCTCGCCTTTGAGCATTTCGCTCACATCGTCGCTCTTCATGTCGGCAATGTCGCGGCCATCGATTTCCTTAATGATATCGCCTGCCTTGATACCTGCTATGGCAGCGGGCGCGTCGAGAATGGGCTCGCTAATCTCAACGTATTTTCCCTTGTTGTGGATGTAGGCGCCAATGCCGCCGTATTGTCCGGTGGTCATAAAGCGGAAATCTTCAATATCCGATTCCGGAATAAAGACGGTGTAAGGATCGAGCGTCTTCAGCATCTCGTCGATGCTTTTTTTCACAAGGTCGCCGGCGTCAATCTCATCGACATAATAGATTGACAGTTCGCGAAACAATGTATGGTAAATGTCAAGGTTTTTAGAAATCTCGAAATCTCTGTCGCCCGGCGCGACAAATCCGATGGTGACTGCCGCAACAACAGCAACCACCGCTATTTTCCATTTATTTCCTGTTTTTTTCATAACTCACAAAACGCTTCTGTTGTGTTTAGCAAAAGTAAAACATAGTCACAAATCTGCACCTTCGGCGCCCACTTTTTCCGACAAACGGGCAAGCAGCTGTCTGACAGCCGATTCAACATCGGCAAACGACATCGGCCGGCTGTTTTGCGCCACAAGCAAAAACGACAGTTTGGCTGTTTTGTTGCCCATGCGGCTGGTGAGAATGTGCTTGTTGAGCCGGAAAGCTTCACGCATCAGACGCTTGTTGCGGTTGCGGTCGACGGCGAAATGGTGGATTTTTTTAGGTGCCACAAAACCAACCTGATAGCTGAATGTTTCGGCCGGCTCAACGGCAAAAATCAGTTTGATTGGTCCCGAACGCAGCACATTGTTCTGCGCGAAAACCATTTCAATGGCCTTGCGCAGTTTCAAATGCTCACCGCGTTTGTACGAATATGGATGGCTTTGTTGTTCCATTTGTGTGCTTTGTTGGCGGAACAAAGATAGAAATATTGAAAACTAATGGGACATTGTAGGGCGAAATAGATGATTTGCAAGTTTTGCTTGCTGCATGGGGCGGAAAGGGCGAAAGATGATGATAGAACTAATAAGAAGAAATAGGACTAATGGGGGTGCTTTGCTAACTTTATCTTGCCATACAAGATAATAATCTTTATATGTTTGATTATCAGCGCGTTTAGTGCTGTTATGTGAACTAATGTTCCACGTGAAACATTAGCGGCCGAAGTAAACGAGCAGGACGTTGATGTCGTTGGGGCTTACGCCTGAAATGCGCGATGCCTGGCCGATGGTTGCCGGCTGGTACTTCGCGAGTTTGCTGCGTGCTTCAGTGGTTATGGATTGCAGCTTTGAGTAGTCGAAGCCTTCGGGGATGCGCAGGTTCTCAAGTTTCTTGAGTTTGTCGGCGTTGTTCTTCTCGCGCTCTATGTAGCCCGAATATTTGATTTTGAACTCGGCGCCTTCCAACACATCGCGGCTGGTTCCAACAAACGTTGAGAGCTGCTCGATGCTGCCGATCATGTCGGTGAGCTGGATGCTTGGGCGCGACAGTATTTGTGAGTATTTGACGCTTTCGGTTATTGGTGAGCTATCGTGTTCCGCAAGGAACTTGTTGGCCTGCTCTGCCCGGATGTTGGTTGTTGACAGATGAGCCACCAACGATTCAATGGCATCGCGTTTGGCAAAGTAACGGTCGAGCTGCTCGCGGCGGGCAAGACCAATATTGTAGGATTTTTCGGTCAGTCGCTCGTCGGCGTTGTCCTGGCGAAGCAGCATGCGATACTCGGCACGGCTGGTGAACATTCGGTATGGCTCATCTACGCCCTTGCAGATAAGGTCGTCGATAAGGACGCCGATGTAGGCTTCGTCGCGCTTCAAGACAAACGGCTCGGCACCCGCGCACTGAAGATGGGCATTGATGCCCGCCATCAAACCTTGAGCGGCGGCTTCTTCGTATCCGGTGGTGCCGTTTATCTGGCCGGCAAAGAAAAGTCCGCTTATTAGTTTTGTTTCGAGTGTCGCTTTAAGTTGAGTCGGTTGGAAGTAGTCGTACTCAATAGCATATCCCGGGCGGTAAATCTTCGCTTTTTCGAGTCCTGGTATTAGGTGAATCGCATTATACTGCACTTGCCATGGCAACGACGATGAGAAGCCATTAATGTAATATTCGTGTGTGCTGAACCCTTCTGGCTCAAGAAAAAGTTGATGCGAATCCTTGTCGCTGAATGTAACAAGTTTGCTCTCGATGCTGGGACAATAGCGCGGCCCCACACCAACAATGGTATGATTGAAAATGGGTGATTCGTCAAATCCTTTACGTAACTCATCGTGCACAGCTGTATTTGTGCGTGTTATGTAGCACGGAATTTGATGGTCGTGATAAGGTTTTTCGGTTGAATAGCTGAAAAAATAGGGGTCAGCATCGCCTTCCTGAATGGTGCATTTGCTGAAATCGATGGTGCGTCCGTCGATTCTGGCAGGTGTTCCGGTTTTCATTCGGCCGGTTTCGAAACCAAGCTTCACCAAGTTTTCTGTCAGTCCGAGCGATGGCAGTTCAGAATAACGGCCACCAACAAACTGTGTGCGCCCGATGTGCATCAGTCCGTTCAGGAAAGTGCCATTGGTGAGCACAACAGTCCGCGATTTGAACTCAAACCCGATTTGTGTTTTAACACCCGCCACACGTCCCGATTGGGTTATCAACTCCACAACCGAGTCTTGAAACAAATCGAGATTCGGTGTGTTTTCGAGCATTTCGCGCCAAGCGAGAGAAAAGAGTGAGCGGTCGCATTGAGCCCGCGGGCTCCACATGGCAGGGCCTTTTGAGCGGTTCAGCATACGGTATTGGATAGCTGATTTGTCGGTGACAATGCCGGTGTATCCACCCATGGCGTCGATTTCCTTCACAATCTGGCCTTTTGCTATTCCGCCTATGGCCGGATTACACGACATACAACCAAATTTGGTCATATCCATGGTTATCAGAAGTGTCCGCGAACCCATATTCGCGGCAGCGGCAGCAGCTTCACACCCTGCGTGCCCGCCACCAACCACAATAACATCGTACTCGGGAAGCATTGCCTATTTGAATAAAGATAGATACTGGTTCTCTTTTGCGCGCATCACTTTCACTTCGTCGTCAGATTTGTCGTTGTAGCCGACAAAGTGAAGCACGCCGTGAATCATAACTCGCTCGAGCTCATTTTCAAAGGTTGTGCCGTACTCTTTAGCATTGTCGGCAACAGTGTCAACACTGATGAAAATATCGCCGGAAATGACGTTTTCTTCGCAATAATCAAAAGAAATCACATCGGTGTAGTAGTCGTGATTCAGATATTGACGGTTAATGTCGAGCAGGTAAGCGTCGGAACAGAGAATATAATTAACGTCGCCAAGAATTCTATTCTCGTTGGTTACAAGCTTTTCGATGTTTTTTTCGACTTCGGGTTTGTTGATTTCAAACTCGTCTGTGTCTTCAAAAAAGAAATTTACCACTTTAAAAATTGAATGTTAGAGTTACGACAGAGCCGTTTTTGTCAAATTTCACGTCGTCGGCAAGGTTTTTCATCAGGAAGATACCGCGTCCGTTCGGTTTTTCAATATAATCGGGTTTTGTTGGGTCGGGGACAATGTTGACGTCAAAACCTTGACCTTCATCGGTTATGGTCACATCAATTTTCTTGTCATCGCTAACCAAATCAATATGCACGAGTTTTTCGGGGTCGCTGTTGTTTCCATGCACAATTGCGTTTGTGACAGCTTCGATTGTTGATATCAACAAGTTACCATACAAGTCAGAAACAATGGACAAACAAACCGAAACTTCATCGATGAAGTTTTCGACGAGCGACATATTCTCAAGTTTCGACTTAATTACCAATTCTTTATTCATTGCTCACGTTGTTTACGCTGTTAAGGTATTCATCAAATTTTGCCTTATAAAACGAATTAAGTTTCAAATTTGTTTGTTTTAAAACATCCATATTTTTTTCAAAAGTAATGTCTTCTTGGAAATTTTTAGGTGTTTTTCCATCAATATTTTTTGCAGTTGTCGATTCGCGCTTGTCGTCAGTGTCGCGTTCGGTCTCTGCGTTTTCAGCGTCAAGTAGCTTATTTACAATGTTTTGCTGACGCATTACGGTCTGAATTGACAGCTTTTTATTGGCAAATTCAGAGTGTGATTTTTCCATAAGTTTTTTTGCTTCCTGCAAAAGTTTGGCCGTTTGGCCGTCGATATCAGCGTTTCGCATCATCTGTTCAAGCATTTGCTGATATATTTCGTTTTGCATCAACATTTTAGCCAATTCTCGGTTTGTGGCTTCCGACTCGCCTGACTTCATTTGGTTGAGCAGATCGCGCAGCTGGTTTTTCATTGATTCCTGGGCACTGCGCATTTCTGAGAGCTGCTGTTCGGGTTTAGGTTTCGGTTTACGCTTCTTCGCTGACTTTCCGCCGGCACCTGATGGACTGTTTTCGATATTCTTTAGCGATTCTGATAGGATGAGTATCAAATCGTTGGTGTTTTTCAGGGCTTCGCGCTGATTACGATTGGCCTTCGATGTGTTGCGTTCCTGAAGTTGCACACACGATTCCATCATACCATCTTCAATCAAATAGGCAGCTTTTGAGATGTGACTACCAAGTTGAATTGTTCGGCGCGAAAGATTATACAGACTGTCTCTGACTATCTTGAAATTTTCAACCAACTGCGACTGGGCAAGTATTCGCTCTTGATAAAGCGGATTCGAAAAATTCACACTTTCATATTCAGTAATGATTTTTTCCTGGGCAAAAGAGACTTCGAACAAATTATCCAAAATCTGGCGCAAATCGTCGGCGTCTTCAGCATCAGACTCGGCTTTGCTCGATTCAAACATCTGTTTCATATTATCAGACAGCTTCTTTATCTGGTTAGAGTTATCCTTGGCCGATTTTTCAAATTCCTGAAGGTTATTATCATCAAGTTGCTGATTTTCAATATCGAAATTGCTGTCAATCTGGTTAAATTCACTGCTGAAATCATCGATTTTATACGGCCGTTCGAGCGACTTGTTATCTTCGGACAATTTCTGGTACTGGTTTTTCAAATCATCGAAAAATTCTTTCTGCTTGTTTAGCTCGCTTTTAACTGAATCGGCGCCGGATTGATTAGATATTTGATCCTGTTTTTCGGACAAAACATTCAAATTATCAGCAAGTTGTGAGATGTTTTCTTCGATTTTAATTTTCTTTAATAACTCAATATTCTTATCAACTTCTTTTTCAAAATTGCCGAAATCCTTTTTTAAGTCTTCAGATAAAGCATTGTAGTTTTGCTGTTTTTCAGCTGCCAATTCACTTATTTCTTTAAGAATCTGCTTAAGCTCATCATCAATCAAACTATTAAGTAATTCAGAAATAAGATTTTGTTTTTCAATAATTTGCTGACTGTTATTAAAAGAATTTTCGAGTGATTTATGGTCTTTGGAAATATTGTTCAACAAATCCTGAAGTTGGTTTGCTTTGTTGTTGATTTGCTGAAGCATGCTATTCTTTTCCCATTCAGTTAAATTATCATTCAACATCTTCTTCCGCAACTCGGATATTTCAAATTCAATCTCTTCGGACAATTGTTTAGTCAGCTCTAGACGCGTGAACAAATCAGAATATTTTTCTTCTTTGTCAGCCACCTGGCTTGAGATAGATTTAACAACGAAGTCGAGAATTTCAGACCTTACTTTCTTTGGGCCATTGACACCGTCGTTGTCATATAATTCGAAACAGAAGGAAACAGACTTATCGTAAATGTCAGAATTAATTGTTGGCTGATAGTTGTAAAAAATTTGCTGCAATGTGACGTTGTTGTAGATCGGAATTTGAAAAGTATCTTTTGAATCATCAGACGAAACATAAAGCAGCAGTTTAGTAAATCCATAATCATCTTTAATAGAACCACTGAACGATACACCGGTTTGCTCTTCTTGCTTAACAACGGTGAGTTGTGGATATTCATCTTGAACAGAGACTATTTTAAAATCAATGAAATCTCTACTTACATCACTATTATAAAGTTTTATTCTATAATCTTCGGAATGAAAAACTCTGGTTTCGAAAACAAATTGGTTATTGTCAGCTATTGAAACCAAAGACGAATCGGTCAAAGACTGAACCGTTAAGGTATCGATGTTCAAACCCGTAAAAGTTTGCTTTAAAAATGTTCCTTGTGGAACAATTAAAATGTTTTGGTTATTGACCACCGTGTCTTTGATATTAGTGTAGTTTGGGTAATAAACTTCTGTATAATAGTTATTTACAGCTGGAACCTTAAGAACTTTTACATTATAACTTTTAGATTCAACATTGCTATAAGATAAACTGAAAGAAAAACTATTATTGACGTTTTTGAAAGAGTATGAGAACTGCGTATCGTTAATTCTTTGCATTATATTTTGGTTTCCATGAAACTTGACAAACATTTCATTGGCACTATAATTACCTTTCAATGACGCTTGAATCAACAAGTCGTTTCCCTGTTCTACAGAGAGTTTGGACTCATCGATATAAAAAGAAAATTGTTGATTTTCAGTATTTTGTATATAAAAATGAATTATGTTTGAAAAACCTGCTTTGAATAAGTTTGGAACAAACAAAACACAAGAAAACAATATAACTAAAGACAACACACAAACAATTAAATGTTTGTTTGACTGATAATTAACGTACTTATTAAAGTCTATTCCTTGAATTAATCTGTTTTTTTGATCAATACTGGCACCAACCAAATCGGACTGTGGCAAACTCGACAGTTCAATTATGTTTGTAAGGATATCTTTTAACTCTACATCTTTGCTTTGAATGATTTTGCAAGCATCTGCATACGACATTCGCGGCAATATGCCAAAAAGACGTAATGAAGGAACCAACAAGAGTTTAACAAAGAAAACAAGAGTTAGAAAAACGAAAAGAACGAATAGAATTAACCTAAAGAACGATGAAAATTTAAATAGAAACTCTAAAAGAGAAACGAATATAAGAGATAATATTGCAATTGTTAAAAACGAACATAATCCATTAATCAACAAACTTTTATGGTGCTTGTCGATGAATTTGTCGAGCCGCTGTTTGAACAATCCAACAGTATCATCCATTCTTTGAACATGCTAACCACTCTTGGGGATTGAGTTTTTGATTTTCCTTCCAAATTTGGAACTGAAGCACCGATTTACCTTCTTCTTCCTTATCGGTATAAATTTTTCCAATCATTTGCTTGGTAGATACCTTATCACCCTGTTTAACAAATACTTCGGAAAGATTAGAATAAACTGAAAGGTAATTACCGTGACGGATTATAACGGTGGTGTGAGCGCCTGGAATAACAAAAACACGAGTTACAGTACCATCAAAAATTGAACGAATGTAAGAACCTTCGGTAGTTGAAATATCAATTCCGTCATTTCTAACAAAAACGCCTTTCAGCACAGGATGCGGGTTCTCACCAAAAAAGCCTGTTATCACACCGCGCTCGGTTGGCCATGGCAACTTACTCTTATTGCTGGCAAATGTGTTAGCTAACTTTTGTTCTTCTGGTGTTAGCTGGAAAACATTTGGCGCTTTCTTCTTTGAATTTGCCTTTGCCAATTCTTCAGCAATAACTTTCTCAATGGCGTGCTGAAGCTCGCTTGCAAGCTTGATTTGCTTATCGAGTTTCTTTTTTAATTCAACTTTTTCTTTATCAAGCTTTTGTATAATCTGATTTTGGTCAGATTTTTCCTTTTTCAACTCATTAGTTTCAGTCATCTGTTCTTTTAACAGCACCTTCTTTTCAGATTTCAAACTATCGAGTTCGGCAAGCTGCTTTTCAATTTCGATTTTGGTCTCAACAATCTGACGAGCCTGGGATGTGCGATATTCGTTATACTGCTGCAGATGCTTTATGCGATTGAAAGCCGTGTTGACACTTTCAGAAGCCAAAATGAACATAATGCGGTCATAACTGCTGCGGTTCTTATAATAAAAAGATATTACTCTTGCGTATTCAGCCTTAAGTTTCTCATAATCATTGTTCAACTCATCAATCAATTCTTGTTGAACTTTAATATTACCATCGATCAGCGATATTTCAGAATTAATGTCGCCTATAATTTTTTCACGGCTTTTTATCTTGCTGTTAATGAGCAAAAGTTTATTATAAGTTGCTGTCTTGTTTTTTTCAGTTTTGGCAATAAGCTCATTGGTATAGCTGATTTCCTTCTCGTTTTCCTTTTTTCGTTTCTCAAGGTCGGAACGCGATTGCGAAAAAGATGGCAAAATAGCCATCAGCAAAATCGATGAAAGAAATAATCTAAACATTCTCAAAAACTTACGCGTTTATATTTATCAACCTTTAAATTCAAATCCGGAAGATTTCCATTAGCCACACTTACGTTTTCAAATAAAACCTTATACTCGCTCTTACTTCCTTTCACAACTGATGTCAAAACCATTTCAGCCGGAAATCCATAACTCAACGCAAAATTAGAATAAATAGCCCTAAAAATATCGCCATTATACGATTTATATTCAGTGCTGGCAAGATTACCATATCTATCGAATATTGTTGTTACAAACGATTTATTTGAGTTTTCCGACAAAGTAGTGTTCACGATAAATCGATTGAAATTTGGCTGATAGTTTGCGTTTGAACTGTTAAATGAGATGGTATCAGAAAGATATGAAGATGTTAGAAAAGAATAAATTGCCCTGAAACTTGAACTCAAAATTTTAATATCAGCATAAGTTCCTGAAAAATAGTTCTTTTCATACTTATTGATAATTGTAACTGAATCACTTTTAAGAACCGCTTGCGCAACTTCAATTCCTAAAGAAGTAGACATCAAACTCACATACAAACAAGTGTCAGAAAAAGAAAAAATCCTACCTGTCAGCTTGTTTTCGCGACCGTTGGTTTCAATTACAGTTTTAAATTTGATTTTCAATATATTGGATGACCTAAAGTCGTGCTGTTTTCTAACTTTTGCTTCAAGACCGGAAAAATCAGTTATCTGACGTGAGCTTATGTGAGTTTTTGAACACGAACAAAAAAGGAAAAGCAAAATAACGCTACTCAATATACTTTCCCGAAACAATTTTTTCATCGAGTTTGTCACTTCCGTTACCTATAGTTTTGACTCTTTTCCACTGCTCAATGGCACCATCTGTGTCATCATTGAAATAAAGAATATCGCCATAATGCTCAATAATAACACCGCTTCTGGTAGAATCGTAATCAACCGCCTTCTTGATGTACTTTAAAGCTTCAGAATACTGTTTCATTTCAAACAATATCCAAGCGTAAGTATCGAGATAAGTAGCATTTTCTGGTTCACGCTGGATTGTTTTTAATGACATGGTTTGAGCTTTCTGAAGGTTTGCCTTGTCAAGAGACAAATAATAGCTATAATTATTCATAACCATCAGATTTTCAGGATCTGCATCAAGAAGTTTGTCGAAATACGAATAAGCTTTTTCCTTATCATCGAGTTTGTAATATACTTCACCTATAAAAGTCAGAAAATCAGGCAATAATTGATCATTTTTTGGAAGAATGCTATAACCAAATTCCAGCGATTTTTTAGCCTGCTCATATCTGGAAAGCTGAAAATTACTTATTCCGTTGAAAAAATACAGAACAGGTATGTTCGGAAAATACTCAATTGCTTCAGCACTATGATTTAACATCGAGTTCCAATCAGCCATCTTATTATCGATGAACAAAAGCTGTTCCCAAATTGCATATTTGTCTTTCCTGGTTTCCACTACTTTCTGAAGAGCGAGACGAGCTATATATAAATCGCCCTTATTCATTTGAAAATCAGCATATATAGTGTTTACATCTGGGTCATCAGGGTAATATTGAACAAGGACTTCAGACAATTTCATTATTCTTTCAAACTTTTTCGCATCAATATTTGAATCGCGCGTCAAGTCTATTAAAATCCCAACCTTTACTTCACAAGGAACATTGAGAGAAGAAAAACCGGAAGTCAGTTCAGAGTAAAATTTATCTTCATCTTTCAAAATCTGATAACAAGCAGCCAAACCCAAATGAGAATAGCCATCGTTAGGATTGTCTTTTAAAATATTATCATGAACCGATAAAGATTTTTCAATGTTCCCGATTTGCATATAAAAATCGGCAAGTATGCGCTTGAACTGTATCTCGTCAGGATAGGCGCTAACTAATTTAAGTAACTCGTTTTCAGCTTTTTTAGGTTTCTTCAGTTTTAGATAAATATTTTTTTTCTGCAAAATAATGGTTTCATCAAGACCGAATTTTTTTTCAATCGAATCATAGGTTAAAAGAGCCTTTTTCAAATCCCCGGCACTTATGTATACATCAGCCAGACAAGCATAAAAATCAAATTCATCAGGCTTTAATGAAATTAGTTGAAAGAAAATATTTTCGGCTTTTTTGAAATGTCCACAAAGTCTGTAAATATTTCCGGCCAAATAAAGATACCACTCATTTTTGTTATTGTAACTCAAACATTTGTCAATGTAAGTTTCAGCTGAAATTAAATCTTTACGCTGAAGCGAAATGGATGCCAGACGATATAACAAAAAAGGATTTTCTGGTTGGAAATTCAAGCAAAGCAAGTAATAACTTTCGGCCAAATCATAGTTTTCTTCGCTGAAATACTTATCTGCTTCAAACAGATTATAAGTATATGTCATATCGTCACCGAAGACGTTCTCTAATTCATTATCTTCCTGACAATATGAAATAGCGCAGAGAAAAAAGGCACAAAAAGATAAACCAACTTTAATAAATAACTTCATCTACTTTCCTGTATGTCCGAAACCGCCAGCACCGCGCTCGGTCTCGCTTATCTCGTTAACTTCAACAAATTCAGCTTTTTCGTGCTTTGCTATCACCATTTGGCAAATGCGCTCACCAGACTTTATAGTGAACTCGTCCTGACTCAAGTTGATAAGAATAACCTTTATCTCGCCACGGTAATCGGCATCAATTGTGCCAGGCGAATTGAGAACTGTTATTCCGCTTTTGATTGCCAAACCACTGCGCGGACGAATCTGCGCTTCGTAGCCGTCGGGCAACTCAATGTAAAGACCTGTCGGAATGAGTTTGCGCTCGAAAGGTTTCAGCACTACGTCAGCATCTACAAAAGCCCGCAAATCCATACCTGCAGAGCTTGCTGTCTCGTAGGCAGGCAGCGCGTTATTCGATTTGTTAATAATATTTACACGCATAAAAGTTTCTTTATGTTTTTCCGCTCAAAGTAATATAAAATGCCAATATATGACATCATAAACAATGTACTAACTGAAAGTGACGCCACTGTATTGCTCAAACTGAAACAATTTCGGCCGCAAAGAACTAAAATGGCAAGCGCAATGTAGCAAAGAATCTTGCCAACGCTATAGTTGACAGGATAAACCTTGTGGCCCCAAATGTACGACACCACAACCATCGCAAAATAGCAGGCAATGGTTGCCCAGGCAGCACCCCAGTAGCCGATTCGCGGAATGAATAAAACGTTCATTACGAGCGTTATAATCATTCCAATGACCGAAATCACGGCGCCGCAGTAGGTTTTATTATTGATTTTGTACCAAACCGAAAGGTTGTAGTAAATTCCAAGGAACATATTGGCCAGAAGAACAACAGGAACAATATCGAGTCCTTCGTGGAACTCGCTGCCAATGAAGTATTTAAATATATCGATATACATTGTGACCATCAGGAAAATCAACAGACAGAAAATGACGAAATAGTCCATCACAACGCTGTACGACTCTTTGGCGTCTTTCGCAAGGGATTTTTTGAAGAAGAAAGGTTCGGCCGCGTAGTTGAACATCTGAATGAAAATGGTCATCAAAACGGCAATTTTGTAGTTGGCCGCATAAATTCCAACCTGTTCTTCGGCAACAAGGCTGCCATCTGAAAGATATTTCAAAAAAATCTTGTCCGACACTTCGTTGATAACACCTGCAATACCAATCACAATCAACGGCCAGGTGTAATTGAGCATTGTCAGGTATTTGCGTAGCGAAATATTGAACCTGAAAGAGCGGTACTCTGGCAGAACAAGAAGGAACGTTACCGTGGACGCCACCATATTGCTAATGAAGGCGTAACCAATATTAATATCAGGATTATAGAACGACGCAAGCAACTCATTTTCAGAGTCGCGGCAAACCACAAAGAAGAAAATATTTAGCAGAATGTTGACCGAGACGTTTATTAGTTTTATAATCGAAAACTTCAGCGCGCGGTTCTGATTACGCATTCTTGCAAATGGAATCGACGTAATAACATCGAAGAAAATAATGAAAGCAAAGCAGACTATATAATTTACATTTTGCTCATACCTAATAAGTTCGGCAATATCTTGCTTGAATATCAAAGCAATGAGCAAAAAAGCTGTTGCAAAAACCGACGTGCTGAAAACGGCGTGGTTGAATGTGTTCGGTTCTTCCTTCTTATCGACGCTGTATCGGAAATAGGTTGTTTCCATTCCGTGAATTAGCAGCACCAGCAGCAGCGACGAATAGGCGTAAAGCTCGGAAACAGTTCCGTATTGCGCCTTGGTGAAAATGCGAGTATAGAAAGGCGTCAGCAGCAAGTAATTCATCAGCCGCGGCACAATGGTGCCCAAACCGTAAATCATCGTCTGTCCGGCAAGACCTTTGAAAAAATTGCTGAAGAAACCCATCTTACCAATCAAGCATTACATTTTTAACGGTTGTGAATTAAAACAAGTGAAGAACTTTCGGCCGAAAGATTTTCGCTGAATAGCTCAAACCGATATTTTTGGACAAAAGTAAAAAAAGAACACAGCATAAATAAAGGGCGTTGAACTAAAATTGAAATTTTGAAAACCACGAAACCTAAAATCCCAGACCATATCATTATTAATATTCTTTTTATTTTTTAAAAAAAATGATGATGATGATTTGGCGGTGAAAAAGTTTAAAAGAAACCGAAGAAAAATTTTGAATATTGAAAATTATAAAAATGTTATATGCTATTTAACAATTTCGATTGATGAGCACAGTTTAATAATCAGTCATGTACGCATCATTATAAACAAATTGTTTAAAACTCATCAGTTACTAAATACAGGGTAGAAGTTAAAAGTTGAAAAGGCAAGAATGGTGTTGATTTTAGGGAATAAAAAAATCGATATGAACAATTGAAAAAATAGAAACTTTTATATGCAGCGAAGGATATTTAAATGCAAGAAAAAAATGCGTCGTTTTATAAACACGGAACAAAAAATCTTATTAACAGTTTAACATAATATTAAAGCATTGAAAATCAATTTTCGCATTTAAAATAATTGTTCAGATGATTTGCCGCAATTTTTTATAAATCAAAAAACTATAACCGCAAAACAGTAATTAAAACGTTATTAACAAAAGAAATTTCCGTAACGCAAAAAAATGAAAAAAGAAATGGCGGAAATCTTCCGCCACTTCACAAATAACCACCTAAAAAACACAATTATAAAAACCTATAATTTTAGTCTTTAACAATGTCGTCATCATCGGCTGATTCGAGTGACGGTGCATCACTTTTAGTCATGATTTCAAGAATCTTTGTTTCAATTTCTTTAGCAAGTTCCTGATTATCGACCATCATTTGGCGTACGTAATCGCGGCCCTGACCGAGTTTTGTATCACCATAACTGAACCAAGACCCAGACTTCTTGATAATGTTGAGTTCAACAGCCATATCGACAAGTTCGCCCGACTTGCAGATGCCTTCGCCGTACATAATGTCGAACTCTGCTTTGCGGAAAGGTGCGGCAAGTTTGTTTTTGACGATTTTAACCTTGACATGGTTACCGATAGAGTCTTCGCCATCTTTCAAAGTAGAAGTGCGGCGAATGTCGATTCTAATTGAAGCATAGAACTTTAGCGCATTACCACCAGTGGTAGTTTCGGGGTTACCGAACATCACGCCAATCTTTTCGCGCAGCTGATTGATAAAAATGCAGCAAGTGTTTGTTTTGTTGATGTTTGCAGTGAGTTTCCGCAGTGCTTGCGACATCAATCGAGCCTGAAGGCCCATTTTAGAATCGCCCATTTCGCCTTCTATTTCGGCTTTTGGTGTAAGAGCTGCGACAGAGTCGATGACAATAATATCGATGGCGCCGGAACGAATAAGGTGGTCGGCTATTTCAAGAGCCTGCTCACCATTGTCGGGTTGCGAAATCAGCAGTTCATTGATGTTAACGCCTAATTTTTCAGCATAAAAACGGTCGAAAGCGTGCTCTGCGTCGATGAAGGCTGCTATTCCGCCATTTTTTTGAGCTTCGGCAATTGCATGGATGGCCAAAGTTGTTTTACCAGACGATTCAGGACCGTAAATTTCAATTACGCGGCCGCGCGGATAACCGCCAATGCCCAACGCTAAATCAAGACTTATTGAACCCGATGAGATAACCGGAACGTTCTCGATGGCGTGGTCGCCCATACGCATAATGGCACCTTTGCCAAAGTTCTTTTCAATTTTGTCGATTGTGAGCTGCAAGGCTTTCAACTTTTCGCTGTTGGCACTTGTATTTGCTTGTTCTTTAGCCATTTGATATATGTTTTAAGTTTTATTTTCGAATTTGATAAAGGTAGAAAAAAAGGTGTAAAAGAAACAAGTGAGATTCACATTTTCATGAAAACTGATTTAAAAATTGATTATTATTATCATCGCTTTAGCAAAAATGCAGGGCGTGGGTTTTATTAAACATAAAAACAAGACAATATGGTTATCAATTTAGGCACACAGAGCAGCATTCTGAACCAGTTTATGGCCGAATTGCGCGACAGTAACATCCAGAAAGACAGCTTGCGTTTCCGCCGGAATATGGAACGCATTGGCGAAATTTTCGCTTACGAGATTAGCAAGCAGCTTGAATACAAGCAAACCGAAGTGCAAACCCCACTAGGTGTGGCGAAAGTGCCGCAATTAGCCGCGCAGCCAGTTATTGCCAGCGTGCTGCGTGCCGGACTGCCTTTTCATCAAGGTTTTTTGAATGTTTTAGACAAGGCTGAAAACGCCTTTATTTCAGCTTGCCGCAAATATGAGAAAGACGGCTGCTCGTTCCACATAAGTTTCGACCACATTGCCGGACCGTCAACTGACGGAAAAACGCTGATTTTAGTTGACCCGATGCAGGCCAGCGGTGCATCGATGGTTTTGGCCTATCAGGCTCTGCTGAAAAAAGGCACGCCTGTGCACACACATATAGTATCAGTCATTTCGAGCCGCGAAGGACTTGATTATCTGCAACGCAACGTTGCTGGGCAGCCCGTCACCATTTGGACCGGCGCCATCGACGATGAACTGACGGCAAAATCGTACATTGTGCCAGGCTTGGGCGATGCCGGCGATTTGTGCTATGGCGAGAAGGAATAATTGCATGCGAATGTAGAGATGTGGTATGCCGCGTCTCTACGAATGGCACCCATCGTAATTCAGGATTAATAAAACCCACATTCAAGATGTTAGTCAAGATTTATCCAGAAAATCCTAATCCGCGCGAAGTGAAGAAAATTGTCGAAATCATCGACAATGGTGGGCTTGTTATCTATCCAACCGATACCATCTACGGCGTGGGTTGCGATATGATGCAGCCTAAAGCAGTAGCACGGCTTGCAAAACTTCAGGGTTTGGATATGGATAAAGCATATTTTTCTTTTATTTTCAACGATTTGAGCCAAATTTCTGAATACACCAAACCGATGTCGAATTCGGCTTTCCGGCTATTGAAACACAATGTGCCAGGGCCGTTCACCTTCATTTTCGAAGCCAACAACAACATTCCGAAGCTCTTCAAAACTCGCCGCAAAACGGTGGGCATCCGAGTGCCCGACAACAATATTATCCGCAGCATTGTAGCTGAATTGGGACGTCCGTTGCTATCGTCGTCTGTGCACGATGATGAAGACGAAGTAACCGAATACATCACCGACCCCGAACTAATTCACGAACGCTACGGCAATTTTGTTGACGCGGTTATTGATGGCGGATATGGTGATAATCAGCCTTCTACCGTTATTGACTGCACTACCGACGAGTTTGAGATTATCCGCGAAGGAAAAGGCGAAGTGGTGTAAAAACACTCTCACTGCACCAACCCTTCAATCACGCTGCCTGTGGTGCCGTTCGGGAACGGAATGTCAAGGAAATTGGCGATTGTGGGTGCAATATCGCGGATGTCGATATTTTGATTCAGGCGCGTGCGCTTAATCTTCCAGCCGTACCAGATGAGCGGCACGTGGGTGTCGTAGTTGTAGCCCGAGTTCGCGCTGCTCACGCCCGAACCCTGCGCAATCCAGCCCGGCTCAAGGCAGATAATCACGTCGCCCGAGCGCTTGGGGTTGAACGAGTTCTGCATTTGGCGCATAATGCCATCGGTGAAAGTGGTTGATTTCAAGGTCGATGCCGAGATGGCGTTGGCCACACCCGAAAACTGCAGCATAAAATCGCAAACCACATTCTCAAAATCCTGAACCTTCATTCCTGCCGTCTCTATCAGATTGTGGTTCAAGTAAATCTGATTGTTGTGATAAGCCGAAACCCATTTGCCTTTGTCGTATTTTGCGTTCAGATAGGTGCCCAAGAGCATAACGGCGCGGTCGGCGTTGAAGGTGCCGGCCGGAATGTTGTTTGCCTGCAGCATAGCCGGATTGTACGACGTGCCATGGTCTGAAGTCAGGTAGATGAGCACGTTGTTGCGGCCCACATTTTCGTCGATAAACTGCAGGAAATGTTCCAAATCGCGGTCGAGCCGGATGTAAAGGTCTTCGAGTTCGACCGAGTTTGGTCCGCAGGCGCTGCTCACATCGGCCGAAGCCGAGAAAGCGATGTTCAGATAATCGGTGTCATCGTCTTGGCCAAGTTCTTCATTCACAATGGCATTCACACAGAAATCTTTGACAAGGCTGTTGCCCGCCGGATTCGATTTCAGCTTGCTGTAGTGCTTTGTGCGCTTGAGCAGACTGTTGATTTTCTTGCCCAGAACATTGTCGCCTGAGAATCCTGCGTTTTTCGACTGCCCGCGTTCAGAGCCGGCACGGTATTTTTCGGGCGGCAGCAGCGGCAGCCAGTCTTTTTCAATGTACATATCGGGGAACTTCTTGCCGTTGAACTCGTTAACCCACGCAGGCAGCGAGTCGGCATAGTAACTGCTTGTCACCCAAAGCCCCGACGCGTCGTCGAACCAGTAGGCGGCGTCGGCAATGTGGCCGGCAGGCAGAACGGCCGTTGTTGGGTTCAGCGATACCGCAAACACCTTCGAGCGGTTATTGCTGAAGAGTTTCATTTCGTCGGTGAAGGTGGTTGTCAGGATGTTGCGCGGCGAGTAGTTCCCTTTTTCAATTTCGGCGCCAACGGGCTTGACTTTCTCGTCGAAAGCCGCACCGATGTTTTTCTCTTGCAGTTGAACGTACCACGCGTCGCTCACAATGCCGTGAACAATTGGCTCACAGCCGGTTGCAATGGTTGCGTAGCCCGGCGATGTCTGCGTGAGCATATAGTTGTAGTTGGCGTTGCGGCAGAGCGCGCCTTCGCCAATGAGCCGCCGGAATCCGCCTTCGCCAAAGTTGTCCCAATAGCGGTGGATATAATCGTAACGCATTGATTCCACCACAATTCCGATAATCAGTTGCGGTTTTTCCGATGGTATATTCTTGCGTTTCTGCGCCATCAGTGCTGGGTCCCACAGAATGAGTGCCGCAAGCAGGCTGACGGCCAATATTTTTGCTTTCATAAACAACATTGTTTCGAGCAAAATTATCGAATAAAAAGTCGTTTTTCGCATTGCGTTAAGCAGTTTATGAATAGTGCGGTGTTCAAAACCGCAGGTAAAAACACAAAAAAAGCGGCTTTTTGAGCCGCTTTAAATATTTGGTTTAAACCGTTAGTTCTTTTTGCAAGCCTTGTTCAATTCCTTAATGAACAAATCGAGCGCAGCCGGCATCGATGGTGCCTCAGGCGTTGGGGCTTTGATGTCGAGCCTGAGATTGGCCTCTTCAACAGCTTTTGCGGTAGTTGGCCCAAGAGCTGCGATTTTTATGTCGTTCTGCTCAAAATTAGGGAAGTTTGATTTCAGCGATTTGATACCTTCAGGGCTGAAGAAGCACATCACATCGTAGTTTTGGTCGGCAATGTCCGACATATCAGTCGGAACAGTTTGGTACAGAATGGCCAAAGTGTGGTTGATGTTGTGTGCAGTAAGTTTTTCAATCACCTCAGGTTTGTATTTGTCTGACGACGGCAGCAGGAATTTGTCTTCGCGATGCTTGTCAATCAGTGAAATCAGCTCATCGAACTTGCCGTTTGGCGCGAAGAAAATCTTACGTTTCCGATAGGTGATATATTTCTGAAGATAGAGAGCGACAGCCTCAGTGATGCAGAAATATTTCATTGTGTCGGGCAATGTGACGCGCACTTCCTCGCAAATGCGGAACAAATGGTCGATGGCGTTCTTGCTAGTGAAAATCACAGCCGTATGGTCGAGAATATTGATTCTTTCTTTACGGAACTCTTTGGCTTCAACGGGCCTTACAGTAATGAATGGCCTAAAATCGATTTTCAGATTGTACTTTTCAGCCAAATCAAAATACGGCGACTTTTCGGTCGTTGGTTGCGGTTGCGAAACCAGAATTTTCTTTATTTTCAAGGTCGGATAGTTTTTAGTTAAACTTCACACAATCCCGCTGCTACATATATTCCGTAAGGAACTTGTATATAGTCAGAAGGGGTAAAATTTCAAGGGCACAAAGGTAGAAAAACAAATAAAAAATCGAAACTCTATTTTTTATACAAATTCGTAATCCTCTGAAAAGTGTGAAAATATAGAACAGCACAAACAGAGCAAGTCCCACCCACACAAGTTTTTCCGACAGGTTGTCGGGCACAAACGGAATCACGGCAATCAGTGGAAGCAGCAACAATCCGTACACCTTATTGTAAAGGTGAATATTGAAATTGTAGGCCCCGAATGCTCGAGTCTCAAATATGAAATCGAGAATTTTCAGAATAATGGTTTTTACCAGATAGAAGGCCAGAAAAGCCAACGAGAACAAGCAGAAAAGCATAAATCCCGAAACATTGTCAATCTTAAAGCCATACAAAGTGGCGCATTGATTGGCGAACATTCCCATGTTGATGAAGAACAAAATGTTGAGAAGCAGGTAAACACGTCCGCGTACCACGTTCGATTCCTCATAAACACGTCGGGCTGTAAAGAAGTTGACGGCCGATTGCATCAGCATGCCAATGTACTTGCCGTAAATCATTCGTGTCCAGGCGAAAAGCAGACCGGCAAAAATCACGACACCAATCATCCAGTCGGTATCGGCAACCGATTTGTTCAGCAGGATGCGGTCGGTTTTGCGCACTATCGGCTTGCCTTCTTTTTCGGCAAACACTTTCTGTGTGTGCTCAAATATTGTTGTATCAGTTTCGGTTGTGTCGGCCACCAACGCCAACGTTGTGTCGGAAATGGCTGTAACGGTATCGGTAGTGGCAGCTGTTGTGGATACGGTATCGGCTTCTATCAGGACAGGTGCCGCCGGTGTTGCATCAACCGTTGACGGCCGGGCGGCGTGAATGGTTTGCGTTTTTGGCGGCTCAACAGCAATAATCTTGCTTTGTGGCGCGCTGTCGCCGACAGGCTGAAAAGGATTGATCTTCAGCTGCGACGCTAATGAATTGTCGTGATTAATTATAAAATCGCCCGTCAGCACATCGTAGGCCGGATGTTCAACAGTGTCGTCGACCGGAACAAACGGAATGGTTTTTATAACCGGGGTGTAGGTTTTTTGCGGTGCCAGTCGGCTCGAGTCGACACGGAAGGCATCGGCGCCACCGAAATCAAGCGTTGGGCGCGATATCACCATCGTGCTAGCAGGTGCTATCTGAATAGCCGTTGTATCGGACTGTAAGCCGTTGACTTGCGAAAAACTCATTGAAAAAAATCAATAACGGTCGCAAAATTAATGGATTTGCGTCAGTTTCGTATAAAACCGGCATTAATTTTTGCGTTCGATGTTGACAGTGTGCCTTAATGGCAAAAAAAATATCCCGAAAAAGCAATCATCTTGCTCTTTCGGGACAGTTTGTTTCAGACGTCTTGGTCTAAAGTTGCATTGGGCAGAGAAGCATCAGCACATCTTCGTCGGCAGAGCTTTTGTCGAGCGGAATAAACGTGCCGGCCTTATCGGAATTCGAAAGATTGATGACAACTTCAGAGCAACCCAGATTCGACAGAATCTCAATCAGATAGGATGATTTGAAGCCGATTTCCATGTCCTCACCTTCGTATTGGCATCTTACGCGCTCACTTGCCGAAACCGAGAAGTCGATGTCTTGTGCCGAAACCACCATTTGGTTAGCCATAATCGACAGTTTTATAAGATTGTTGGCTTGATTTGAGAACACCTCTACGCGACGCAGACAGTCACACAGGTTGGCGCGGTCAACGGTGAGTTTGCGCGGGGCATCGGTCGGTATAACAGCCTGATAGTTAGGATAGTTGCCTTCAATCAGCCGGCATACAAGCGTATATTCGTTGAATTTGATGATGGCGTTTTTCTTGTCAAACGACATTGTAACCATGCTGTCGTCTTTCGGAAGAATGTTTTTCAGCAGACCAGCCGGTTTTGGTGGCAGAATGAACGAGCCGTCGCTTTCGATTTTCACATCGGCGCGGCTGTAGCAAACCAGCTTGTGTGCGTCGGTGGCCACAAATTTTGCCTTGCCTTCAACCAACTCAACAAAAATGCCGGTCATCACCGGGCGGAACTCGTCAACCGAAGCGGCAAACAGGGTCTTTGTCACGCCTTGCAGCAGGGCGTCGGCTGTAATCTCAACATTGCAGACACCATCTTGCAGGCTCTGAACTTGCGGAAAATCCTCACCGCTCACGCACGGCATTTCATATTTACCGTTTTCAGAAACAATGACGGTTTTATTGGCTTTGTCATCGATGTTGAAGGTAAGCGGCTGTTCAGGAAAACCCTTCAGTGTGTCAATCAGGCGTTTTGCACCAAGTGCCACAACACCCGACCCAGAAGCGCTGTCAACATCAAATGTTGTTACCATTGTTGTTTCAACATCCGATGCGGTGATGGTCAATTTGTTGTCATTCAGGTCGAACAGGAAGTTGTCGAGAATGGCCATTGTGTTTTTCGAACTGATTACACGGCTTACGGTTTGCAGATGATTCAGAATCTGCCTGCTTGATACGATAAAATTCATTTGTCTGTATTTTAAATATTAATATGTCAATTTTACTGACTTTTCCGGCGACAGCCGAAACGCCCAAATGTATAAAAATTGTTTTGAGCCCCGTTCATTTTTCAATTATTATTTCAACATCTGAACTATGTCGTAAAAATTAAACGGAATGCGTTACATTTGCCGTTGAAAAACCTAGAGCAGTATGAATCTGAATCCGAAACTGAAAAAAATTATCGACAGGCTCAACAATAAATACGTGATAGCCAGCCTGATATTCTTGTTGTGGATTCTTTTTTTCGACCAAAACAACCTGCTCAACCGAATATCTGACTTGCGCAATTTGCGTGAGATGAAGGCGCAGAAAGAGTATTACGCGAAAAAAATCGAGACGGACATCCAGCGCACCAAGGAACTCGAAACCGACGACGACAATCTCGAGAAATTCGCCCGCGAGCAATATTTGATGAAGAAAGCCAACGAAGACGTTTTTGTAATTGTTGAAGAATAGAATCCGCCTTCAGCTGTGCGCACAAAAAAACCGTCCCGGAATCCGGAACGGTTTAAAAGAATCAATCACCAATCGGCTTATTTTCCAAAATAGCGTTTGAACAAACCGGCAAAGCCTTGTCCGTGGCGAGCCTCGTCTTTGGCCATCTCGTGAACGGTGTCGTGGATGGCGTCAAGGTTGAGCTCTTTGGCGCGTTTGGCAATGCGCATCTTGTCTTCGCAGGCACCAGCCTCGGCGTGCATACGTTTCTCAAGATTGGTCTTGGTGTCCCAGACAACCTCGCCAAGCAATTCGGCAAATTTGGCGCAGTGTTCAGCTTCTTCAAAAGCATAGCGCTTGAAAGCCTCGGCAATTTCAGGATAGCCTTCGCGGTCGGCTTGGCGGCTCATTGCCAAGTACATACCCACTTCGGTGGCTTCACCCATAAAATGCGCGTTCAGGTCTTTCTTCATTTGGTCGTCAGTATCTTTTGCAACGCCAAGAACGTGCTCGGTAACAAAATTCAAATCAGCGTCGGCGGCAAGCTCTTTCCATTTGCCGGCAACAAGCTGTTTACACTGTGGGCAACGTTCAGGTGCCTCTTCGCCTTCATACACAAATCCGCATATCGGACAAACAAATTTCTTCTTCATAATCGAAAGAATTTTAAAGATTTATTGATTTTAAAGTCTATTCTGTTGTTTGGATGGTGAATTGTTTAGAAGGTTGAGAATGTTTAGTTTTTCGCCTTTTAAACTTTTCTCAACTTACTCAACCTTCCAATCTTAATTTCTGATTCCTAAATAATTAATAATTTTCCGCTTTCACTTGGAAATACGACTGCGGGTGGTCGCAGACGGGGCAAACATCGGGTGCTTTTTTGCCAACCACAATGTGGCCGCAGTTCGAGCACTGCCAGATGGTGTCGTTGTCTTTCGAGAAGACCAGACCGCCTTCAATGTTGGCCAGCAGCTTGCGGTAGCGCTCTTCGTGCTCGCGCTCAATCTTGCCCACTTCATCAAACAGTGTGGCAATCTTGTCGAATCCTTCGGCGCGGGCGTCGGCGGCAAACTTTGCATACATGTCGGTCCACTCGTAGTTCTCGCCGTCGGCAGCGTCTTTCAGATTTTCGATGGTGCTTGGCACAGCGCCGTCGTGCAGCAGCTTGAACCAGATTTTGGCGTGCTCTTTTTCGTTAGCAGCCGTCTCTTCAAAAATGTTCGCAATCTGCACGTAGCCGTCTTTCTTTGCCTTCGACGCGTAGTAAGTATATTTGTTGCGCGCCTGTGACTCGCCAGCAAAGGCTGCCAGCAAGTTGGCTTCTGTTTTTGTTCCTTTCAGATTCATATACATTTTATTTATAGTTGTTTATCATTCACCATAATTATTACAAAAATATAATTGGTTTTGAATCCACAGCGTGTAGCCAAAAAAATTTTTTAATAAACAGATACTATAATAATTTTGTGAACCGTAAACGAAGGAATAAAAAAATATGACATTCGGCAGCAAAAGGTGTTTAAAATATTGTTTACAAATAAGGTATTGCCTACTTTTGTAAGCAGTCAAAAATTATATATTTGTGCGTTGGCGTGGTGGATTTTATTTAACCGCAATTCGCTGATAGTCAAAACGATATTTAGTAAAAGATAATTTTGATGGCAACAAAAATTAAAAATGCACTCATATCGGTTTTTTACAAAGACCAGTTGGAACCGATTGTGAAGGAACTCGACAAACTGGGCGTTAATCTCATCTCGACTGGCGGGACCTACGATTTCATCAAAAAACTGGGCGTGAATGTGCAGACCGTTGAGTCGCTCACCACTTACCCGTCGATTCTGGGCGGACGCGTGAAGACGCTGCACCCGAAGATTTTCGGCGGCATTCTGGGCCGTCGCGACAATGCGCAGGACAACGAGCAGATGAAGCAGTACGAGATTGACAACATCGACCTGGTGATTGTTGACCTTTACCCGTTTGAGCAGACCGTGGCAAGCGGCGCGCCCGAAGCCGACATCATCGAGAAGATTGACATTGGCGGCATATCGCTCATCCGCGCGGCTGCAAAGAATTTCAAAGACGTGGTTATCGTAAGTTCGCGTGAGCAATACGGCGAGTTGCTCGAAATCCTGCAGAAACAGGGCGCCGAGACAACGCTTGAGCAGCGCCGCGAGTTCGCACGCAAGGCTTTCGACACATCGTCGCACTACGACTCGGCCATCTTCAACTATTTCAACAAAGACAACGAAGAGTCGGAAAAAATCAGCCTGACTGGCGGCAAGGTGCTTCGCTACGGCGAGAACCCGCACCAAAAAGCCGTCTTCTATCCGTTTAAGAACACCAATCTCGAGCACACGCTGGCAGGCTCACCCTGTCTGCAGGGCAAAGAGATTTCATACAACAATATGCTCGACGCCGACGCCGCCTGGAAGGCCGCAAGCGACGCCTACAACGCTGTTGACAACATCAAGAACAAGGTTGGCGTGGCGGTTGTTAAGCACCTGAACCCCTGCGGTCTGGCAGTGGCCGACAGCCCGATGAAAGCCCTTGAGTTGGCTTGGGCGGGCGACCCTGTGAGCGCCTACGGCGGCATTGTATGCTTCACCTGCGAGGTTGACAAGCAGATTGCCGAATGGTTCACTGGCAAGTTCATCGAGATAATCATCGCCCCTGCGTACACCGACGAGGCGAAAGAGGTTCTGGCAAAGAAGAAGAACCTGCGCGTGCTGGTAACGCCTGTCAAACCGACAATCACTGGCGAGAAAATGTACCGCTCGGTGAACGGCGGCCTGCTGGTTCAGGACGAGGACGAGGGAATGGACAAAGAGTACCGCCCTGTTACCGACTGCAAGTTCACCGACAAGCAGATTGACCTTGCAAAATTCGGCACACAGGCCTGCAAATACTTGAAGAGCAACTCAATGGCGCTTGTTTCGCAAGCCGCCGACGGGTCGTACTGGCTGACAGGCGCGGGAATGGGCCAACCCAACCGCATCGATAGTCTGCAACGCCTGACAGTGCCGCGCTTCAACCTGAAACAAGGCTGCTCAATCGGCGAGAGCGTGCTCATCTCTGACGCGTTCTTCCCGTTCAGCGACAGCGTTGAGGCCTGCAACGAGTTCGGTATCAAGTACATTGTAACACCTGGCGGCAGCATCCACGACCCCGAGGTCATCGAGGCCTGCAACAAATACGGCATCGCAATGGTGTTCACAGGAATCAGACATTTTAAACACTAGAAAATAGATAGAACAATGGGATTGTTTTCGTTTTTAACACAAGAACTTGCAATCGACCTTGGCACAGCCAATTCCATAATCATCCATAACGACAAGATTGTGGTTGACGAGCCGTCGATTGTGGCCGTTGACAACAACACACAAAAGGTGATTGCCATTGGCGAAAAGGCACGAATGATGCACGGCAAGACGCACGAGAACATCAAGACCATCCGCCCGCTGCGCGATGGTGTGATTGCCGACTTCGACGCTGCCGAGAAGATGATTCGCGGCCTTATCAGAATGGTGAACGAGAAGAAGACTCAACTTTTCTCGCCCGCTCTGAAAATCGTCATCTGCGTGCCGTCGGGCTCAACCGAGGTTGAGTTGCGTGCCGTGCGCGACTCGTCGGAACACGCTGGTGGCCGCGAGGTGCTGATGATTTACGAGCCGATGGCCGCCGCGCTTGGTATGGGCGTTGATGTTGAGGCGCCCGAGGGCCATATGGTTGTCGATATAGGCGGTGGTACCACCGAGATTGCCGTCATTTCGCTGGGCGGCATTGTGTCGAACGAGTCAATCCGCATTGCTGGCGATGAGTTCACGGAAGACATCCGCGAGTATATGCGCCATCAGCACAATATTAAGATTGGTGAGCGCACGGCCGAGGACATCAAAATCAAGGTTGGCTCGGCACTGCCCGACTTGGACGAGCCACCCGCAGACTACCTGGTTCGCGGACCGCACCAAATGACGGCCCTGCCGATTGAGATTCCAATCTCGTATCAGGAAATCGCTCACTGCCTTGACCGCTCTATCAGCAAGATTGAGACGGCCATTCTGGCAACACTTGAGCACACACCGCCCGAGTTGTACGCCGACATCTACCGCAAGGGCATCTTCCTTGCTGGCGGCGGCGCACTGCTGCGCGGATTGGACAAGCGTCTGACCGAGAAGACGAAGATTCCGTTCCACGTTGCCGAAGACCCGCTGCACTGCGTGGCACGCGGTACAGGCATCGCGCTGAAAAACTCGCACCGATTCAAATTCTTGATTAAATAATTAGCGATTGTGCCTGTCGGTTTCTGATGGGCACAATCTTTTTGAAGGATTGAAGGATTGAATAGGGTATGATTTAGAAATTTGGTGCACGCCGTAGAGACGTGGCGCGCCGCGTCTCTACAAACGATTCACCAATTAAACCTTTCACCGATTCACCAATTAAACGATTCACCGATTAAACAGATAAATGAAAAACCTGATTCTGTTCATATTGCGAAACCATTACGTGCTGCTCTTCATACTGCTTGAGAGCGTGTCGTTTGTGATGGTTGTGCGCTACAACAGTTACCAACACACGAGTTTCATCAACTCGTCGGCGGCGGTGGCGGGGCGTGTGAACACGGTCTTCTCATCGGTGAACAACTACTTGAGTCTGAACCAACGCAATCAGGAACTGAACAACGAACTGGCGCGGCTGCGCACAATGATGCCCGAAAGTTCGAAAATCGACACGCTGGCCGCGCAGACGGCTTTCGACTCGGTTTACACGCAGCAGTATGAGTATCTGCCGTGCCGCGTCATCAGCAACTCGGTGAAGAGCGCCAACAACTTTCTGACACTCGACATTGGCAGCAAGCACGGCGTTGAGCCTGGAATGGCGGTGGTGTCGGCAATGGGCGCGGTGGGCGTTGTCAAGGCTGTGTCGCCCAATTTTTCGTCGGTCATCAGCCTGCTGAACCAAAACCTGAAAATCAGCGCAATGCTCGAGAAGAGCGGCTACTTTGGCTCGCTGGGCTGGGAAGGCGGCGACTACCGCGTTGCCAACCTTGAGGACCTGCCTGGGCACATCACGGTGCGGAAAGGCGACGTGGTGATTACGAGCGGCTATTCGACCATCTTCCCGAAAGGGGTGATGATTGGCGAGGTTGAATCGGTGACGGCGCACGGCGTGAACGGCTTTATGTCGGCAAGTGTGCGGCTATCGGTCGATTTCAAACGGCTGTCGAACGTGCAGGTGGTGCGCAATCTGCTGAAAGAGGAACAGTTGGAACTACAGGAAATGTCGGAAAATGAATAACGTGCTGATACGAAATATTATCCGTTTTGTGGTGCTGGTGCTGCTTCAGGTGGGCGTGCTGAATCAGGTTCAACTGGGCGGCTTCATCAACCCCTATCTCTACATTCTGTTTGTGATTATGCTGCCGTTCGGCACGCCTGGCTGGCTGACGCTCGTGCTCTCGTTCGCGCTGGGATTGAGCGTTGATATGTTCTGCAACTCGCCTGGCATTCACACGTCGGCGACGGTGTTTGCGGGCTTTCTGCGCCCCTATATGCTCGGCTCGCTGATGCCGCGCGAGACTGTTGAGCCGACCGACACACCCAACATCCGCATTTTTGGCGCGGGCTGGTTTGTGAAATACAGCCTGACGGTGGTGCTCGTCCATCACGTTTTCCTGTTTGTGGTTGAGGCGTTCAAATTCAGCAGTCTGCACCTGATTCTGTGGCGCGCTCTGTTGAGCATCGTCTTCACAATGCTGCTTATCATTTTGAGTCAATTTCTGTTCACACGTAGCAACAAATGAACCCGTTCCGTCAGCGATGTTTCGTGGTAGGTGGTTTGTTTGCTTTAATCATTCTCATCTACATAGGCCGATTGTTCTTTCTTCAGGTGGTTGACCAATCGTATAAGATGTCGGCTTCGAACAACGTGCTGCGCTATGTGACGCAATATCCCGCCCGCGGCCTGATGTACGACCGCAACGGCGTGCTTCTGGTGCACAATCAGGCGGCCTACGACCTGATGGTGACGCCCAACCAACTGCACGAGTTCGACACGGCGCTGTTCTGCCAACTTCTGGGCATCGACAAAGAGCAGGTTGACAAGCGTCTGCGCAAAGCGAAACGCTACTCTTACTATAAATCGTCGGTTTTTCTTGAGCAGATTTCGGCCGAGCAGTACGGCGCTTTTCAAGAGAATCTGTACCAATTCAAGGGCTTCTACGCTCAAACGCGAAGCCTGCGCATCTATCCGCACAACATTGCCGCGCACACGTTCGGCTATGTGGGCGAGGTTGACGACAAGACGGCGCAGAACGACAGTTACTACAAGTCGGGCGACTACATCGGCATCAGCGGCGTGGAAAGAATGTATGAGGAACAACTGCGCGGCAAGAAGGGCGTCGAGATTTTTATGGTGGACGTGCACAACCGCATCAAGGGACAATACAAAAACGGCATTTACGACACTCTGGCTGTCAACGGCCACGACATAACACTCACGCTCGACGCCCGCCTGCAAGAGTACGGCGAGCGCCTGATGCAGAACAAGATTGGCTCGATTGTGGCCATTGAACCCGCCACGGGCGAGATTCTGGCCATTGTTTCGGCCCCGACCTACGACCCTGGGCTGCTTGTGGGGCGCGAGCGTTCGGCCAACTACAAGCAACTGCGCGCCGACTCGCTGAACCCGCTCTTCTGCCGTCCGCTGCAGGCGCGCTATCCGCCTGGCTCGACATTCAAGACGGTGAACGCGCTCATCGGCCTTCAAGAGGGAATCATCAACGGACTGTACACCTACTATCCGTGCCACTACGGCTACACGGTGGGGCGGTTTCATATGGGCTGCCACGGGCACGAGAGTCCGCTCAACGTGGTTTCGGCCCTGCAGCACTCGTGCAACGC
Organism: Salinivirgaceae bacterium; assembly: GCA_017527435.1. Classification (GTDB taxonomy): domain Bacteria; phylum Bacteroidota; class Bacteroidia; order Bacteroidales; family SZUA-534; genus RUG13583. Next base: position 48,093 of record JAFXQB010000006.1, read on the forward strand.
GTTTTTTGCGGCCGAGTACCGCGCGCTGCTCGACAATCCGAAATATCAGACCATCGACAGCGCCTTCACCGTTTGGCGCAACCACGCCACATCGTTCGGCTTTGGCTCGAAGTTGGGCGTTGACCTGCCATACGAAGTGGCTGGCTACGTGCCCACATTGAGTTTCTACAACCGCACCTACGGCAAGGGTCGCCTGAAATCGCTCTACATTGTGTCGAACTCAATCGGTCAGGGCGAGTTACTGCTCACGCCTGTGCAGATGGCCAATCTGGCATCGACCATCGCCAACCAAGGCCGCTACTTCACGCCGCACATTGTGAAAGAGATTCGCGAAGGCGACAACAGCATTCTTGACCGCTTCCGCGAGCCGCACTACACCGACATCGACACAACCTACTTCCCGATTATAATCGAGGGAATGTACCGCGCTGTGAACTCGCCCAAGGGCGGCACGGCTGGTGTGGCTGCCATCCGCGGAATCGACGTGTGCGGAAAGACTGGTACGGCTCAAAACCCGCACGGCAAGGACCACTCGATTTTTATGGCCTTCGCCCCGCGCGAGAATCCGCAGATTGCCATCGCAGTGTATGTTGAGAACGCTGGTTTCGGCGCTTCGTATGCGGCGCCCATCGCAAGCCTGATGATTGAACGCTATCTGACCGACACTGTGACGCGGCCGTGGCTCGAAAAACGAATGTTATCAATGGATTTAATCAATGGAACAACGAGGTAGCAGCATATTGCAAAACATCGACTGGTTCACGGTGATACTCTATCTGGTGCTCATCACCCTGGGCTGGTTCAACATCTACTCGGCGTCGTACTCGGCCGACCACGCAAGTTTCAGTATGGCAACGCGTTACGGCCGTCAGATGATTTGGATTGGCGCGGCGGTGGTCATCGCCATTGTGGTGCTGGTCATCGACAGCAAGTTCTACTCAACGTTTGCCGAACTCATCTACGGCGCGCTGATGCTCATTCTGCTCTCGGTACTGCTCTTCGGCTCGACGGTGAACGGCGCCAAAGCGTGGATTGTGCTGGGCCCCATTCAGGTGCAGCCTGCCGAGTTCGCCAAAATAGCGGCATCGCTCACGCTGGCAAAATATATGTCGCGCTACCATTTCAGGCCCGAGAGTTTCAAGTCGATGATGATTGTTTTCGGCATCTGCTTTCTGCCGTCGGCGTTCATTCTGCTGCAGAACGACACGGGCTCGGCGCTGGTGTTCGCGGCTCTGCTGATTGCCTATTTCCGCGAGGGAATGAAGCCGATTCTGTTCATTCTTGGGCTGCTGATGGCGCTGCTGTTTGTGCTGTCGCTGCTGTTTGAGTTGCACATTATTCTGATTGTAATTGAGGCGCTGGCGTTTGTGGCGTTCTTTGTGCTTCGCGATAATCACAAAGAGTTGGGAATCAGTTTCCTGATACTGCTTGTAACCACCGCCGCTGCTTTCGGTCTGTGCCGATGGCTTGCGCCGCAGTGGCCGAAATACGTGCCGTTGCTCATCGGTTTCGGGCTGGCCATTCCGTACTATCTCTACTACACCTATCGCCACAAACTGGGCAAGATTGCGGCCGTCATCGGCATTGCCGTGGCTTCAATCGGCTTCACTTTCTCGGTGGGATATTTCTTCGACAACGTGCTGGCCGCTCACCAACGTGCCCGCATCAACCACCTGCTGGGCATCGAGGTTGACCTTCAGGGCGCAGGCTACAATGTGAACCAATCGATGATTGCCATCGGCTCGGGCGGCCTGACGGGCAAGGGCTATCTGCAAGGCACGCAGACCAAATTCAAGTTCGTGCCCGAGCAGAGCACCGACTTCATCTTCTGCACCATTGGCGAGGAATGGGGCTTTATGGGCACCACGCTGCTGCTTCTTCTGTTCCTGACGCTGCTTGTGCGGCTCTTGGTGCTGGCCGAACGGCAGAAATCGAAGTTCAGCCGCATCTACGGCTATTGCGTGGCGTCGATATTCTTCTTCCACATTGCGGTGAACGTCGGGATGACCATCGGCATTGCGCCCGTCATCGGCATTCCGCTGCCGTTCTTCAGTTACGGTGGCTCATCGCTCTGGGGCTTCACAATGCTGCTGTTCATCTTCCTGAAGTTGGATTGCAATAGGATGGAACTTATTACTTGATAGTTAGGAGTTATGAGTTGGAAATAGAATGTTGAGAAAGTTTAGAATGTTGAGAAAGTTTAGATATTAGAAAACTCAACAGCGAAGCGACTCAACTTTCTCAACAGCGAAGCGACTCAACTTTTAAACGATTCACCGATTAAACAATTAAACAAAAATACAATGGTACTACCTGAACAACAAAAAGACCTTATCAGCCGCGTTGAGGCGCTGCGCAAGCATCTCGACATTGACAGCCGCCTTGTGGAACTCGACGAGGAGCAGCAGAAAAGTCAGGCGCCCGACTTCTGGGACGACCCCAAAAAGGCGGAGGCGCAACTGAAGAAAATCAACGGCATCAAGAGTTGGATTGCCTGCTACAACGACGCCAAATCGGCCACCGACGACCTTCAGGTGCTGATGGATTTCTACGCTTTGGGCGAGAGCACCGAGGAGGAAGTTGACGCGCAATACGCCGCGGCTTTGGAAAAAGTGGAGTCGGCCGAATCGCGCAATATGCTTCGCCGCGAGGAGGACAAGATGAGCGCCATTGTGAAACTGAACGCGGGCGCGGGCGGCACCGAGAGTCAGGACTGGACCGAGATGCTGATGCGAATGTATATCCGCTGGGGCGAGAAAAACGGCTACAAGGTGCGCGAGCAGAACTTCCTGCCTGGCGATGAGGCTGGCGTGAAAACCGTCACTCTGGAGTTCGAGGGCGAGTACGCCTACGGCTACCTGAAGAGCGAGAACGGTGTGCACCGCCTGGTGCGCATATCGCCCTTCAACGCGCAGGGCAAGCGGCAGACATCGTTCTCATCGGTGTTTGTAACGCCGTCAATCGACGACGATATTGAGATAAACATCAACCCCGCCAACCTGTCGTGGGACACCTTCCGCTCAAGCGGCGCTGGCGGTCAGAACGTGAACAAGGTGGAGTCGGGCGTGCGCCTGCACTACAAGTTCAAAAACCCTGTCACTGGCGAGGACGACGAGATTTCAATCGAGAACACCGAAACCCGCGACCAACCAAAGAACCGTGAGAACGCCCTGCGACTGCTCAAATCGCAACTCTACAATCTGGAGTTGGAGAAGCGCCGCATCGAGACCAACAAAGTTGAGGCTGGCAAGAAGAAAATCGAGTGGGGCTCGCAAATCCGCTCATACGTGCTGCACCCCTACAAACTGGTGAAAGACGTGCGCACAGGCTACGAGACATCGAACGTGCAGGCCGTCTTGGATGGCGAACTCAACGATTTCATCAAGGCTTATCTGATGGAGTTTGGGGATGAGTGATGTAAGTTTAGGTATAAGGCAAAGTTAATAGATAATAGAATGAAAATCAGATTATTACTATCGATTTTAGCCATTTTTTCGACAGTGACACTTAAGGCGCAAACTGAATTTGCACCCATTGGAGCGACGTGGTATTATGGTAATTTGGAAGCAATGTGGGGCGACACGGGATTCACAAAAACCACGGTAACCGATTCTGCTGTTATCGATGGCAAAAAAGTTAAAGTCCTGATTTCGGAGTACCACCAAAGCGACGGTGGTGTGTTCCCAAGGGACACGGTTTATGCTTACCAGACTGGCGACAGCGTGTTTTTCTATCTTGATGGCAAATTTCACCTTGTTTACAATTTCGGCCTGAATGTGGGCGACACAATGGAAATTTACAATCCGGATAACAAGTATTGCGGTGATGATATGTTGTATGGGCACATAATGGTAGAATCCATCAAAACATTGAACATAAACGGGACAGAGTTGAAACAGTTTAACCTTATTCCTGCTGATTCCTACTCCAACTATTATCACTACATAGAAAAGATAGGCACAACATCCCAATTGTTTGGAGCGGATTGTATAGCCGACAATTTTGGCGCGGGAATTTTTGGTGAATTGCGATGTTATGAAGATGAGGAAATTGGACATTATCAGTATAGCAGCGAGGCTTGCGACAGTTTGTTTGTGTATGATTGGACAAATTATTATCATTGGCTGGACTCCATGAATCGAGTTGATGTGATTGACAAAGAGGCTTTGGAAGTGAAAATATTCTACTCACAATCCGATAAAGCCGTTGTTGTCGATACGCGCGGCAGTTGTGAACCGAGTGTCATTAAAATAATCGATGTCGATGGCAGAATTGTCTATTGTGATGTTTGCGAACCTGGTACTCAAATGAGTGTAGCATTGAAAAGAAAAGGCGTTCTTGTAGTGTTGATTAACAATGGTTTGGGGTCTTTTTATGAAAAAGTAATTGCTTATTAGCAAGTTTTTGAAAGTTGCGTGAGCTGTTTATGGTCAGAAAAAAAATATAGCAAGAAAATTACAAATTCTGTCACATTGCAAATTGTTTCCTCATTTTTGCCGAAAAATAGGTTTTCTGACAAACATCTTTCCTGTACCTTTGAGGCCGGAATTTGAGGCTGGCAAGAAGCTCTTCAAATGAGCTCGCAAATCCGCTCATACGTGCTGCACCCCTACAAACTGGTGAAGGACGTGCGCACAGGCTACGAAACATCAAACGTGCAGGCCGTCTTGGATGGCGAACTCAACGATTTCATCAAGGCTTATCTGATGGAGTTTGGGGATGAGTAGGTGAGGCAATCAAAAAACAATTCACCACATTTACAGAAAAATACCTATCTTTGTAGCCGCAAAAAGAGCTTTCAGTTTTTCCTCTAAAACTAAAAACGATATGAGAACACAAGAAGAATTGGCAGGTGTAACCCTGCTGGGCGACAAACGGACGGAATATCCGACCGACTACGCGCCGCAAATGCTTGAGACGTTCGTCAACAAGCACCCCGAAAACGATTATCTGGTAACGCTGAACTGCCCCGAGTTCACCACGCTCTGCCCCAAAACCGGGCAACCCGATTTCGCGCACATCTACATCAACTACATTCCTGGCGAGCGGATGGTTGAGAGCAAGTCGCTGAAACTCTATCTGTTCAGTTTCCGCAACCACGGCGATTTTCACGAGGACTGCATCAACATTATTATGAAGGACCTTGTGGCGCTGATGCAGCCGCGATACCTTGAGGTTTACGGCATTTTCACGCCGCGCGGCGGAATATCAATCTACCCATTCGCCAATTACGCCGACGAGGCTCACCAAGCCTTGAAGCAACAGCGTTTGCTGGCGCAGATGAACCGCACATTTTAAACCGCCATTGTTATGAAAGACAGCCTTCTGATACTGTCCGGCGGAATGGACAGCACAACGTTACTATATGAGTATCAAAACGATATAGCATTGGCCGTATCGTTCGACTACGGCAGCAACCACAATGCCGACGAGATCCCGTTTGCCGAATATCATTGCAAAAAACTGGGAATCAAGCACACAACCGTACGGCTCGATTTCTTCAAGCAGTATTTCCGCAGTTCGCTGCTCGAGGGTGCCGACGCCATTCCCGAAGGCTCGTATGCCGACGAGAATATGAAATCGACGGTGGTGCCTTTCCGCAACGGAATAATGCTTGCTGTGGCCGCCGGAATGGCCGAGACCGCTGGCCTGAAGCACGTAATGATGGCCAACCACAGCGGAGACCACGCCATCTACCCCGACTGCCGCCCCGAGTTTGCCACAGCTATGAGCCGCGCCATCGAGGCCGGGACTTACGAGGGCATCACGCTGCTCACGCCGTACACCAACATCTCGAAAGCCGACATCGCCCGAAAGGGAAAACAGTTGGGTGTCGATTACTCGAAAACGTGGAGCTGCTACAAAGGCGGCAAAGTACATTGCGGCCGCTGCGCCACCTGCATTGAACGCAAAGAGGCTCTGCGGCTGGCGGGGATCGAAGATACGACAGAATATGAAAATTAAGAATTGTTTAATTGGAACCGTAGAGACGTGGCGCGCCGCGTCTCTACAAACCCTTAATAATTAAAAATGGTGAATCGGTGAATTGTTTAAAGGTTAATAAACTAAATTTCTAAACAGCGAAGCGACTTAACCCTAAACCCTTACCAACCCCCAACACCACATAAAACTTATAACTTATAAACTTAAAACTTACCACCCCAATGTTTTACGTATCGAAACGACTTGAAATTTCATCGGCACACAAGTTGAGCCTGCCATATCAGAGCAAGTGCACGAGCCTGCACGGCCACAACTGGATTGTAACCGTTTATTGCAAGGCTGAGAAGTTGAACGCCGACGGTATGGTTGTCGATTTTTCGCGCATCAAAAGCGTGATTGTCGACCAACTCGACCACAAGGTGATTAACGACGTTCTGGGCGACATCAACCCGACGGCTGAGAATCTGGCCTACTGGATTTGTCAGCAGATTGAGAACTGCTACAAGGTGACTGTGCAGGAAACCGAGGGCAACATTGCCACCTATGAGAAAGATTAACGAGATTTTTGAGAGCCTTCAGGGCGAGGGGTTCAACACCGGAACGCCGGCTGTTTTTGTGCGCTTTGCAGGCTGCAATCTTGCGTGCCCCTTCTGCGACACCGATCACCGCCCCACCGCCGAAATGACCGACGAGCAGATTGCCGCTGCCGTGGCGCAGTTCAAGCCCCAACTCGTGGTGCTCACCGGCGGCGAACCGGGACTGCAAGTGTCGGAACGGCTGGTTGATTTGCTACACACCGAAGGCCGAAAAGTTGCCATTGAAACCAACGGCACCTGTCCGCTTCCTGCCAACATCGACTGGGTGACAGTATCGCCCAAAGAGGGAAGCTCGCCCGTGCTCAAAGCCGCCAACGAGGTGAAAGTGGTTTTTCAGGCCGGCACCGACGTTGAGAAATGGTACACCGCCATCAAAGCCGACCACTATTTTCTGCAACCTTGCTCGTGCAAGAATACGAGCGAAACGGTCGCCTACATTATGGCGCATCCGCATTGGCGGCTATCGCTGCAGACGCATAAGTATCTGGGTATCAGATAAAAATCCAATGCCAATTAATCAATTTATTTAATGGCGAAGGGGTCCGGGTCAGATTGTCCTTGACGCCCCTTCGACTTCCCGTTCTCTTTTTTTGCACTATCAGTATTTCAATTGAATAGGTCAAATTATATATTTGTATTTTGTTTCTGATAATAAACCAATTTTGAAATGAAAGACGATAAGAAGGCCGCCGATGAGGCCGAAAATAAATCTGCCGAAAGCGCAAATGTGGAAACAACTGAAAACAAAACAGTTAAAAAAACCAAAAAGCGCTCGTTACCAAAGTTTCTGCTTAAGTTTTTCTTGTGGATAATAGGCATTGTGCTGCTTTTGGTTTTGGCATTGGTGCTCATTGCCGAGTTTGCCAACGACAAAGTTGTGAAGATGGCGCTGCCAAGTGTGCAGAGCATCATCGACGCGCCGGTCAACATTGGGCGGACATCGCTTTCGTTTATACGTGCGTTCCCATACACCACGCTCGAACTCAACGATGTTTACCTGGGTTCGTCGCTCAGTGATTCCACCCGCAACGACTCACTGGTGAAGGTGGACAAACTTTACATATCGCTGAAAAGCGAGCCGCTCAAAGACGGCATTATCGAGATTACTGAGGTTGAATTCAAGGGCGCAACGCTCAAATATCTGGTTGACAGTACCGGTGCCACCTGTTTCGATTTTCTGATGGGCAGCGTGCAGGACTCGCTGGTGATGGACGAGCTTGCCGATGAGGGCATCGACACCACCGGAACATCGGTAACCATAAATCTTGAAAAGCTGACAATCAGTGATATAACTTGCTATTACAACGACCGCACACTTGGTGCCCGGGCTAAGGCCTACATTCCGAAAATCGTTGCCAAGGGCTCGCTGACCGACAGCCTGATTAAAGCGCAGGTGGTTGGTAGCATTCAAATCACCAATGTGGATTTTGTTGAGACCAACGCCAATCAGTTGAAGATGGCAGAGCTGAAGCTGGATGTGGATTATGTGGGCGATGACATCACTATCAACAAGGTTTCACTGGCGCTTGACGACATTCTGATAGGAATCACCGGCTCGGCAAGGCTCGGCGATGACATCTACGCCGACATCCACGCCAACTGCGACGAGATTGACCTGACCAAGGTGCTGAAATTCGCCCCTGACGGTATGCTCGACGAGTTTGGGGTAAAGAAACTCGAAGGCAAGCTGCACTTTAGTGCCGATGTAAAGGGAAATGTCACTGACACAACACGTTATCCGCACGTTGAGGCTAATCTCGGCTTCGACAAGGGCCTTGTGCTGATGGACGGCTATCCGCAGGTGAAAAACATCGGGATCGATGTTGACCTTTCGACCGGCAAGCTCGACACCGACGAGTCAGTTGAAGTGAAGCTAAACAAACTGCATTTTGAAACGCCCAAAAGCTCAGGCACCATCAAGCTTACGGCATCGAACTTGAACAAGCCGCGTTACAACGTGAACGCCAAATTCCACGTGGCCATTCCTGAGGTTAAACCATTCATTCCGGCCGACTTGGGCATCAGCAGCATCGGCGGCGCGGTTGACTTGGGTGTGAACACCAAGGGCGTGTTCACCGGCGATGTCGACGACGCGTTTATTGAGAAGGCTCTGCACAACACAAGCGCAACGCTTAGGTTCAGCAATTTCAATGTGACGATGGACAGCGTTATCACCATCGATACGCTCAATTTGAATCTGGCCTACAGCGATTACGGCATCACCATCGACAAAACTAACGTTGGGCTGCCCGAGTTTGGTCTGGCGCTGAAAAATCTCGGGTTGGGTGTGAAGCTTGGCGGCAGCATATTCGATATGAGCAAGACCACAGTTGATGTTGACCACATGCACGTTGAGATTGCCGACAGCAAAATCGACCTGGCCGCAAAGGTGAAGAATCTTGAAAAACCAACATTCGAAGCGCAACTCGGCGCCGATGTGGTGATTGAGAACTTTAAGCAGTTCTTCCCCGACAGCCTTGCCTATTCAATGACCGGCGGTGTGCGTGCCGATGTGAAATCGCACGGCACGGTTGACCTTGACAGCATCGACACGCAGATGTTTGATTTGATAATCAACAATACCGAAATATGCATAAAACTCAGCGATATAAACGCCGATATGTACGATTCGTTCACATCGTTCAACAACCTGGGCGGCGATGTGAAGATTGCCAACGACAGCATTTGGGTTGACAAGCTCAACATCGACTGGCAAGGACTGAAGCTGCACGTTGATTCGACCATTGTTGAGAACGCCATGAAGATTTTCGTGCTCGAGCAGAACAGCAACAAATTGAAAGTGCTGACCAAAGTGGGGCTTGACGATTTCGATTATGCCTGGCTCGACCAAATGTTCCCGGCCGACTCAACAGCCGCCGACTCTGTGGCTGTAGCTGATGTTCCGGCTGGCAGTCAAGCTGAAGGACAGGCCGCAACAACCGCAGCTGCAAGCGAGCCGGCAGCCCCGGCCGAAACCGTTGCTGCCACAAACGAGCCCGCAGCCGTTGCTGACACCGCCTACAGCTTTCTGGCTCTTGGCTATCCGGTTGAGGTGAAAGGCTTGTTCAAACTCGGCCATCTGCAATACGGCAAATCGTCAATCGATACCATCTCGGCGAAATTCAACGTGAATGACACGGTGGTTGTAGTTGAGAACTTGAAACTTGGAGCTTTCAAAGGCGGTTTGAATGCTTCGGCACGTGTCAAATTCAAATCAGACTCTTTGATGACAGTCTGGTTCCGCACTCATTTCGACAAAATGGACCTGAAGCAGCTGTTGCTCGAGTTCGATAACTTCGACCAAACCGATGTAACTTCGGAAAATTTGAGTGGGTTGATGACTGCAGACTTGGACGGCTATCTTAATGTGATAAATATGGGCGACAGCATACCGATGGGTGATTTGAAAGTGTTAGGCGATTTGAAACTAGAGGATGGCGTTATCAAGGATATGGAAATTTTGAAAGAACTCGACCGCTATGTAAATATGCGCGAGTTGGAAAATATTCAGTTCCAAACGCTTACAACAAGTCTGTTCATTAGAAAAGGTTCTCTTTATCTGCCGCAAACCGACATAAAAACAACGGCCATGAATCTGTCGCTGTTTGCTATGCAAGGAATGGATAATGACAACTTTGAGTATCACATCAAGATTTTCCCTGGTGAGATTATGATGGGCAACTCGAAGAAAGTGATGAAGAAGCAAAAGCAGATGAAAGATAATTTGGCTGATGAAGACAACATGCGCTCAATCAATCTTTTGGCTTACGATATTGACGGTGAGTCGAAATATTGGTTTGATAACGAGGGGCGTAAAACAAATATGAGGAAAAAAATCAGGACTCAAGAAATGCAGCTTCGACTTGGGTTCAATCCACGTTTGATTAAATATGACACAAATGTGAAATTTCGTTAGACGATGAAGAAACAGTTACGGTGGTTGCTAATTGCGTTTTTGTTGACTTGTTCCATCATTGCCTTATGGTGGTTTGGCACTAGAATGCAGCGTCAATTGCGTTTCAGCAACACACACGTCGAAATTGTTGAGAACGATATCGACATTGTTCTTGGTTCCGATTCAGCGCGTATAACTGTTTATATGTTCGCAAGTTACACGTGCCACCATTGTCATGAGTTTCTGTTGGTTGATTTACCAAGACTTCAGCAGCGCTATATCGATAGTGGGCAAGTGAAGTTTGTAGTAAAACCTATAAATATCGCTGAAAATCGTGATATGATGTCGGCCTTGCAACTGGCTGGTTGTATGAATAACGATGGCAACGCCGATGACATCCGCGAACTGCTACTTACTGACCCAACTGCGGTTTACAGCGACGAGTTCCGCCAATTGATTGACGACATTTTAGACAGCAATTCCGAATTGGCCGAATGCCTTGTTGCCAACGATTTCAGCAGTGTAAAGCAAAATAATAAGCTTTTTAGTGCAATCGGTTTAAAAGTAACACCTATATTTGTAATTGGTAGTCATTTGTACAAAGGACGCCGCAGTTATGACAAATTTTGTGAAATAATTGATTACGAGCTAAATAAATAATTTATTGTCTAATTTAAATTTACTTGAGATGAAGAAATTCTTATTGCCAATCGCATTATTTGCAGCATTCGGTCTTGCAGCTTGCGGTGATGAAGTTGAAGAAGCAGGGTGTAATCAGGCAGAGCCCGTTGAAGATTCCGCTTGTGACATTTCTGTAGCAGAACTTTGCCCCGATGAAGATGTTTATAAGTACAAGGGTGTGTCATATTCTTCAGATAACAAAGGAATGGACGCACTAATAGATGCTCTTAAAAAGGACGGACATTGTACGGCATCTATATCACCTGCTGACAGAGAAAAAATCCGGACGGCTTTGAGATCACAATCTAAAAAACTTTTGGACCGCATCCGTGTGAATGCTATCCGCGCCATCTAAAAATTGGCAAACGAATGATAAGAGCCGGGCCGTTTGGTTCGGCTTTTTTGTTGTTTTCAGGCCAGCAGAATGCCTGTTCCAATCCGGCCAAGGGTTTGGTCGCGGCGATGCGAGAAAAGGCCGTACGGGCCGCATTTGGTGCATTCATCTGATGATTCAATATTTGATGCCGGAATGCCTGCCTGCTCAAGTTGAATGCGGTTGGCAAGCACAAGGTCGATGTGGGGGCGGGGCCACTCGTTGCGGCGTAGGATAGTATCAGGCCATTGGCTGAAATGCTCGGCCACATCGTCGCCCACTTCGAAGCAGCACGCGCCAATGCACGACCCAATGGCCGCAATCAGATTTTCTGGTTTGGAGCCGAACTCATCAGCCATCTTCTTGACTGTCAAACCAACAATGCCGTTTGCTGTGCCGCGCCAACCGGCGTGAATGGCGGCCGCAGAGTGTGTTGCGGGGTCGTAGAGCAGCACAGGCACGCAGTCGGCTGTGAGAACCATCAGACAAATGCCTTTGCAATTGGTAATCATGGCGTCGGTGCATGGAATCCGGCTGTCGATGTCCACACTACCGCGACCGGCATCGGCATCGGTCACAACCGCAATGTTGAGGCTGTGAGTCTGCTCGCCGGTCACCATCCGATTGATGTCAAAACCAATCGTCTGTGCCAATCGTTGGCGATTGGCCGCACCACCAACCGACCGCAGATTGATGTCGGTTTCGGCGCTGTTGCCGCATGTGACAAAATGCTTTACAGTGCTGAATCTATCGAGATTGGCGAAAGTGAAATATGGAAAATCGGCGGGGTGCAGTAGCATTGTTGAGAAGTTTAGATATTCAAAAATCTGCGATAATCTGTTATATCTGTGTCATCTGCGTTCATTCTTGTCGAGTTGTGCCAAATCAACAACCGTCAGCGTTTGACCATCAACTTTGAACTTCACATCGTATCCGGCAAACGGCATTCCGAAAATCTTGTCGGTGCCGGCTTGCACGGGCGGCCGCGGATCGTTCTGCAGCACACACACGAGAGTGTCGGCCAAATTGTTGCCTAATTTTTGACGGAACGAGTCGGGCAGAACCACATCCAAATGGCTGAATTCCACATCATCGACAAAGCCCGAACGAGCTTGGCTGATGCTGTCGGCGTAGGCCACGTACGGCTTGATGTCGAAGATGGGCGTGCCGTCCATCAAATCGGCGCCAAGCACATGAATGACAGGGCCTTGCGGTGTCTCTAATTCGATTCGTTCGATTTCAACCGCCGACAGTCCCAAGCCATTCGGGCGGAATGGTGAGCGCGAAGCGAAAACACCCACCTGCCGGTTCCCGCCAAGGCGCGGCGGGCGCACCATGGGCTGCCAACCACTTTGCCGGTTGGCCGAAAAATGCCAAATGAGCCATAGGTGCGAGAACCCTTCGAGTCCGCGCAGAGCATCGGCGTTGCGGTATTTGGGGCAGAAGACAATCTGTCCGCGCAAGGTTGGCACAACACCGCTCTGACGCGGAATGCCGAACTTGCTCGGAAAATCGGTGCGAATGTGTGCAACGGGCTCTATTTCAAGTTTTTCAGCCATTCGTCGGTCTTTTTTCTGATTGTCTCTTCATCGAAGCCGTAGAAGGTGAGTTGCCAAAGGACAAACACGGCAATTTCGGGTTGCGAGAATTTGGCAAATGATTGAGCATCAATACGGTTCCCCAATATTTCGTTCCAAGGTGCGATGGTTATGCTGTATTCTTTGCCGTCGCACACGGTTGTAACATCAACATTTTCAGCGTCAATGCGCACGAGTTTCAGCGTGTCGGCGTTCTGCTGCGGTTCCATATTTTGTAGCATATTGAACGCACGTTTGAACCCCGACAAACTCGACTGATATTTAGAGAAATACATCATCAGCGTGGCTTCAACCGACGGCCAACTTTGCGCTTTTATGAGTTCGCTGAATGTCATCTCACAATAGGTTTTTACCCCCTTCTCATCCCTTCCACCTTCGATTTCAAGGCCCTGAATGTTCCATCTTCCTGAATGCACATTGTTCGCATAATCTGCTCTTTTTCAAAGCCTTTCGCCTGAAGGATTTTGAAGAATGTCTGGCGCGGGTTGAGCGAGTTGTATTCTTCTTCGATTTGCGCCAAAAGGCTCAAATCCAATGTTTTGTAGTATTCAAGAAAACGCTCGTAGTCGCGTTTGTTCCACTGGCCGCTGTTGCCGCCGCGGACGAAAATCTCTTCGTAGAGTTGCTTACCCTGACTGTATATTTCGGCGTAGCGGCTTTCGATTTCGTTGATTTTGCGCTGCAAACGGGCTATTTCGCGCTCATTGTCAACCGATTCGCCTGCTGTGCGCAACTCTTCAATCTTGTCGTGCGACTCTTTCAGAATCTGGCGGTTCTGCGCCAATTCGCGCTCGTAGCGGCGGCGCTGGCGGACGAAAACAACCGTCAGCAGGGCAATCAGTGCGGCAAAACCCAACACCAAGGCAAAAACAATGCGCTGCGTGCGGTTCTGGTTGGCAAGTCGCAGTAAATCAAAGTCGTAATTGGTGCTGGCAGTATATACGCGGCTGCTTTCGGTGGCGCTCTGAAAAATTTTGTGGACTAACGGTCGCAGTTCGGCAGCTGTGCGGTCGGCTTCGGCTAGCATACCGTGGCGGTGATAATAATCGAAGAAATATTCAAGAACAAGGGCCCGATTAGCGTCACCAATTGAGCTGCTCTGATAAAAATCAATGGCATCCTGCAAGCGGTTCAAGCAAAGATAACTCTTTATGCGTGACAATTTTGCGACGTCGTTCCACGGATTAATCTCGGCCGCCTTGAGCGCATAGCGAAGCGACTTTTCGGGTTCTTCTTCGGCGAAAATGAGTCCGTATTCGGACAAAAATCCATAATTGGTGGTGTCGATTTTCTCACTTTCGCGTATATAATATTTCGCGCTGTCCATCAATCCGTTAAAAAAGAAAATATCGGTCTTTATGGCGAGATATTGGGCCTTTTGGTCGGTGCTGCGGGCATATGGCCTTATTTTCTCGACAAGTCCCAACCCGCGCACGCCCAAATCGAACGTACTGCCTTCGGAATAGAACCGCCAAAATGTGATATGGAACTTCAACTCATTGTTTGTGAGCGTTTTGGCAACATCTTCAGCCTGACGCAAAACCACAACGCCCGTGGCATAGTTGCCCGAAAACATATTCTTAACCGACTTCAAGTAAAGCGCCCACGCAAGTTTTTCTGAATCAGACGTTTTGCGATAAAAATCGATACAATGGTTGAGCCGCGCGGTGTCGGCAATTCCATTGAAATCCAACAGCGTGAATTTGCCTTTGTAGAGTGATTTCAAGAGCGTTAGATAGACGCTGTCGGCATCGGACAATGGCTGTTTGAGGTCGGACTCGTGGTTTTTGAGGTACTCTTCGGACATCTCGTACTCGCCATCGCTGAAAAGCGCATAGGCACGGTCGAAAATGGGTTGGTTTACAGACTCTTGGGTGCAGCCGAACAAAACGGCGGCAAGAGTTATCGACAATAATAGTTTGAGTTTCATATAGTTATTGATTTGGCGCAAAAGTATGATTTTCTTTTAATTTTGCCCCGCATTATTTTTTTTGCCAAACAGATTGTTTTTCGTATTCTTGCTAAACAAATTGATTTTTATGCAAACAGCAATAAATTATCAGGATATGTCGGCGGTTGAAGCACTATGGACGCTCTACCAACAGCAGTCGGAGCGTGTGCGCAAGGCCTTCCGCAGCCGCATAGCGCAGGAAGATACCGAGGAAAAGCCGTGCATCAGCGAGGCGGAAGCCAAAGCATTGACTTTGCAGCGCGGACGCGACATCAAGGCTGGACGCTCGAAACTAATTGCCCACGATACGGTTATGCACGAAATGGAGCAAATGATTTCCAACTATGGAAATTGAGTGGAGTGAGCAATCGCGTGACGACCTGCGCAATATACTTTTGTATGTTGCTGAAAACTTTGGTCGCCGCACGGCCGAAGCGGTGTTGGCCGATATTCGCAGCCGTTCCAATTTGCTGAAAGACTTCCCAATGTTGGGACGTGTTTTTGTAAAAGACCCCGAACAAGGTATCATCTACCGTCACCACCAAACTGAACAAAATAGTATATTTCATTGACGGCGAGACGATAGTTATTGTCACAGTGTGGCAGAACCGCCGCGACATTGGTCGTCTAAAAAAACAATTAACACAATAGAGAATGGTAAAAAACAGGACCGAAATCCTGTTTTTTTGTGCTTCCAATTCTGCACTTTCCCATACTTTCCTTGAAAAATCCGCCGCCGCCCGCCGAAAAGCACCGTTCCCGAACCGAAAACACGGCTTTGTAAAACGCTGATTATCATTGGTGTTGAAAATGTTGCGGTTTTGGTACATCTTAATAATCAACCGATTAGCCAAAAAGGCGGTTTTTAGAGTGTCTTTCTGACACAAATTTCAGCAAAAAATCAAAAAAAATACGAGTGCCGAATCCTGACTTACAATCCTGACTATCAGTGTGTAACAAAACGGCAACACTGTTAAGATTTTGCCATCTTGAACCATTTATCAGGTTGAATATCAGTAATATAAACGGCAACGTACGCGCGAAAACACTGAACATCAATCGATTAACTGCTGTAGATTTGTCAGTGAAGTCAGTTGACAATTGAAAATTGAAAATTGACAGTTGAAGGAATTAGTGAACAAACATTAAATAACAATTAAAAACTAAAAAAATGAAAAGATTAGTTTCAGCAGTTTTGGCGACCTTGTTTGGCGCGCAGATTGCAACCGCACAACAGACAATCAACGGACGCATCACCGACGGTGAGGCTCAACCTGTTGAATTTGCAAACATTATTCTAATGGCCGCCGACTCGGCATTCTTGGGCGGCACAGTGTCGGACCTTGACGGGCGCTTCACGCTTGCGCAACCCGCCAACGCACACTATATTAGTATATCGAGCATCGGCTACGAGCGTTTCTTGAAACCGATTGCTGAAGTGGCTGATTTTCAGAATATCACACTGAACGCGGAATCGACCGAACTTGGCGAGGTGACGGTGAAGGCCATCGCGCCGAAGACGCAACTGAAAGACGGCGCAATGGTGACAACCGTGCAGGGCACCACGCTTTCGCGGACGGCCAGCACCACGCGAATGCTGTCGAACATTCCAGGAATCATCAAACGCAACGGAAATCTTGAAGTCATCGGCCGCGGCACACCCGAAATCTACATCAACAACCGCAAGGTGCGCGATTGGAACGAGTTGGAAACGCTGTCGCCCGAAAACATTAAGAATGTGGAAGTTATATCGTCGCCAGGGGCACGCTACGACGCTTCGGTGACATCGGTGGTGCGCATCACAACCATCGCGCCCACGGGCGAAGGCTTCGGTTTCTCGCTTGAGTCGAGTTTCGGCCAGGGCTTCCGCGACTACACCCGCTGCTACCAGGAAAAGGCCAATTTCAACTATCGCAAAAACGGTTTCGACCTGTTCGCCAACTTCCGCGCCGACATCAATCCAAAGGCGGGCACGCGAATGGACATTTACACCCTTAACAATTCCGATCACCGTTGGGAAACCAACAACTCGATTAAGGGCACGCAGAAAAACCAGTATGTGCCGACCACCTTCGGGCTCAACTACCAGATTGACGAGCGCAACTCGGTGGGCGCACAGTTCACCCACAAAACCGTTATGAATGAGAAAACCAACGCCCGAAACACGCTCGACGTTATGCGCGACGGCCAGTTTTTCGACCACATTCTGACGCAGACCGAAGAGCGCCGCACCCACGATTTTGAGAACGACCTGAACGCCTACTTCAACGGCGCGATTGGCGACTTCACAATCGATTTTAATGCCGACTTTGTTTATAATCCTACTGATAAAGAAGGTGTTACACCTGAAGAGAGCGACAACTACGACGACCGCAACATTGTGACAACAAACAGCGTGCTGAACAAGTTGGCGGCCCAGAAACTTGTTGTGGGACACGAACTTTTGGGCGGCCGCATCGACGTTGGCGCCGAGGCCACCTTCACCAACCGCACCGACGAGACTTCGAGCAACCTTGAAGAGTTTGTGCCGTCGGTGAGCAGCGAAGCACGGCAGAAGGCCATTGCGGGATTCGCCGAGTACAAACGCACTTTCGCCCAGAAATACAGCCTTACGGCGGGCTTGCGCTACGAGCATCTGAACCTTGACTTCTACAACAACGGCCAACTTGACAGCGAGGCTTCGACGGTCTATAGCGAACTGTTCCCGTCAGTATCGTTCAGCGGGGTGATAGGCAAATACATTCAGTTGCAATTCGCTTATAATGAGAAGATTTCGCGACCATCGTACTTCAGTATGAGCAACAACGTGACCTACGCGAGCCGCTATCTGCAGCAGAAGGGCAACCCCACGCTGAAGCCGACCATCATCCGCTCGGCCGAACTGACGGCAACGCTTGTGGTGCTTCAGTTGAAGGCCATCTACACGCACAACAAGAATCACTACATACAGTATCAGGTTGTGAATGAGGAACATCCAGAGTCGGAAGTCCTGCATTGGATAAACCTTGACAAACCGACGCTGAACCTGCAGGTTGCCACCCAACTGCCATTGGGCATCTACAAGCCGACAATCGCCTATTTCGTTATGAAACAATGGATTGATGACATTGAGTCGGAAGGCAGAATGGTGTCGTGCAACAAGCCGATTCAGGGATTTATGTTCAACAACTCGGTTGAACTGAAGAGCGGTTGGCTGTTTGAGTTGAACACGCAGTTCCTTGGCAAGGGCGGCTGCCAGGATTTGGTTGAGTTGCGCAACCGCACTCTCGACGTCAACTTCTACGTTCATAAATCGTTCTTCAACAAGGCTTTGAACATTGAAGCGGGAATCAGCGACATCTTTGAGAAGGGCGACAACAAAGTCAAACTCTACAAGCAGTCGGGCTACCTTGAGCAGACCAACATCAACGACCGCCGCCGCTTCTCGGTGAGCGTGAAGTACAACTTCAACCCCGCAAAGAGCAAATACAAAGGCACCGGCGCAGGAAACGACGAGAAGAGCAGACTTAATTAAGGATTGAAGGATTGAATAATTGAAGGATTGAATTTTAGAATAGTTAGTTATCTAAACAGCGAAGCGACTAAACCTTCAGAACTTTAAGAAAGAGGCTGTCCAAAAAGTTTTTGGGCGGCCTTTTCGTTTGACAGTTATAGGTAACACACACGCAAACTCTTTTTGGACATATTTACTTTGAATTATTTATCAAAAAATTCTTTCTTTTGCCTTACATATCATTTGTTTGCCAACAAGATGGTTTGTATCTATAAAATGTTGGCAATCTGACGTATAACGGCATCAACATAAATTCAGTCATATAAAATGTTTAAAAGATGAAACTGACTAAACAAGGATTACAAAACAAAGCGGAGTGGGAAGCGAAAGGCTACTCACTTCCACAATTCGATCGGGAAAAAGTTGAGGCTGCAACTAAAAAAGAGCCGTTTTGGATTCACTTCGGTGCCGGAAACATTTTTCGTGCTTTTCAGGCCAATGTGGTGCAGGAACTTTTAAACAAGGGTGTGATAAACCGTGGTCTTGTGGTCGCTGAAGGCTACGACTACGAGATTATCGAGAAAATGTACCGCCCCCACGACAACATCGGTGCGCTTGTAACACTCAAATCGAGCGGAAATGTCGAAAAAACTGTGGTCGGCTCAATTATGGAATCGCTGACGGCCGACAGTTCCAATGCCAACGAATGGTCGCGGCTGATTGAGATTTTCCGAAATCCTTCGCTTCAAATGGTCACATTCACCATTACAGAAAAAGGCTATCTGCTGAAAAATGCGGCTGGCGTGTTTATGCCTGGTGTTGAAAGCGATTTTGCCGAAGGTCCGGTCCTTCCAAAATCTTACATCGGAAAAGTTGTCACATTGCTTTATGAGCGTTACGCCAACGGCGAACTTCCCATTGCAATGGTAAGTATGGACAACTGCTCGCACAACGGCGACAAACTGTATGCCGCTGTCAATGAGTTTGCTAAAGAGTGGGAGAAACGCGGTGTTTGCAAAAAGGGCTTCCTTGATTATGTGAATAACGCCAGCAAGGTGTCGTTCCCCTGGACAATGATTGATAAAATCACTCCGCGTCCCGACGCCAAAATTGAGAAGATTCTTGCCGACGACGGAATTGAACAGCTTGAGCCCGTCATCACAAGCAAGAAAACCTACGTGGCGCCTTTTGTCAACGCCGAAGAGTGCCAATATCTGGTTCTTGAGGATAATTTCCCCAACGGCCGTCCCGAACTTGAAAAAGCGGGATTGTATTTCACCAATCGCGAGACGGTGGACAAGGTGGAGAAAATGAAGGTGTGCACTTGCTTGAACCCGCTTCACACATTCCTTGCCGTAAGCGGCTGTCTGCTTGGCTACACTCTTATAGCCGACGAAATGAAAGACCCTGATTTGCTGCGTCTTGTTAAGCGTTTGGGATATGAGGAAGGCCTGCCTGTTGTTGTTGACCCAGGCATCATCAAACCGCGCAACTTTATCGACGAAGTGGTTGACATCCGCATCCCGAATCCGTTTATGCCTGACACACCGCAGCGCATTGCTTGCGACACATCGCAGAAATTGAGCATACGCTTTGGCGAAACAATTAAAGGCTATCTCTCACGCAACGATTTGAATGTGGCCAACTTGGAGGTTATTCCCGCTGTTTTCGCTTTGTGGATGCGCTACCTTATTGCAATCGACGATAACGGAAACGCTTTTGAGTTAAGCCCCGACCCGCTTTTGGACGATGTGAGAAAATACGTCGCCGATGTCAAGATTGGCGGAGACGCGGCAGCGGCTTGCAAGGCAGTTGAGCCGCTTATGCACCGTAAAGAGATTTTCGGCGTCGATTTGTTTGAAGCAGGGCTTGCCAATAAGGTATGCGGCTATTTTGCAAAACTGATTGCAGACAAAGGCTCTGTCAGAGCAGTGCTGAAAGGTATTTGATAATAAATTCTATAATCAGAACGAGGCTGCCCAAGAGTTTTTGGGCAGCTTTTTTTTGTAAAACATACAAGAAGAGTTTGTTTTCAGATATTCAAAAACTCACACACGAATAGCGATTTGCCTGATTTTGCCGCCATAATTCATTTAAGTTCAGGCACTTTCAATAAATGATATGAATCAAGAATTTTCAAAGCCCACTCTTGCGCGGACAACAAAATGAACTGATTTAGAAAGTTGTTATCTTCTTGATTATCAATACGCACCATTTTGGTGCGCTGTTAAGATTTTATTGCACTAAAATCCGATGACCCCTTATAACACACTGATAATCTGGTGTTTAACACTAAAATCAACCGCAACACGCGCCGAACAATTATTTGCAACATCGGCGGGCGGCATTTACTTTTGGCTTGCGATTTTGAAACGAACAGTTTAACAATTAAAAAACAAATAGATATGAAATCATTAGCAAAAACCTTCGTCGCGCTATGTTGCGCCGCCGTCTGCACCGCTTGCAGCCAGCAGACAACCGACCAGAAACTCGACGCTTATTTCAGCACTCTCGACGGGCATTTTATGGGCTCGGTGGTGGTGCAGCGCGACGGGCAGACCATCTATCAGCGCTCGTTGGGTTGGGCCGACGTTGAGAACCAGATTCCCTGCACTGCCGAGACGCAGTTCCGCATCGGGTCAATCTCGAAACCGTTTACAGCGGTTATGGTGCTGAAGGCCGCCAACGAGGGCCGCCTGTCGCTCAACGACAACATTGCCAAGTATTTCCCCGACGCGCAAATTCCTAATGCAGAACAGATTACCATCAACCATCTGCTTTATCACCGCAGCGGCTTGGTGGATATTGTCAACGACAAGCCGTATGAGTATCTGACCTATTATCTGACGCCGCAGACGCGCCAGCAGATTCTTGAGCGCGTGGCCGCCGCAGGCACCAATTCCGCGCCCGACAGCACTTTCCGCTACTGCAACACGGGCTACAATCTGCTCGGGTTCATCTTGGAAGACGTTTACGGAAAGTCGTATGCCGAGGTTGTTGACGAACTGATTGTCAGGTCGTTAGACCTACGACACACACGTTTCAGCGAGGCCGTCAATCCGCAGCGCGGCGACGCACGCTCATACGCGCTGCTTGACCATTGGCAGGTTCAGCCCGAAACCGACGCGTCGGTGGCATTGGGCGCGGGCGCAATGGCATCGACACCCGCCGACCTTGCGAAATTCGGCAAGGCGCTGTTCGACGGCATCTTCGGTGACAATCTGCGCGAGCAAATGAAAGAACTGAACGAGGGCATCGGCCGCGGCCTGTTCACGTTCTCGCACAACGGCCATTCGGGCTACGGCCATTCGGGCGCCATCGACGGCTTCAGGTCGCAATTTGAGGTTTTCGACAACCTGACAATCGCCATCTGCTCAAACGGCACAGACATCGACCTTAACAAAATCACCTTGGCCATTCTCGACGCTGTGGACGGGAAGGACATTGAAATGCCCGATTTCTCGAAATACATCGAACTCTCGGCCGAGCAACTTGCGCAATACACGGGCATTTTCCGTTGCGAGGCGCTTGGAATGGAAGTGACGGTGACGGTGGCAGGCAATCGGCTGTGCGCACAGACGGCGGGGCAGCAGTCTTATCCGCTCGACGCCCTTTCAGCTGACCAATTCGAGAATGCAAGTGTGGGCGTTGTCATTACTGTCGCACCCGATTGCAACAAAATCACACTCAAGCAAATGGGGCAGACATTCGAGTTTGTGAGAAAGTCGGCCAACGCCGATAATCAGATTGAAACACAATCGGTTGCGCTAACCAGCGAGCAGTTGGCGGCATTTGTTGGGACCTACTCATCGGCACTATTGGGAATGGACTTGAAAATCACAACAGACGGCACGCGGCTGCAAGGACAAGCCACAGAGCAGTCAGCCTTTCCGCTCACCGCAACATCGGAAACCGATTTCGAGTACAAGCCTGCAGGCATTGTCATAAAATTCAATCTTGCGGATAAAAAACTGACACTCAAGCAGAACGGCGGACAATTTGATTTTTTGAAGAAAGAGTAGAATATTTAGGAATTATAATGTAGTGACGCGATTTATCCCGTTCACATAAATCTGAAATACAATATGTTATCGGTTAAAATCGGATTAAATCGGTTAGAAACAATAAAACTTTTAACAATGAAACTATTACCATTAATAATGATATTCGCCGCAATGCCGATAATCGGTTTTGGGCAAACCACCGTCAGCGGAAACATTCTGAACGAGCGCGGCGAAAAGGTTGAATACGTCAGCATCGGGTTCAATCGCGACAGCGTGGGCACCATTTCGGACGGCGAGGGGCATTTCTCGCTGAAAATTCCCACAGGACGCACTAACACGTTAGTTTTCAGCCACGTATCGTATCTGCCGACAGAGGTTCCGTTTGAAACATATTCGGCAGGCAACGAACTGACTATCGTTTTGAAAGACAAAATGATAGTGCTGCCCGAAGTTACGGTTGGGAAACAGAGCAAGCCCAAAACCATTGTGGGCCGCGGAATGCCAATGCCAGGCAGTTGCGTGCTCACGGGGCGCGGCACCCCCGACGGCCCCGAAGGCGGACCAATGTTCACGCCTGATAAAGATTTCATTATCAGCAATATACTATTGGACATTAAAAAATGTACTTACAAAGAGTGCAAGTTGAGTTTCAACCTATACGAGAGACGCGACAGCCAACTTGTCAATGTCCTTCAGAAACCGATTTATCAGACTGTGCAACAATCAAATAAAGGCTTCACGCTCGACGTTGAACCGACTGATATTCTGTGGCTGAAACGCGGCACAGAGTACTATTTAAGCGTGTCGATGGTGGACAGCGAAGGCGAAGGCACGCTTATGCTCGATGCAAGTATGAAAAGCGGCTATTTCCGTAAAGGGCTGATTAACGGCGAGATAAAGAAATTGCCCGTCTGCCCTGCGATTGCGGTGAAGGGGGATGAATTGTGATTTAAGGTGTTGGTGATTTATGATTTTATTTAAATTAAATACAGTACGGACGCGGCGCGCCACGTCCCTACGTCTAAACTTCAAACTTGTTAAACTTAAAACTTAAAACTTTTGATTATGAACTTTTTTGAAAACGCCCGTGAGGGCAAAAACCACTGGCTGCGGTATGTGGCAGTGATGGCAATCGCTTTCATTGCGGCGCAAATTCCGTCAATCATTTATATTGCGGGATTGGTTGTGAAAAAAATGAGTGAAGGCAATTTCAGCCCTGAACAGTTGGCGGGTCTTATCAATCTGAATTCACAAACAGGATTCTTGGTTCTGATGCTTACATTCGTGTTCTGGGTTGGCCTGATGTGGCTTCTGTTCAAGCCGTTCCACAAGCGCGAGCCGATGACGATGATTTCGGGCGACCGTCGGTTCCGCGCCGACCGTTTTTTTGGCGCGGCAGGCGTCTATTTCGTTTGTCTTTTAATCTTTTGGACGCTGTTGGCCATTGTCAGCCCCGATGCTTTCACCTTCCATTTCAGCACCACGAAATTCCTTGTCGGTCTTTTGCTGGCAGTGATTTTTGCGCCTTTCCAAACGGGCTGCGAGGAACTGATAATGCGCGGCTACCTGCTGCCTGGATTCGGACTCTGCACCAAAAGCAAAATTTGGGCACTGGTGATTGTGACGCTTATCTTCGCTCTGTTGCACTGCAACAACAACGAGGTTTCCGACTTCGGATTCATACGCGCAATGGTTGTCTATCTGACAGGCAGTCTAATGTTTGGATTTTTCACGATTTTAAACGATGGAATCGAATTCTCGTGGGGAATGCATTTTGCCCACAATTTTACGGGGTTCACGTTGTTTGCCGTTGAGGGCAATGAGTATGGCTCTTCGCCGCTCTTCACAGTCACAAAAGATTTCGCGTCGGACACATTGTTGCTTATTCCTGCTTTAGAAATTCTAATATCTGTGGCTCTCTACTTCATTTTCCGCAAGAAATTCGGCTGGAATATCCGCGAGGCGTTCGACAGCAGCCGATTGAAGGCGGTTTGTGAAGAAACGGCTGAAGGTGAATAATTTTGAGAGTGTTTTACTTGAATAATAGAGGTAGGTGCAAATTTTGTACATACCAAATTTTATTGATACGCAATATTCAGTTAACACATAGTTAAGAAAGAGTAATATGTATTTTTTGCATATTACTCTTTCAAAAAACAACAATATCTTCGGCAAAACTTAATACTTCGAAAACTTAAAACTCAAAACTTTAAGCAAAATGTCTGATTTACTAACAGTTAATAATCTCTGCAAGACCTTCAAACTCTCGCTCAAGCAGCAGAAAATTGAAGGCACGAAGCAGAAAACGGCGGTCAGCGACCTTTCGTTCACCGCACGGCGCGGCGAGATTTTCGGCCTGCTTGGCCCCAACGGCGCGGGCAAGACCACCACGCTGCGCATTCTCTCGACGCTCATCCGCCCCGACAGCGGCAACGCCTTCTTCGACGGCGTCAGCGTGGTTGACGAACCCGAAAAGGTGCGCTCAAAAATCGCTTTCCTGACATCGGAACTCAAACTCGAAGACTTCTTCACGCCGAACTATCTGTTCGACTTTTTCAGCCAGTTGCACGGCGTCAGCCCCGAAGTGGCCAGAGAGCGTAAAGAGCAGTTGTTCAGCCGTTTCGGCATCGACCGCTTTGCCGAAGTGAAGGTGGCCAACCTTTCAACGGGAATGAAGCAGAAGGTGTCGATAGTCATCTCGCTCGTGCACGACCCCGACATCATCATCTTCGACGAGCCCACCAACGGACTCGACGTGCTCACGGCGCGCACCGTCACCGATTTCCTTCAGGAACTGCGCGCCAAAGGCAAGACGATAATCCTGAGCACCCACATTTTCAGCCTTGTCGAGCGCCTGTGCGACCGCGTGGGCGTGATTATCGACGGCCGAATGGTGGCCTGCGGCTCGCTCAACGAAGTGTGCAACGGTCTACAACTCGAAGACCGCTTTTTTGAACTCTATAAAGAAGTGAAAGGGAACGAAGAATGAAAAGTAACGTATTGACAATCATAAAGAAAGAGTTTGACCGCGTCTTCCGCGACCGTCAACTTATGTTCACCACAATCATCCTGCCAGGCCTGCTCATCTATTTCATTTACAGTTTTATGGGCTCGAGTGCCGACAAATTGACGCAGCAGAACCGCGAAGAGAGTGTTACCGTCCAGGTTGACAATCTGCCGCAGAGCGTCGCGCAGTCGTTCAACGCGTTGAGCGGCAACGTCACGCTTAGCCAGAGCGCCTTCGGTCAAGCCGAAATTGACGCGCTTAAAGACAAGAATGTCAACACGGTGCTTGTGCGCTTCCCCGCCGATTTCGACGCCGCGGTGAGCACCTACACCACCGCCGACAGCACGCCCGCGCCAAACATCGAGATTTACTACAACTCGACCAACGAAGCCACGCAGCGCATCTACTCGATAATCTGCGGTACGCTTGGCGGATACGAAGAATCGATAGGCAACCGCTTCGACATCAACCGCGCCGACAGCCCCGACACGCGCTTCAACCAGGCCAACGACGAGCAGGTGAGCGGACAGATTCTAGGCCGTTTGCTGCCAATGCTGATTCTGATTATGCTTTTCAGCGGCGTAATGTCGGTGGCGCAAAACTCGATTGCGGGCGAGAAGGAACGCGGCACCATTGCCACGCTACTTGTCACCCCAATGCACCGCAGCGAGTTGGCTTTCGGCAAGATAGTGGCCATCAGCGGAATATCGCTGCTGAGCGCCATTTCGAGTTTCATCGGCATTGTGCTGTCGCTGCCCAATATGATTGGCGGAATGGGCGGCGCCGTATCGTTCAACTACGGCACCAGCGATTACATCATTCTGTTTGCCATAATTATCAGTACGGTGCTGATTATGGCGGCCATTGTGAGCATTCTGTCGACGTTGGCCAAAGACGTGAAAAACGCCGCGTCGCTCTGTATGCCGCTAATGCTTGTAATGGTGTTCCTTGGCATTATTTCAATGCTTAGCAGCGACATTTCCACCAACACTGCCGTCTATCTGATTCCGTTCTACAACTCAACGCTCGCAATGACTGCCCTGCTGCAGCACGAATTGGCATTGCTGAACGCCGTTGTCACCGTCGGCGCAAACATTGCCTACACGGTATGTGCCGTTTTGGTGCTGACAAAAATGTTTAATAATGAGAAGGTTATGTTTAATAGATAAAATTCGGCTAACGGATTTATAGCGTCTTGATAAGCATTGAATTCAAATAAAAAAGGCGACCAAACAGGTCGCCTTTTTATATTAGTAATCAGCATGTTAATCGTCAATCTCGCTCAGCATGCGCAATTTTTCCTGCAGCTCGCGCAGGTGGTTTTTAGCCTTGTCAATCTTGCGGTTGATGTCTTTGATAAGAGCATCGGAATTGGCTGATTTTGAGAAGAATCCCATATTATTCTCGTACAAGGTGATTTCATTCTCAAGCTCGCGCATTTTCTGCACAATCTTGTTGCGTTCTGAATATAGTTTGCCTTTCGACTGCGGATTGTTCCACGATTCGATTTTGCTTTTGTAGTTAGTCAGTTCGCGCTCGCTGGCTTCAAGCTTCAGCAATTTGAATTGTGCGTCAATCGCTTCACGGAAGGCTTTTTGCACTTCATCCTTCTTGCTGATGGGAACGTGTCCGATGCTTTGCCATTCCTTTTGGATTTCCATCAGACGGTTCAAATTGTCAGAGTTGTCGTCGCTTTTTTCGAAATTCTTTGCGCGCTCAACAAGTTCGAGTTTTAGTTTGAGATTGGCTTCCTGCTCGCCGTCGATGCTCGAAAAATGCTCGGCTTTGGCGTTGAAAAAGTAGTTGCAGGCTTCGCGGAAGCGCTTCCACAGTGGTTCCATCTGCTTTCGCGATACTTGTCCAACTTCTTTCCATTGTTTCTGAAGATTAACCAATTCGTCGGTGGTTTTTTTCCAGTCGGTGCTGTCTTTCAGAGCTTCGGCTTTTTCGCAAAGTTCGATTTTCTGCTGCAGATTGCTTTTTTGGTTGGCTTTTATCTCTTTGTAGAACTCGCGTTTTTTTGCGAAGAAAAGGTCACAACCGTTTTTGAATCGCTGGTAGATTTTGCTGTTTTCCTTTTTCGGGGCGTAGCCGATGGTGCGCCACATTTCCTGAATCTTGACAATGTCAGCCGATTTTTCGTCCCAGTCTTTCGGCTTGTCGATGGTGAGACTGTTAATCTCATCAATGCGTTCGCACAGGGCGGTTTTCTGCGCTAGGTTCTGCACTTGCAGGTCTTTCTGTTTCTCGAAGAAATCCTGGTGACGCTTGTTGATTATTGTGGTTGCGGCTTTGAACCGTTCCCAGACTTCTTCCTTCTGGTCGTTTGGAATAGGGCCGGTTTCGCGCCATTTGTTGTGCAATTCCTGCAGTTCGCGGAAGGCCTTCAGCACCGATTCTTCAAGCACCAAAGCTTCAGCTTTTTCGCAGAGTGCCAGTTTGGCTTTCAGATTTTCTTTCAGGTCAAGGTCGCGCAGTTCCTTGTTGATTTTTATGTAGTCGTAGAACTGTTCGACAGCGTGGTTGTAAGAGTCCCACAGGTTTTTCAGAGCAGCTTGTGCCACAGGTCCGGTTTCCTTCCACTGCTGCTGCAGATTGCGGAAATCCTGGAAGGTCTTGTTTATCGACTCTTCGGTGTTCACCAGTTTTTTAATCTCTTCAACAATCTCGAGCTTCTTTTTTAGATTCTCTTCTTTTTCGGCGTCAAGTTTTTGGTTATAAGCGTTTTTCTTCTCACGGAATTGTGAGTAGAGTTCCTTGAAAGTCACTTCCTGATGCTCGTCGGCGAATTTGAAGCTTTCGGGTGCGCCGTTTTGCTCAATAAATTTCTCACGGGCAATATGATAGTCGTTGCGGTATTTTTTGTAGAAGGCCGATTTAATTTCTTCCACCGCGAACACGATTGTTTCAACCGGATTGTCGTTAATCAGTTGATTGAGTTTTTTCAGAAGCTCGGGGCGGTCGTACTTTGAGTAATCTTCAGTTGCAACCTGCTTCTGTCCGTCGAAATCCGACAAGTCGTTGGTTTCTTCGGGTTCGTTGGCTTCAATGTCAGCCACATTCTCATCAACATTTGCAGCGGTGTCGGCCGTTTCCGGTTCAGCGGCACTGCTGTTAAGAACACCTTCTTCAGGTAAATTTTGCTCGTTAAACAGTTCCTGTTCCATCTAAATAAGTGTTTATTTGACGTTTAGCGCGTGTGATTCCACACAAATAGTTACATAACAACACGAAATTAAACTAAATAGTTGAATTGCGAGCAATTTACGCATGAAAAAAAAGACAGACACCAATGTGTCTGTCTTTTTTGCTTATCAAAAAGAGACGAATCTATCTTCGGCTCAATCCTTTAGCGTTTTTGCTACCGCTATATATGCTGTACATTTCGGTGAGCACTCCGTTCAGCTCGTTAAACAACTCGGTCTGTTCGTAGGTTTGCAGTGTTTCGAGAACCAACTGGGCGTTCGCCATACACATATAGCGCTTGTTCTCGTTCGACGCATAGAACGGTGCCGGCAGCCCTGCGTAATAGAGCAGGTCGTTGTAGGCATTGTTGAATATGCCGGTGGCAATCTCGGATGCTTTCGGATGGTTGCAGGCGAACAAAGCGTCAACAAAGCGCAAGTCGTAATAGGTTAGTGCCATCTTCTCAACTGGCAGCACTTCGAGGCAGCGGTTGAGAACGGCAGTGGCAGAATCATGTTTGCCTTCTTGCTCAAGCGCAATGGCCAAACGGCCGAAGTTGGTGCGCAGCTTCACAATCTGTATGGTGCGGCGAATGTTCTCATCGAGATAAACCTTCGGGTCACCCATATTGCCCCAGCGGAACTTGTTCATCATATTGTCGTAGAGCTGGTCGGTGTCGATGCGGCCAACCGACTGCAACTGCATATCATATTTGGTCTTGATTGGCACCAGACGGTAAGCAAAACCCTCGCATTGGAAGTAGTCGCGGATGTTGGTGTCGTTGCCCGGACCCACGGTCACAAAGTAGATGGGGCGGTCCCAGTTGGCGTTGGCCACAAGGTCCAGAATCATCAGGTCGTTCTTCAAAATGTAGCGCGAAGCAAGACTCCACGTCATTTCATCTACAATCAATGCCGAATCTTTCGCCTTAACAACACCTTTGCGCAGAATTTCGTCTTTATCGACGGTTACTTTCAGATTCTTTGTCGGGAAGTAGTCAATAACATCATTGTAGTTCGTCTTCAGACGGGTTTCGGGCTTGTCGCTCGCAATGAAATCGATAACGTCCTTCAATTCAACAGCATCCTTAATCTTGTCGTAAACGGGCAGCTGGTCGCGGGTGCCGGTCTCGTACTGGTTGTGATTCATACTGAACGGCACTGGCTCGCTCTCGTAGTATTTCGATTTCATCTGATCGATGTACCAGTCGGTGATGAGGTATGGCAGGCAGATAACGCGCACATCGGTGCGGACGCCCTCAACCTCCTGAATGTACCACAAGGGGAAGGTGTCGTTGTCGCCGTTGGTGAAGATGATGGCGTTCGGCTCGCACGACTGCAGGTAGTTCCAGGCCACATCGTGGCAGATGTAGCGGTTGCTGCGGTCGTGGTCGTCCCAGTTCTGGGCGCACATAATGCCCGGAACAAGCAGGCACACGCCTGTAGCTACGGCTGCCGACGGCACTTCTTTTGTCACCTTGTTCAGCCACTCGTAGAGCGACATCACGCCAAGGCCAATCCATATCGCGAAAGCGTAGAACGAACCGGCGTAGGCATAGTCACGCTCACGCGGCTGGCGCGGATATTGGTTCAGATAAACCACAATGGCCAGACCGGTAAGGATGAACAGCGCCATCACAACCCAGAAGTTCTTCTTGTCGCGCTTGAGCTGATAGAAAAGACCAATTAAGCCCAGAATCAAAGGCAGGAAGTAATACTTGTTGGTGCCACGATTATTGGCATATTCTGAAGGCAGATTGTCCTGCGGGCCAAGGCGCATCTCGTCAAGGAACTTGATGCCGCTAATCCAGTTGCCGCTCATGTTGTCGCCGTCGCCCTGAATATCGTTCTGGCGGCCCACAAAGTTCCACATGAAGTAGCGGAAATACATGAACCCGCACTGGTAGCGGAAGAAGAATCGCAGGTTCTCGCCGAAGGTCGGCTTAACCATTGTCTCCATCTCGCCCTGGTTGTTGCGGACCTTCACCTTGCGGCCCTTGATGTTGCCCCAGTATTTGTAGTCTTCAACGTGCTCTTGCTTGCTGCTCCACATACGCGGGAAGACGGTACACATCTCTTTGTTGTAGTTGTACTCGATTTTGTCGTTGCCTTCAACATACTTGCCGTTCTTCTGAATCCAGTTTTTGCCGTTGTGCTTGTATGGGTCGTCAAGGTCGACAGGTGTGTTGTAGTACTGTCCGTAGATGAGCGGGCTGCTACCGTACTGCTCGCGGTTAAGGTAGCTCAAGAGCGAGTAGGCGTCTTCGGGGTCGTTCTGGTCGATGGGCGGTGTGGCCAGCGAGCGCACAACCGTTACGGCATAAGAGCCATAACCGATGAGCAGCACTGCTACTGCAACCAGAATGGTGTTCCAAACGGGTTTGTTCTGTTTTTGTGTGTAGATGATGCCCCAAGTGAACAGCCCGGCCAGCAAAGCAATCATAAACAGCAGGCCGCTGTTGTAGCCCAGACCAAAACCGTTGACAAAAATGCGGTCGAAGAAGAAGCCGAGCTTGACCACGCCTGGAATGATGCCCCACATCACGCCGCCCAGAATGACGCACGAGATGAGCAGCGCCACAATCACGCCCTTCGGGGTAACCGTTTGGCTCTTCTTGAAATAGTAAACCAGCGCAATGGCCGGAATGGTCAGCAGGTTCAGAAGGTGCACACCGATGGATATGCCAATGATATAGGCGATGAGCACCAGCCAGCGGTTGCTGTACGGCTGGTCGGCCACATCTTCCCACTTCAGGATGGCCCAGAACACAAAGGCCGTGAGCAGCGACGACGATGCGTAAACTTCGCCTTCGACAGCCGAGAACCAGAACGTGTCAGAGAATGTGTAGGCCAGCGAGCCGATGAAGGCGCTGCCAAGGATTGCAATCTGCCAGCCGAGCGAGAGCTCGTCAGCGTTTTTGCGGGTCAGGCGGCGGCCCAGATGGGTGATGGTCCAGAACAGGAACAGGATGGTTCCGCCCGAAGCCAAAGCCGACATAATGTTGGCCCACATTGCCACTTTCGTGACATCGCCACCAGCGAACAGGCTGAAGAATTTGGTCATCAGCATAAAGAACGGTGCGCCAGGGGGGTGCCCCACTTCGAGTTTGTAGCCTGTGGCTATGAATTCGCCGCAATCCCAGAAACTGGCTGTCGGCTCAATGGTTGCAATGTACACCGCCGAAGCAATGGCGAATGTTATCCAACCGATAATGAGATTCAGTTTTTGAAATTTCATTTTCATTTTATTGTTATCGGTAGAGACGCGCCACGGCACGTCTCTACAAGGTTATCAATTAACGTCTTTTATTTTCAATAATTTAACAAAATCACCTATTCTGACTAAACCCATCGCCACTGACAAGCATCCGGCTGCAATCAGCATCAGGGCGGCGTTGGTTAGCCAGCTCATCGGCAGACGGATTGTGGCAAAACCAACCACGGCCACGCATAAAACGTAAGCCGCAAGTTTGAATTGTGTGCGTCCGCAGAATTTGAGCCCAAAAATAGAAAAAGCAATGGCAATTTGGGCAAAAGCGGTCAAACTTTGTGTTGCAAGACTCACAATGGCCGCCCCAAGCGCCCCGTAGCGTGGTATCAGCACAAAATTCATCGCAATGTTGAACACCATTCCGCAGAACGCAACAATGTTGAGTTGGCGCAGGCTGCCGTTGGCGGTGAGTAGTGTTCCGTAGATGTAAACCATTGATATTGCCACAAATCCGCTGATTAGAAGCGCAAAAATCGGTGCCGACTCGGCAACGTGGCTGCTGTAGAGCAGGTCCATAATCGGGTGGCGGTAGAAGACGCACGCAGCGGCCCCGGCCACCACAGGCACGGCCATTGCCACGGTTGAGAGCCGAAGCAGACCTGCCACATTCTCGCGCTGCTTAATCATCCGCGAGAACATCGGCAGCAGCAGATTGGCAAACAGCAGAGCGAACATACAGCAGGCGTCCGATATGCGGTAGGCCTGCGCGTAGATGCCGGCCTGCACCTTGCCGTCGGGCAGAAGGCGCTCGAGCATCACCGAGTCGATGCGGTTGTAGAGCGACATCAGCAGAGTGAGCAGCGCAAACGGAAAACTCTTACGCAGCACTTCGAGCGAGAACTGAAGGTTGAATGTCGGGCGGAACGTGGGCGCGTGGATGAAAACCAGCACAAAAACCACAGCCGCCGTAAACAGATAGGCGCCCGTCTGCGCATAGACAAACCACTCGATGCGGAAAGGCTGATTAGTAACATTTCCCCACAGCAACAGACTGCAAATCAGAATCATAACCACGCGGTCGAGCACCGACACAATGCTATCGGTTTTGAAAAGTTGCAATCCCGCCAGATTGGAACGCAAGTAGAGAATCAGCGCCAGTAGAAACTGATTGAAAGTCAAAAACATCAGCATCTCTAATTGGTGGCTATTGTAGTTGCAAAGCCACGCCGCAGCCATACTCACCACGAAATAGAAAACGCCCAATATCAGTCTGATTGTGAAGATGTTGGAGAAGTTGAGAGTCAAACCGCTCTCGTTCTGTGAGATGTTTCGGTTGTTGTAGTTGGTGATGCCCAGATCGAGCAAGATGTTGAGAATGAGCGAGAAATTGAACAGCGCGAAGTAGAATCCGTACTGCTCGGCACCCACCACGTTCTGCACAGTGCGGTCGATTCCGAAAACCCAGAACGGCTTGACCAGCAGGTTAAGGAATACAACAAGAATTAGGTTCAGTATGAATTTGCGTTTCAAGACCTTTCGCGATACAGACTTTTGCTTACAGTTTCTTGAGAGCGTCCATCAGTTTCTCGCCACGCAGCCCAACGCCCACAACCGTGCCGTTGCCGTCGATCAGGAAATTGGTAGGAATGCTTGTGATGCCGAATTTACGGGCGATGCCAGCCCATGCTTTAAGGTCCGACACATGGGTGTCCCACAAAAGTCCGTCATCTTCAATGGCTTTCGCCCATTTTTCCTTATCGTTGTCGAGCGATACGCTCAAAACCACAAAATCTTTAGCTTTGGCTTTTTTGAATTTTTTGCCCTTGTATTTGTTGTAGGCGGCAACCACATTTGGATTCTCGCGACGGCACGGACCGCACCACGATGCCCAGAAATCAATCAGCACCACTTTGCCTTTGAACTGCGACAGGCTCATATCATCGCCCTTAACAGTCTGAAGTGTGAAATCGGGCATTTTATCGCCCACTTTAATATTTTGCGCTTTTACGCCTGAAATGGCGAAAACAGCTGCTATTGCTGCCAAGAATAATTTTTTCATAATCATAAATTCATTAAAAACAACGCAAAGCTAAAAACGAAATTCGAAATCAACAAATTTCAATCAATCCCAGCCTTCTGTATCGGCTTTTTCCGGTGCAAAGTAACCACCTATTTTGTAGTCGATGCCGGCTTTGTGTGCCTGGCTCAATTGGTATTTGCGCATAATGCGGAAGAGCTTGCCGTCTTTTACAAAATATGACCCTGTTTGGTGGAAGCGGAACGGCACGTTTTTCTCAACGCACTGCCGCCGAAGGTCGAGAATCCAGTCGTAGTGACAGGGGCGGGCGTTCACCCCCGACTCGCCACCAACCGACACTTCTTCAATCGATGAGTCGAGATAGGGTAGAATGTTAATTTGCTCGAGCAGCGGTGCAGCCGTGATGATTTTGTGGCGTATGGGTGCCGACATGAAAATAGGCAGCCGACGGTCGGCCATGGCTTGATTCTCAACGGTGCAGCCAATCAGCACGTTGGGGTAGCCATCGCCCCAGTCGGCAGGAATGCAGTCAGCGAACCGGTCGATGCGTTTTGTGAAGAAGTAAAACATGCAGTCGCTTCGCTCGCGAATCATCCGCCAGCAGTCGGGACGCCATTCATCAGCGTCTTCAAGCAGAAAATCAGATGTGAAGCAGGTAAAGACGACTTTGCCCGACGGTAGTTTGTATGATTTGTCGCGTTTCCGCTTGACGGGCAGGTCGAAGGCCGCTGTTTTACGCGCAACATTGCTGCCGATTTCGCAGCCGTACATCTCGTCCTGCCGGTAGACATAGCAGAACTTGCAGCCGGCACTGATTTTTGTGCAGCCGTGCCACGGATTCCAGTCGGCATATGTGTTCCACGAGTCGGACATTTGCTGTTTTTAAATCGATAGAGTGATTAAAGCCGCCGGTATCAAACTCGAGCTTTTGTCGGATGATTTAGTCTTATTTCATCACATCAAACCCTTCGCCGTAAACGCTCATCACGGCTTCCTGCGAGATGAACGCCTGCGGGTCAATCTGCTTGACAATGTGGTGAACAGCCTGAACCTGGGTCTTTTTCACTATCGAAAGGATGACTTTCACTTCCTGTTTCGAGTACCAGCCCTGGCCTTCGAGAATGGTCACGCCGCGGTCGAGTTGCGAAGTGATGGCGTCAGCAATCTCGGCGTAATGCTTCGAGAAAATCATCATCTGCACCGATTGTTTGCGTCCAACAAGCACAATGTCAATGCAATAGGTGAGCGTGAACATAGTCACAAAGCCGTAAACCATCTTCTCAACGCTGTTGAAAATGAAGTATGACGACGCCACCACCAACGCATCGCAGACCATTATGGCACGGCCTGGCATAATGTCGCGGTACTTATTGATAATCATTGCAATAATGTCGGTGCCGCCCGTGCTGCCGCCCTGCAAAAAGACAAGGCCGATGCCCAAGCCGCCAATGGCGCCGCCAATCACGGTGGCCATAAACGATTCGCTGACAATGGGTTCGGTTATCACGCCACGCAGAATGCGGACAAAGAGCGTAATCATTGCAATGCTGTAGATGGTTTTGACACCGAACGATGCGCCTAAAATCTTGATAGCCAACACCAAAAGAACAGCGTTGATGCCCACGTATGAATATTCAACGGGGAAGCCCGTGGCGTAGAAGATGGCCGATGCCATACCGGCCACGCCGCCGCTCACCACCTGCGCCGGCAAGATGAACGACGCCCAACCCAACGAGTAGATGAACAGCCCCACCGTCATTATGGCGTATGAGCGGATGGTTTCGGAAACTGACGCTTGCATTTTCATATCACAAAACGATTTTCAATAGAACACAAATCTATAGCAGAATTGCCGAAAGTGGAACGTTTTTTTGAAGGCTGTAGAGAATGATTTTTCGCACAGATGTTCCCCTTCATCTTCACTTATCTCACCGACGGGGTAATGAAAACCCGCCACGAACCAGCGGTAGAGCCACGCTCAATATAATGTTTGTCAAGCAGTTGGCCTAACAGTTTTTTCACAGCCGACATATTTATTCCTATGTGGCGCTGCATATCCGCCAGTGTCAGCACAGGCTCCGTCATCATCAGTAGCAGCAGTTTGCCGTAGTTTGGCGTACGGAATTCGATACGTTCACCGTCGTACCACCACAGATTCTCGTCGTGCTCGGTCAGAAAGCACACATCAGCATAGATTTCGCGCGCCATCATACTCTTGAAATAATGCACAAATGGTCTGATATTCTGCGGTTTGGCGTTGGCGCCAGCATACGGCTCGGGACCTACAATCAGGTCGGCGGCGTGCAGAGCCTCAAGGTACTCGTTTTTCAGCCTGCTTCGGACAACAATCATCGGATAGTTGTATTTGGTCAGGATATAGTTGACCATTAGTCGCGCAATGCGCCCATTGCCATCCTCGAACGGGTGAATGCGAATGTAGCGGTAGTGGAACAGCGCCGCCAGCTCAACAGGCGACAGCCTTCCGGCGGCTTCTGCCTTGTTGTACCAATCGACAAGGTCGGCCATCAGGGCGGGGGTTTCTTCGGGCGAAGCATACTCAAATCGGTCGCCATAGCGCGTTATGACGCTGTTCGGACGGGTTTTGTACTGTCCCGCGTGAATGGTGTAGCTCGTCTGCATTCCGCCAGGCAGCGTGCGGTAAACGGTGTAATCCTCGCGCAGCAAGGTCCGGTGCAGAGTGCGGATAAAATTTTGTGTCAGCGGGGTTTCCTTCACCATAGCCTCTTCTTTCATCATATTAAGAGCGACATTACTCGCCGCCATATCCTGCACATCCTTTGTATTTGCCTCGCCAATAACCTTGCCAAAAAGCAAAAGAATCTCGGTTTGCCCGTACGTCAGCGTGTTGCCCTCAATATGGTTTGAATTGAAGTTGAAATCGACAGTAAACTTGCGGCTCAGGCGGGCTTTGTCGGCCTCTGCCAGCGGTTGCAGTTTCTGCCATTCATTAATGGCTTTTTGTAATGTTAAGTAGCGCATAGCAAAAAATGTTTGTCAAAAGGTGGCTATTGGGCCACTTTATCGTCCGCAAAAATACCTATTTTTAGAAAGCTCAAATCTTTTTTCAATAGTTTTTCGCTAGAAAAATGGATAAATGATGAAAAAATGTTGCCAAAAAGGTGGCTATACGGGTACTTTTTTGCGAAAATTACAGTAGGTTTTTGGGGGGACCATAACATCGTCGTTTATTCTTTGTTGAAGAGCAAAAACACCATAATCATAATAGTTATTTCCTTTTTTCAATAAAGAATACGCCCACCTAAAGAAACGGGAGATTGCGTTCGGCATTTATCCGTGTTGCCTTTATTTGCCTACTTTTTGCTTTATTCAGCATTATTTCACCAAACAAAAAAAGCCATCCCGCATCGGAATGGCTTTTCAATATTCAAATCGTTGTTTTACAAAACTACATTCACAATCTTGCCAGGAACGACAATCACCTTCTTCGGTGTTTTGCCGTCGAGCCATTTGGCGGCCGAATCGTGCGACAGGGCCGTCTCTTGAACCTGCTGAACGGGCGTGCCCACGGGCAGTTCAATCATAAAGCGGGTCTTGCCGTTGAACGATACGGGGTAGGTCACCACGTCTTCGGTCAGTTTCGACTCGTCCAGTGCGGGCCACGGCTCGTATGCCAGCGACTCGGTGCCGCCGTACATCTGCCACAACTCTTCGGCAAGGTGCGGGGCGAACGGTGCCAGAATCTTGGCAAAATCGCGGGCCACGCTGACCGAAACCTTCTTGGCCTTGTAGCAGGCGTTGGTGAATATCATCATTTGTGAGATTGCGGTGTTAAAGCGCAGATTCTCAATATCATCGGCAACCTTTTTGATTGTCTTGTGCAGCTCTTTCACAACGGCGCTGTCGTCGGTCAGGCCATCAACCACGTTCTCTTTCTCGCTGAAGAAGCGGAACACGCGCGCCAGGAAGTTGAACACGCCCTTCACACCGCTTTCGGCCCACGGCTTCACGGCGTCGAGCGGGCCCATAAACATCTCGTAAAGGCGCAGACTGTCAGCACCATAGTGGGCAATCACATCGTCGGGGTTAACAACGTTTTTGAGCGATTTCGACATCTTGGCCACAATCTGACGCAACTCAACGCCCGTCTCTTTGTGGAATAATTTGCCGTCGCGCTCTTCAACCATATCCGAAGTGACCTTGGCGCCCGCCATCGTCTCATAGGCGAAAGCCAGAATCATTCCTTGGTTGAACAGTTTCTGATAGGGCTCGTCGGTGTGGACAATGCCCAAATCGAACAGAACCTTGTGCCAGAAGCGGCTGTAGAGCAGGTGCAGCACGGCGTGCTCGGCGCCGCCCACATACAAATCGACAGGCAGCCAGTAGTTTTCGGCTTCAACCGAGAATGGCGCGGTGTCGTTCTTGGGGTCGGTGTAGCGCAGATAGTACCAGCACGAGCCCGCCCATTGCGGCATTGTGTTGGTCTCGTAGCGGCCGCGGCGTCCGTTCTTGTCAACCACTGTGAGCCAGTCGGTTGCGTTGGCCAGCGGCGACTCGCCAGTGTCGCTCGGCTCGTACTTGGTGAGTTCAGGCAGCGTGTGCGGCAGGTCCTTCTCGTCAACGGTGGTCACTTCGCCGTCTTCCCAGTGGATAATGGGGAACGGCTCGCCCCAGTAGCGTTGGCGGCTGAACAACCAGTCGCGGATTTTATAGTTGACGGTGGCTTTGCCCAGATTGCGCTCGGCCAGCCAGGCAATCATCTTGTCAATGGCGTCCTTCTTGTTCAGGCCGTCAAGGAAGCCCGAATTGACGTGGATTCCGTCTTCAGTCCAGGCCTGCTGCTGAACATCGACTTCCGATTTCAGAACTTCGATAATCGGCAGATTGAACTTTTTGGCGAATTCCCAGTCGCGAGTGTCGTGGGCGGGAACGGCCATAATGGCGCCCGTGCCGTAGCCCATCAGCACGTAGTCGGCAACCCAAATAGGAATGAGCGTGCCGTTGACGGGATTTTTTGCGTAGCGGCCCGTGAAGACGCCCGTTTTCTCTTTGGCTAGTTCGGTGCGGTCCAAATCCGATTTCATCGAAGCCTGACGGCGATATTCTTCAACGGCGGCGCGTTGCTCGTCGGTTGTAATTTGCTCAATCATAGGGTGCTCGGGTGCGATAACCATATAGGTTGCACCGAACAGCGTGTCGCAGCGGGTGGTGTAGACGGTAAGTTTGGCGTCAAGTCCGTCGAGCGCGAAATCGACTTCGGCACCCGTTGAGCGGCCAATCCAGTTGCGCTGCATATCCTTCACGCCAGCGGGCCAGTCGAGAGTGTCGAGACCTTTGAGCAGGCGCTCGGCATACAAAGGAATGCGCAACATCCACTGTTTCAAATTCTTGCGATTCACTTGGCAGCCGCATTTCTCGTGTGAGCCGTCGTTCAGCACTTCTTCGTTGGCGCAGACGGTCTTGCAGTTGGGGCACCACCAAACCTGTGCGTTGTCGTAGTATGCAAGACGCTGTGAGTCAACGTATTTTTTCACTTCGGCATCGCCTTTGGCCTTAATGTCGGCAGGAATTGGCAGTTCCGAAATGGGGCGGCCCTTCTGCTGCTCCTTGTCGAACCAGGTGTTGTAAAGTTTAATGAAAATCCACTGCGTCCACTTGTAATACTTTGGGTCAGTGGTGTTTATCTCGCGGTCCCAGTCGTAACTCAAGCCCAGCGACTTGATTTGGCGGCGGAACGTGTCGCAGTTCTTTTTGGTGGTAATGGCAGGGTGAGTGCCCGTTTGAATGGCATATTGCTCGGCAGGCAGACCGAAGGCGTCCCAACCCATCGGGTGAAGAACGTTGAAGCCGCGCATACGCTTGTATCGGCTCACAATATCGGTGGCCGTGTAGCCTTCGGGGTGGCCTACGTGCAGCCCCGCCCCCGACGGATAGGGGAACATATCGAGTGCGTAGAATTTAGGTTTCGATTTGTCTAAAACGGTCTTAAAGGTTTTGTTCTTTTCCCAATAAGCCTGCCATTTCTGTTCGATTTCGGTAAAATTGTATTCCATAAATCATTGAATTTGAAGAACGAACGCGCGTTCTGTATTTTAAATTTTGAATGGCAAAACTAACTAATGGCGGCGAAAAACAAAAACCGAATTTTATTTGTATTTGAAAGAATTGCGCCATAGACCTTCGCCATAGGCGCGATGGCATTGCGGTTGATGTTTTTCAGTCAATTATACCACTGTTTTGGCAATCAGTTTTTTACGTAAATCCATTGTGTCTAAAAAACGGAAATATCATATTTTCAATCATTTGATATATAAATAGATTCGATTCACCGATTCACCAATTCGACGATTCACCAATTATTATAACTTCGCGGCCGTAAAAAATTGAAATTGAAAATACGAAATACTATGCAGAAAAGGACAAAAATTGTTGACGTCCTGAAATCGGGAAAGGTTGACACTGAAGTGGTTGTGATGGGTTGGGTGCGCACAAAGCGCGACAGCAAAACCGTGGTTTTCATCGCCTTGAACGATGGCTCGACAATCAACAACGTGCAGATTGTTGCCGATGTGGTGAACTTCGACGAGGAACTTTTGAAACAGATAACCACCGGCGCCTGCCTGAGCGTTACTGGAAAACTCGTTCAGAGCGTTGGCGCAGGGCAAAGTGTTGAGATTCAAGCAAAAGAGATTAAACTCTTTGGTGCCTGCCCGCAGGATTACCCTATGCAGAAAAAAGGCCAGACAATGGAATATATGCGCCAGTACGCCCACTTGCGTCTGCGCACAAACACTTTCGGCGCCGTGTTCCGCATCCGTCACAATATGGCCATCGCCATTCATAAGTTCTTCCACGACAAGGGTTTCGTCTATTTCCACTCGCCGCTCATCACCGCCAGCGACTGCGAAGGTGCCGGCCAGATGTTCCAGGTGACGACCAAAAACCTTTACGACCTGCAGAAAGACGAGAACGGCAAGATAATCTACACCGACGATTTCTTCGGCAAGCAGACCAGCCTGACCGTTTCGGGCCAGCTCGAAGGCGAACTTGCTGCCACAGCGCTTGGCGCCATCTACACCTTCGGCCCCACATTCCGCGCCGAAAACTCGAACACCCCGCGCCACTTGGCCGAGTTTTGGATGATTGAACCCGAAATGGCCTTCTACGACATCGACGACCTGATGGCGCTTGAGGAAGAGTTCATTAAATACTGCGTGAAATGGGCGCTCGACAACTGCCAGGACGACCTTGCATTCCTTAACAAGATGATTGACAAGAGCCTGCTCGAAAGGCTCAACTCGGTAATCAACACCGAATTTATCCATCTGCCTTATACCGAAGGAATTAAGATTCTTGAAGACGCCATTGCCAAAGGCCACAAATTCGAGTTCCCCGTGTTCTGGGGCTGCGACCTTGCCAGCGAGCACGAGCGCTTCCTTGTTGAGGAGCACTTCAAGAAACCGGTGATTATGATTGACTATCCGAAAGAGATTAAATCGTTCTATATGAAGCAGAACGCCGACGGCAAAACCGTTCAGGGCACCGACGTGCTGTTCCCGCAGATTGGCGAAATCATCGGCGGCAGTGTGCGTGAGGAAGACTACGACAAACTACTGGCCCGTATGAACGAGCTCGGAATGAAGACCGAAGGCTACGAGTGGTATCTCGACACCCGCAAATACGGTTCTTGCCCGCACGCCGGTTTCGGCTTGGGCTTTGAGCGCCTGATGCTCTTCGTAACAGGAATGGCTAACATCCGCGATGTGATTCCGTTCCCGCGCACACCGAAGAATGCGGAGTTCTAAAACGGTAAGAGGTAAGTGTTTAGAGTTTAGAATTAATGGTTTATAAATGAAAGGCTGCGACTATTTCGCGGCCTTTTTTGATGACAATGCCTTGCTGTGTTTTTTGTTTTCTGCTTGAGTTGTGTCACTCATCCCCATAATTTAGTATCTTGCACCCGCTTTTTAGGGAAAGGCTATGCTGAAACAGAGTTTACAACAGAAACTGCTTCAAAAACTGTCGCCGCAGCAGATACAGGTCATCCGGCTGCTGGAGGTGCCCGTTATGCAACTCGACCAACGCATCAAGAGCGAGATTGAGGAGAATCCCGCGCTTGAGGAGGCTGAGTTTGACGGTCGCACTGAAGGCGAGGAGCCGCTGCCCGAGGAGCCGAAGGACCAAGACGAGCTGTCGATGGAGGGCTACCTGAACGACGATGACTACATTCCGTCGTACAAGCTGCGCGCCAACAACTACTCGCCCGACGACGAGGTGCGCGAAACGCCGCTCTCGCAGGGCCCAACCTTCCACGAGAGTCTGATGAATCAGCTGGGCCTTCACAAGATGAGCGAGCGTCAGCACAAGCTTGCCGAATATATAATAGGTAACATCGACGACGACGGCTACCTGCGCCGCGAGCTTGAGTCGATTGCCGACGACCTGGCCTTTTCGCAGAACATCGAAGTATCGGAATCCGAATTGCGCGAGGTGCTGAACATCATTCAGAATTTCGACCCTGCCGGAGTGGGCGCGCTCACTCTGCAAGAGTGTCTGCTGCTGCAACTAAAGCGCCGCAATCAGCAGTCGGAAACAGTGCAGCTGGCCACCAAGATAATCGAGAAGTGCTTCACCGAATTCTCGAAAAAGCACTACGACAAGATTCTGGCCCGCACCGGCGCCACCGAGCAACAGCTGAAAGAGGCTCTCGACGAGATTTTGAAACTTAATCCAAAACCGGGCGGCGGATATTCGAATCCGCAGGAGCGCACGCTTCAGCCCATCACGCCCGATTTTGTGCTCGAAAACCACGACGGCATTCTCGAAGTGTCGCTCAACGAGTTCAACACGCCAAATCTGCGCATCAGCCCAACCTACACCAATATGCTTGAGCAGCTGGCAGTGAAGAACAAGCGCACCACGCAGGACCGCGACACTATCAACTTTGTGAAGCAGAAGATTGATTCGGCAAAGTGGTTCATCGATGCCATTCAGCAGCGCAAAATCACACTGCTCTCGACAATGCAGGCCATTGTCAACTATCAGCGCGACTACTTTTTGGACGGCGACGACAAGAAACTGCGTCCGATGATTCTGAACGATATTGCCGACATCACCGGCCTGGACGTGAGCACCATCTCGCGCGTGGCCAACAGCAAGTTTATACAGACCGATTTTGGCATTTTCCCGCTCAAATGGTTCTTCTCTGACTCAATCAAGACCGACAGCGGCGAGGAAGTGTCGTCGCGCGAGGTGAAGAGCATTCTGAAGGACGCCGTTGAGGGCGAGGACAAGCGCAATCCGCTCAACGACGACGCTCTGGCCGCCATCCTTAAAGAGAAAGGCTATCAGGTGGCCCGCCGCACCGTGGCCAAATACCGCGAAAAAATGGGCATTCCCGTGGCCCGGATGCGGAAAGAGTTGTAAAAGTGTAACGGGTAGGGGGAAGAGTGTAGAAATGTCAACGTAAATAGAAGACTTAAACGTAAACCATTTCATCCTTCTCAACACTAAACTCTCACCATTCCCTTTTCACCTTATTATCAGCATCAAATTATTGTCAGTCGATTTCAAAACCGTGCCGGGCGGGACAAAGATTTTGTCGCCGGGTTTCACGTTTGAGAAGATAGTGCGGTTGCCTACGCCCTTGTAGCTGCTGATTTTCACAATCTTGCGGCCTTGCTTGTAGTAAAGGTAGAAGCGGCTGTTCTGCGGATTGTTTATCACATCGAGCATCTGCTGGTTATCAGCAAAATAGCTATATAGCGTGTGGCCGTCTTCAATCAGCAGGTAGAAATCCTGCTCGGTTGCCGGAACGGTGAATTCCACCTTGCTGTCGATGCTGAGCGGGTCCGATTCCATCACATTCACGTAGTAGCGCTCGATAAACGACTTGCGGATGCGGCCGTTGTCGATGCCCGAGATGATGTTCCGGAACATCTGGTCCATAGTTGCTTCGGGCAGCTCGGGCAGGTTGCGGCAGACAAGGTTCAGGTTTATCAGCGCGAAAAGGTTCTCGCGGTAGTTGGTCGAGTCGAACTCGATGGCGTTGTATTTGGCAAACAGCTCTTCGTACATCAGGCTGCGCACCATCACCTTCTCGGCGTAGGCAAAGGCTTCTTCGCCAAAGCCGTTGTAGTTTTTCAGGCCGTCGAGTTTGTGGTCGGCGTCGTAGCCCTTCACGTTTGGCAGAAACTCAAACGGGAAGCGCACCTGCATACGGTTGCTCAGGAAATAATGCTCTCCGTTGCGGTTGAAGGCGAAAAACGGTTTCCACGTGTCGCGGTCGGTACGGTAGAGCATCCGGGCGGTTTTGTAGTAGAGCTGCGGCAGGCCGATGCTCTGTCCCTTGTCGCCCTTGATGTAGGGGTTGAAGGCCGACTCGGTGAACTGCTGCGCCAGCACAATGCTCAGCGCCGGCGCGTTGATGCCGTATTTCTTGTAGGCGCGCCAGGCTTCCTGCTCGTAGAGCGACACCAGGTCGGACGGCACGTATCCCACGCCCATCTTATATTTGGCGTTGTAGAGAGCGTAGTAGCGGGTGGTGCCGTTGCGGAAGCTGATGAGTTCGGCCGGAATGTGGAAGTTGGCCGGAATGCTGTCTTGAGTCCACCGGGCGGTGCGGGTTTCGTATTGTTTCCGGAAAGAGGTCTTGTTCTTCTCGGTCATCCGCCAGTAGTTCACCAGCCGTTTCATCTCAGCGTCGGCCGACGACTGTGCCGGTGAGGCAAGGCTTGCAAGCAGGATTCCGAAAAGCAACAATACTCTCATTAAGGGAAAAATTGTCCGCAAATATAAGTGGATAAGTTGAATAATGAATAATCGGTGTCGTCACCAAAAAAACTGTCGGTTATTGCATAACAAGCACCATTTTATCGATTCAATAATTCAATACATCGGTGTTTGGAATGTAGATGTAA
Source organism: Salinivirgaceae bacterium (assembly GCA_017527435.1). Lineage (GTDB taxonomy): Bacteria > Bacteroidota > Bacteroidia > Bacteroidales > SZUA-534 > RUG13583. The sequence goes on from JAFXQB010000006.1 coordinate 92,966, forward strand.
TATTTTGCTACATTTGGCGCGTCAAAAACTTAATTGGGAAATGAGAAGAATTAACAAAATAGCAACTTGCGTCATTGTGCTGTCAGTCAGCATTTTCGCTTCTTGCAACAGGAACACTGGCGATTCGTTCAAAGCAAACATTGAATCACGTTCGTGTGTGGCCGACACTTCGGTTCACTACACACTCTATATGCCGCAGACAAGTCAGAAAAATCTGCCCACCATTGTCTTCTTCGACCCACACGCACAAGGTGAGAAGCCGGTTGAAGCGTACGCAAAACTGGCTTTAGAATATAAATACATACTTATCGGCAGCAACGATATGCATAACGGACAATCGGCTTTAGAGACTGAAAAGATTGTGCTGGCGCTGATTAACGAAATCGAAAACGAATATCCTTCAAACCCTGACCGCATCTATCTGTCAGGTTTTTCGGGCGGTGCGAAACTGGCAATGATGTACGGTCTTAACATTCCCGAAATCAAAGGTGTTGTGGCTTGCGGCGGTAGCATTCTACCACACATCAAGCCCGATTCGACTTTCTGCTTTGTGGGAATGGTCGGCGATAAAGACTTCAACTACCTTGACATGCAGCAGACTCTGGCCGCTTTCAGCAAGATGGGCATTCCGTTCACTTCGCTGGTCTTCGACGGCAAACATGAGTGGCCGACAGCCAGCGAATATGAAAATGCTTTCAAGGCATTGGAAATAAACGCCATGCGCACCGGTTTCGCACCGGCTGACCGCGACTGGCTGAAATCGGTTTACAGCGCTTTAAGCGACTCGGCCAACAACAGTATGGCTCTTGGCGAATATGTGAAAGGCTCGGAACTGATTGGCCGTATACAGGGATGGTTTGGTGATATTGATAACGATATCCGCTTGACGGCATTCCTTAACAATCTGCGCAACAATCCAATGTATCACGACCAGGTGCGGAAACTGCAAGAGTTGGCCGAGAAGGAAGTATCGCTGCGCGGCCAGTTCATAGGGTCGATTGAGAACCGCGACCTTGACTGGTGGAAAGAAGAGATTTCCAATTTTGAGAAAAGCATTGCAAGCAAGGATAAAGAAGTGAGCCTTACCAGCCACCGTCTGATGGCCTATCTGAGCATGGTGTCGTACTCGCTCATCAACAGCGACATACTGAACAATCGTCAGGAAAAGGCACTCAAAAAACTGCAGATTTATCAGATGGTTGACCCTGAAAATACTGACGTTTATCTGATGTATGCCCGCTACTACCTGATGACCGGCGACCGCCAGAAAATGGTTGAAAGTTACCGCGAAGCCGTGGCCAAAGGATTCAACGAGGCAGCCAACTACGCCAACTCATCAGATTGGAAGTATCTTTTCTCGCAACCTGAAATCAAGGCGGAATTGGTAAAAATGCCGTAGCGAATTTGCGGAAATGCAATATCTTTGCCGCGCAATTACGGGCTCGGCCCGCAATGTTATATCGAAGAACGGAGAGATTAGGCTCGATGAAGTTCTAACAACCTTCCCTGAGTGGAAAGGTGCTAATACCTAACCCTGACGGAATAGTCCCGATGGGAATTATAACAAATTGAAAATGAAAGAGAATAACGACAGCCGTATCAATTTCTACTTTGAGGCGTCAACAAAATCGTCGATGCACCAGCAGGTGCGCATCTGATTTTCCCCACTGACACACAAATTTGCTTTGTGCTCGCACATCAAAAGATGAATGATTGTGCATTAATATTGTTTCAAACGATTTTAATCTGATAAGAAAATGATAGTTCAAGAAAAATATCTGTCGCACGACGGCGGCAAAAACGTGAAATTCTACCACCACAGCGAGGGACTCGACCTTGAGTGCGGCGCCCGCCTTGAAGAGTTGGACATTGCATACGTGACCTACGGCACCATGAACGCCGACCAAAGCAACGTGGTGTGGATGTGCCACGCCTACACCGCCAATGCCGACCCTGCCGACTGGTGGCCAGGAATGGTGGGCGAGGGAAAATTCTTCGACCCCGCAAAATATTTCATTGTCTGCGCCAACATTATCGGCTCGTGCTACGGTTCAACAGGCCCGCTGAGCGTGAATCCGAAAACGGGCAAGCCCTATTACCGCGACTTTCCGCTCATCACCGTCCGCGACCAGGTGGCGGCTCACGAGATTCTGCGCAAGCATCTTGGAATCAAATCGATATACATTATTCTCGGCTGCTCAATCGGCGGACATCAGGCCATTGAGTGGGCCATCAGCAACCCGTCGCTTATCAAGAACGCCATTTTTGTGGCCACAACGGCTGTTAACACGCCGTGGGTTTCGGCCTTCAACGAGGCGCAACGCATGGCCATCGAGGCTGACCAGACCTTCTACACCGACAATCCGAACGGCGGCGAGCAGGGAATGCGCTCGGCGCGGGCAATGGCGCTCATCAGCTACCGCAACCGCGAGATTTTCAACCGCACGCAGGCCGAGGACCCCAACGACTTGGACAAACTCGATAACTTCCGCGTGGTGTCGTATCAGAAGCACCAAGGCGACAAACTTGCCGACCGTTTCAACGCCTACTCGTACTACACGCTCTCGAAAGCGCTTGACTCGCACAACGTGGGCCGCGGCCGCGACGGATTCCAGGCGGCTCTGGGGCGCATCACGGCTCACACGCTCGTCATCGGCATCGACACCGACATCCTGTTCCCTGTTGAGGACCAATTGATTATCCACAAAGGCATCAAGGGCAGTGTGCTGCGCATTCTGGCGTCGGTTTACGGCCATGACGGCTTCCTGCTCGAGTATGAGAAACAGGCCAAAATCTACACGCAGTTCCTGAATGGCGAACTTTGATTGTTTGAAATTGATGTAAAATAAGAGAGTAATGATGATTCGTCATTACTCTTTTTTTGTGTAGGCACAAAAAAAACAGCATCACAAGGGGGTGTGGGGTGATGCCGTTTTGCTGTTATGTGACAGCAGTTCTTTTAGTGACCAATCTGATTGAACACTGCAAATGTAAATGCTGATTTCCGAGTGTGGTGAACAAATAAAAATTCGGTTGTGGCAAATTCAAATTCGGTGAGATTTGGTTAAAATTCGGCAACAGAGTTTTTGTGTATGGGCAGGAAACCCATCAACGACGTGAAAACATAGTAGTTATGGCGCCCATGGCAGTTGGTAGAGCCACATTCACGAGCCATAGGGCAATGGTTGCTGCAACTATCTGCGTAGGTTGTCCGCCCAATGGTGCAACGAAAAGCAGAGCCATTGAGCCGCGCACACCCCATTCGGCAAGAGCGAACGACGGTATCACTGATACGAAGCAGTACATAAGCGCGATAGAGCGGAAGGCTTCGGCTGTGGCCAAATCAACACCTGCCGATTGAAGCATCAGTTGAAGTTGGAAGATGAAAACCGCTGTGCGACAAATCGATAAAAGTAGAGCAATGGCAAGTTGGCCTTTGGTGTGCTGGCCTGCAGCCTGAACAAAACGCTCGAACCATGGCCAGCGGCTGAACCGGAACCGTGTGGCCAGTGCGCCAATGAAAAAATAAGCACCGCAAGCGGCAGCAGCCAAGATGACAAGCACTGCGGCAGTCGGGGCGGAATGGCGGCCGAACCACTCTAAAAAATCGGGCAGAACGGGCTGTAAGCAAAATGCCAGAGTTCCCAGCAAAGCAATGGCTATCATCTGCGCGCAGCTACCCACAAACGCCGACATTGTGCCAGCTGTGCGGTTTTCGGGTTTGAGCCAGGCAATGCGTCCGGCAAAGTCACCCACGCGGTTGGGTGTGAGCATTGAAACAGCAAGCCCCGACAGAACCGACTTGAGCGATTGCCACAATGTAAGTTGCTGAAGGTTAGAAGTAAGCGCCTGCCATTTTCGGGTTTCGAGCAACCAGTTGAGTGGCATTAGCGCCACCGCTGCCAGTAACGGACCAAAGGCTGGGCGGCAGTCGGCAAACGGCTCGCCATCAGACAGTTGAGCATAGACCTTCCAGCCTATGAACGCCAGCGAAAGCGCCGCAACCACCCATCTCAACACCGTTCCTGTTTTTATTCTCATCGCCGAAATGATTTTGAATTGGTGCTAAAGTAGCAAAACAGCATAACCAGCAACAATATTCACCCATAAATCGACGTAAAAAGCCAACGAAAAAAGATTTTGCGTGTGGGTTGCCATTTTTCTTGTAGTTTTGACGCGTAAGTATGAAACGCCTACTTTTAATATTGACAATGTTTTCTGCGGTATCAGCCACCGCGCAGCTCTCGGTTGGTGTGAGAGCCGGCTATGGTGCGTTTGGTGCGAATTTTGAGCCGCCCGCGCTCACAGGCAATCAGGTGCCGCTCTATGAGCCCAGTTTCGGCATTGTCGGCATTTTCAACGACAAGAGCAACGCCGGAATTCAGGTTGAAGTGAACTACACTGTAAAAGGTTGGCGCGACAGGGATAAGGATGACAGCAACATTGAATACAAGCGCGAGCTTACCTACATTGAAGTGCCAATGATGACGCATTTCGAGCTCGGACGCAGTTGGTTCCGCATTTATGGTGTTCTTGGTCCGTATGTGGCTTTTAAGCAGAGCGAGAAGGAAACAGCCAAAAAATTTGATGCGTACATTGCCGGCAACCCTTACGATTTGTACAATCAGAAAGCCCGTTCCATTGACTTCGGCAATAAGGCCGGACTAGGTTTCAGAATCAATTTCGGTCAGCGTTTTTCGGCTTTCGCCGATGTGCGGTACGATCTGCAACTTGCTGGCGGACAGAATATTTTCAAAAAACAGCCTAATGGCATTCAGGCTTCACGGCTGACGGAATTGGGCGGTTCGGTTGGCCTGGTATTCAACATTCTGCCACAACGTACCGAAGTGGTGAAAGAATACTACGTGCCGAAAGAAGGAATGAATGAAGAATTTGATTATTAGCTTTCAACACCGAGTCATTGAAAGTAAAAGTTCAATCAGATTTTGAGTTTCCGCAGTCAGTGCTACTTCCTAAACCACCCCAAACTCTTCACCACTGCGTCAAAATCGTAGTATTTTGCCATCACAAAGTCGCCGTTGCTTAACAACAGGTAGAAATTGTCGGGGTCGGGGGTGGCGGATTGCGGAAGGCGGCGCTCAAAGGCCTTGTACCACACTTCGCGGCCGTCGTCGGTGGTGACCGACAGCGAGTACAATGGCTGCGTGGCCGCTATCGAGTCGATTTGCGGTTGCGGAAGTTGCGCATAATCAGCAAAATCCTTGCGGGTGAACAGCGCCACATAGCGTTCCAGTTTGTCGGTGTCGGCATCGGTGATTTTCAGGCCGACGGGGTACGAGAAAATCTCGCTTTGGCGGCCTTTATGCTTGATAACGAATGAGTTTTCGGGTTTGGCGGTGTTGTTGAAGATAATCTGGCGCACGCGGTCGGGTTTGACGGCAAAAACGGTGCGGCTCTTCCAGTCGGCAGCGCCCGACAAGCGCAGAACCGACAGAAAACGGTTGTAGCCAGGCACTTCCACGGCAAACACGCGGTCAGAGCCAGCGGCCCAAGCATAGCACTCGCCGTTGGTCGCAAACAGTAACTTATAGTGCGCCAGCGTTTTGCGTCGGCTGTCGATTTTGATTGTGTAGCCGCTTCTATCCATTTCGGCAATCATCTTTTTGGCATCGGCTTTGGCCACGGGCTTGGTGATGCTGATGTCGTGCACGGCTTTCAGCAGAACGGGCACAAGGTCGGTGCGGGCGGGTGTTTGACCATCCACAAGCCACTGATCGTCAACGCGTTGCAACTCAACACCGCTGCCAGCGTTAGAGATTGAAACAAGTGCGACGGCGGCCGTATCTTTAACCATCAGGCGCTCTTCGCGCCCGCCGAAAGTCGATTTCCGATTGCTCAAAACCACTGCCAGCGTTGCCGCCAGAAGCACGGCAAACGCAATCAGCAACCGAGCGTTTTTTGTAATCATTGGTAGCGGCGTTTTCTTAATGCGTTGAATATGAATCCGAAAGCCACAATTATTAAAACTGGAACTACAACATTCAGCATCTGCCAGGTGGTGCGCTGTTCGGTGATTTTGGCGCGGTTCAGCATCCGCAGTTTGAACTCTTTCGAGCGGCTTTCCATCAACTCGTCGAACCCGCACAAGTAGTTTATCGCGTTAAGCAGAAATTCCTTATTACCAAATGTTTGGCGTGTGTAGCGGTCGTAGCCGAGCGGCAGCGGCTCACGCTGGTCGCCGTTCTGGCGGAACTGCTGGCGGATGATGTCGCCGTCAGAAATCACAATCATCCGCGTGGCGGCGCTCTCACGGCGGAACTGCTGGCGGCTGAAGCCGTCGACCTGCAGCGGACGGTTCGCGAAAGCGCTGCGGAACTCACCTTCGAGCAGCACCCCGACGGCCAGCCCCGAGTGCGCAAATGCTTCAGGTGCAATGCGTTCGCCGATTATCGACAAATCGACTCGCGCGGGAAGCGGAACCACGCGGCAGTTGGCAGACGTGGCCAGCAGAATGCTCTTCGCCACGTTCGCATCGCGCCCGACGGTGTCGATTGAACTGGCGAAATCGATGCGAATCATATCCAAATTCTTGGTGAGCGGATGGTTGGCTGCGGGCGTGATGATGGGCGAGAAAACCCACGGCGCTGGCGCAAACTGCGGCGGCTGCCCCACCAGGGCGGTGTTGACGGGGACGACGGCGCACTGCATATCCTGAACCAGATTGGCATTGATGCGCACACCGTAGTTGAAGAGCAGGTCGTCGAGATTCAGGTCCAACTGCATTGCCTGCACTTCGCGCCCGTGCGACAGGCTGTCGATGCTGGCTGTGGTGTTGTCGATGAGCCAGAGCACGCGGCCGCCAGCCATCACATACTGGTCAATCATAAATTTTTCGGCATCGCTGAATCGCGAAAGCGGCTGCGCAACCACAAGGGCGCGGTAGGTGAGCCGCCCTGCCGAGTCGGTGCTGGCAAGTTCGGGCGCGGCGTCAACCTGGCGCAGAGTGTAGAATATGCCGAGCGTGTAGGCCATATCTTCCATCTGCTCGGGCGTGAGTTCGCCGTGGCCGCGCAGGAAGCCGATGATGGGCGCTTCGGGCGTGAGCAGTTGGTTGATGGCGAACGTCAGGTCGTATTCGAGCGACTGAATCGATGTCTGCAGATTGGCTTCGGCCGATGCCGAAACGTGATTTTTCAAGATGTTGACGGCCACATCGCGCCCAGCGTACGACACAATGATGCCTGGGAAGATGAGTTTCTGCGCCGTGCTGCCGTCTTTTTCCTTGATTTGAAGATTGGTGGGGTCGAGCCCCTTCTCGTAAAGTTCGCGGAAAACGCGCTCGCGGCCTTGCTGGTTGGGGTTTTCGGCAGGGTCGATGAACTCATACTGGATGTTCTCGCCACCGTAGGCGCGGAACTCGTCGAGCATCTCGCGCACCGAGTTCTGAAGGCGCTGGAACCCAGCGGGCAGGTCGCCGTCGAGATAAACGCGGAAGAGAATCTCGTCGTCGAGCCGCGAAAGCATCTGCTTTGTGGGCTTCGAGAGCGAGTAGCGGCGGTCGGCGGTCAGGTCGAAACGCGCGTGGAAGTACGACGACAGAATGCCAATCATCAGCAGAATGGCCACCTTGACGGCCGTTTCAATTGTGAGTTGTTTTCGCATAGCCGTCTATTTTTTGTCGAGTTTGAGTTTGTATTGCGTGAGCAGCACAAAGAACGCCGCCGTGCAGACGAAATAAACCAAATCGCGGGTGTCGGCCACGCCGCGGCTGATTGAGCGGTAGTGCTCATCGATGCTCAAAGCGCTCATAATCTGACCGATACCGCCAAAAGCATCGCCCGCTACATCGAACCCCATATAGAAAACAAAGGTGATGACGATGGCCAGCAGAAACGCAACCACCTGACTGTCGGTGAGCGACGAGCAGAAGCACCCGATGCTCACATAGACCATTGCCAGCAGCACCAGCCCGATGTAAGAGCCCCACGTGCCGCCCGTGTCGATGTTGCCCGCAGGATTGCCCAGCACGTAAACCGACAGGAAGTATATCAGCGTTGGCGCGATGGCGATGAGCGCAATGGCCAGCGATGCCAGATTCTTGCCCAGAACCAGTTGTGTTTCAGTGAGCGGGCGTGTTTGCAGCAGGTCGAGCGTGCCCGTTTTGCGCTCTTCGGCGAAACTGCGCATTGTGATGGCGGGAATCAGAAATAGAAACAGCCACGGTGCCAGCCCGAAAAGCCCGTCGAGCGTGGCATAGCCGCCGTCGAGCACATTGTTGCCGCCAGGAATCACCCAAAGAAACAACCCAGTGGCTATCAAGAAGATAAGAATGGCCAGGTAGCCCATCACTGAACTGAAAAAGACGGCCAACTCTTTTTTGAAAACTGCAAACATTGTTTCAGAAGTTTTGCGGCGAAGATAAGAAAAGGTTGAGAATGTTTAGAAAAGTTTAGAAGGTTGAGAGAGTTTAGATAGTTTAGTTCTCAACAGCGAAGCCCCCGATAGCTATCGGGATGACATTCTCAACAGCGAAGAGTTTCAACCTTTAGTCTAATCCGCTTATTTTCTTTTCAATACGCTCGCGTTCCGACTGTTTCGGAATCATTTTTGTGAGAGCTGTCTTCCAGTAGCGGCGCGCGGTGGCGGTGTCAGATTGCGCAAAATGATAGTCGCCCAGAATCTCGTGTGTGGCAAACAATTCGGGGTTTAGTTGTTCAAACTCGGCAAGCTCGGTGCTGTCGATGGTTTGCGCTTGCGCGATGGCCGCCTTGAACTCACGGGTGAGCCGCTTGATGCGGAAAATGTCGTCGGCAGGGATGGTTTGGTCGGCGGGGATAGTCAGCTGGTGGTCGGCAACTTCATTGCTGAATGTGGTTTCACCGTTGAAAATGGCCGCCAAATCGTATGCCACATACTGCCCGGCCTGCCACGGCGATGTTGAAACCCACATAATCAGCCGGTTGGCATTGAAAACCACCGAGTGATGCCCGATGAACTGGTTCAGGGCTGCTTCGTTGGTCCAGCCGATAATGCTGTCGTTCAACCCTTTATAATCGCGTAAAATGGAAACGGCGCCATCAGCGTTGAGCGGTATTTTCCGGTGCAGAAGTTGGTTGATGCGTTCGTAGCGGTAGGGGCTGTCCGATGTGGCAATGTTCTCGATGTTGCGCACATCGTCGGCGAAAGCCGCTGACTGATAATGATTTGTACTGATAATAAATGACGAGTCGGCGGTGCGAAGTGCTATTTTGTCGGGCGATTTTTCAATCACCGCGGCGCAACCGTCGGCAGCCGAGCCAATCAGTATCGATTCCGACACAAACGTCTTGCGCCGGCGGGCAATCGCGTACGCTTCGTCGATGGTTGCCGCATATTGCAGAATCTCGCGCGTGAGAATCGATATTGGTGTGGCCGACGATGTTGGAATGGCCGATTTGGCGGCGTTGATGGTCACCGTCAGGCCCTTCTCGTTCATCCCTGACATCACGCCAATCATCCCCGGCCAACTGACCGATGCAAAGCGATAGCCGTCCGTCGGGAAACAGAACATCACAATGCGGGTGCGGGCAAAATCATCGCCAATATAGAAATCGAAGTTTCGGCCCACCATCAGGTCGCCCGTGGCACTGCACGTGTCCCAGGCGGCAAACGAGCTGCAACCCACAAGCATGTAGTCCTGCATTGCGTGGCCGATGTCGTGCGCCGAGTGGTAGTTCATCTGCCGCTCGTAGGGCTCGCATACAAAGTTGAAATCGTCAGAGCACGAGAGCGATATGCCATATATTTCCTGACGGTACTCTTCGCCGATGTACTTGCCCAGCGAGTGGTTGAACATCAGAGTCATGTAGCGCAGGAATTTCAGGTACGATTCCGACGGCACAAACGTGCGAATCTGATCAACAAAAATCTGTTCCTGCTGATACAGAATGTCTTGCGCCAGCTTGCCGTAAGCCACACCGCGCTCAAAGGCGCCGCCACCGATGCGCATTTCCCATAGCCCGCTACGGCTTAGGCGCAAAGTGTCATCGCCATAGGCACGCAGGCTGTCGCCGATACGGACAACTTGCATGTCAGCCGGCTCAAAACCGACAGGCTTCTTGAAGTCGGCCGTTACGTAGAGATACGCAAAAATGATGACAGGAATGAGCGCGACTGCAACAATCAGCCCGCAAACATAAAGCGCAATCCTGACAATCTGTTTCGGTTTCTTTTTCATTATTTCAATGGCGTGTTGATGCGCCAAATATAGCATTGGAATTTTTTTTGGCAAATCGTTTCTAAATGGAACAAACAAACCTTTCCAAACATTATTAGCATTCGCCATAAAAATTTACATTTGCAGTCTTATTTGATTTTGAATGGCAAAAGCAAAACACAATTTAGGTCTCAAAGATGCTATAGTTGAAGCAATTAAGCAGAAAAAAGGCCGCGACATTGTTGTGATAGACCTGACAGCGACAGAGCAGGCTATCGCTGACTACTACATCATCTGTCATGGAAACTCGAACTCACAGGTGGATGCACTTGCCGACCACGTTGAGCGTTTCTCGCGTACCGAGACGGGCGAGCATCCGCTGCACGTTGAAGGCCGGCAGAATGCGCAATGGATTCTGATGGACTACGGCGACATTGTGGTGCACATCTTCCAGGAAGAAATCCGTCATTTCTACAACATCGAAGACCTGTGGGCCGACGCCCAAAAAGAAATTATTGAAAACGAAGACTAACCCGCTATGGATAACGAAGTTAAAGACGAAAAACAAACCGCGCAGGAAGAGCCTAAAAAGCAGGAAAAACAGCAGGAATTGCATCCGCTTGGCAAGAAGGCGCCCAAATTCAACATGAATTGGATTTACGGCATTATTGCCATTGTGCTGCTGGGCTTCATGTTCATGTCGCCAATGGGTGGCGAGACAATCGAGATTCAATGGCCACGGTTTGAGAATGAGATGCTTAGCAACCACGATGTCAGCCGCATTGTGGTTGTCAACAAAGAGAAAGCCGAAGTTTTCATCAAACCTGAAAAACTGAACGAAGCGCGCTACGCCGATGCCGCAAAGCAAAAGCCGGGCGCCTACAGTCCGCAGTATTTTTTCACGATAGGCTCGGTTGAGATGTTCGAGAAGAAACTCGAAGACGCAACCAAAGACTACGCACCAAGCGAGCAGGTGCCCGTCAGCTACGAGACGCGCCAGAACAACATGAACACCGTCTTCAACTGGATAATATTTCCGCTGCTGCTGATTGGTGTCTGGATTTTCATTTTCCGCCGGATGGCCGGTGGAGCAGGTGGCGGCGGCCAGATTTTCAACATCGGCAAGTCGCGCGCAAAGATGTTCGACAAGGACACATCGGAAATCAAGGTCGATTTCAAAGATGTGGCCGGACTTGAAGAAGCAAAAGTTGAGATTAAGGAAATTGTTGATTTTCTGAAGAATCCGCAGAAATACACACAACTTGGCGGCAAGATTCCAAAGGGTGCTCTGCTTGTGGGCCCCCCGGGAACGGGCAAGACGCTGCTGGCCAAAGCCGTGGCCGGTGAAGCGCACGTGCCGTTCTTCTCGCTGTCGGGTTCCGATTTTGTTGAGATGTTTGTGGGCGTTGGCGCATCGCGTGTGCGCGACCTGTTCAAGCAGGCCAAAGAGAAAGCGCCGTGCATCATCTTCATCGACGAGATTGACGCCATTGGCCGCGCCCGTGGCAAAAACCCCAACTGGGGTGCCAACGACGAGCGCGAAAATACTCTTAATCAGTTGCTTACTGAAATGGACGGTTTCGGCACCAACAGCGGCGTCATCATTCTGGCAGCCACCAACCGCGCCGACATTCTCGACCGTGCCCTTATGCGTGCCGGTCGCTTCGACCGTCAGATTCACGTTGAACTGCCCGACTTGAACGAGCGCACCGACATCTTCAAAGTGCATCTGCGCCCGCTCACCAAACTGGCATCTGACGTCACAGCAGAATCGCTTGCAAAGCAGACGCCGGGCTTCTCGGGTGCCGACATTGCTAACGTCTGCAACGAAGCCGCGCTCATCGCAGCCCGTCACGACAAGCAGAAAGTTGAAAAACAGGATTTTCTCGATGCCATCGACCGCATTGTGGGTGGACTCGAGAAGAAGAACAAGATAATCTCGGCCGAAGAGAAGAAGACCATCGCCTATCACGAAGCAGGTCACGCCACTGTAAGTTGGATGCTTGAGCATGCCAATCCGCTCATCAAGGTGACGATTGTTCCGCGCGGCCAGGCTCTGGGTGCCGCATGGTATCTACCCGAAGAGCGCCAACTCACCACCAAAGAGCAACTTATGGAAGAGATGGCAGCCTTGCTTGGTGGTCGTGCTGCTGAAGAACTCTTCTTCGGCCGCATATCAACAGGCGCTCTCAACGACCTAGAGCGCACCACCAAACACGCTTACGCGATGGTCTGCTACTACGGCATGAGCCCCAAAGTGGGCAATCTGTCGTACTACGACTCGTCGGGTCAGTCGGAATACTCATTCGCCAAACCTTACAGCGAAGAGACGGCCCGCACCATCGACGAAGAGACAAAGCGCATCATCGACGAAGCATACGCCAAGGCGAAGGAAGTGCTGACCAAATACGAAGATCAGCACCACCAACTGGCCAACTTGTTGCTTGAGCGCGAAGTGCTGTTTGCCGAAGACCTTGAGAAGATTCTGGGTCCCCGCCCAAACGGCAAAACACCTTACTACGAGCATCAAACGATAAACAACGGGCAAGCGGAAACTAAGCCGGAGAAAGATTCTGAGTCCAAAGGAGAAACCGCAGAACCGGACATAACTGAAAAGTGATGGAACAGGACTGGAAGTTGGTTTATTCGGCAAAATCAGTTTACGATGCCGAAATGATGCGAGGAATGTTAGAAAGCGCAGGCATTGAGCCGGTTGTGATGAACAAGCAGGACTCATCATACTTGTTTGGTGATGTTGAAGTCTATGTTTCGCCAGAGCAGGCCGAGCAAGCGGAAGCAATTATTAAAAGCATTGATAATGAGTAATTTTTGGCAGCGACTGATAACAGGAATCGTTTTTCTGGTAGTGCTCATTTCGGGCATCATCTTTAGCCAATGGACGTTAGCGGCGCTTTTTGCCGTGATTGACGTGCTTGCCTTGTGGGAATTTTACCGCATCGGCCGCCAAGGCGGATATAAGCCGCTTGCCGTCTATGGCACAGCCGCAGGACTTGTGGCGTTTGCTCTGAGTTTCCTGATGAGCGCAGGCCTTGTCAGCAGCCAGCTGATGCTGATTGTAGCGGTTCTGCTCACGCCAGTGTTCATTATTGTGCTGTTCGGCCACTACGAAAACCCGATAATGACTATTGCTTACACCTTCTACGGCCTGGTTTACATTGCTCTGCCGTTTGCGCTCATAAGCCCGATAGCATTCCACACGGGCGAATATCAGAGTATTTTGGTGCTGGGCATGTTCATCATCATCTGGGTGAACGATACGGGCGCCTACTGTTTTGGCGTTACCATCGGGCGGCACAAGATGTTTGAGCGCATATCGCCTAAAAAGACGTGGGAAGGGTTCATTGGCGGGGCACTGGCAGCCGTTGGTGCATCGCTGCTTCTGGCGCGGTTCTTCCCCGTGCTCGACACACTGCAATGGATAATAGTAGCGCTGCTCACCGTTGTTTTCGGCACGCTTGGTGACCTTACCGAATCGCAACTCAAACGCACCATCGGCATCAAGGATTCGAGCAATATTCTGCCGGGCCACGGCGGCATTCTCGACCGTTTCGATAGCATCATTTTGGCAATCCCCGTAATTTTTGCATATTTGCGGCTCGTTTCGTAATCGATTCTGATAGTTATGAAAATTCATCGCGCCGGTTATCCGGTCATACTGAAAGCATTAGCCATTTTATTGGTAATAAATGCAATAGTGTATTTCTTCGGACGGATTGGTCTGGCCTTGTATATATCGGCAACCATATCAGGCTTGGTGCTTCTTTTTGTACTGCGCTTCTTCCGCTGCCCCAACCGCAAGCAGCCGCAACTGACCTACAGCCAGGTTTTATGTCCCGCCGATGGCGTTATTGTTGCCATCGAAGAGATTGACGAGCAGAGCATTGTGATGGGCAAACGCATCCAAGTGTCGATTTTCATGTCGTGCTGGAATGTGCACATCAATTGGATTCCTGTGAGCGGCATAGTGAAGCAGGTGATTCATTTCGACGGCAAATTCACCCGCGCCATAACCCCGAAATCGTCCGACCTGAACGAGCACACGGCCGTGGTTGTGAACCGCGCCAAAGGCGAGCCGGTGATGGTGAAGCAGGTGGCAGGTGCCGTTGCCCGCCGCATTCTCACTTACGTGAAAGAAGATGACCAGTGCGCCGCCGGCGACGAGATGGGATTCATCCGCTTCGGTTCGCGTGTTGACGTGCTTCTGCCGCTCGATTACGATGTCAAAGTGGCATTGGGGCAGAAAGTTGTGGGCAGAAAAACCATAATCGCAGAGCAGAAATAACTGATAATCAGTAAAGAATATCACCAAAAAGCAAAATCAAGTTTGTTGGCGATGTTTTTAGAAGATAACTTATATTTACACCGACTTTAAAAATTAAAATTATGGCTTACAAAATTTCAGAAGATTGCTTGGCTTGCGGCACTTGCATGAGCGAATGCCCGGTTGAGGCTATTTCAGAAGGCGATATCTATGTTATCGACCCTGAAAAGTGCACAGAGTGTGGAACATGCGCAAGTGTTTGCCCGGTTGAGGCACCAAAATTGGATAAATAATCAGTTTTGGAATAGACACAAAAGGCGACCGCAAGGCCGCCTTTTTTTGTTCCATGCCTGCTGTTCGGCACGGCAAAACGTCCGTTTATGGATTTATTTCAAGAAAATGAACCATTTTCAGATGATTATGCGTAAATTAGTACTGCTAAACCATAAAACTATGGCGCATGAAATTGAAAATGGTACATATAAGAGCATTTTCAGCATTCGTTTTAGCAACAATACCACTGCTGCTTGCGCCAGAATGTGCCGACGGACGGAACCGCCGTTTCCAGCGTTATGAATTGCAATTAGGTGTCGGGCTCGACAATTTCATGGGCGACGTCTGCTCACCGCGAAATGCCGATTTGCCGGCATGGGTAATTCCACAGACGATAGGCGTTGTGGGGAATATTGGCATGAAATACAACCTGCCCCGTCGCGACGAGTGCAACTGTCTGCTTTCGAGCACTCAAAGCATCGGCGGCTCGCTATTTTTCGGTCAGCTCAAAGCCGAAGAAGTCGAGAAAAATATCGACAAGTTCTACTATCGAAACGGCATAGGTTTCAACACGTTTTTTGTTGAGCTATCGTTGCGCTACGAGTGGTATTTCATAAAGGAAAAACAGCGGCGGTTTGTTTACAAAAAAGTAGGCCGCCCGACGCTGAAGCGCCCCACCATTGCACCTTCGTACCTGTTTGTGGGCGCCGGCGGATTGTTAAACACGGGCCGTTTCTTTTGGGATAGCAAAGACGGACACCAGAGCGAACGGTACACAAACATCGCCCCTGTGCTGATAGGTGGTATCGGTACCAAGCTGCGCATCAACCGCGGCATCAGCTTTGGGTTGGAAGCAGGTTTGCGGTTGGCCATCAATGACAACATCGACAACTGCGACGGCAACGTTGAGCGGACAGAGACCAAACCGTGGATTTTCGGCAAATGGTACGACCAGTATCAGTTCATCACGGCCAGCTTCACATTTAAGATACGCGAGAAGAAGAACGGTTGGCCCGATTTCAGGTCGATTGGAAGGTAGCATGTTTATCGCAAACGGCAGATATAGGCACCTTGCCGCCTGACGCAGTGGATACGGCAACCGGCAAACCAGCGTTCCCATTCTTTAGCCACCCAAGGCTTCACGGTGCCGTCGATAATCACATTCCGGAACTTCAGGTTGCGCGGCATCTGCCTGACACGGATTCCGGGTGCACTGCTGACAATCAGAAAATCGAGCGTGTCGGCCTGTTTGATTTTGAACGGGACGGTTTTGTCGCCAACAACCATTCCGCACACGCTGTCGAACACAAAAAATCCGTTGCGAGCCATAACCCGTTCGCCAGAGTTGTCGGGTGCAACAATTCCCGAACGGTTTGATTTCCAGAAGATATTCGCGCCTTTCACCATCAGTCCGGCCTGCCGGCTGTCGCCGATGCTGTCTTTAAGCCAAAAAGAACGGTTGCCTTCAACAAACTGCACCATGGCGTTGCGTGGCGAGTACCAGACGCACAGAGCGTGTGCTGTGCTGTTTTGCAGAGCCTTCAGACTGAATGGCGTGATGTAGACCAGCAGTGCTGCCAGCGAACCCATCAGCCAGTTGCAGCGGCGCGTTTTGAGCCACACCAGCAACCCGACAATCACACCAGCCACCGCCAGCGACTGATAAACCGATATGTAGCTGTTCTCGATGGTTGAGCCCGGCAGATTGGCGATGATGGTAACCCAGTGGTTCATCGATTTGGCAACCCACGAAGTGGCAACACCAACCCATTTGGCTGCCACACCGATGGGCGACACCGCAAGCAGCAGCATGGTCAGGCCAATCATCACGGCAGCACCCGGTGACACAATAATGTTCGACAGCCAGAAATAGACCGGCGTGCGTTCGAAGTAATAAAGGCAAAACGGAAGGG
This sequence comes from Salinivirgaceae bacterium, assembly GCA_017527435.1. GTDB lineage: Bacteria > Bacteroidota > Bacteroidia > Bacteroidales > SZUA-534 > RUG13583. Next base: position 109,590 of record JAFXQB010000006.1, read on the forward strand.
TGGCAATCTGTGCGGCCACCGACACCGCCGTCAGTTCCCACAGGTAGCGCAAAACGCGCCGTTTGTGGTTGATTTTGATGAGCCTGACAATGCGTGGCTGAAGTGTCACAATGCCCACCACCGCCGCATACGAGAGTTGGAATCCGGCCTTGAAGAGCATATCAGGGTTGATGGCGAGCAGCAGAAAGGCCGATGCCGCAAGCGTGTTGTAAATTGACATTTCGCGCCTGATAAGCCGCCCCAGCTCAACAAAAGTGAACATCACCGTAGCCCGCAGCACCGAAGGCGACAACCCCGTGATGAACGCGTAAGTCCAAAGCAGCAGAATGATGAGCACGCGCTTTAGGCGGAACGCCAGATTGCCGCCCAGCGCCATCATCAGCAGTTCGAGCACGGCGCAGACAATGCCCACATGCATTCCCGATACTGCCAGAACGTGCATGGCGCCGGCGTTCATATATGATTGCTTGACTTCGGCGTCGATGCTGCTTTTGTAGCCCAGCACAAGCGTCGATGCAAGGCCGAGTTCGTTGCCTTCCAGTCCGGCTTTCTCGAGCAGCCCCACAAGTGTTTGGCGGGCGTTGAGAGCCCGCTGCTTCAGTCCGTGCACACTGCCGTCGACCAGTTTCCATTCGCCCGGATTGAGAAAAATACTACCCTGCACGCCGTTCAGTTGCAGATACTGCGAGTAGTCGAAGCCAAACGGATTTTTGGGCATGTCGAGCGAGTCGATTCTCGACGAGAATTCAATTGTCTGACCAGCCTTCAGACAAGTTGCGGCGCTGTCTTTCATTATGGTTGCCACAATTTTGGCATCAAACTCACGCCAGGCGTCAAGAATGTTGACAGCTTCGATTTTAAGGTCGGCTTTAAGGGCTTTTCCGCCGTCGGCAGGGTGATTTGTCACGCTTGCGCGATAAAGGCATTTGTGTCTGCCTGCTTCGTGCGGAACTGATGGCTTGTCGGCCAGCTGCGCTGTTGTAAACCCCATTGCACCAATTGTTGCAAAGAGCGCCAGTCCCGGCAACCAACCTAAACGCATTGAAAGATGTTTCCTGTAAAGGAAAACGGCCGTCGCCAACAGTAGGCACATAAGGATAACACACACAATGTCAATGGCATGCGTGTAGTATTGAGCAATAATACCCAAAGCATAAGGGATAACAATCCTTACGAATGGATTTTTGTCAAGAAATCCATTTATGCCCATGATAATTTGTCCCGATTCGTTGTAATCGAAACAATATTAAGCAATTAGAAACGAAAATGCAAATTTCTGTGATGGATTTTTACGAATGCGGCCTAAAACCTTTAAAACCCACACCCTTTTTCCGTCAAAACTTCCACCTTACCTGAAACTTGAATTCGGTGCGGTGGTTGGCGTCAATCATATTGGGCGGGGTTCCGATTGTTTGCTTGTCGGCGTACCAGGTGCGCGACGCCTTTGCCCAAATGGTCAGGTTTTTGGCGGGCGACCACGACGCGAGCAGGTAGGTGCGGGTACCGCGGCCGTACACCATCGGTATTGAGTAGGCGTAGAGCACATCGCTCTCGTAGGCGTAAATGCGCGAGTTATAGGTGGTTTCGAAGATGGCGTAACGCACCGCCAGGTTCAGCGGAAACCGGAACGGCGTGCAGGCCACGTCCTGATAGAGCATACAGCCCGTTTCGGTGGCGTCGTCGCCGTTTTTGTAGCCCGACAATTCGATGCGGCTCTTGAGCGTCCAGCGCTGATTTACAGCATAATTCAGATGGTAGCGCACCGTCCAGCGCGAAAGGTCGGCAAGCGGTTGGATTTTGCCGCCATCGACAGTGCCTTGCGTTTGGGTGGTTTCGTATTTAACCTTCCAAACCATTGATGTTGAGCGGTTTGCCGCAAATTCGACTTGAGCCAGAAAATCGTTGCCGCGCGATGGTGCGTTTAGTCCGTATTTTATCCACGAGAAGCGGTAGATGTCGTAGTAAGCCGATAATTTCCAACGTTTTATGGGTGTGGCTTCGATGCCGAAAAAGAATCCTTCTTCGTTCTGCGTCTTTCCGCCTTCGGCAAAACCGCCTGCGTATTGTGCCTGATAATCACGGCTGTAGTTGCGGTAGAGCACCGATGCCCGAAGTCCCGGCGCAAGGCTCATCAGCGAGCCCACAACCGCCGCGCGCCCGCCGTTGGCCGACATCGCGTACTCGCCAAACAAATAGAGCGCGCTGAACGAATACTGCGCGTCGATGCTGACATTCAGATTCTTACGACCGTCGAAATCGAACTTGTAGAGCGGTGTCTCGCGTTTCACAAAAGCCTTGTCGTACTGATAGCCCAACCCGGTTGCCCCGATTCGCAGATTGTTGCGGTTGAAATTGATGTTGGCGCCCCAAACGCTCTCTGTCACAACATCTTCCTTCTCAATCTGCTTTGGTGTGGCGTGCAGCCCAACGGTGCCGAACGATGTGAATCCGGCTTCTTCCGACGCGGCCGTGTCCTGACTTGCGAGCGTGGCGTCAATCTTCTTGTGCGAGCCGAAAACGGTGGCCCTGAACTGCCCGAATTTGAGCGTGGTGGCCACACCGCGGTAGAAAAGGTTCTCGTCGGCCGATGAGTATTTGCGGATGCCCGCGCCCTTTTTGCGGATGTCCATCACAAAGGCCGATTTGCCCGTCGACATACCCGACCACGCAACCAATCCCTGACCGAATTTTGCCTGAAAATCGCCCACAATCAGCGTCTCGACGGGGCCAATGTCGTGAATGGCGGCGTAGGCCGAATAGAAATCGAAGCCGTGGCGCTGATGTCCGCGGAAAAACTGTTCGCCCGGGTCTTTCTCGGCCGTGATGCCGGCCATCAGTTGGCGGTTGAAGTTGAACGAGTAGCGGCTGAAAATCTTCGCGCGGTTGCCCGGATAGTGTTTTTCAGGCTCGGCAATACGCACTGAATCAGGCACATCGGCAAAACCATCCTGCTCTTCGCCAACGAGCGACACACGGCTGAAAAGTTCGTTGCGCCCGTACTTGACGGCGCGTTTCAGACTGAATTTCGATTCATCGCCCGCATCGGCCACCCTGACAAACGGCAGAAGGCGGAAAATATCGGTTTGGTCGAAGCCGTCAACCATCGCCAACTCGTAGAGAGTGAGCATCGGGCCGTTGCGCCGCACATAGTCGGTAAGGCTTGCAATCTGAAACTCGTTCAGAAAATGCAGCTTGGCAAGGTCTTCGGCCGTGGCCGTATTCAGGTTGATGGGGTTTTGCAAGAAATATTCCAAATCTTCGGCAATCTGCTCAATATCAGCATCTTCTTCGAGTTCTTCCGACAGATTTTCCATCAAAGTCTCAACCGTCTGCCGCCCGTCGCCGTCGGTTTGGGCATAAAGCCCGACGGCTGCAAGAAGAAACATCGATGTAAGAACAAACCGAAGCATCAAATGAAGATTTTCTTATTGATTATCAATGATATGATATTCAGAACTATGAGACTCGCAAGGCAGGTCATTGCCGAAATGGCGACCGCCAACGTGAAAATTCCGGTTGTGAGACTTGTCCATCGGCCCACAGCCGTGCCAATCACCATCGCATCGACATTCAAAAGAATCAATATAATATTGACTATCAGTAGAATGATAATGATTGCGAGCAGCCCCGATCCCAAGCCTTTAAGGTCGGGCGGGCTCAATTCCATATGCGCCGAAATGCAGATGGCAAGGTAGAGAAACACCCAAAACTGCCATTGGTGCAAGTGGCCGCTGGTGAAAAGCGCGTGAATCATATCGGACGATGAAGCGAAAACGCTCACCATCAGCGACATAAATCCCGACAGCGATGTAAAACTTGCCGGCGAGCCGTGAAGCGCGGTTAGCAGCGCTTGATTATTTGGCAGCAAAAATCTGACTAACAGATAGATAATCAGCGAGCCGAACAAAATCGGCCCTAAAGCGATGAAGAAATTGCCGATTTGCGACCACGGGTTACGCGGGTTGTAGGCGTGGTTAACGTAGCCCAAAGTACCGTCTTCGCCGTTGGGCGAGTAGAGTTTTATCTCTGTGATTCGGTGCAGAAACGGGATGCAGAGCAGGGCGTGCCCCAACTCGTGCACCGGCGTGCCTATCCAACCGGTGAAGTAGATGTCGGATTTTTCGCCCAAAATGTTGACGAAAAGCCGCCGCGTGTATCGCGCTAACAGATAGAGTATCAGCCCGAAAACAAAAAACACCCCGAAAATTGAGAGCAGTTGGAAAAGGGTGGTCAGCAACACTTTCCCGACGAAAGGCCAAAACTCAAACAACGCGCTCATAATGAGTATTTTAATGAAACTTGTGTTGACATTGGCAGGTACTGGTGCGTCGAGAACGCGAAGTCGAACGTCAAGCCTTTGAAGGTGTAGCCCGCGCCAAAGCAGAACTCATTCGGCTTTGAACGGAATCCGGTACGCAGGTATAAATTGCTGATTATCTGATATTCAAGACCGACTTTGTAGCGCAAGTCGGTCTGCATTGTCTTTTCAACTTCGGCGGCAAGCTGCACAATGTTCGAGAAGAAGTAGCTCGCGCCCAACCGGAACGATGTGTTGACGCGTTCGTCTTCATATTCAGCCATTTTGGCCTTTGTGGGGTTGTAGATGTGGGCGCCAATCTGCAGGTTGGTAATGGGTTTGGCAATCAAGCCCACTTCAAACAGAAAAACGCCGTTTTTGCCATAGGCCGACGGTTGGTTGATGTTGAGATAGTCGAACTGCAGGCCGGCTGACACCCGCTCGCCAAACGTGCGCGCGTAGGCCAAGCCGAAGCTGTTTTCGGAATATTGCGAATAGCCGAACCTATTGAAACTCAAGGCAAAATTGCCCGTGCGTGTGTGAAGCGCGGCCGCCGCCGATTTGGTGCTTGTCTCGGCCAATTGGAAACGGTTTTGGTAGTTGATGCCGACGGCAAAACGCTGCAAATCAGCCAATCCCGCCTGGTTGTTGTTCACCGACCAAAGTCCGCTCTGCATAACCGAAGCGTTGGCCATTGCTTCAAAATTGCCGTCCTGTGCGCCCGCTGAAGCCGCCACAATCAGCAATACCGCAAGAATTATGAATCTGTGTTTTGTCACAATAGTGTGATTTTGTTGTTGCAAGATACAAATGATTAACGCAAACGCAAACGGAAAATCGAAAACCTGAACACAAACGGAAACGGAAAACACGAACCAATTGTTCTGCAGAGCGATGTTTCAGCCATTTTCGCGAAAAACGATTCACCAAAAACCTTTCTAATTAAATCGGTCAGAAACTTATCTTTGCAGTCACAACAAAAAGCGATGATTAAAAACTGCATAAAACAAGTTTGGCCGATGCTTGCGGCAGCGGCGGCAATGGTGGTTGTGTGCCACATTGAATGCCGGCAGAACCGCGCGGAACCGGCGGAACCGGCCGTTGTTGAGCAGCCGCAGAGAGCCACAAAGTTCACTTATACCGATGAGCAGATTGCAGCCATCGATACGCTGATTGGCAAGCTCTGCCAAAACGGCAACTTCAGCGGCGCGGTGCTTGTAGGGCAGAAAGACAGCATTTTGTATGGGCGCTGCTGCGGATTGGCCAATATTCGCACGAAAGAGCCGATTACCGACACCACGGCGTTTCAGCTGGCGTCTGTCTCAAAACAGTTCACAGCCGTGGCCATCCTGCAGCTCTACGAGCGCGGCCGCCTGCGTCTGCCCGACAGTGCTGCCAAGTACCTGCCGGGCTTTCCTTATCCCGATATTACCATCCACCAGTTGCTGGTGCACCGCTCGGGACTGCCGAACTACCACTATCTGTGCGACCGGAAGAAGATGCTTGACGACCCTTATTTCAGCAACCAACAGATTGTGTCCGAACTGATTGAAGCCAATGCCGGGCGTTATTATTTGCCAAACCGCCGATTCCAGTACAGCAACACGGGCTATGCCGTTTTGGCTGCAGTGGTTGAAGCCGTTTCGGGGTTGAAATTCGAGAACTATCTGGAAGAAAACATTTTCAAGCCATTGGGAATGACACATACATTCGCCTACCGCGCAATGAAAAGTGTCAGTTATCCGCCGCACGCCACCGGCTACGCACGTGGCCGCACACCTGCCGACGACAACTATCTCGACCATTTCCTGGGCGACAAAGGCATCTATTCCACCACCGCCGACCTGTTCCGCTGGGACCAAGGGCTCTATTCGGGGAAAATCATCAATCCCGACACGCTGCAACTGGCCTTTCAGCCGATGGGCAAGCGCCCGAAAGCGCGTTCAAACTACGGCTACGGCTGGCGTATAGGCAAGTTTGGCAACAGCGAGATTCCAATTTACTTCCACAGCGGCTGGTGGCACGGTTTCAAGACATCGCTGGTGCGGATTCCGCAAGACAGCGCCACCATTGTCATTCTGCGGAACAACAATCGCAACGGCGTGGGAATCAACCGCATACTTGATATTCTTTATCCGTCGGAAAATGCCGCTAACGACGATTTTGAAGATGCCGACAATTCTGCTGCAGCCGACAGCACAAGCACGTTTCAGAGTAATGAGTAAATGCTGATTAATTACGCTTTACGCGAATCAACCAGCTGCATTTCAATCACATCGGTATATCCGTCGGCCGATTTCAGCCACTCTTTGCGCAGGCCGCATTGTGCGAATCCGGCTTTTTCGAAAACCCGAAGGCTTGCGGTGTTGTCGGCAGCGACAGAGCAGTATAACTGATGAAGGTGCAGAAAATCAAAGCAATATCCGATTAAAAGCTGAAGGCTTTGAGTGGCAAACCCCTGACGTTGGTTCTCGTCACCCAGAATGGCAATCCCCACTGCCGCCCGCAAATGAAAGGGGTCGAAATCGAACAGGTCGATGGCGCCGATGGTTGAGTTTGAGTCTTTTCGGTCAATCATCAGCCGCAGCTGTTTGGTGGTGTAGATGTCGTTCTGCGCATCGGCGATGTACTGCTTGATGGCAAACCGCGAGTATGGCACTGTGGTGCAGCCGTAGCGCCACAGTTGCGTGTCATTCTCGCATCGGAACAGAAAGTCGATGTCTTCAGGCTCAACGGCTCTCAACACTATGCTGTCGTTTTCGAGCATCGGTTGCTGCTATTGGAACTTTTCGACGTTGGTCACAAAGGCATCTGTGAAACCTTTTGTCAGCACATCGTCGAGTGCCTGTTTGGCCGATGTCTTGCCGATGAACTCGCCCCAGATGTAGCGGTACAGGCCGTCGCTGCCAAGGTGCTCTTCAACATCGTACAACCCACGGAAGCGCGATTTGGCGACAGGCTGTTTGGTTGCCATCAGCTGAATGGTATAGGTATTGTCGTCTTTGTCGGCCATCTTCGATTTGTAGAAGCTGCTGCCCTTCTGTATCAGCTGGTTGTACTCAAGGCTGCTGATTATGCGTGCGTCGGGGAAGCCGGCGTCAACAATCTCGCCCATCATCTGCACGGCTTGAGCCTGATGTGTGAACAGACCAACGGTGTACATATACTGACCGTCGGCTTCGAAAACCCAGACGTTGTTGATGGTCTTGAATTTCGCTGGTGCCAGCGGCTTGGCCGACTCTGTTATCCAGATGGTGTAGGTGAGCAGTTTGCGGTATTTGAGCTCGTCGGGAACGTAGATTCCTTCAACGGTGATATTGGCGTTGGTGGGGTTGAGCACGTTCATATCAACACGGCGGTTGAGAGCACGGCCTTCAGGATTGTCGCTGCCGTCGGCGTTCTGGTTGATGGCAATGAAGTTGGTTTTGCCCAAGCCTTTAGCCACAAGGCGGCTTTCTGATATTCCTTTCTTTGCCAGATAGTTGACTACTTCGCGTGCGCGCATTATCGACAGGCGCTGGTTGTATTCGTCGGTGCCAAGGTCGTCGGTATTGCCAGTCACTTCGAGTTTAAGGTCGGGATTGGCTTGCATAAGAGTTGCAATGCGCTCGACTTCAATCTGCGCGTCGCGGTTCAGTCGGGCGCTGTTGTCATCGAACAAGATGCTCTTGATAGAGTAGTACTCGCCTGTGCTGACAGCAATTGGCACCATTGTAATAGCGGCTTGCACTTCGGGGTTGAGTTCGTATTCCGAGATGTAGATGTAGGCATCAGCCGGTTCGTAGCCATCGCCGTAGGCTGTGATTTTGTAGCTGCCCGGCTTGATGACAGTGGCAAACTGTCCGGTGGCTGCATTGGGGCTCAGGGCCGCAATAACCTGTCCGTTGGCGTCAGCCACATGAAGGTAGAACGAACTGTTGATTTCCTTGTTGTCCTGCAGAGCCAGTTTACCCGTCAGATGATACTCGCTCGGGTAGGTTGGCGTGTAGGTTTCAACAACAGGCTCCGGTTCGGGGGTGTAGGTCTCGGTTGGGGTTGCGGTTTCAGGTTCGGGCTCGGCCGGGGTGTAAGTTTCGGCAATGACAGGCGCCGGTGTGTACGACTGCTGCACAGGCGGTGAGATGCGGCGCATCTCTTTCGTTCCGCCATCATCGGGAACGCGGTCCATATAACCTACTGTTCCGTCGCCTATAGGGTTGTAGAACACATCGTCGAACGGTGTGCTGATGGGGTAGCCAAGGTTCTGCGGATCAGACCAGTTGCCGTTGTTGTCGACCACACTCTTGAAGATGTCGAATCCGCCCATAGTCGCGTGGGCTTCCGATGCGAAGTAGAGTGTGACATCATCGTCGGCCAGGAAGGCCGCTTCTTCGTCGAACGGCGAGTTGATGATGTACGACAGTGCTACCGGTGTGCCCCAGTTGCCGTTTTTATCGATGAGCGAGCGGTATATGTCCTTGCCGCCCTGTCCGCCCGGACGGTCGCTGACAAAGAACAGCGTGCGGCCGTCTTTCGACAGGCTTCCGTGAGTTTCGTTGTACTTTGAGTCGATATTTTTCGGGAATTTTTTGATTTCCGACCATTTTCCGTTCTCAATCTGTGAGTAGTAAAGGTTTCCGTTGCCGAAGTCGTCACGGTAGAGAATCATCATGTCGCCATGATATGAGAGCGAAGCGGTAGAGAAGTTGCCGTCTGATGCGATGTCATAAGTGATGTCGAGCGGCTTCGACCAGGTGTCGTCATCGCCTTTGGTTGAGTAAAAAATCAGCTCAAAGTAGTCGTCAACGCCGGTGTAGGGGTCGCGCACCTTTTGGTACGATGTGAACACAACCGATTTCTCGTCGCCTGATACGGCTGGGAAATAGCATTCAGCGTCGATGGCGAAATCTGGTTTTGCAATATCGATGGTGATAGGCGATTTCATCATCTTCTCGGCGTTGTTACACGATTCAATCTGAAGTGCGATGAAATCCTGATAGTAAAGGTCCGAAGCGTTGAGTCGCGCGCGGAACTCGCGGTAGGCGTCAATGGCTTTGGTGTATTGTCCTGTCAGTCGGTAGGCCTTGCCAAGGTAGAACCAGGCTTCTTCAGGCGCCGCCTGCTCTTTATAGTTGCCTTCTTTGTAGGTGGCGCTTGTGTTTGTCACGGCTTTTTGCAGATACGGAATGGCATTTTCAATCTGATTGCCAAGGTTCATATAGCACATGCCCATGCTGAAGGCCACGTTTGAGTTGAGTTGGTTGTGACTTTCAATGAGTGCGTATTTTTTCAGAGCTTCGTTGTACTCTTCATACAGCATATGCTCTTGTGCGGCTTGAAACCAGTTTTTGAAATTCTTGTCTTGCGATTGAACTGCCGAAAACATCAGGCAAAGCAAAAGCGCTGGAAAAAGTTTTTTCTTCATATAATGTCAAGTTTGTGGCGAAAAACCATAATTATCAAAGCGAAAGTACAAAATAATTTCACCTTGATATACCCTTGACAAACTAACAATTAACATAGGGCGGTTAACAAGCGCCAGGAAAATATGTCAAGCGTTACCGACTTTTTTGGCCAAATATTCCTGACCTAAAAATTCGGCACAAGTGATTATGGCTGTGAGTGTTACACCCAATGCACCGTGAACGTTCAGGTTCTGGCCGGTGAGATATAGGTTGCCCAGTTTGGTGCGTGTCGAGACAAAACCCACCTGCGGGCACTTGTAATCCTTGATGATTCCGTAGGCTGAGCCTTCGGGTGTAGCGGTATAGTCGCGGTAGCTGAGCGGCGTTGTGGTGTAGATGCTCTCAACGTGCGGTTCAAGGTCGATGCCGTGCTGGCGGATGAAATCGAAAATCTGCCGCGTCTTGGCTTCCTTGAACAGGCGGTAGCGCTCGCCGCGGTGCTCGGGCTTGCTGTCGGCCCATTCGGCCACTTCTTCGAAATACATCGGCGTCAGGATGGTAACCACTTCGGCCCACTCGCTGTCGACGGTGTGCGCCTGCATCGAAATCATACAGTTGGTGGTGTGGCCGGGATAGTTCTGGCGGTCGTACCAAACGCTGTTGTAGCCGTGCAGATAAACATTGAAGTTGTTGTATTTCAGACTTTTCGGCTTCATAATCAGGTAAACCGAGAAGATGCCGTAGGTGTTTGGCAGCGAATTGATGCGTGTGATGTAGGCGTTTTTGATGAGCCGGCACTTGTCAGTCAGCTCAAGTGTGCGCTGCGGGTGCACGTTCGAGATGATGTTGCGCGCTGCTATAAACTCTTTGCCGTTCACCATCACGCCTTTGGCGCCTGTGTCGTCGGTTACAATGCGCGTTACTTCGGCGTTGTTGAGCACGGTGCCGCCGTTGGCGCGAATCACTTTTATCAGCTCGTCGCTCACCTGTATGGTGCCGTCAACAAAACGGTAGGCGCTCTCGATGTACGAGTTGTTAATCATTGCGTGGCCGTAGAAGGTCGACATATCGCGGATGCCGCCGTAGAGCAGCGCCGAGCCGGCCACAATGTCCTGCAGGTCGGGGTTGCCGACGGTCTCGCTGATGAGCCGCGCCGCCGACGTGCAGAAATAGCGCATTCCTTCGGTGGCAATCACGCCCTGGCGCAAGGTTTCGATGCTGATAAGGTTGCCCACTTCCTTGAGTTTCTCGACGTATCGCTGCAGATTCTGACGCTCGGCGGGGAACTGTTGCGCAAGCGTGTCGATAAACCGCTCGTGGCCCATTGCAAAGTTGTACACCTTGCCGTGGTAGTGAATCTGGTCGAAGGCGTTCTCGTCGAGTTTGCGCAGCTTGAGCTTGTCCATTATGCCCAGATACTTGAAATACTGATTCATAATCTGACCATCGTCGAGACTGCCCACATAGTGGATGCCGGTGTCGAGCCGGTGACTGCCGCGCTGATAGGTCTGGAAGCAGCCGCCGAAGTTGTTGTTCTTCTCGAGCACGCACACGTTGTAGCCTTCCTTGCTCAGAATGGCGCCGCACTCAAGTCCGCCCAGTCCGCTGCCGATGATTATGATGTCGTATTCCATTTGTCAGAATTTCGCGGCCAAAGATAGGCAGACATTTAAGATTTCCTTGTTTATCAATAATAAGTTTGAAAAAAAATAGTACAAAAAGAGCCGAGCAACTTGCCCGGCCTTTTCTGTTATAGTTTCACAACCCGTTCGTGAACAACATTGTCGCCTGTCTGATATTGCAGAATGTAGATTCCATTTGGCAGGTCGGAAATATCAATTAATTCATCAGATAAATGAATTTCAACAATCCGTATTGGCTTTCCGTTTTGTGAGAGCAGTTTGGCAACACCTTCGGATGCACCTTTTACAAGAACGTTAAACAGTCCGCGTGTCGGGTTTGGCACAATGGTCAAACGAATATCGCGGTCGGCGGCGTAAACCACACAGACAAGACGGTCGGCATAAGACCGCGTGCCGTCATAGTCGACTTGCGACAGCCGGTAGTAGGCACGGCCGCTTTCAGGTGCGTTGTCGGCAAAGTTGTAGGCAAGTTTCTCAGCCGAGTTGCCCGCACCCTGAACAAAGCCTATAGTCGCAAAGTTGATGCCGTCAGTTGAGCGTTCTATCTCGAAGAAATCGTTGTCTTTCTCTGAAAGAGTTGTCCATTCGAGCACAACCGTGTTGTCGCTCTGGAGGCCTGTAAAGTCTACTATCTCAACAGGAAGCGGGTTTTCGGTCACTTCGGTTGAGCCGAAGGTGAACGGGCTGAACGAGCTGACAGGGGCGTTTGTCCGTATTTGGCCAGTTTTTGGGGAGCCCGTTGCGGTTGCAGGCAGCATTTCCCATCTGCTTCCGTTCCAGTGCGCGATGGTCAGGAATTCGAGTTTGGTTATCTCGCTGATGTCGCCATCGTCCCAATATAGTGTTACATAAGCACTTGCGCCATTGCTGCCGCTTATTTGCCAATTATCCATTTTGCTCACGCGCACCATTTCGGCGTCCATAGGGTCGGGTGCGGTGGGTTCGGCATAGGGATCCTTTGGCACATAGGTGTATCCAGCTGTAAACCTGGTTGATGAATTGGCAATTTCAGGATCAATGCGCACCATTGCGCGGCGGCCGTTATTACCTATCGGGAAAGTCACACTTGTTGTGCCAATTTTCGTAATTGTACCATCGACGTATGCATACTTGTTATCACTAGACGCTGTTGCCGAAGCACCAAGTGTGAGCGTGTTGCCGTTCATATTGAGCACACCGCCATTGATTGCAAGCACACCATTGACGGTCAGGTTGGATGCAGCCGTAGTTTTTTTGTCTTGCGGCTTATTGATGGTCAGATTGGCCAGATTGTAGGTTCCGGCAGCCAGCACGGCATCGTTAGTGCCAGCCATCTCAAGAGTTGAACCTGCGCCACCAGTCAGTGTGCCCGCATTTTCCACATTGCCGTTTACTGTGACGTAGCCGTCGCTGCTGATGGTGAGCGTGTTGCCCGATTCGTTACTGATAGTGTTGAAGGCTGTGCTACCGTTTATTACGGCGTTGTTCTTGAAAGCAACGGTCGATTGTCCGGCTGTGAAACCGGCATTTCCAACACTATTCGCCCAATCGCCATAGACATCAAGCGTGTTGCTGCCTGAGATGGTGAGCTCGCCCGACTCAATCTTCACCGATTTGGCCTCGGCATTACCAGAGATAATCGGCAGACGGCTTGCCGTGCGAATGATGGCATCGTGCTCGCTTGTCGGGATGGCGCGGCTGTACCAGTTGCCAGTGTTTTCCCATTCTGACGAAACTTTGCCCGACCATACGTAGCCGTCGGCCATAAGTTCGCTGAATGGAATGTCGGTCGAGCAATTGGCGTTCGAGATGGTGATTGTGCCCGCAATGTCGCCGGTTGCTGTAACTTTTATTCCTTCCGAAACAAAACCTTCATTGTTGGTGCCATCGGTAAAGTCGATGTTATATGTGGTAAGCGGGGCACCCACAACGTCATTGAGAGTGACTTCCGATTCCACACCATAGTAAAATGTCGGCCAAGTGAGCGTTGCACCAGGTGTCTGATTCACCGTCAATGTCTCATAACCAGACTTTGGTATGCGTACAACGCAACCAGGATTCGATGCTTCGACATAAAGTTGCACAGTGCCTGCGACTGCTATTGCCGGTACTGTGAAGTTCTGGCTCAAACCGTTGCCCGAAAGTGTGTTAATGGCATTGTCGGCATCGGATCTGTAAAGCCTATATGTAACATTGCTTTCTGTACTACTGATAGTTACCGTTGACGTATTTCCCGTGCAAACAGAAGAAATATCTTCGATTGTTGCCGCCGATGGTTCGGCATAGATGGTAATGGTTTCGGGGTGCGAACCGACAGCCGAACCATTTATCTCTTCAACCACAATTTCGTGGTCGCCAGAATAGCCTGTCCAGTTCATTGTAAACGAGCTGCTTGTGCTTTTCAGTACGCCATCTATATACCACTTATACGTATGGCCAGCGTTGTTGGCTGTCGCATAGGTTATTTCATCGCCTGCGCAAATGTTCAGTTCAGCTGTAAACGTTGGTTGCGGCGTGTTGTCGACTGTTATAACAAGTGTGTTACGCATTTCGCAAGTTGTTGATGCCACCTCAGTTACAACAAGTGTATAGGTGCCTGCCGTTGAATAGGTTGCCGACGCCGAATTGCCAGAAACGCTCAACTCCGGACCGCCACCATCCCAAGCCCAGCTATAGGTGCTTCCTTCGTGATTTACAACTTCGTATGTACGCAACTCTCCAGTTCCGGCTACGCCCACGCCGCCGCCATCGGTAAAGGTTGGCGTGTAGGCCGTCAGTACTTCGATGCTACCAGTGATGGGCGATATTGCTCCAGTTTCCGATGCATCGCTAATCGAAACCAAACTAACGGTGTGCAACCCTACCATGCTGTTCAATTGCGAGCTATTGCGCGTAATGTTGTAAGTTGATTCCGTAATACCCGCTTGCGTATGACTGACTCCATCTACCGCATACGTCAATGTAAAAGGCGCTGTGCCACTGAGCGACACGCTGATTTTGGCCGCTTGCTCACCATCGTTGCAGATTTGTTGAGTTTCGAGTGTTGTTATTGCGGCAATCACACCGGCGTAGCCCAATGTGAAGATGTAATTATCTTGTGTTACGGCGGCCGTGGTGGTGATGTTGCCTGCCGTGGCCGTTCCGCTAAGGGTCGATGCGCGCACAGACCACACGCCCGTACCATCGTACTCAACAAGTTTCAAGCGCTGTTGAATTTGCGGGTAGGTGGTGAACATTGGGCACGACTGGTCGTCCCAACGTAACCCAACTTTTGCCGAGCTGCTGCTATTGGGGCGCGTCACAATCCAATATTCGTTATCGCTGATGCCGCCCAGTTCCATCACATCGTAAGTGGCCGAGGGGTTGACTTCCTCGGGGTCGGCATTGCGATACTCGACAGTCCAGTCAGCATTTGTTGAGCCGCTGTTGGTGATGTTGCTCAAGACAACCTTTCCGTAGCGCTCGCCACTGCCAACTACAAACGTGAAGTTGCCGCTGGTGCTCATCCGCTTGCGCAGCGGACCATCGACAAACGAGCTCTCGCCGCCGCCCGATATGGCGTTCTCACTTGTGTTAGTCAGGGCAATAAGCGCATCGGACGATGTGATGAAATTGCCATTGGTAAGCGTCATTATGTTGCTAACAATAACGTTGTTAGTAGCTGTTCCACCATTGGTAACATCAACACCTGCGCTGTTGTCGATTTTCAAATTATAGAAGTCGGCATCGGTTAGAATATTAATATTCTGGCGATCGGTTCCATTAAAAATCACACGGCTTGTACCTTTGGTGTAGCCGGTGGTGGTGGTGTTTTGGTCGATAAAGTTGCCACCAATGTAAAAGTCTCGGTTAGTGTTGGTTAGATGACTTCCGTTTTCAATCTGCACATAGCCTTTCACCGAGAACACATTTGCGGTGATAGTTTTCGCACCGTTACCGCTGAAAATCACATTCTGAAGCGGCTTTTCGTAGTTACCGGGCTTGGCTGGCAGCACTGCGTTATGGTCACCGTGGAAGTTGATGGTGCTGGTTGGGTTGGCGAAAAACTCGTCGTACTTGCCGGCCGGAATCATAAACGAGTAAACACCGCCTCCGCTGATTTCCTCGAGTCTCATTGTACCGCCGCCGCGCACAATACCCAGATTGTGTCCGAGTGTTGAACCAATATTAAGCGTCGCACCTTCTTCAATATCAACACTATAGGCGCATTGCGGCAGATTGCCGTTGATGGTTATTGTGTGGCCGCTCCGAATCACAATCGGGTTTCCGTTTGGCGCGGTTTCTGCAGTTGTCAGATTACCGCCTTCATCGTAATACTGCCACGTCTCGGGCGTAGTCCAGTCGCCTGTTTCGACGCGGCTGTAGTAGGTTGACAGTTGGGAATACGATGGGAATCCAGCCGTGAACTCACCATCCAACATATCTATTCCGTTGATTGAGATTTTGTTGGCATCGCTGTCTATCGCCCCGTCTGTCTGAAAATGTTTCCACTTGCCATCGACAAAGCATTGAGCCATCATATCGTCTTCGGTTCCGTTAGGGTCGATGGTCAGCAACTCGTCGGTGTAATAGTATTCGTGCGTAACCGTGTAACCCGATAGCCCGCTGGTGTTCACCATCCAATAGTAGCTCAAATAGGTTTTCGGCATATTTGCAATAGCTGCGTGCCGGCTGTTCATTGGCTTGACATTGATGTAGCCGTTGGAACTTGTAACCGCCGAGCTAAAGTTATATGCGGCAGGCGTGTATTGGTTTGGAACGCCTATGCGGAACAGGAATTCACCACTGAAGCCGTCAGCAAAATACTTGCGCACACCGGCATCGCCAATAGAGCCGTTCACTATTATCATACCCGTGCTGGCATTGTCGAAAATTGAATTCTGCATCAGACTGACTTGAAAATCGTTGGCATAAATGTCGTTGTTGAGAGTGACACGGCCTGTTATGACAATTGGGTTTTTCAACTCTACGCGTTCTTTTATAACAATATTGCCATAAGTACCTGACCGTCCCGACGACGATGCCATCTCCTGCTCGCCGTTGCCATTAAACGTCAGGCTGCCGCCTCCAACGCTGCTTATGTGGCGCGAGTCGTTTACCACATTACCTTTAACTGTAATGGTATTGCCGCCATCGTCGAGTGCACCACGGCTGATAGTGAGCAAGTTATTGACGGTGGCTTTGCCTACCGAGAGCTGGGTTGTTGTGGGGTTACTGATGGTCAGGTTCGAAAAGCTGATGTTTGTTGTGCCATTGTTGCCACTGATGGTTTGCATTGTTGTGCCATCAAAGGTTGTTATTTGGCCGGTGCCATCTGCTACAAAACCGCCCGAATAGTAGCTGAACAAGTTACCTGCAATGTTGACATTGTAGCCGTTGGCGTTGAAAGTAGAATTTTTATCGACATACAACGAGCCATTTATATCCACATGATTTGTAATCAGTTTCAGAATTTGGGTCACATTTTCAGTTCCAACCAGAATACCGCCCAACTGCGCCGATGCGTTCAGGTGGAAAGTCTGACTGGCTGACGTGTTTGTGCCAATCACCAATGTTCCGCCCGTAGCCGACGATGTGGCCGGTGTAAGCAGAATATCGGCGTAGTCGGCATTGTTGTGCGAACCTCCGGCAATGGTGAGCGTTCCGCCAGTCATATTGAATGAGCCATTGTTGCAAACCTCAATCAGTCCGCGCCGCTTGGTCTCTATTTCGTTGACGCGGTCGATTCCCCAAATAATCACCGTACCACCCGATTGCGAGTAGTGCAGGTCGCCTATTATTGCGTTGTATGAGCGCCTAATCTGACCGCCAACTGTCAGTGTTCCCCCTTGAACATCGATATACGACTGCGACAGCGAACACTCAATATCGTTGCCACCACCGTTGCCAATGTTCAGATCTCCTCCCAGGACTTCAATTTTTCCGTGCAGCAAGACATTGCGATCGTGGTTATTGGTGTTGCAAACGTTGAATGTGCCGGCTTTGACTGACAGACAAGCTGTTGAAGCTATATCAAGATCCGAGTCCCGGGTTATATCGATATTCACACCTTCGCCATCGGCGCGAAAAGTACCGTTAAGCAAGTTAAGGAATACTCCGCCTTGATAGGTTGCCGTAATGTTGCGTTCTATCGACAATACGGGCGTAGCGTTAGAGCCCTTGTCGCAAGTCAGAGTGTAGAGTGTAATGTTGCCCGCACCTTTGATTGACGCATCGGCTGTGCCAGTAAATGTTGTGGCAACTTCCTGATTACCATTTACAAAATTCAATTCTCCATCAACATTCATACTGCCGTAAATGGTGAGTTGGTTTGTGAAATTGGCATTCCGCTTAATGTTGAAATATGCGCCACTGGCCACATTTACATCACCTTTAACAATCAGATTTTGAGCTGAATAGCTATAGAACGCCAATGTTCCAGATTCAACGTTCAATTTGCCATCAACCGTAACCGTGTGCGTTGCAGCAGCTGTGTTGAAGCGGTTATAATAATTGTTGGACTCACCGCTCGATGTCAAGTCGCCAAAAACTTGAATATTGGTGTTTGGCATTGTAACATAGTGCGTTCCCGTAGCAGTCAGCACCAAATTGTTATATTCCACTGGGCTTGTTGGCATTGTAATATCAGCACCGGTGGCTCTATATTCAACAGTTCCGCCGCCGGCACCCAAAAAATCACCGAAATCGCCATCAGGGAAATAATTGCTACTGCTGATGATGATTGTACCGGTTCCATCAATATCACCTTCGGCCAAAAGACCAAAATTATGCCCCTGAACGTCACGCAAATCGAGCTCCGAGCCGCCTGCAATGTTAAGACTGCCGCTGCTGCCAGGGTCGCGGGTTGTGTATACGTTGTGCGAGTGCGTGGCATCGCCTATCACAACAATGGTGTTGCCTCCCGGAATACCTGCGCCACCTGCGCCGCCCACTACGTCCGATGCCCACGTCGATGGGTCGTTCCATTCACCCGATTTTGCGCTAAAGAGCCGCTCGGGCGCTTTCGAAAAGGCATTGGCGACACCGCAAGTGAAATCGCCATCAATCGATGCGCAACTTTCCCAGTGGAAAGTATTGTTGTTTTGGTCAACAAGCGATGTGTTGTTGTTCGGATACCATATTCCAACATTGTAATAGGCTGGCACATAGGTATTTTCGGCTGTTCCTACAAGGCTTTGCACATAGCTGTAATAGTGGTTGACCGATGTTACACCATCGAAACCGTTGCTCTTGTTGTGCCAATAGGCTTGCAGCACGTCGAATTCATCGCTCAATACGTAATGACGCCCGTTCACAGGGCGGCTTGTGATTGAGCCGTATGTGGTTGGCTCCACATCAACATCGATTGTCGCCGGCAGATAATTGCCACCAAAGCCGAACGGGAATGTGAACGAATGGTTCAGATTGCCGTAGAGCTTGGTAATACCGCCATCGCTGTTGTTGCCAGCCGTTTGAATCATTTTTGTGGCTGAGAAATTGGCTCCCGAAGCGTTGTCGGAATAGATTGCGGCACCAGCATCGCACAAATTCAAATTGTAGGTACCAATATTGAAAACGGTATTGCTGATGAGCCGCAAATTGCCAGTCATGGCGGTGTTGGCTGTCATAGTCAGTGTTCCGCCCGTTTTGTTAATGTTCAGGTTGTTGAACGTGCCGTGCCCGTCACCGCCAATGGTTTGGTTAGCAGTGCCGCCAAGCAGAATGCCGCCTGTGGCCGAGTTTGAGTTGTAGTGCACACCGCTGTTGTTCACGAGGTTTCCGTTCACAGACAAGGTGTTTTGATTGTCGTAGAGAATGGCGTCGGCATCGAGCTGCAAAGTGCCGCGCAGTGTTACAGAATTTTGCAGATGAAGGTGCGCGTTTTTACTGACAGTAAGATTATTAAATCCATTTGTAATAGTGCCGCCAATGGTTAAGTTTTGCTCATTGCCAATGCCGTTGAAGATGGTTGTGTTAGTGCCGGGCGTGTAAATGGCCGTTGCCTCAACGCTGAAGTTGCCGTCAACCATAACGTTTTGATTGTTGGCGTTCAGCACACCATTATTGTGGATTGTCAAATCGTTCAAAACAACAAGCGGTTGAATTTCAACATCTTCACAACCGCTGTCGCCATTGTCATCGAATTCCCTGATTTCCACACGGTTATTGTTGTTAAACCCTTCGATTTCAAGATTCCAAAGTGGCGCAGTACTTGTGAAATACAAATCGTGGTTGGTGTTATTCCAACGCGCGCCAAGTATTCTAACTGTTCCACCCGTAATACTGCAATTATCTTTATCAGACCCTATTACAAAGGCCCAGCCTTGGGCGTTCCCGCTATCGGTTCCTCTTTCTATCACAAGATAGCCGCCGTGCATATTGAAACCGCTGGTTGTATGGGTAAGACCTAATGTCGGGAAATTGTGCTTGTCCGAACCGTTTCCAGTTAATATAAATGTTCCGTCATTTATTGTGATTGACCCCACGTGTGTTCCATCGGCCTTCGATGTGCGTAGCATTGTGGTTTCAATTGTGCCAGCGTCAATCGTAATGTTAGCCGTAGTACGGTAAACAATACCTTGACTTGTTTCTGTGGCATCCAGTTTGCTTTTTGCATTCGACACGTGCAGATTGCCGTGTACATAGAACGAAAAACAACCGCCAACCGTAACATCAGCCCCATCAATCCAAAGACAAGTGCCTTCGTCGAGTTTGTAGCCATAATTGCCATCATTCATCAGAGCCCCGATTTTAATGTGCGAGCCCAACCGCATCGTTCCACCTTCAATGGCTAATGCTAGGAAATACTGCGATGTGGTATGTGTTGAATTTCCATAATTCCATCCCGTTCGCGGCCCCATTAGTTGGAACTGGCCTTCGGCCGCGGCATCAATGTTGAGCGTGTGAGTCTGGTCAGAGCCCTTTTGCACGCGAATACTATAGAATTTCGTCGGTCCGTTTATCGTAACATTCTGGTCGCCAGTGGTATTGGTAAAGAATACATTGGTAACATTGCTGTACGCCGTGCCATAGTTTTCTGCCGCTTGATTGGTGAACGACACATTGCCATTGTTGGTGAAATTGCCTTGCAGTTCAAGTTTATGGCCATTGTGAGTACCATTGGTGAACGTGTGTGTTGAACCATCTCGTGAAACATTGGTCGTGCCAGTTGTTATGCTACCAGCCGACTCCACTGTCAAATCGTCCACAACGGTGATTGTGCGGCCATAGTTGTTATTGCCAATCCGGAAGGTTCCGCGATTGATTGCGAAATCGCCATTTACCGTAAGATTACTACCCAAAGTGGCTATTCTATTTGTTGCAGACAGGTTGATAACCAAATTATTATAAATGGTGCGGCCTGTTGGCATAATAAAGTCTGCAGCATTATTGTACTCAATAGTGCCACCGCCAGCACTGACAAAAGTGTTGAACGTGCCTCCGGGAAATTCGGCCGATGCCAGTTTCAATGTGCCTTGGCCCTTTACCGTACCTAAATTATGCCCTGTTACTGCACCCAAATCCAAAGTGCCACCACTGTAAAGTGTGAGCGACGTCAAACTCACACTGCCGCTCCTAACTGTTATGACATCAGGGTTTTTGATTACCACACGCGAGCCGGCGGTTGGACCTGTTGCAGGCGCGTTACTGCCCGTACGGTCGATTCCGGCCGGGTCGAAAGTCCACGAGTTGGCATTTTCCCAATCGCCTGTTGTAAACGAGTAGTAGGTCAGAATATCCTCGCAGGCTGTCCATTTGCATTCGCCCGCAGGCGGTGTGCAGTTGGCAAAGGTAATGGTTGGCGATGAGTAGCCGCTTGCACCTACCGCCCATTTCTTCAACCCCGAGCCCGAATCGTAATAAGGGTAAAGAGTGCCGGAAACACCATCATTGGCTATATGTGTGAAAGTCAGCGTTACATTGCTGATGTTTTCTGCTACGGTTGTCCAGTAGCATTTCAAATCGGTATCTTTGCCTTCAACTGCAGGACTATTAGTTGGCCGCACGCTGAACGAACTTTCGGCTGTTGTTGTACCTGTGATGGTTGCCATACGGATTCTGTATGCATTTCCAGCTTCATTTACGTTGCCTACAGGTATTGAAACGGGTTCGGTATCATCAGCCGGGTTGGTTCTAAACCGCGACAAATTGCCCTTAAAGGTTACAAAACCCATTTCTGCTTGATTAGGAAACACGAAACAATGGTTGTTGGAAAATGCCGTAGTACTTGAAATGTTGGCAGTGCTATTAAGCGTGAACGAGTAGCCATCTAGCGATATACGATAGTTGTTCCATGTTAATGTTCCGGTCACAGTCACATCACCGCAAAGCGTTGAATGGCCATTTACTGTCAAATTTGTGTATGTTCCGCCAGGAATTGAAGATGTTGCTGTGAAGTTGTCTGCTTGTATATTGAAGCTACGACACGAATTGATAGCCACATTTGCGTTATTCTCTAATTTCAATGTGCCATTGAACCCTTCCATGTTGCAGTTTAATGTTCCTCCTTTGACAATTATAGTTCCAGAACCAGTAATTCTTGGATTGGCGGTAGAAGTGATGTTTGCTATCTCAATAGTTCCATTTACTGTTAAAGTTGTATTGTTTCCACTTATATTAAGTGTTCCTCCAATTGACAATGAATTACCTGCCGGGATTATAACAGTACCTGCCGAAAAAGTGAAGTTATTACATTCCGCATTTTCAATATTTATTGTTAATGTGCGGTTTCTACTAACTGTTATGTTATCTGTAGCTGTTGGTGTAATTGTTTGTCTATTCACCCACGCTCCGTATGCATTCCAGTCGTAATTATTGTTTCGCATTGTATAATCCGCCCCCCAAACATCCCCACACAACCCCGCCACAATGGCAACAACAAGACAAAATGATTTAAGGCATTTAGACAAAATGCCCTTACCCGTATTTATGACCGAACTTTTCATAGCCGTATGATTTTAACCCCCATTATCTTACAAAGATACAATATCTTGATATTTAAGACGCTGTCTTATAATGGTATACGCGCCAAAACGCGAAACAGTTTGACTATTTGGCGTAATAATGGGATAAAGCGGCTGTTTTTAGTGTCTATCAGTCAATTATTGTAGACATTTGTTTTGGGTGACGCAGGGGGAAGCAGCGCATTCCGAAAGCGATTTGTCTTTACTTTTTCCTTCTTTCAGCGCTTAATTTTTCCGCAGAATATAAATCGTATTCGATGTGTAGCGGTCGTTCTGAATGGTCTCAACGGTCATTCCGAGTGCGGCGGCAATCTGGCGCATCCGCGTTTCCGACAGGAAGCAGAGCCGCTCTTCGGTCTTGTTGAACTTGATGATGCGCGTCGACATCAGTTCGGTGAAGCGCGTCAGGCGGTGGCGCTGCTGCTCTTCGGTGTTGCCGTCGCGGATGATAATCTGGCCGCCGTCGGCAAGGGCTGCCACGCACTTCTCAATCAGTTGCTGCTGATGGTCGGCGCTCATATAGTGCAGCATATCGTTCATTATGAACACGTCGCTCTGCGGCAGCGGATATTCGAGCGCGTTGGCCTGCTCGAACCGCAGATGGCAGTGCTGGCGAAGCCATCCGTGCTGCGCCACGGCAATCTTGTCGTCGTCGTAGTCGATGCCCAGAATGTCGCGGTCGGCCGATGTCTGCGCAAGCATATAGCACAGCGGGCCGAAACCGCAGCCAATGTCGGTGATGCGGGCGCGGCGCGGTATCAGTTTGTCGAACAACTCGTAGTTGCCTTCCATACGGATTTTCACGCGCAGATACCACTCTTCGACAGGTCCTTTGAAGATGAAATTGTGCATTATGCGGCTGTGGATGGCCGTGCTCGATGTGGTTGTAAGTTCGTCGTAGAGTTTCTGGTATTCGGCTTTGAACCAGGCCGATATGCGTTTGGTTCGTTCCTGGTAGGTGTCGCCCCACGAGCGGTCGGTGTGGCTGATGCGCGGCAAGACGCTCACCACAATCTGTCCGCGCCGAACCATAAACGGCTGGTTTTTGGGTATCACGTCGCCAGTGCCGTAGAGCAGCACGGGCACAATGTCGAGCCCGAGCGTGTCGGCAAGCATAAACGCGCCTTTGTGGAAGCGCCCGATGCGTCCGTCGGCCGAGCGTGTGCCTTCGGGGAAGATGACCACCGAAAAGCCTTCGCCGATGCGCTGCCGCACTGTTTCCTGATTCAGTTCAACGCCGTCGCCCGTGAAGATGAATCCCGCATAGCGTATGAGTCCGCCGAACACAGGCGACCGCCACACCCATTTGTTGGTCACCATCACCACGCGCGGCGACAAGGCCAGCATCGACAGTATGTCCATAAACGACTGATGGTTGGCGATGACAACGGCGGGGCGGTCGAAAACTGTGCTGTCAACGAGCCGTTTGCTGTACCGCACCTGTCGCGACACAGCAAAAACAAATCGGCACGCCAGGTTCATCAGTCGGCAGATGAGCCGCCGCTTCCATATCCGCCTGACGGGCACCACGTACATCACGAAAGTGAGCAGCCGCAGCACAACGCAGCTCAGCACAAAGGCGCCGAAACCGATGAAGGTCAGCAGCACGTCGGCCACGGTGTACGGCATATTGCCCTTTGCGGCGGGGTTGGCAATGAAGAAGTTGAAGATGATGGGCTGAATGGTGAAGGCCACAAGCACCACAGCCAGCATTCCGAACACCGAAAGCAGTGAAATGGACTGAAGCGCAGGATGTTGCGCGAACACCAGCGCGCCCATTCCCACCACAATGGTGAATGCAGAGCAGAAAATGGCTGTTTTGTGCGAGTCAAGTGTTTGACGGCCAGTGCGATACTTGCTCTGAAGGCCGTCCATTATGAATATGCTGAAATCGTCGCCAATGCCGAATATGAAGGTCGAAAGAATGATGTTGATGATGTTGAACTCGATGCCGAACAGCCCCATCATTCCTAAAATGATGAACCAACTGATGAGCATCGGCAGGAAACTCATCAGCGTGAGTTCGAGCCGACCGAACGAGATGAGTAACGCAAAGAAAATCAGGAACGAAGACGTGAACAGAATCCAATTGAAGTCGTCGTTCACAGCGTCAATCCATTGGCCAGTGAAGAAGGCGCGGTCGAAAATCACCATATCGCGGCTGTCGCTCATCAGGCTGTAAACCTGCTGTTTGCACGTGTCGGCCAGGCGCACTTGCGTGATGAGCATCTTTGAGTTGTCTGACGGCACCTGCCATTCCTGCATCAGCGTTCCGAACGGGCCGTCGGTGCGGCTCAGGTCGACGGGCTCGAAATCGCCGTCGAACCATCGGTGGAAACTGCTGAAGGCGTTGGCTTTGAAGTGATAACGCTCGGCTTCGCTCTGCAGCGATTCGTTCAGAATCTGGCGGCGTTCCGTTGTCCAGAAATCGCGCCACAGCGCAATGCGCCGCTTCTGCTCGCTGGGGCTCACCACAAATCGGCTGGCCGATGCGTAGTCGCGAATCAGCCCCGCCTGCCGCAGGCTGTCGAGTCGGGCGTTGATGCGGTTGTAGACGGTCAGCACCGAATCGTCGGTGGGGGCCACGCTCACAAACATCACTGTCTTCTCATCGCCGTCGTAGTACGATTCCAACTTCTCACGGGCAGCCTTCAGGTGCTCGGGCTCGTAGTACATATCCATCAGGCTGCTGTTGAAGCGCACGTGGCCCGCGGTGAAGCAACTCACCGCAATCACAACCAGCAGCGCGCCCACCAGCCAGCGGTTCCGCTCGTAGTGGTAGGCGTTGATTTTTTCGATGAACCGCAGCATCCGCCCGCGTTTCACATCGGCCTGACCTTTAAGGAAATGCGGCAGAAAAATCAGGCAGAAAAGTGTGGTGCCGATGAGCGTGAGTGAAGCGAAAAGCCCGAAATCGCGCAGCAGCGCCGACGATGTGAAAACCAGCGCAAAAAAGGCGCCGATGGTGGTGAAACTGCCCACTGTGAGCGGGTAGGCCAGTTCGTCGATGAGTTGCTCGACGGTGCGCACGTGGTTCTGGTGCGCCAGCATATGGATTGAGTAACTCAACGCAATGCCGATGACCGCCGCGCCCGCCCCGATGGCTATTGATGAGATTTCGCCTTTCAGCAGGGCGATGAGCGCCAGCGCGAAAAGGCAGCCGAAAAGTGCGGGGACGATTATCAGCGGAACGGTTCGTTTGCGTTTGAAAATGAGCGAGATGAACACCACAATCACAATCAGCGCCACAATTGAAGTCAGGGCGGTGTCGTTTTTGATTTGCCGCGCGTTGTAGACGCTCACTGATGCGCCGCCGAAATACTCGGTTTTGACGCCCGTGTGCATCTTGTTCATTTTGTTGATGTTATCTTCGATGATGGTTACAAGTCCTTCGTTCTCGCCGATGCGGCCCATATTGAATTTTGGCGTGAGCACCATCATCAAGGTCGATGTGTCGGCGGTGAACAGGTAACTATCAACCACCACATTGTCCGACTCTATCTCGAAATCTTGCAGATTCTCAAGTGTTTGCAATCCCATTCCCATCGGGTCGCGCAAGATGAACTGCCGCGAACCCACGCCGATGGGCGACACCAGGTTCTGGTAGTTCTGGCGCATTCGACTGGCAATGCCGTCGCGGGTGATGATGGTGTCGAGCCGCACATAGTCGCTGTCGGTCAGGAAGATGGGTAGATGCGCATAGACGAAATCGCTTACGCCGCCAATCATCTGGTTGTCGATGCGCAGCAGAATGCCGCTCAGGTAGTCGGCGGCTTCGGTCAGCAGGGTTTGCTCAAGTTCTTCGGCCACCTGAATCAGACTGTCGGCAGGCTCACCCGCACGCGGCGAGAAGAGCACCACAATCTTATCCTTAACGTTCAGATTCTGAAACACTTCGGCAGTCTTGTCGTTGTCGCCCGCCGCAGGAAAAAAGTCGGTTACGTTCTGCCTGAAACTGATTCGCGACACAGCCACGGCCATCAGCGCAACGCTGACTGCCAAAAAACTGTAGAACAGCACCTTGCGATGCTCAAAAAAGTGGTATATGGCTATGAAAAACTTGCCCATTATTTAGCGATGCGTGTTCTGCGTCCGAAAAACATTAAAGATAATCGCGGCAAATGTAACCAATTAGGTATGATAAGCGAATTGTTTGTGGGGGGAAAGGTGAAAGTTTTTCGGTATTTGAAAAAAAGTGGCAATCAAACTGCCCAATCTTCGACCTTTAGACCGTCAATACGGTTGAAATGTTTTAAGTTGTGGGTCACAACAATCATATCGGCTTCGCGCGCTGTTATGCCAATCATCAAATCAAAATCTTCAATAACCTGGCCGTTGTTTTCCAGCCGTATTTTCTCGCGGCTGAAGGCTTCGGGAATCTCATCAATGCCGACCACGGTAAAATAGTCGGTCAGCATTTTTGCTTTTGCGATTTCCTGTTCGCGATAGTTGTCAGGTGAATTATATGCGCCATATAGCAATTCAATGGCAGTGATGACCGATATGCAGCACAATTGGTTTTTCTCGATGCATTGTTGGCGGACGCGCTGATTGCCGCGTAGCAGTTCAATACAAGTGGAAGTTTCCAAAAGATACTTGAACGTAGCCATCAATCAGAATTTTGGATAGGTGTTTTCTGTGCGTTTGGCACGAATCTGTTCCATTATTTCATCCGTGGAACGGGGGTCACTGCTCCAACCGCCGAAAAAGCGGTCAATTTCTGACGCCACCCGCAGGCGGCGGTCAGTTTCGGTCTCGTTGACGCTCTCGCTCAAACGGCGCGATAATGCGAGCCGCTCGCTTGCCGACAGACGCTGTGCCTGACTCCAAATGCTGTCAACTGTTATTCCCATAGTAGTAACTCGTTAAATTTAAATTCAGTCTGCAAGATAGCAATTTTTTCAATTATAACGCTTTAAGCGAAACAGCATCAGATTACTTCGCCATCTTTTTTCTTCTGAACACCGTCAGCAGCCCCAGCGCAACCGCGCCCACAACCACGCTGCACAAGGCCGCAAACACAATGCTTCCGACAATGTACGGCAGCAGCGAGTGTTTGACGCTCTCGAGAGTGATGTTGCTCAAAGTCAACTCTATAGGCACTTGCATAACCTTGCACCCCGTGATGTAACTGCCGTAAATCAGGAACGGCAGCATTGGTGGAAGGCTGATGTTCGATGCTACAAGCGTTAGTATCTTGTTGAGTTTCAGCAAATGTGCAATGGCAAATGCGATAATCATCTGGTAGCCCCAAACAGGAACAATGCCCATAAAAATGCCCAGCATTATGGCTGCCGTCAGCCGTGCGTTCGAGTCGGGCGAGTGGGTTATGTTGTTGCTGATGAAGCGTTTGATGTTCTCGCGTGTGAATTTGCGGCAGAAGTTGCGCGGATAAATCCAAAGCAGTGCAATCAGCACCAGCACTGTGTTCAGAATGCTGATGCGTGTGAAGTCGCGGCCAGGGCGGAAGTGCGAAACGCGCTCACCTTCAGGCGGATAATAGACGTGGACGGGAATGTTTCTGACCGCAACGCCGCCCCACGACGCAAACACCAGTGCTTCCAACTCAAACTCGTATTTGGCTGTGTAATACCATTTTTGCACATTCATTTGCGTCAGCGGGTAGAGCCTGTAGCCCGATTGCGTGTCGGGCAAGTTGACGCCCGTTTCCAAGCGGAACCAGAAATTCGAGAATTTGTTGGCGAAGGTGTTCTTGCCAGGCATATTGTCGGCCTGAATATTGCGCGAGCCAACCAAAAGATTGTCAGGTGTTTGCTCAATCTCGCCGACAAACGTCGGAATGTCCGATGCAAAATGCTGCCCGTCGCTGTCGATGGTGATGGCATAGCGGAAACCATCGGCTTTGGCCTTGCACAAACCGTTTTTCAGAGCCGTTCCCTTACCGCGGTTGCGCTCGTGAGTCAGAATCCCGATACCGTCTATCTGACTCAAAATCTGCGCTGTATCGTCAGTCGAGCCGTCGTTGACAACGATAACGTGGTTGGCATACTGCTTCACATCGGCCACCACCTGCCCAATGGTCTTGCAGTTGTTGTACGTCGGTATCACAACCACAATTCCGAGCCTGTCGAGCGCCGCGCGCCAGTCGATATTGTTTTCACTCTGATTCATTGCGGGCAAAGGTAATTATTTTTGGGTGTTAGGTGTTGGGTGTCGGGTTTTAGCAGGAATTGCAAAGAAACAGCGCCGCGGCTATTGTCTGTTGTCCGGTTCCAACTCATCAATCGTCAGTTCCAGCCTTATCCACGGATGTTTGATGAGCACCCGGCTGACGCTGTCGTTGGCGCTGCGGCTGATAACAAAAACCGATTTGCCGAAGCCGTGCCCGCGCTTGCGCAACTCGCTTTCGGGTGTTTGTTTTTTGAGTTTTGCCAGATTGCGGTCGGTGAGCACCACACGAAGGTCGCGCTCGAGCAGTTGCAGCACTTTCGGGCGGCGCATCGGCTCAACGCAGCTGTTCACTTTCAGCGAGTCGGGCGCAAGGGTGAAGTCGAAGATGGTGGGGCCGAAGTACGATGTGGCCAGCACGCGCGGGCCGGCGGCTGTGGGACGGGCAATCATCATTCCGCTCAGATGGTTGCCGCGGGCGTCGATTTGCAGATTGTGCCGCGCTGTCTTTTCGGGCACGATTATCGGCTGCGAAAAAACCGCATTCGCCGCAAGGCAGAAAATGCTGACCATCAATATTTTCGGCAATCGGCGAGCCATCAGTCGATTTTGAACCGGCTCTCGTCGGTAATTTGGTTGAAGCGCTTGTTGGTGAAGCGGTAGTCGGTGTAGTCGGCTTCGTTTTCGTACATCCGCAGTTGGTCAACCGACATATCGGCCTTGCTCAGCCTGATTTCGATGTCCGAAACATACTCTCTCACCGTCTTGCTTCGCGGCGTGATGCTGACAATATATTGGTGGTCATCTTCCTGATACTGAAGCTCGTAATTGTTGTTCATACGGCTCAGGTCGCCAACCATACAGGCGGTTATCATATCCTGCATTTCGTTCATCATCTTGTTGGTGTTCAGCTGCATAACGCTCTTTTTGCCGTCGGCCACAATCTTCAGCCGGCCACCGTTAATCACAATCAGGTAGCTCAGCGGCTTCGAGTAATCCAAACTTATCTTGTTATCTTTCAGATAGTAGAATCGGCCTTTCGAAGTCACATCTTCGTCGAACATATCAAGGTGCTTCACTTGCGTGAAGTCGCTCTCAATTGATTTCAGTTTCTCGGCGGTGGTTTTCAGTTGGTTCTCAAACTTTGCCATATCGGCCACGGGGCGTGTCTGCGCCAGCGCCGTGTGGGCTGCGGCAACCAATGCCAGAATTGCAAACAGATGTTTCATTTCCTGATTTTTTAGGGCCGCAAGTTACGTAATTTTTTGCCGTTGGCGCCCACCGATGCCAAAACCATCCGCCAATCTAAAGAATATCCCTATTTTTGCCCGCAAAACCGACAGCAATGATAAAATCAGTCATTTTCGATATGGACGGCCTGATTGTTGACTCAGAGCCGTTTTGGCGTATGGCCGAGCGCACCGTTTTTGGCAGCAAGGGCATCGAGCTCACCGAAGAGCAGTGCCGCTCAACAACGGGTATGCGGCTCGACAACGTTGTGGCCCATTGGGACACCATTTATCCCGGTCACATAACCGACAAGCGTCAGACAGCCAGCGAGATTCTTGCCGAAGTGACGCGCTTGGTCACCACCTACGCCGAGCCAATGCCGGGTGTCCACCAGGCCGCACAGCTGTTTGCAAAGCGTGGCTGCACAATGGCTTTGGCTTCAGCTTCGGCAATGTCGCTCATCAATGCTGTGCTCGACAAACTCTGCGTGCGCCAGTATTTCAATGTCATTCAGTCGGCCGAGAATGTAAAGTATGGCAAGCCGCACCCCGAGATTTTCCTGACCACGGCCGCCAGCCTTGGTGTCAAACCCGAAGAGTGCTTGGTGCTCGAAGACTCGATTTTTGGCGTGATTGCCGGTAAAGCCGCCAGTATGAAGGTGATTGCCGTGCCCGACAAAGAACTAGCCGGCCGCCGCGAGTACGGTGTCGCCGATGCCGTTCTTCATTCACTCACCGAGATTGACGAAGAGCTGTTTAACCGGTTGTAGCTTTTTCAAACTCAACAAAACTGTTGCTTCTGATTTTGGTGCCAAAAACGTGAGAAAAATCACATTTTTGGCACCAAAGGGCGTATTTTGGACACAAAAAAGCCCCGAACAAACATCCGGGGCTTATATTGTTTACTGTTTCTTATTCGTTAATTTTGCGATGCTGCGATTAATAACCACACAGTGATTATTCCCACAAAACCGACCCCAATTATTGTTTTCTTTTTATCAAATACGCGTTCAGCTTTAACATCATCCGTTGTAACATTATAACAAATCTTGTTTTCATCTACAAAAACGTTAGTCTGTTTTTTTGTTTCTGTAAGATTGATAGAATTGGTGTATTTAGTTTTTGCAGAAGCACCTATTTGACTTTTCACTTCATAAATCAATATCTCACCGCCTTTTCCATCGGAGGTTGTTCTATCCGGGGGCCCGAGTAATTCTATTATTTCTGCGTGACTTTTTCCGTTGAGTTTAGCATTGTAGTCATCTTGCAAGGACACATAGTGTGTAGTATGGCACGACATACAGAGAATCGATGACGCCAATATCAAACAGATACTTTTAAACGCCTTGGTGTTTTTGAATTTGAACATACTCGTAAGTTTTATCAATTAATAACTTACAAAGTAGCAGCATAGAGAATCAGCTTACATTCAAAACCCGTGAATATTTGTCACTGTTTTGTAGCCAATGTTTCACTAATGCTTGTTTCGGTGAGGTCAGAGTATAATTTGAGGAAGTTGCATTTTAGTGCTATTGATATTCGCATAAGCATTTGAACATCAACTGTTTCTTTAAGGAAAATCTTGTATATATTGGTTCGGTCACAAAAAAGCCTTTTAGCAAGCCAACTCGCAGAGCGTTCTTGCTTTTCTAATTCTTGTTTTATCAGACTTCCTATATGCGGCATAAATAAAGGCGTTGAATTGACCGTCTTATCCGAATAGAAAGGCTCTGGTAAACCGTTACAGCAAATAAGGCGGAACAATTCACGCCCGAAGACGTGAACTTCCGTTGCCTTATTCTCGCTGCAAATAAAATGTACCAGACTTTATCTATTCGAGAACAAGCACGTGGCTCTATATATTAAACTATAAAAACGCCCCGAAGCGATTACTTCGGAGCGTTTGTCATATACCTATCAATAGTTATATTCAATTTAAAATTAAACAATTATCCTATAACCACTCTCGTCCAGCCGTGTTTGTCGGGCTCGGTGCCGTACTGAATGCCGCGCAGCAGGTTGTAGAGCTTCGTCGAAACCGGACCGGGTTTGCCGTCCTTCGAGAAGACGAAGGTCTTTTTCTGCTCAAGGTCGTCAATCTTCGAGATTGGCGAGATGACGGCTGCTGTTCCGCAGGCGCCGGCTTCTTCGAATGTTGCCAGCTCTTCTTCCGGAATCTGGCGGCGCTCAACCGTCATTCCAAGGTCTTCGGCAAGCTGCATCAGACTCTTGTTGGTGATTGACGGCAGAATCGAAGTCGATTTCGGTGTCACGTAAGTGTTGTTCTTGATGCCGAAGAAGTTAGCCGCACCGCACTCATCCATATATTTCTTCTCTTTGGCGTCGAGATAGAACTCGCAGGCATAGCCAAGGTCGTGAGCCATTTTGTTGGCGCGCAGGCTGGCGGCGTAGTTTCCGCCCACCTTGTAGATGCCCGTGCCGAGCGGAGCCGAACGGTCGAACTCGCGGATGATGACGTATGGGTTGCAGGCAAATCCGCCCTTGAAGTACGGGCCCACCGGTGTTGCAAAAATCAGGAACAAATATTCCGATGCCGGATGAACACCCACTTGTGCGCTTGTGCCAATGAGCAGCGGACGCAGATAGAGAGTTGCGCCGGTCTCGTAGGGCGGAATATATTTCTCGTTCAGGCGCACCACCATATCAATCATCTTATTGAAAGTTTCGGTTGGCAGCTCAGGCATCAAAATGCCGCGGCAGGTCGATTGCAGGCGGGCTGCGTTCTCGTCAGAGCGGAACACTCGCACTTTGCCGTCGGGGCAGCGGTATGCCTTCAAGCCTTCAAAGGCTTCCTGTCCGTAGTGTAGGCAGGTGGCAGCCATATGCATCGGGATTGTCTCTTCGGAGCAAACTTCAATTTCGCCCCATTTGCCGTCGCGATAGTAGCAGCGGACATTGTAATCGGTCTTTCTGTAGCCAAATCCTATGTTGGCCCAATCAATGTTTTCCATAACACTTTTTCTTTTCAAAAAAACAACCAAAGGTAGAAATTTTGGCAATAGTGTCACACAAAAAGTTCGGCAAAATGCCGCTTTCCATTTCAAATGCTTGCTTAATTGCTAATTCCTACATTCTAAATCCTAAATAAATATTATCTTGTCCGAAATTTGTCGATAATGCAATACATTGAAACTCAACTAACTTTTAGTCCGGCCATTCCTGAAAATCGTGAGATTCTGGCGGCGTTGCTTGCCGAAATAGGGTACGACAGTTTTATGGACACACCAACCGGGTTGTCGGCATATATCCCGGCCGACGCGTTCAGCAGTGAAGCCGCCGATGCCGCTATTGAGCCGGTCAGGCCGCTATTTGAGCAGTTGACGGTTGAGAGCAAGCCCATGCCCGATGTTGACTGGAACGCCGAGTGGGAGAAGAGTTTCACGCCGATAACCATCGACAGCCGCTGCCGCATTCGTGCACCGTTTCACGATTACGATGCCGCTTACCAACTCGACATTGTGATTGAGCCGAAGATGGCTTTTGGCACAGGGCATCATGCCACCACCACGCTGATGATTCGCCAGCTGTTCGATATTGATTTGACTGGCAAAAAAGTGCTCGATATGGGCTGCGGCACAGGAGTGCTGGCCATTGCAGCACTGAAACTGGGCGCCGGGAGTGCTGTTGCCATCGACATCGACCATTGGTCGGTTGAGAACACGCTGGAGAACGCTGCCCGCAACAATGTGGCGCTGACTGCTGTTGAGGGCGGTGTTGAGGCAATCAGCGGCACATTCGATATCATTTTGGCCAATATCAACCGCAACATTCTGCTCGACCAGATGCCGACTTACAGCCGTTCGCTTGCTGCCGGTGGCCTGCTCTGTTTGAGCGGCTTCTACGCTGCCGACCTTGACATAATCCGGGAAAAAGCCAGCCAGTTGGCGTTGCGGTTTGAGAAGGTTTTGGAGCGCGACGAGTGGGTGTCGGCTCGGTTTGTAAAGACAAAATAATCACACAATATTGAAGATGAAAAGATTACTGCTGATAATCGGGTTGTGCGCCACAATGGTTAGCAATGTTTTTGCACAAAACCAAACAACAAAGTTCAGCCCTGATCCATACAAGTTTATTGACGAGCTGAAGGTTTTTTTCTCGAAATCGGACGCCAACTACGAAAGCGGCAAATTGTTGCTCAAAGAGTTTGAGCCATTCTGGCATGGAGGCTCGTTCACTGAGGAGCAACAGCAGAAAATCTACGAGCTTACCAATCAGATGGTAGCTCGCCGCGCGCGAAATTTTCCGCATATCTTCAATTATATCAATGCTTTGCTAGTGTTTTGCCAAAACGAGATGACGCAGCAGGGCAACTACAAGGAGTGGTGCGACGGTCTTAACACCATTGTTTATGACAAATCTATGAAACTCAATGATATAGACAAATATGTAGTGAGTATCATCTATATGTTGCGCGACAAGGCCATCTATCAGCAGGGCAGTATGCGGTGGGTCAGCAGCAACAGCCATTTCGAGATCAACAAAATCAACGACACGGTCTGCTATTATTTTAACAGCCTTGATCTTAAGTGCATTGTGCGCAAAGACAGTATTGTAATTTACGACACCAAGGGCATCTACAATCCCATCTCGAACCGGTGGAAGGGCGGACAGGCTACGGTTTATTGGGAGAACGCCGGAATATCGCGCGACACGTCGTGGGCCGAAATCGACTCATACTCGATTCTGCTCAACAAGTCGTCATACTCAATTAAAAACGTGATTTTCTATCACTTGGGTTATTTTGGCTATCCGCTTGAAGGTACACTAACTGACAAGGTGATGGAGACAAACAAATCGGGAAAATCGTCGTACCCACAATTCCGAAGCAATGAGAAAACATTTGATATTGAGGGTCTTTTCACTGATATCAATTACAATGGCGGTTTCACAATTATGGGTGACAAGGTGGCCGGAACAGGCACTAGCGCCGAACCTGCCACGGTCTCAATCTATCGCGATGTGGAATATGTGAACGAGAAGGGCGACACACTGCTCAAAAAGCAGCTCTTCCTTGAAGTCAAATCGGAGTATTTCGGCATCCGCAAGAACGCCATCACATCGGCCAACGCCAAAATCCGCATGAACATCGGAAACGATTCAATCTACCATCCGGGCCTGCAGTTCAAATATGCCGATGCCAACAGAGAGATCAGCCTGATTCGTGACAACAGTCCGGAGAACCTGTCGCGAAGCCCGTATTACGACTCATACCACAATATGGAAATGAACTTTGGTTTGTTGAGTTGGAAGATGGACGATTCTAAAATCTACTTTACCAATATTTTGGGTAGTAGTATTAGTATGGCAACCTTTGAGTCGGAAAACTATTTCAGCGCCGAGCGCTATTATGAGGACCAGGGACTCGAGGATGTTCACCCCTACCTGCTTCTGCGCAGCTATGCCCGCAAATATGGCACCGATGTGTTTGACGCCGATGAATTCTCGCGCCACATCAGAATGAGTCTGACGGTGACAAAGCGTTTGCTTATAAGCTTGACATACAAAGGTATAGTTGACTATGATACGAAAACCGAAATCTGCCGAATCAAGCCGAAACTCTACCGTTATCTCGACTGCATTGTTGAGAAAATCGATTATGACCTTATCCGTTTTGAGTCGCAGACCACCATGGGCGCGACCAACGCCGTGCTTAACTTGAAAAATATGGATTTGGCCATTCAGGGCGTTCCGGTGGTGAACGTGAGCGAACGGCAGAATGTGATGTTCTATCCGAAAAACGAGGAAATTCTGGTCAAGAAGGATATGAGTTTCGATTTTGGCGGCCGTATTGACGCCGGTTTGTTCACCTTCCACGGAACCAATTTCAATTTCAACTACAACGATTTTATGGTTGAGCTGAACCACGTCGACTCACTGAACATTCGCGTAAAAGCTGGCTGGGACGAGCAGGGACGGCAGTTGCTGGCCAATGTGCAGAGCACCATCGAAAGTATTACCGGAAAACTGAAAATCGACGAGCCCGACAACAAATCGGGTCGCAAGAACTTGCTGCAGTACCCGATTTTTGCCAGTGAGAAAGACTCTTACGTTTATTACGACGATCCCGACATCCAGGATGGCAAGTACACGCGCGATACATTCTATTTCCAGGTTTATCCTTATACCATCGACAGTTTGAACAGTTTTTCGACCGAAGGTATGGGATTCGAGGGTGAGCTGCACTCTGCCGACATTTTCCCAGTCATCAAGCAGAAGCTTGTGCTTCAGGAGGATAACTCGCTGGGTTTTGTTGAGCAGACACCAAATAACGGATATCCGGTCTACCGCGGCACAGGCCGCTTCAACAATAGCTTGTGGCTGAGTAATATGGGCTTGCGCGGCAATGGCGAGATTGACTATTCCGATGCCCGTATGATGTCAAACGATTTCATCTTCTTCCCCGACTCGACCAACGGCGTCACTTCGGCGCTGAACATTGCTGAGCAGAAGGGTGTGCACACCGATGTGATTGGCACAAAGGTTTACGCTCACTGGGAACCCTATAAAGACGTGCTGGCGATGAAAGACCTGGGGCAACCCTTGCGAATGTATGACGGCGAGGTAGCCTTCAGCGGAAAACTCAACTACCACTCGAAATCGATGGACGGCAGCGGAAAAGTTGAGCTTTACGATGCGCGGCTTACATCGGCGCGCTTCGATTTCAAGCATACAACATTCAACAGCCAGAATGCAAAATTCGAGCTGAACTCTGCTTTGTCGGACAATCTGGCATTGGCTACCGAGAATGTGGGGGTTGATGTTAATATGACCACCAAACTGGCAACCTTCAAATCGAACTTCGGCAACGGCCGCATCGACTTCCCCGAAAACCTGTACGCCGCTTGGATAGAGCAGTTCTCGTGGAAGATGATAGA
Source organism: Salinivirgaceae bacterium (assembly GCA_017527435.1). Taxonomy (GTDB): domain Bacteria; phylum Bacteroidota; class Bacteroidia; order Bacteroidales; family SZUA-534; genus RUG13583. Next base: position 146,090 of record JAFXQB010000006.1, read on the forward strand.
GAAGAAGTTGCAGTTCGCTTCGAGCGGTGCGACTCAGCAGTTTGTGAACGGTCATGTGCGCCGGGTTGAGCCTAATGCCGCGAAGGATGTGCCCAAGGGCTCGCTGTTCCTATCGGTTCACAAGGGACAGGATTCACTCAACTGGGTTTCGCCGGTGGCTGATTTTGACCTGAAAACCAACGTTATAGCAGCTCATAAAGTTGACTTGGTAGCGGTGGCCGACGCTCACATTTTCCCGGCTAACGGCGAGGTGACGGTGATGCCGGTGGCCAAGCTGAAGACTTTGACTGGCGCCAAACTGCTGGCCAACACTGAAACCAAATACCACAATTTCAAGGATGTTTCGGTCGACATTATGTCGCGTAAGCAATACTATGGCCACGGTGACTACACTTACACCGAGTCGGACGGAACGGTTGAGTACATCAGCTTCGACCCGATTGCTGTCGATTCAACAGGGCAGACTTACGCCAACGGCAAAATCCGATTAGAGGAGGATTTCAGCCTGTCGCCATACTTCAGTTATCAGGGCCAAGTGAAGATGGAAGCCCGCAACCCGCTGCTGCGTTTCATCGGCTCGACCAAGATGCACCACGGCTGCAGCATTGGTGAAAGCTGGGTTAAGTTCAACGACGAAATCGATCCGAAAGATGTCTATATCCCGATTGACGATCAGCCGATGAGTCAAGGCGACGAGTTCCTGGTTTCGGGCGGAATGATGGCTACCGATTCTGTCCACATCTACCCGGCATTCCTGACACCGCGCAAACTCTACAGCAACGTGCCGGTGGCCACAGCAACGGGCTATCTGCACTACAACGCTAAAAACAACGCCTACGAAATCAGCACCAAAGAGCGTATGGCTCAGCCTGACAGCTTGGATAATTATCTGTGCATCAACAAGAACGGTTGCACCATCAATTCCGATGGCGACATCAATCTGGTGGCCAATCTGGGACGTGTGAAGCTGGTGAACAAAGGCACAACGGTTTACGACATTGATGCCGATAAGTACACACTCGACATGATCACAACGCTGAACTTCTTTATCCCGGCTGAGGCTATGAAACTGATTTCGGATACCATCAAGGCCATTCAGACACTGGGCGCGGCAAGTTTGATAAGCGACACTTACACGCGCGGCGTTCGCTCAATTCTGGGTTCGGCGGCAGCCAAAAAGATGTTCAACGAGCAGCGCATTTTTGGCACACTCAACGTGATTCCGCCCGAGCTGAACACCACGTTCATGTTCTCGGAACTGCATATGACATGGAACAAGAAGGTGAATTGCTGGCAGAGCACCGGTGAGCTCGGCATTGCCAACCTGAACGGTGCGCAGTTGAACAAGAAGGTGAAGGGTGTGCTTGAGGTTGAACGCAAACGCAGTGGCGACGGACTGACTCTCTATCTCGAAATCACACCCGACTTGTGGTACTTCTTCTCTTACAAGCGCGGATTTATGCAGGTGTTGAGTTCCGACAAACGGTTCAACGACATCATCCACTCAATCAAGGGTGGCGACCGAAAGGCACCGGCACAGAAGGGCGAGGCGTCGTATATGTTCATGATGGCCGAAAACAAGAAGAAAAACGACTTCATGAAACACTTACAAGGTCTGGCAGTTGACGAGGACGATCAGATTGTCGACGAAGACGGAAATGTGTATGTTCCTGACGATGATGTTGAGGGCGATGAGCAGGAAACCGAAAGCGACAGTGAAAACACTAGTGAAAGTGAACAAACAGAAAACGAAACAGATACAGAAAATGCAGAATAAATTCAAACGGATTGCCATAAAGATTGGCAGCAACGTTTTGGCGCAGGCCGACGGCTCGCTCAACACGGCGCGTATCACAAATTTAGTTGAGCAGATTGTGACGTTGCAGAAATCGGGCACCGAAGTTATTGTAGTGTCATCGGGTGCCGTGGCTGCAGGACGCGGCAGTGTGGCGGTGTCGAAGAAAACAGATCTTGTAGCCGCAAAGCAACTTTGGGCAGCGGTGGGACAGGTGAAACTGATGTCGCTCTATACGCAACTTTTTAGCGAACAAGGACTTGTGTGTGCCCAAGTGCTCACCACCAAAGAAAATTTCGGCGACCGCCGCCACTATCTGAACATGAAAAACTGCATCACCACAATGCTTGAAAACAAGGTGATACCAATTGTGAATGAGAACGATACGATTTCGGTCACCGAGCTGATGTTTACCGATAACGACGAACTTTCGGGGTTGATTGCATCGATGATGAACTGTGACTCGCTCTTCATTCTGTCGAATATTGACGGTGTTTTTACCGGTGCCCCCGACCAACCCGATTCAAAACTTATCCGAAAGATTGACACAGGATTTGCATCGCTTCAGAAATACATTGCCCCGACAAAATCGGGCTTCGGACGCGGCGGAATGCTCACCAAATGCTCAATTGCCGCCAAAATCGCTGGCGAAGGCATCAATGTGTTCATCGCCAACGGTACCCGCGATAATGTTCTGCTCGACATTGTAAACAACCGTCTGCAGGATTTCACCCACTTCATGCCGCATAGCAAGACCACTAGCGTTAAGAAATGGCTTGCTCATTCGCAGTCGTTTGCTAAAGGTTATGTGACTGTCAACCAAGGCGCGATGGACGCTCTGACCGGAGAGAAGGCCACCAGCTTGCTGTTTATCGGCATCACCGGCGTTGAAGGCACGTTTGAAAAGGGCGATATTGTCGGCATTTATGGTCCGGATGGCCAGCAGCTTGGCATAGGTCGTGCCATGTACGACTCACAAACAGTGGCCGAATGTATGGGCAAAAAACAAAACCGCCCGTTCGTGCATTATGATTATTTGGTGCTGGATTAGCCTTCCTTCGCTTTGCTTCGGTTCACCACGCCAACGCCAACAAAAACCAGTGCGGCAGCCAGAACCTTGCCAACAGTGAGAGTGTCCATGCCGACGCATACGCTCACAATAGCGGCAATAATCGGCTGCAGATAACTGTACATTCCCACCAGCGTGGGGCGCAGCCGTTTCTGTCCGTAGGGAATCAGGAAATAAGAGACAAACGTGGCAAAAACAACCAGAAACCCAAGGTCGAGAATGAGTTTGGGCTCGAAACTAAAGTATTCGGCCGATAACAGCCCCGACGCACCAAACGGCAGCGACGCAATCATTGAGAAGGTGAACATCCACTTCATGAAAGTCACCACATTGTACCGCGATATGAGCGGCCGGAAAATGCCAAGATAAAGAGCGAAAAACAGTCCGTTCAGAAACATCAGTCCAATGCCGGCCGGTGTCGATTTGCTCACTGCACCCGCATCGTAAACAGAATTGAATATCAAAAACATAACCCCCGAGAAGCTAATCATCACGCCGGCAACTTTTTTCAGCGTTATAGGCTCTTTAATGAAGATGGCCGACACAAACATTGTCATAATTGGTGTCATGGTGGCCACAATGGTGGCGTCCATGGGGGTGGTGATGGTGATGGCTTTCAAGAACGAAATCTGCGTTAGGAAAAGACCAAGCATCGACGCGATGAAGATTCCGCCAAGGTCGCGCAGGGGCACTTTTTCCTTTGGTGTGAACGCCGATAGCAACCAGAACAAAGCCGCAGCGCCAATCGAGCGTATGCAGAACAATGTGATGGGTGACAATTGTCCGAAATTAGCAATGTCTTTGCACACAATAGTGTTCAGACCGAAGATTAAATAGGCTGTGAACGAAGCCAAATGTCCGAGAATCAGGTCTTTGCTTTTCATAACAATTGTTCGGATGTTTTTTTCGGCGATGTCAACCATTGCCAAACGCAGCCACAATCACCTGCTCAATCTTATCCACAAAACGGATTTCGATGCCGTATTTCGACGCTTGGATGTTCTTCTGCTGATTAGGTACGAAAATGCGCTTGTAGCCAAGTTTGTCGGCTTCGGCAATACGCTGCTCAATGCGTGCCGTGGGGCGGATTTCGCCCGAAAGTCCCACTTCGCCCGCAAAGCAGTCGCCCTGACGAAGCGGTCGGTCAACATCCGATGAGAGAATGGCGCAGATGACCGCCAAATCGAGTGCCGGGTCAATGACCTTCAGACCACCGGCAAGGTTCAGAAAAACGTCTTTGGTGGCCAGTTTGAAACTTGCGCGTTTCTCGAGCACGGCCAACAGCATGTTCAGTCGCCGTGAGTCGAAACCCGTTGTCGAGCGCTGCGGTGTGCTATAGACGGCGGTGCTCACAAGTGCCTGAACTTCAACCATAAACGGGCGCACACCTTCAAGCGTTGCTGCTGTTGAAACGCCGCTGTACTGCTCGCGGTGGGTGCCGAGCAGAAATTCCGAAGGATTGGCAACTTCCTGCAACCCTTCTTCGCCCATCTCAAAAATGCCGATTTCCGATGTCGAGCCGAATCGGTTCTTGTGGGCGCGTAAAATTCTGTAAAAGAAATGGTTGTCGCCTTCGAACTGCAGAACCGTATCAACCACGTGCTCAAGCACTTTTGGTCCGGCCAGCGAACCGTCTTTGGTGATGTGGCCAACTATGATTACTGGTGTCGATGTCTCTTTAGCAAACTGCTGCAGTTGCGATGCGCTTTCGCGAATCTGCGAAACCGTGCCTGGCGACGACTCAATGTAGTCGGTGCGTAGGGTTTGAATTGAATCAACAATCAGCAGGTCGGGTTTGAGCGTACGAGCTTGAGAAATAATGTTTTCACACGATATTTCGGCCAGAAAATAGATGTTCTCGTCGTGAACTTTGAGCCGAGTGGCGCGCATTTTGATTTGCTCGGCGCTCTCTTCGCCCGAGACGTAGAGCACCGTGCCATTGAATTTGCCGGCAACCTGCAATAGCAGAGTCGATTTGCCGATGCCAGGTTCGCCGCCAAACAGCACCACAACGCCCGGAACCAGTCCGCCGCCAAGCACGCGGTCGAACTCGGAACTCTGCGTTGAGCGCCGCTGCTGACGGTTCTCAACAATGTCTTTTATCAGTATGGGTGATGAGCCGATGGCTGCCCTGCCAACCGTTGCAGCTGCTTTTGTGCTCTGAACTTGCTGAACTTCTTCGTTGTAGGTGTTCCACTCGCCACACGACGGGCAGCGTCCAATCCATGTCGACGACGACGCGCCGCAGTTGCTGCAGACGTAAGTGGTTTTCAGTTTAGGCATCGGTTATTTTTTCTGCTTAACCTTGACAAGCTCTATACGCAGGTAAGCGCCGCCCTTTTCACCATTCGGGTCTTTCCGACGCACAATTTTCAGCCGCTTGTTTTTCTTGATTTCGTCCATCCAGTATTTTCCGCAGATGCTCTTGCTTCCCGGAACGTAATGGGCGTCAGATTCAAGGTCGGGCATAAGAATATTGATGATTTTGCCGTCGGTGTTGTAAGAGTACGTTGCAAAGCTTAAAGTATCGCCAATTTTCAAGCCGCGGCGCATAGTGCCTTTGCGAGCTTTCAATGCAGCTGCCACTGCCGATTCGTCTTGATTGTCAGCATTGTCGACTGATGAATCATCCTGGTTGTCAGTATTGTCGTCAGATGAATCTGTTTGGTCGTCGGTGGTTGTCGGTTTCGGTTTCAAACCTGTCGAGTCGACGGTTGAAAGGGTGTAAATCTCAAGAAGATCGCCAGCGTAAAATGTCCAGTATGTTTCTGACACAGCCGAGTCAGGGTCGGTAAACGGCACCTGCTTCCAGTATCCGATGAGTTTATCCTGACGGTTAATCTTGCAATTTGCAAAGCACATTGCAATGACGATGAACGGTAGAATTATGCTTAACTTTTTCATATTAAGAGTTTTTTGCAAACCGCTAAAAGTACCAATTAATTGTTAAGGTGAAAAAATTTTTTTACAGACAGCTCTTTTTAATTGTCGAAGTGGTTGAATAACCATCGACAAACGGCAGAGTGAGCACCTGTCCGCCGCGTGCCGTAACAATGTCGTAGCCCACAATATCTTCAACGCGGTAGTCGCCGCCTTTGACCAGAATGTCGGGCTGCACCTGCATGATCAGATTCCGCGGGGTGTCGTCGGAAAAGAGCGCCACGGCATCGACAAATCCGAAAGCCGAAAGCACAATGGCCCTGGCCTGCTCATCGTTGACTGGGCGTGTCGGGCCTTTGAGCCGGCGCACAGAGTCGTCGGTGTTGAGTCCTACGATGAGTTTTGTGCCCAGATCGGCGGCTTTGGCCAGATATTCAGCATGACCACAGTGAATAATGTCGAAGCAGCCGTTGGTGAACACTATCGTTTCATTGTCGGAATGCCATTTGGCGATGGTGTCGGCAAGCCGTTGGCCGGTCAGCAGTTTCGATGTCAGAGTGCTGAAATGGCTCATTTGACAAGCATGTTGGTTGCTGTGTCGGGGAAGATGAATGTGGGTTTGAAAGTTTTGGCTTCTTCAAAGTCAATTTGTGCGTATGAGATTATTACAACCACATCGCCCACAACAGCCTTGCGTGCGGCCGGACCGTTAAGGCAGATGCATCCCGACCCGCGTTTTCCTTTGATGATGTAGGTCTCGAGCCGTTCGCCATTGTTTGCGTTAACAACCTGAACCTTTTCGTTCTCAATCATATTGGCGGCGTCAAGCAAATCTTCGTCGATGGTTATGCTGCCAACGTACTGAAGGTTTGCTTCGGTTACCGTAACCTTGTGAATCTTCGACTTAACAACTTCGATTGTCATCTCATTGCGATTGTTTAAACGGGCACAAAGGTAGTAAAATAACAATAATAATTACCTTGAAGTTTTTTACTCTTAAAGTGTGTGGTTAATCCTTTTTCCGTGTTCTGACAATAATCAGATACATTGCTGCGGCCACAGCCGCTAGCGCCAGCACAACAGAGAGCAAAGGTTTTGTTCCCAGGCGGGCGTCGAGCCGGATTCCGCCCCATACGCCAAAAACAATAATGCCAAGCATTTCGAACGCAACGCCCGAATACTTGGCATAATTGTTAACATTTTTCAGATTATCATTTTTGCTCGACATTGGCCTGCGGTGCTTTGCTGCCGTCCATCTTGCAGTTGCCCGTGAAGGTAGCACCCGGCTCAATGGCCAGCTTCGTTGTCGAAATGTCGCCAAGAATGGCCGCCGTGCTCTTAAGCACCAGCAGTTCGGCAACAAAAATTTTGCCGTCAACCTTGCCTTCGATTTCAGAATTCTTGCAGGTAATCTGGCCGTTGATGTCGCCAGTCGGGCCAATCACAATCTTGCCCGATATTTTAAGGTTGCCCGTCACCTTACCGTCGATGCGCATATCACCGTTGCAGTCGATATCGCCTTTGATGGTTGTTCCGCCGCCAATGATATTAATTTGGTCGCGCAGTGATTCAGTTTCTTTTGCCATAGTCAGTTTAAGTTGATGTTTTCAAAAGTGCCCAAAGATAGTTTTTTATGCGGAAATCCGCCCGAAATGGCAAAAAAAACGCACCGCTGAAAAACAACGGTGCACTGTAGTATGGTTTGTCAGCAGAATCTATTTCCCGTCGTACCCCCACTTCAGGTAAATCGCGCCCCAAGTGAACCCCGCGCCGAACGACGACAGAATCAGGTTGTCGCCCTTGTGCAGACGGCTCTCCCACTCGTGCAGGCACAATGGAATGGTTGCCGATGTTGTGTTGCCGTACTTTTGGATGTTTATCATCACCTTTTCGGGCGAAAGGTCCATCTGGCGCGCCACAGCATCGATGATGCGCAGGTTGGCCTGATGCGGAACCAGCCATGCCAGAGTGTCGGCGGTGATGCCGTTGCGCTTCATAACCTCAACCGATACGTCGGCCATGTGCGTCACAGCGTATTTGAACACCGTGCGTCCCTCCTGGTAAACAAAATGCTCGCGGTTGGCAACCGTCTCTGCCGATGCCGGACGGCACGAGCCGCCAGCCTTCATATACAAGTAGTTGCGGCCAATGCCGTCGCTTTGCGCGATGAAATCGATAACGCCCGTCCCGTCGTTAGATGGCTCAATGAGCATTGCGGCAGCGCCGTCGCCAAAGAGCGGACAGGTTGAGCGGTCGGTGTAATCAACAATTGCCGACATTTTTTCAGTAGTCACCAGCAGCACCTTCTTAAACTGCCCCGACTCAACGTACATTTTGGCTGTGATGAGCGTGTAGATGAAGCCCGAGCAGCCCGCGTTGATGTCGAAGTGCATAGCGTTTTTGATGCCCACCTTGTCGGCGATGATGCTTGCCGTTGCCGGGAAAGGCATATCGGGAGTTACCGTCGCGCAAAGCACCAAATCAATCTCGTCGGGATTGGTGCCTGTTTTTTCAAACAGCTGGCGCACAGCACGTTCGCCCATATACGACGAGCCTTCGCCCTCAATTTTGAGAATATGCCGTTCCTTGATGCCCACGCGGGTGGTTATCCACTCGTCGTTGGTATCAACCATTCGGCTCAATTCGTCATTGGTGAGCACATAGTCAGGTACATACGCGCCAATGCCGGAAATTTTTGCCCGAATCTTTTCTGTCATTACTTATACAATTCGCAGATTTTTTCTGAAACCTTGGCTTCAATCATTTTCTTGGTTTGCAGAATCATTGTCTTAATAGCCTTGTCGTTCGAGATGCCGTGGCCGATGAGCACAATGCCGTTGACGCCCAGAACGGGCACAGCGCCAGTGTTCTCGAAGTTGAACTTCTCGAAGAAGTCATCGGTAAGGCCTTTCTTGCGGATAATCTTGTAAAGACCTTCGGCCTCTTTCAGAACGATATTGCCTGTGAATCCGTCGGTTACAACCACGTCGGCGGGGCAGTTACCCAGCAGCTGGTTGCCCTCGATGTTGCCAATGAAGTTGAAATCCTTGGTGTCGGCCATAGCCTCGTAGGTGCTCTTGGTAACAAGGTTGCCCTTTGTCGGTTCGGCGCCGATGTTGAGCAGAGCCACTTTCGGGTCGGCAATGCCGTACATCTGCTTTGCATAAACAGAGCCGATTTGAGCGTACTGATAGAGTACGTCGGGGCGGCAGTCGGCATTCAGGCCCACATCGAGCAGCAGCGTCGGGGTGCCCTCGAACTGCGGCATCTCGCTTGAGATGCACGGCCGGATTACTCCCGGAATGGCCTTGATTGTGTACATTGCGCCAACGAGCATTGCCCCGGTGCTACCGGCGCTCGCAAATCCGTCTATCAGCTTTTTCTGAAGATAGCCGAAACCAACGGTGATGCTTGAGTTCGGTTTGGCTGTGAAAGCCTTTGCGGGATGGTCGCCCATCTCGATAACCTCCTGTGCGTCAACAATGTCGAACGCGCTTGCGTCGAAATTCTCGCGCTGGCAGATGGCCTCAATTTTGTCTTTCGGACCGAACAGCACCAATTTAACATCAGCGGGAAGCTCTTTCTGCGCTAAAATCGAACCTAAAACGGTTGCTTCGGGCGCAAAATCTCCTCCCATTATGTCAACTCCGATTCTCATTTTTTGAGCAATTTTTGTTAATCAAGGTTCATTCTCGCTGTCAAGGCAGCTTGTTAGGCAACGGTTTTCTCGATTGCCAGTTTGCCACGATAGTAGCCGCACTCAGGGCATACGTGGTGATATTCAACGGGTGCACCGCAGTTTGAGCATACAGCTACGGTTGGTGCAACTGCCTTGTAGTGAGTTCTCCTCTTGCGACCTCTTTCTTTAGAGTGTCTGTGTTTTGGATGTGCCATTTTTGTAATATTTTAATTAATCAAATCTTTCAATTTATCCCATCGCGGGTCAGTTTCCTGACTGTCGGTTTGAGTTGCACGTATTTCGTCGAGCCGCTGAAGCATCTCCGGATTGCAGGTCGAGTTGCCGTTTTCGTCGTCAGGGTGATATTTCTGAAACGGAACGGCAAGGTTGATGAACTCGTAGATGTACTGCCGGATGTCGAGACGGGTGTCGTTGCGCGGAATGACCACCATTTCGTCCGACACTTCGCCTGGCTCGTCGCCCGGCACGAAGGTCAGATGCGCAGTGTACTCGAGCGGCATCTCGAACTCGTCGAGACAGCGGTCGCACACTACAGTGGCATTGCCCTTCAGACTGAAAACAGTGTCAACACCCGTGCTGCGCTTTGTCAAGTCGACAACAACGTGGATTGAGCACTTTTTCACCTCCGACTCCAGAAACGGTTCAAAGAACTTATCGGCAACGTCAAACTCATATCGATGTTTGCCATCTTTTAAATCGTTGATTGGAATTATGTAGTCCATATCAAGCCTAAAAAATTCGTGCAAAAGTAAAACTAAATATCGAATTCGGAAAAAAGGGCGCAAAAATTGTATTTATGCCCATAATTTCCGAATTTTCAATCAGTTAGCGATTGGTGACAAACCACCATTAAAGCGCACGATTATACTTCGACCATCAAAAAAAGCAAAATTTATGCCAAATTTTCAACAAACAATTGTTGAATTAAAGAGCCGAAACGTCGTTTTGCGTTTGCCGAAAAAATCTTTCGGGTATACTATATAATATTGTGCCCCGATTGTTGATTTGTCAGTCTGGATATTTACTCGCAGACGTACTTTTCAATCAGTGCTTTCAGTTCCTGCAGGTTGCGGGCAACGGGGAACTGCGGATAGTCGCGCACCACATTGTCGGGCGGGCAGTAGAGAATGCCAACGTCGGCTGATTCAACCATTGGAATGTCGTTGTATGAGTCACCGAAGGCAAGCACCTTATATTTAAGGCTCTGGAAGGCTTCAACGGTGCGGCGCTTGGGGTCGGGCTGGCGCAGCTTGTAGTCGACAACGCGGCCGGTGGCGTCAATTTCGAGCGAGTGGCAGAGCAGAAACGGATTTTCAAGTTGCTCCATCAAGGGTTTGGCAAATTCAACAAACGTGTCGGACACAATGGCGAAACGCGTAACCTTGCGCAGCCATCGGGTGAACTCGAGCGCGCCGTCCAAAGGCTTCATTGTGGCGATAACTTCTTGAATGTCTTGAATTTTCAGATTGTGCTCGTCGAGAATTTTCAGACGATAGCGCATCAATTCGTCGTAATCCTTAATGTCGCGTGTTGTTAGTTTCAGCGCATCGATGCCGGTTTTTTTTGCGAAGTTTATCCAGACTTCCGGCACGAAAACACCTTCCAAATCAGCGCATACAATCCACATAACCAATATGTTATAAATCAGTTCTACTAATAATTTGACTTTTACAAAAGTATGTTTTTTTTGTTCAAAACCTTATTTGGGATGAGTAATGTTGTGAGCGGTGTGCACAAACGGACACACATATAATACACATGGCACAGATACAAGCCGTCCGGCTTTGTTAATATTATGTTGTTAAAAAAAACGGCGGGCTGTGCGGCGTACAGCGCAAAAGGCTACTTTTAGCACCCAATAAAATACCATACCACTATGAGCGAAGAACAAACAAAAGTCAGATATTCCGATGAGGAACTGGCGGAATTCAAACAGATAATACTTGAGAAACTTGCGAAGGCGCAAGAGGAATACGACATTCTGTGCCAGACGCTTTCGCACTCTGACGGCAACGACACTCTCGACACATCGCCAACCTTCAAGGTTCTGGAAGAGGGTGCAAGCGTATTGTCGCGTGAGGAAACCGGCCGGTTGGCGCAGCATCAGGAAAAGTTCATTCAGCACCTGAAAGCCGCTCTGATCCGCATCGAAAACAAGACCTACGGCATCTGCCGCGAGACAGGTCAACTGATCCCGAAAGAGCGTCTGCGCGCTGTGCCGCATGCCACATTGAGTGTTGAGGCAAAAAACAGCAGCAGCAAGAAATAGTTTGGATAAAAAAGCTGAATGCTAACATGCCACAATGCCCATGCCGACACATTGGCTTTGTGGCTTTTTTAATTGAATAAGTTATGAGCAAAGGAAAATTCGCCATTATCATCATTGCGGCGGTTTTGGTGCTTGACCAGGTCTTGAAAATCTGGATTAAAACCCATATGGCCATTGGCGAAGAGATTCACGTTGCCGGCAACTGGTTCATCATCCATTTCACCGAGAACAACGGAATGGCATTTGGCATTGAACTGTTCGGTCGGGCGGGGAAATATCTGCTCAGTATTTTCCGTATTGCCGCCGTGGGATTTCTCGGCTACTATCTTTTCCAACTCACAAAGCGCAATGTGTCAATGGGTTATTTTGTATGCGTTGCACTCATTTTGGCGGGTGCCGCCGGCAACATCATCGATTGCGCTTTCTACGGACTGATTTTCGACCACAGTTGGAACAACATCGCTCAGTTTGTGCCGTTCGGGACGGGCTACTCGAGTTTTCTTCAGGGCCGCGTTGTAGATATGCTCTATTTCCCAATCATTCAGGGACATTGGCCTGCGTGGTCACCTATCAACCCCACTGAAGAGTTCATCTTCTTCCGCCCGGTGTTCAATCTTGCCGACTCGGCCATTACCTGTGGAATGATTTGGCTGCTGCTCTTCGAACGTAAAAACCTGCAGTCGGAACTTGAGTTGGGCTCGAGGAAAAAAGACAAAAAATGATGAACTGGAAACAACTTCTATCGACACGCCGCTACGGCAAAGACGAAGATCCCAAGGCCGATCTTGAGATTATCCGCACTAACTTTCAGCGCGACTATGACCGGCTGATTTTCAGTTCGGCCTTCCGCCGCCTGCAGAATAAGACGCAGGTTTTTCCGTTGCCGGGAAGTGTTTTTGTTCATAACCGTCTGACACACAGTCTTGAAGTGGCTAGCATTGGCCGCTCGCTGGGTAATATTGTGGCGCGGCGCATTGAACCCGAAGTTGAACTTGATGTCCGCCCGCTGATTGGCGAGCTGGGAACTATTGTGTCGGTGGCCGGTCTGGCTCATGACCTTGGCAACCCGCCGTTCGGGCATTCGGGCGAGAGCGCCATATCGAACTTTTTTGAGAACGGCGGTGGACAGTGCCTGAAATCGGCAATGACGGAAGCCGAATGGGCAGACCTGACCAATTTTGAAGGCAACGCCAATCTGCTGCGGCTGCTCACGCACCAGTTCAAAGGGCGCCGCCCGGGAGGAATGTCGCTCACCTACGCCTGTATGGCGGCAATGATTAAATATCCGTTTGCATCGACAGAACGCACACGCAAGGGCAAATACGGTTTTTTCCAAAGCGAGAAGGATGCTTTTAAATCGATTGTTACCGAAACGGGTCTGACCTGTACCGACAGCACCCGTGGAATCTATGCCCGCAGTCCGCTGGCCTACCTGATGGAAGCCGCTGACGACATCGCCTATATGATTATGGATATTGAAGATGCCTACAAACTCGGCATCTTGTCGTTCGATGAGACTTTCGACCGTCTGTCGAGTTTTTTCGACGGTCACAACCTTGAAATTTTCAAGACAAAGCTCGATTCGGTAAAGGATGTTGTCACAGACAGCAACGAGCTGGTGGCCTTTCTGCGCGCAATGTCAATCAACCATCTGACCACACGCACGTCGGAAGTGTTCCTGAGCAACCTTGGCGCTATTATGGAAGGCAGGTTCGAAGGCTCGCTGGTAAAAAATCTGCCCGAAAAAATTGAAACCGAATACGAAGAGAGCAGCAATATGTCTGTTCGGAAAATCTACAACAACCGCTCGGTGGTGAAGGTTGAGATAACGGGCTACAACGTGCTGAAAACGCTGGTTGAAGAGTTCCTGCAGGCAACTATGGAACCTAACTCAAACTATTCGCGCAAGCTGTTGCAGCTTATCCCCGAACAGTACAAGACCGAAACCGATTCAACTTATGATAAGTGCCGCTCAACGCTCGATTTCATTTCGGGAATGACCGACCTTTACGCAATGGACCTTTACAAACTCATCAGGGGCGTCAATACGCTGGTCATTTAAGTACAGGAAAGCAAATCTTTGTTTGTCAACACATTGCCGTAGTCTATTACACCGGCAATTGGAAAAGATTTCCCACCACAAACAGCAGAATGTAGGCCGTGATTCCGGCAATGATGGGTGTGGCAATCCATCCCAAAACAATGTTTATCAGCACTTTGTACTTGATGCTTCGCCCGCCCTTTAGCAGACCGATGCCCACAATTGAGCCTATGACAACCTGCGTGCTCGACACCGGTACTTGCGGAATGCGCCCCAGGCCAAGGCTGGCAATGGCGTCGGACAGTCCTTTCGACGAGAAGATGAACAGCACCAGACTCTGCGCCAGCACCACCACCATCGCCGTCTCGGCCGAGAGTGGCATAAGGTCGTTGCCCACAACCTTCATAGTGCGCTGCGAGTAGGTGAAAATGCCTACCGAAATGGCCACAGCGCCAAGGAAGAACAGCTGCTGGCTGCTCGACAGTGTCAGTGGTCCGATGCTCAGTGCGGGCAGACTGACGGCATTCACAAACACGCCCATCACGTTTACTATGTTGTTGGCACCCAAACTGTAAGCACCAAAAGCGCCAATGAGCAAAAGCAGAATCTTCAGCACGGTGTGCTTCCATAGCAGGTGCAAATGCAGACGCTTAAAGGCTTCGTGGACAATCAGGTACAAAATGACAGCAAACACCGCACCAAGCAGCATTCCAACCACCCACGACGAAGCAATCTTACCCAGCAGAACGGTGTCGGTTGAGCGTCCCGCAAAGAAGTTCCACCCGATGATGGCGCCCACAATGGCCTGCGATGTTGAGACAATCAGGCTCGATTTCACCATCATGAAAATGGCGAGTGCCGACGCCAGCGCAACGGTGAACGCGCCCGCCAACTGGTCGATGGTGCCAAGGCGGCCCAGAGTGTCGGCTCCGCCTTCGCCCTGAAAGGTTGCGCCGATAATCACAAAGATGCTCGCCACAATGGCTGCCGTGCGGAACCGCACCATACGCGTGCCCACCGCCGAGCCAAAAATGTTGGCTGCGTCGTTGGCGCCAAGGCTCCAGCCCAGAAACAGTCCGCTCGACAGGAAAAGCAATAGCATATCAAAGCATTACTTTGATTATCAGCAACGAAAGAATATCGGCTACATCTTCGGCGGCGTCGCTCAACTGCTCCACATGGCGTGTGAAATAGCGCAACTGCTCCTGCTGTGCAAGGTCGATGCCAGGCGTCTGCTGGAAGATGACGCGCCGCAGGTCGTTGGCCGCGCGGTCGCTCTCGCGCTCGTAGAAGTAGATTTTGTTGATGTGCTCCTTGGCCGATTCGGGTGCGGTGAAGAACACCCGCACCGCAGCAACGGCTTCCATAGTGGCTTCGGCCGACATCTCGTTAAGACTCTTGAAATCGGCCTTAATGGTGTCGGGCATCTGCGGCCTTTCGACACTGAACTGCTGCAACACGTATTTGGCCTTGTCCAAAAGGTCGTCGGTTTTGTCCAAAAGGTGCAGCACATCGCTGGCAAACTGCGGTAGCAGCGAGTGCACCAGAAAATCGTTCTCAATGCCGCGCTGAAGATTATCGGCTGCCGACTCCTTCTCCTCAACCAGTCGCAGGCGCGTCTCAAAATCGGTTTCGCGGCCGTCGGTGTAGTTGTTAACGGCCTCGCGGAAGAGCAGCAGGCCGTTTTCAATCTCGTTGATAAAATTGTCGATTTGGCGAATGACCGCACCCGCCGTTTTCAAAATGCCTTTCATAACTCTGTGTGTTATTCCGATGTCTAAGATATGGAAAAATGGCAAGATTGGTGCAAGTGCGAACAGAAAACGCTAACATTATCTATTAATGCGCCTCCAGCCAGTTCTTTCCAATGCCAACCTCGGCGGTTAGCGGAATGCTCAGGCTGATGGCCGATTCCATCTCGTTTTTCACCAGTTGGCTCAGAGCCTCGGTCTCGCCTGGCGCCACATCGAACACAAGTTCGTCGTGAACCTGCATCACCATCGCCGATTTCAGGCCCTGCTCGGCCATTTCGCGGTGGATGTTTATCATCGCAATCTTGATGATGTCGGCGGCAGTGCCCTGGATGGGCGCGTTGATGGCGTTCCGCTCGGCGGCGCTGCGCACAAGGCTGTTGGCCGACTGCAGGTCGGGCAGATAGCGGCGGCGGTGGCAGAGTGTCTCGGTGTAGCCCACGTTTCGCGCTGTGGCGATGCTCTTGTCCATATACTCTTTCACGCCTGGGAAACTGGCGAAATAGTTGTCGATAATCTCCTTTGCTTCAGTCACTTTGATGCCAGTGTTCTGCGCCAGCCCGAACGACGAGATGCCGTAGATGATGCCGAAGTTGGCGCTTTTGGCCTTGCGCCGCTGCTCGCGCGTGACGCTCTCCACTGGCTCGTGGAAAAGCCGTGCCGCGGTGGCGGCGTGAATGTCCTGATTGGCGCGGAAAGCCTCAATCATTGCCGCGTCCTGACTCAGATGAGCCATCAGCCGCAACTCAATCTGCGAGTAGTCGGCGGCCATAATGCAGCCGTCGGCGTGGGTGGGCACAAACGCCATCCGCACTTTGCGCCCCTGCTCCTCGCGCACGGGAATGTTCTGCAGGTTGGGATTTGTCGAACTCAGGCGACCAGTGGCTGTAATAGTCTGATTATAAGATGTATGTATTCTCCCAGTTTTGCTGTGAACCATCTGCGGAAGCGCCTCAACGTATGTCGAAAGCAGTTTTTTGAGCGAACGGTACTCCAGAATCATCGGCACAATGGGGTGCTTGTCGGCGATTTTTTCGAGCACGTCCTCGGCCGTCGAGTACTGCTTGGTCTTGGTTTTGGCGGCCCCGCCGATTTTCAGCCGTTCAAACAGAATCTCGCCCAACTGTTTCGGCGACGAGATGTTGAACACCATCCCCGCCTCGGTGTGGATTTTCTGTTCCACATCGGCAATGGCGGCGCGCAACTCCACGGCGTAGGCGTTCAGCGCGGCGGTGTCGATTTTCACGCCCGTCCACTCCATATCGGCCAGCACACTGATGAGCGGCGTCTCAATGTTGAAGAACAAATCAATCATATCCGACTTGCGCAATTCGGCCTCCAGCAAGGGTTTCAGGTGGAAGGCGATGTCGGCGTCCTCGCAGGCGTAGTCGCGCAGCAGCCCGATTTCAACGTTGCGCATTGTGGTTTGCGCGCTTCCGCGACGGCCAATCAGTTCTTCGGTTTTTATTGTGCTGTATTTCAGATACGATTCGGCCAGCAAATCAAGGTTGTGGCGCTGCTCGGGCTGGATGAGATAGTGCGCCACCATTGTGTCGAACAGGCGGCCGCGCACCTCAACGCCGTAGTTTTTCAGCACCAGAATGTCGTATTTCAGATTCTGCCCGATTTTGGCGATGTTCTCATTGCTGAAGAAAGGTTTGAATCTATCGACAACTGCTTGAGCGTCAGCCTGATTCTCGGGCACGGGCACCAGCCAGCCGCTCTTTTCCTTTGTGCTGAACGACATTGCCACCAGTTCGGCGCTGTGAACGTCGAGCGATGTGGTTTCGGTGTCGAAGCAAACTTCTTGGCATTCAAGCAGATGGCGCACAAGTTCGGTCTGCTCGTCGGCCGTCTGCGCAATGCGGTAGTCGGGTTTCACATCTTTGATTGTGTCGAGCGTGGGCGCCACGGGCGGGTTGTCAATGTCGAAAAGCGAGCCTTGCCTCGTGCTGTCGGTGCCGAACAATGTGCCTTGCAGCGGATTTACAACCGATTTTGCTGATTGTGAAGCCGTTGGCGAAGCCTGACTGAGCGCTCGTGTGAGCATATTGCGGAATTCCAAATCTGCGAACAGAGTTGTTAATTTGTCTTTATCTGGCTCTTCGCGCTTAAATTCCTCGGCATCGAACTCAACGGGCGCCTGCGTGTTGATGGTGGCCAGCACCTTCGAGAGCTCAATCTGGCTACGGAAGTTCACCATATTTTCGCGCTGCTTGCCCTTCAGTTCGTCAATGTGCTCATAGATGCCCTCAATCGAGCCGAAGTCGGTAATCAGTTTTTCGGCACCCTTCGGGCCTACGCCTGGGCAGCCTGGAATATTATCCGAAGTGTCGCCCATAAGTCCAAGCAAATCAATTATATGGTCGGGCGTGACGGCAAATTTCTCTTTCACCTTGGCGGCGTCCCAAATCTCAACATCGCCACCCGAACGGCCTGGTTTGTAAACAAATACGCCATCGCGGACAAGTTGCGCATAATCCTTGTCAGGCGTCATCATATAAACGGTGAACCCTTCGGCCACAGCCTTGTGAGCCAGCGTTCCGATGATGTCGTCGGCCTCGAATCCATCAACCTGAACCACAGGAATCCGCAGCGCGCCAATCACTTCCTTAATGAGTGGAATGGCCTGGCGCATATCCTCGGGCATTGCCTCGCGGTTGGCCTTGTACTCGGCGTACATCTGGTGGCGAAAAGTGGGCCCGTGCGGGTCGAAAACCACGCCAATGTGGCTCGGGTTCTCTTTTTGCAGCACCTCGAGCAGCGTGTTGGTAAACCCGAACACCGCCGATGTGTTCACACCCTTCGAGTTGATTCGCGGACTCTTGATGAAAGCGTAATAGGCCCTGTATGCCAGCGCGTAGGCATCGAGCAGGAAAAGCGTTTTGTCAGCCATTTTGTTTGTTTTTTAGCAGAGCGAAGATAGGATTTTTTAGGCTATAGAGCAAAGCTGATTGTCACTTGCACCTAATTTCACTTTCTGTTTTGAAATCCGCTAACTTTGGTTCATATTTGAATTTTAAAATACATAATTTGAATTATGGCGAAATACAAACGCATATTGCTGAAACTCAGCGGCGAATCGCTGATGGGCGCACAAGGCTACGGCATCGACCCGCAACGTTTGGGCGAGTATGCAAAGCAGATTAAGGAGATTGCCGACCTGGGCGTGCAGATTGGCATTGTGATTGGTGGTGGCAACATCTTCCGCGGCTTGAGCGGCGCTTCGAAAGGTTTCGACCGCTACAAGGGCGACCAGATGGGAATGCTGGCCACGGTGATAAACGCAATGGCGCTCTGCTCGGCATTGGAAAGCATCGGCCAGAAGGCGCGCGTGCTCACGGCCATCCGGATGGAACCCATCGGCGAGCTCTACTCGAAGCCGAAAGCCATCGAAGCCCTGAACAACGGCGAAGTGGCCATCTTCTCGGCCGGAACGGGCAATCCGTACTTCACCACCGACACCGGCTCGTCGCTGCGCGGCATTGAGATTGAAGCCGACGTGATGCTCAAGGGCACCCGCGTCGACGGCATCTACACTGCCGACCCCGAAAAAGACCCATCGGCAACCAAATTCGACACCATCACCTACGACGAAATCTACAACCGCGGCCTGAAAGTGATGGATTTGACCGCCACCACAATGTGCAAAGAGAACAATCTGCCAATCGTGGTCTTCAATATGGACAAGCCCGGCAACCTGATTAAAGTGGTGAAGGGCGAAAACATCGGAACATTAGTAACTATTTAATACATACGGCTATGACACAAGAAGACGTAAAAAAACAAATCGACAAGGCCAAAGAGCAAATGGCAAAGGCTGTTGATTTTCTTGAAGATTCAATCGCCCATATTCGTGCCGGCAAGGCCGATGTAAGGGTACTTGACAATGTGATGGTTGACTATTACGGCTCGCAGATGAGCCTGTCGCAGGTTTCGAACGTGACCGTTCCCGACGCCCGCACCATCAAAATCCAACCGTGGGAAAAGAAGATGTTTGATGTGATTGAGAAGGCCATTATGGTGTCGAATCTTGGCTTCAACCCAACCAACAACGGCGAGTCGATAATCATTGCCGTTCCGCCACTCACCGAGGAGCGCCGCCGCGACCTTGTGAAGCAGGCAAAATCAGAAGGCGAGAACACAAAAATCATCATCCGCAACGTGCGCAAAGACTCGAACGAGGCTTTCAAGAAGATGAAGAAGGACGGTCTGGCCGAGGATTTGGCAAAGGATGCCGAGGATTCGATGCAGAAACTCACCGACAGCTACATTGCCAAAATCGACGAGCTGATTAAGAAGAAAGAGGCTGACATTATGGTGGTTTGATGCCGCCGCATTTGCGACTATAGACAAGCCTTCCGCCGATTGACGGAGGGCTTTTTTAGCGCCCTGCCGGGCGGAAATTTTCATAAAATTCAAAATCGAAATTTATATAAAATTTTAGAAATCAAATTTTTATAAATTTCATGAAAGATTTTATTGAAATTTCTCGCAGAGCGATGTCCTTGAATTAATCATACCTTTGTATTTATGATTATCCACATCGATTGCAACACGTTTTTTGCCAGCTGCGAAGTGGCGTTTCATCCCGAGCTGTACGGTAAGCCTGTTGTTGTGGCCAACAGCAACGAGACAGGCGGCGGTGTGATTCTGGCGCTCACCCCCGAAGCCAAGCGCCTGGGACTGAAGCGTGGCAATCCGGTCTTTCAGGTGCGCAAGCTCATCCATGACAATGGTGTTGTGATGTTCGACGCCAATCACGGCAAGTACCGCGAAATATCGCACCATATAATGCAAACTGTTGTGGGACAGGATATTATCCAAAATTTTGTGCAATACAGCATCGATGAGTTTTTTGGCGAGATTCCTGTTGATGACGAAACCGAAGTGCGCCATTACGTGAGTCTAGTGAAAGACCTTATTAAGAAAGAAACTGATATTCCGGTGAGTTGCGGATGCTCGCAAACCTACACTCTGGCAAAGGTGGCCACCTGGTACTCAAAACATTACAACGGCTATAAGGGCATCTGTGTGCTGTCGGAAGCCAACAGGCAGAAAGCGCTCGCCGGGCTGCCTATCGGTGATGTGTGGGGCATCGGACGGTCGTTTGTGCGGTTTATGGCGGACAATAATATTAGCACTGCTCTCGACTTTGCCAAGATGTCGGAACCCTACGTGCAGCGGTATCTGAAGACTGGCGGATTGCGCACTTGGAAAGAATTGCACGGCGTGCGCGCCATCGAGATTGAGCGCGGCGATGCGCAGAAAAGTCTGTCGCACTCGCAAACCTTTGCCTATATGACTGATGAAAAGCAGCAGTTGCGCGAGATAACGGCCGATTTTGTGTCGCGGCTTGCCTACAAACTGCGCGCGCAGAACAGCATGTGCAGGACTGTAACCCTGTTTTTCCGTACCAACCGTCACCGCACCGACCTGCCGCAATACAGCGCTCACGACTCGCGAACTCTGCCGGCACACACGCAGGACACTCGCATAATCACCGAAGCCGCCTTGCAACTGCTCGACCAACTTTTCAGACCCGGCTTTCAATATAAGAAACTCGGGGTGGTGTTGTCCGATTTTGTGCCGTCAACCGCCGTGCAGCTCGACCTTTTCAATGCCGACAACGACCGCAAGAGCCGCCAGCTGATGCAGGCTCTCGATGACATCAACCGCCGCTTTGGCGAGCAGACCATCCACAGCGCACTATCGGTGCACAACAAGAAGTCAGAGTAGGGGCGCTGTCGCGAAAAAATTCCACAAAATTTGATTTTTGCCGCCAACGTGCTAAATTTGCTATGTTTTGCATCGACGCATATATTTCAAAAAACACAATTGCCTAATGGATATCTGCAACAGACGATGAATGAGCGTTATTACTATATTGACAGACTGAAGTTTTTTCTGATATGTCTTTTCATCTGCCATCAGTCGCTGATAGCGTATGGCGGCGTGGGTATTTGGTATTACACATCATCCGACAGGTTTTTGGGTGTGGCGCTCATCACCGTCAACACCATCAAAACCATCAACTTGTCGTTTTTGGCGTCACTGTTTTTTCTGATTTCGGCCATGTTCGCCTATGAATCGTATAAGCGCTACGGATTCAAAGATTTTGTCAAACGCAGAGTTAAGCGGCTCGGCATTCCGTTGGTTCTTTATGTACTGATTTTCCATCCCACCATCGAGTATCTTGTTGCAAGCACCCATGGCGCAACCGACAAAGGCTGGTTTCCGTTTGTTCTTGAGCAGCTGACAACTGATTTTTCGTTCGGGCCGTTCTGGTTTGTTGCAGCGCTGCTTGTTTTTGAACTTGGTTTTGCCGTCTTCAAAAAATGCGGTCCCAATATCGACGGACTGATGAGCGAGCTCTGGCAGCAGATTGCAGCCTTGCGCACCACGCTCTTTGTGCTTGGTGTGGGGCTTCTGGCCTTCGTCATCAGACTGTTGTCGCCGGCCCGTGCCACCCTGCCGGGCATTCAGTGGGGTTGTTACCCGCTATATGTCGGAATGTTCATTTCCGGACTCATAGCTCAACGCAACGATTGGATTCATAAGCTGAAGATAGGCTTCTCGCTTCCGTGGTTGCTGTTCGCCTTCCTATGCCTGCCCACAATGCTTTTCTCGGTGCATTTCATCAAAGATTGGAGCATTTTCACAGGCGGACTCAACTCGCAATCGCTCTTTTTTGCCCTTTGGGAGCCGATGCTATGCGTGGGTATGAACTTCTTCCTGATGACGTTTTTCTTCCGATATTTCAACCAACCGAGTCCAAGAGCCATTCTATTGACGAACCTTTCGTTTCTCGTCTTTTTCTTTTGCCCGGCGGTGATAGTGCCACTCACCATGTTTTTTGAGCCGCTGGCCATGCCTTTATTCTTCAAATGGTTGCTCACAGCCGTTTTGAGCATCGCGTTGAGCTATCTGATAGCCTGGCTGCTCTATAAGATACCGTTTGTACGGAAGATTTTTTAAAATCCATAGGCGCAAAATCAGCCCGAAAGGCCGAATCTGTCTTCAATCCGTAGTCTTTAGTCGTTGTCTCTAAAATAAATATTGTTCAAACAATAAATTTTATACATTTGCCGCCGTTAAGATTTTTCGGATGAAGAATTTAGTCAACATAGTCGTTTCTTTGGTCGTGGTCGTGGTGGTCTGCGGATAAGGAAGGGCTGTGCAATTTATTATAAGAAAACGAATTACGAGCCCTTCCATTACGGTCGGGCTTTTTTATTTTAAACATAAACACCTTCAGATATGAAACACACACTCAGAAGCGCACAAACAACCGAAGGCCGACGGATGGCCGGTGCGCGCGCCCTTTGGGTTGCCAACGGAATGAAGCACGAGCAGATGGGCAAGCCGATTATCGCCATTGCCAACTCGTTCACACAATTTGTGCCCGGGCACACTCACCTGCACGAGATTGGACAACTGGTAAAGGCTGAAATTGAGCGACTTGGCTGCTACGCCGCCGAGTTCAACACCATTGCTATCGACGACGGCATTGCAATGGGCCACGACGGAATGCTCTACTCGCTGCCTTCGCGCGACATTATCGCCGACTCGGTTGAGTATATGTGCAACGCCCACAAGGCCGACGCGCTCGTCTGCATTAGCAACTGCGACAAAATCACGCCGGGAATGCTGATGGCTTCGATGCGCCTGAATATCCCGACGGTGTTTGTTTCGGGCGGCCCGATGGAAGCCGGCAAATGGAACGGCGAGAATGCCGACCTGATTACCGCAATGGTTAAAGGCGCCGACCCTTCGATAACCGACCAACAGATGAAAGAGATTGAAAGTTGCGCCTGCCCTGGCTGCGGCTCGTGCTCGGGTATGTTCACCGCCAACTCGATGAACTCACTCACAGAGGCTATCGGCTTGAGCCTTCCTGGCAACGGAACCATTCTGGCCACACACACCAACCGCATTCAACTCTTCAAAGACGCTGCGGCTCTGATAGTTAAGAACGCATATAAATATTACGAGGAGGGCGACGAGAGCGTTCTGCCGAAGAGCATAGCCACACGTGAGGCCTTCCTTAACGCTATGACGCTCGACATTGCAATGGGCGGCTCGAGCAACACCGTGCTTCACCTTCTGGCTGTGGCCAACGAGGCTGGTGTCGATTTCAAGATGAAAGATATTGACGAGTTAAGCCGCCGCGTGCCGTTCCTGTGCAAACTGGCGCCCAACACGCAGAAATTCTCGATTCAGGAGTGCAACCGCGCAGGCGGCATTCTTGGCATTCTGAACGAACTGAACAAGGGCGGACTTTTGAACACTTCGCTCAAGCGCGTCAACGGTGCAACTCTGGCCGAAGACCTGAAGAAATATTATATCTGCGGAAGCACTATCGACCCCGAGGCAAAACGCATTTACAGTAGTGCGCCCGCTGGCAAGTTCAGCACCAAAATGGGCTCACAGTCAGCCGTTTGGGATTCGTTCGACACCGACCGCGCCAACGGCTGCATTCGCGATATTGAGCACGCCTACTCGAAAGACGGCGGCCTGGCCGTGCTGTTCGGCAACATTGCCAAAGACGGCTGCATTGTGAAAACGGCTGGCGTTGATGAGTCGCTGTGGCATTTCGAAGGACCCGCTGTTGTGTTCGATTCACAGGAGGACGCCTGCGAGGGAATTCTCGGCGGCAAGGTCAAGAGCGGCGACTGCGTTGTAATCACGCACGAAGGCCCCAAAGGCGGCCCTGGAATGCAGGAGATGCTCTACCCGACGTCGTATATTAAATCGATGCACCTTGGCAAAGAGTGCGCGCTTATCACCGACGGACGTTTCTCGGGAGGAACGTCGGGCCTGTCGATTGGCCACATATCGCCTGAAGCGGCTGCTGGCGGCTCTATCGGCAAAATCAAAGACGGCGACATTATTGTTATCGACATTCCGTCGCGCTCAATCAGCGTTAAGTTGACCGATGCCGAACTCGAAGCCCGTCCGCAGCGCCCGATGACTCGCAAACGCGTGGTGCCCAAATCGCTGAAGGCTTACGCGTCGATGGTTAGTTCGGCCGACAAAGGCGCGGTGAGGATTATTCCGGAATGATGGTTTTCGCACAGATGACACAGATTTAACGGATTAACACAGATATAAAGAGAAAGGTGAGGGGTTGAGACGCTTCGCTGTTTAGAGGTTAGGAAATCTAAACTTCTAAACACCTTAACTTCTAAACATTAGATTAAACAATTCACCGATTGACCGATTAAACAATAAACAATGAAAGAAACAATAACAGGTGCAGAGGCGCTGATGCGCTCGCTTGAAAATGAAGGGGTTGACGTGATGTTCGGTTATCCGGGCGGCGCCATAATGCCAACTTTCGATGCACTCTACGACCACCGTAAAACGCTGAATCACATATTGGTACGCCACGAGCAGGCTGCCGCGCACGCCGCACAGGGCTATGCCCGCGTGAGCGGAAAAGTGGGCGTCTGCCTTGTAACGAGCGGCCCAGGCGTAACCAACACCATTACAGGCATTGCCGACGCAATGATGGACAGCACCCCGATTGTGGTGATTGCCGGTCAGGTGGGCGCTTCGTTCCTTGGTAGCGACGCCTTTCAAGAGGTTGACCTTGTGGGCGTTACGCAGCCAATATCGAAGTGGGCCTATCAGATTCGCCGCCCCGAGGATGTGGCGTGGGCTGTGAGCCGCGCGTTCTACATTGCCCGTAGCGGCCGTCCGGGTCCGGTGGTGCTCGACTTTGCCAAAAACGCACAGGTGGGAATGGTTGAATACGAGCCGCAGCATATCGATTTTATCCGCGGATACGTTCCCGAACCCGACATTGACCCTGTGGCCATTAGCGAGGCCGCCGCAATGATAAACGCCGCCAAACGTCCGCTGGTGCTTGTTGGTCAAGGTGTTGAACTGGGCAACGCCCAAGACGAGATGCGCGAGTTTTTGGAGACTGCCGATATGCCGGCCGGCTGCACGCTGCTGGGCTTGTCGGCACTGCCGTCGGAGCACCGGCTGAACGTTGGAATGCTCGGAATGCACGGCAGCCTGGCGTCGAACGTCAAAACGCAGGAGTGCGACTTGCTGATTGCCGTGGGAATGCGCTTCGACGACCGCATAACCGGCAAACTCGCCACCTACGCCACTCAAGCCAAAAAGATTCATTTCGATATCGACCCGTCGGAGATTAACAAGAACGTGAAAGTTGACCTTGCTGTGCTTGGCGACTGCAAACAGACTCTGGCACAGGTGAATAAGTTGCTGAAAAAGAACAGCCACACCGAGTGGATTGAGAGTTTCAAGCCATATTTTGAGAAGGAGCGCACGGTGGTTATCGAAAAGGAGATTCACCCCACCGAAGGCCCGATAAAGATGGGCGAGGTGGTGAATGTTGTCACTCAACAAACTGGAAATAAGGCTATTATGGTCACCGATGTTGGTCAGAACCAAATGATGGCTGCCCGTTATTTCAAGTTCACCCAACGCCGCAGCGTGGTTACTTCGGGCGGAATGGGCACAATGGGATTCGGCACGCCGGCCGGCATTGGAGCGGCATTCGGCGCCCCCGACCGCGATGTGTGCGTCTTCCTTGGCGACGGCGGCTTGCAGATGACCATTCAGGAGTTAGGCACCATTATGGAGAATCAGGTTCCTGTGAAACTTATCTTGCTCAACAACAACTATTTGGGCAACGTCCGCCAATGGCAGGCAATGTTCTTCAACCGCCGCTACTCGTTCACCCCAATGGCGAACCCCGATTTTATGAAGATTGCCGAAGCCTATCGCATTCCGTGTCAGACAGTTATCGACCGCAAAGACCTTGCCGCCGCCGTCCGCACAATGATGGACACCAAAGGCCCCTATCTGCTTCAGGTGGCTGTTGAGGAGGAGGGCAACGTTCTGCCAATGTGCGCCCCCGGCCACGATGTTGATGATATGATGCTAGAGTTCAAATAATTAAAGGATTGAAGGACTGAATGACTGAATTATTGAATCGGACAATCGGATAATTGATTTATTGAATTGAAAAACAAATAGATAAAATGGAACAAGAGAGCAAAACATTATACACCATTCTGGTTTTCTCGGAGAACCTTGCGGGATTGCTGAACCAAATCACGGCTGTTTTCACGCGCCGTCAGGTGAACATTGAGAGCCTGAACGTCTCGGCGTCAAGCATAAAGGGCATTCACAAATACACCATTACCTGCTACAGCGACGAGGAGACAATCGACAAAATCACCCGTCAGATTGAGAAGAAGATTGATGTGCTTCAGGCCAACTATTACACTGACGATGAGATATTTATCCAAGAGTGCGGCCTGTTCAAGATTTCAACACCGACAATGCTGAACGAGAAGGGCATTTCGCGTCAAATCCGCCTGCACGATGCTAATATTGTGGAAGTTAACCCCACCTACGCCATTGTCACCAAAACCGGCCTGACGGAGGACATTGAGTCGCTCTACGCCGCGCTGCAGGAGTTCAAATGCGTGTTGCAGTACGTGCGCTCGGGCCGCATTGCTATTACCAAAAGCCGCCGCGAGCATATCAGCGATTATATCAACGAACGCGAGGAAAAACACCGGGAAATGATGATGAATTAAAAGAGTTAAAAAAACATATTGAATATTGCTGAAAGTCTTTTACTTTCGCAGTTCGAATCGCTGATTCGCAAAAAAGTGATAACAGTTTAATTTAAAGCAAAATAAAATGGCACAAATGAATTTTGGCGGTGTTATCGAGAACGTGATGACCCGCGAAGAGTTTCCATTGGAAAAAGCACGTGAAATATTAAAGAACGAGACCATCGCCGTCATCGGTTATGGCGTTCAGGGTCCTGGCCAGTCGCTCAACCTGCGCGACAACGGCTTCAACGTTATCGTTGGCCAGCGCGAGGGCAAGACTTATGACAAGGCTGTTGCCGACGGTTGGATTCCGGGCAAGACTCTCTTCTCGATTGAAGAGGCTGCCGAGCGCGGCACAATCGTTATGTGCTTGCTGTCTGACGCCGCTGTAATGTCAGTTTGGCCGACACTTCAGAAGCACCTGAAACCGGGCAACGCTCTCTACTTCTCGCACGGTTTTGCTATAACCTGGAACGACCGCACCGGCTGCGTTCCTGCAAAAGACATCGACGTTATTATGGTTGCACCGAAGGGTTCGGGCACATCGCTGCGTACAATGTTCCTTGAGGGCCGCGGCCTGAACTCGTCATACGCTGTTTACCAGGATGCTACCGGCCGCGCAATGGACCGCACCTTGGCTCTTGGCATTGGCATCGGCTCGGGCTATCTGTTCGAGACCACATTCCAGCGTGAGGCAACATCTGACCTTACCGGTGAGCGCGGCTCACTGATGGGTGCCATCCAGGGCTTGCTGCTGGCTCAATACGAGGTTCTGCGCGAGCACGGACACACCCCGTCGGAGGCCTTCAACGAGACTGTTGAGGAGTTGACACAGTCGCTTATGCCGCTGTTCGCAAAGAACGGTATGGACTGGATGTACGCCAACTGCTCAACAACCGCACAGCGCGGCGCTCTCGACTGGTTCCCGCGTTTCCACGACGCAGTGAAACCTGTTATGGAGTGGCTTTACCTGTCAGTTAAGAGCGGTATTGAGGCTCAAATCTCAATCGACAGCAACTCGAAACCCGACTACCGCGTCGGCCTTGAGAAGGAACTGAAGGCAATGCGCGAGAGCGAGATGTGGCAGACAGCCGTTACCGTTCGCAAACTGCGTCCGGAGAACAACTAATGCTAATTGCAAATTCTTGATAGAGCCGTCTCTGAAAAGGGACGGCTTTTTTTGTGCCGCAGGTTGCCGAAAAACGAAACAATAGTATTTTTATGGGCATAAAAAACACTGATATGAAACTTCTGAAAGAACTTTTCGGATATGTATTGGGCGGAATTCTGTTTGTAGCACTGATGCCCACAGTGATGTGGCTTTTCTCGGGACAGCCCGCTCTGTTGCCCATAGGCACCGTGCAACTCATTATCAGCAACATTCTGATGGTTGCAGGATTGGTAATGAGCATTTGGTCGATTGTCCACATGCGCTGCAAGGGCAACGGAAACCCCATGGACGCCTTCGGGCACGAGGTTGCGCCCCGCACCAGCCACCTGATGACCGACGGCCCCTACCGCATAAGCCGCAACCCAATGCTAACAGGCACATTTGTCTATCTCACAGGCGCTTGCGTGTGGATTGCAACATGGCAGGCCGTGGCGGTTTTTGTGGTGTTTATTGTGATAATGCTTATTCAAGTGAGCACCGAGGAGAAGCGCCTTCGCCGCGATTTTGGCGACGAGTATGCCGACTATTGCCGCCGCACCGGACGGTTCACGCCGTTCTCATTCCGAAAGTGACAACCACACTGTTATTCAAAAACAGACAATGATCTGAAAAACAGACAATTAATAAATAAGCATAAACCATCATTGCTTAGTCAACTGCAAGAAGCATATATAACTAAACTAAAACTCAAGCTTTTCATTTGGTTATTTTTGAGGTGTTTAGTATCTAAACAATGCTATAACAGTGCATTTGGACCTGACTAATTTATAATTCTGAGTGACAAAACGTTAGCCGGTAAACTTTTTGTCGAGTTTTGTTGATGGAGGATTTGGCTTTGTAAATAACAATTTTATAAGTTTAGGGCAAAAATACATCTTGTATGAAAACAACAACCATTATTGCACTTTTGTGTGGTGTATTCGTATGCTATGGGTATACTGGACAAAGACAAACAGAAAATACGCAAACCGATAACAAGCAAGTTGCAGTTATTTGGACAAACAACGAAACAATTGTCAAGGCTGGTGTTTATTCTGACACAACTGATATAGATTTTCCATCCAATGTTTCATGCGAACAAGGCAAACATTTTGTCCGTTGGGAGCGGGCTAACACCTTCCCAATGGCGTTTGTCCCCGATTCGGTTGGAAAAATTGCATATACAGCCGTTTTTGCCGACAATGAAAGTCACAACTACACCATAAACCACTACAAAGAAATAATCTCGGACACCATTGCCGAAAATTTTATTGACAACTACGAATTGGCATCAAGCGAGCAAAAACAAGGAGCTTGGGGCTCAATAACATCGGCTGTTGCCCGGGATTATGACGGTTATATGGCGCCAGTTGTGAACCAACAGCTTATAAATGAGAACGATTCGACAGTGGTTAACATCTACTATGACAGAAAAACTTACTCGCTAAGCTGGAATACAAATGGGGGAATAGTTACAA
>JAFXQB010000007.1 GCA_017527435.1 Salinivirgaceae bacterium
ACACGTCGGGGTGCGCCTTCTCAATCTCGTCGAGCAGCACAACCGAGTAGGGTTTCCGCCTGACGGCCTCTGTCAGTTGTCCGCCCTCGTCGTAGCCCACATATCCCGGGGGCGCGCCAATCAGCCTCGACACAGAGTGCCGTTCCTGATATTCCGACATATCGATTCTTGTCATTTGGTTCTCGTCGTTGAACAGGAATCCGGCCAGAGCCTTTGCCAGTTCGGTTTTGCCCACGCCCGTGGTGCCCAGAAAGATGAACGACCCGATGGGCTTGTTGGCGTCCTGAAGTCCGGCGCGGCTGCGGCGCACAGCATTTGCGATGGCCTCGATGGCGTGGTCCTGCCCAATGACGCGCTTGTGCAGTTCGTCTTCAAGGTTGATGAGTTTATCTCGCTCTGTCTGAAGCATTTTCGTCACAGGAATGTGTGTCCATTTCGACACCACTTCGGCAATATCTTCAGGTGTCACCACCTCACGAATCATTGTGTCAGAGCCTTCGAGCAGTGCTTTCTGCTTCTCGATGGCCGCCTCGCACTCTTTGATTCGGCCGTAGCGGATTTCAGCCACCTTGCCGTAGTCGCCGCTGCGTTCGGCCTGCGTGGCTTGGTATTTCAGGTCCTCAATCTGTTTTTTCTTGCTTTGGATGTCGTCCAGAATCGCCTTTTCCGACTTCCATTTTGCCATTTTCGATGTCAGTTCGGCGTTCTTCGCGTTCAGTTCCTCGCTGATTGAATTGATTTTAGCCGTGTTACCCTCGCGTTTGATGGCCTCGCGCTCAATTTCCAACTGCATAATGTCGCGCTGCAGTTCGTCAATGTCTTCCGGCACCGAATTCATTTCCAGTCGCAGTTTCGACGCCGCTTCGTCAATCAGGTCGATGGCCTTGTCGGGCAGGAAACGGTCGGTGATGTAGCGGTTCGACAGTTCGACGGCGGCAATTATCGCGTCGTCAAGAATCTGAACTTTATGGTGCATTTCGTACCGCTCTTTCAAACCACGAAGTATTGATATTGAACTGTTTATGTCGGGTTCGTCAACCATTACAATCTGGAAACGACGTTCGAGCGCCTTGTCTTTCTCAAAATATTTCTGATACTCGTCGAGCGTTGTGGCGCCAATCACGCGCAGGTCGCCGCGGGCTAGCGCTGGTTTCAGAATATTGGCCGCGTCCATTGCGCCTTCGCTCTTTCCAGCACCCACCAGCGTGTGAATCTCGTCGATGAACAGGATTATCTCGCCGTCCGATTTAATTACTTCATTCACAACGCTTTTAAGTCGCTCTTCAAACTCGCCTTTGTATTTTGCGCCTGCAACCAATGCGCCCATATCAAGCGAGTATAACTTCTTGGTTTTCAAGTTTTCAGGTACGTCGTTCTTGACAATTCGGTGCGCAATGCCTTCGGCGATGGCTGTTTTGCCGGTGCCCGGTTCGCCAATCAGGATAGGGTTGTTCTTCGTTCTTCGGCTCAGAATCTGCAAGATACGTCGAATTTCGTCGTCACGGCCAATCACCGGGTCGAGTTTGCCGGTTGCCGCTTGCTCGTTCAGGTTCACGGCGTATTTCGACAGCGCCATATAACTCTCTTCTGCCGATTGGCTCGTAACTTTCTCGCCTTTGGTGATTTCCTTTATGCAGTTCTCAACCGATTTACGGCTCAGTCCCTGGTCTTGCAACAGTTTGGTAATCTGGTCGTTGATGCTGAAGAACGCAACCCATACGTGCTCAACCGAAACAAACTGGTCGCCGTTTTTGGTTGCCGATTGTTGCGCGTTGTTCAGCAGCGCGTTCAAATCCGACGACAGGTACAAACTGCCGCCCGACACTCGCGCATACGATTTTATCACACTGTCAACTATCTGAAGCATAGAGTTTTCCGACACATTATGCTTTTGCAGAATATATCGGCTGATGCTCTGCTCTTCGGTTAGCAGTGCCTTGAGCAGATGGCCTGTCTCAACAGCCTGGTGACCTTCGGCTTGCGCAATGTTGAAAGCCTTTTCCAAGACTTCCTGCATCTTGATTGTAAAATTATTTGTGTTCATAGTTTTATTTTTTGTGTTTTGCCTATGCAGCGTTCAAAATGCGCGCCACGGTTTCTGGTTTAATTGCCAATAGGGGAAAATGATAATATTAATACATTGAAAATCATGATTATAAAGACAGTATGTATGTGTCTGACCGTTGGTTGACATATTGTCATTATTTATAGGTATTCCAATGACAAAAAGGCATATTTGTCAAATAAAAATGCCCGTTTCCGTAAAAAATATGACGTCAGGCATTTTTTTATTGGAAAAAATACATAGTTTTACGCCGCTTTCCAAGATAGCAATGAGAGAAAAGTACATATTTGATAGCGAAAAACTAACTTATGTAGTTGAGAAACGAACGTTTACGCAGGCAATGAAACGCTGTGGCAAGTTTGTGTTATGTGCGTTTGCTGTGGGCGGTGCGTTTTGGATGCTATCATATCTCAATGTTATTCCATCTGTCAAGTCTGCAGGATTGCAGGAAAAAGGCAATGTTTGTATAAACAATATTCGTCAGCTCGATTCGCGTTTTACCCAAATTGAAGATTTCCTTTCAGAAATTCAAAGCCGTGATGATAGCTGCTATCGTGTTCTGTCATATATGGAACCGTTGTCCGCCGACAAGCGTATGGCCAGTTTCGGTGGTACCAATAAATATGAGAATCTCGAAGGTTATTTCAACACCGATTTGTTTGTTGAGTACAACCGCAAGGTTGATATTCTCACCAATAAGTTGAATCTTCAGTCACAGTCGTACGATATGGTTTTGCGTTCAGTGCAAAGGTCTGAAGACAGTCTGCTCAGTTTGCCAGGTATTATGCCGGTCAATCCGTTGCAGTATCGTGTTTCGTCATCGTTCGGGTTCAGAGAGCACCCAATCAGCCACAGACATATTCATCACGATGGACTTGACCTGGCCGCCCGTGAAGGCAGCAAGGTGTTCTCCACAGGAAAAGGCGTTGTGGTGTCGGTGTCGAACGATGTGCGCGGCTATGGCAAGCAAGTTATTGTTGACCACGGCTATGGCTATAAAACTCGTTACGCGCACCTTAGCAAATTCTCAGTCCGTGTTGGTGATACGGTCAGCCGCGGAACTGTGGTTGGTTTGGTTGGCAACACTGGCCAGTCGACAGGTCCGCACCTTCATTATGAAGTAATTGTGTCGGGCATCCGCAAAAATCCTGATAATTTCTTCCTTAAAGATATGACCGCCGCTGAGTACAACGAGATGGTCAGCACGGCTAAAAAGCCCGAATAGTTCCCGCAAAATTTCAGCTATTCATAAATAAAGTGTTTTATAATGCTTTTGCGAGTCGTTTTTTTTCGTTACTTGCATATAGTATTTTGTAAAACTATGAAGGTACCTGTTATTAGCGTTTCGTTACTGGCTTTGCCGCTGCTTATGGCATCGTGCAACAGCAGTGCGCCGAAAAGCAGTGCTGTCGGGCATTTAGACGAATTGGAAATGAGTGTTGACACATCGGCGCAGACAATAAAATTTGGCAACACACTGTTCAGCCTGCCATCGCCTTATCATCTGACAATGATGATTAAAACCACGGGCGCAAAATTCAATGAGAGTCTGCTGAATCCGGTTGAGAATAATCATAATTACACAAGAACATATAAAAAGTGTGTCAATCTGGGGGTGTATGGCGCCGATTTGGCTTATATGAACATTTATGAGCAGTCGCCGCTGATAATCAATCTGTTCTCGGTCATCAAGAACATTGCCAACGATTTGGATTTGACATCGGCGTTCAGTAGCAGTCTGATTGACAGAGTTGAACGCAATGTTGATAACGCAGACTCTCTTCTGCACATAATGTCAAACACTTACCGCGATGTCGATGTGTATCTCAAAGAGTCGCAGCGTCAGCGCGAAGGCGCATTGGTGCTTGCTGGCGGCTGGATCGAATCAATGTACATCATGACACAACTTGCCAAAGAAAAACGCGACGATATGCTTATACAGCGAATTGGTGAGAGCAAGCAACCGCTTGAGAACCTTATTAAAATCCTTTCGCAGTATTATTCTGAAGATAAAGAAATCGGATCTTTGGTTGATTCGCTGATTGAACTGACTAACGACTTCGACGGTGTTGAACAGCATTACACCTATGTGGTGCCCGAAATAGACATCGAAAATAAGATGACAATAGTCAAGTCGGTAACCAAAGTGGATGTCCCGGCATCAGTCTTGACCGACATCACGCGCAAGGTTGAATCGATTCGCAAACAAATTGTAAGTTAAACCAAAATGAAGAAGTCTATGATTAGATATATGATGTTGTTGGTGGCGTTGGCAGTTGCCATACCCAACGTATCGGTTGCGCAGGTCGAATCGTCGATGAAGAAGTGCCAGTCGCATATGGATGACTCGTTTGTGTCTGACGGACAATATTATACGGTTTTGCTGAACAAAGATGACATTGCCGAATTCTATGTGACTTTCTACGGCGGCACAATTTACCGTCTGGCAGGTTATTGCGGAACGGAAGCTGGCAACCTGGCTTTCTCGGTTTACGACCAGGACCGCAATCTGTTGTTCACCAACCGCGATTTTGAGAACACCCCCAGCTGGGATTTTAAATTTGAGAACACGATGGACTGCATAATCGAAGCAGAGATTGACTCGAAGGATGTGGCGTCAGGAATCACAGTTATGCTCATCGGTTTCAAGCAATAAAAACTATTGCGTATGAGAGAGAAAGTGCTAAAGGCATTGATGCAATTGTTCGCCATTATTGTCGGTCCGCGGGCCAACAACAAAGGCGGAAGGCAGATTGTTGAAGCATTTCTCTACCAACAGCTGCGAGAGACCGCCGTGGGCGAATATCTCGACCTTTTCGATGGTTTCTATGCTCATTACCAGCGCAAACAGTCAGAGAATGATAAGAAAGAGAAGAACCTTGCGCTGAATTCCGTCAAGGTTCTGAAAATATGCACGCAGATAAACGAAGAGCTTGACATCAGGCAGAAAATGGTTGTTATGGTGCACCTGCTCGAGTTTATAAAGGCGGGGCAGGACGTGTCGGAACAGGAAATGGAATTCGCACAGGCTGTTTCCGAGAGCTTCTTCTTCTCAAACGACAGTTTCATCCTGCTCAAAAACTTTGTAATGTCCGACGACGGTGATATTCCGGTTTCGCCGCGGTTCCTGCTTATCGACGGCCAGAAAGCATCGAACATTCCCGACATACGTCACTTGTATCATGAAACTTTCAACGATAAGCTTTGGGTGCTCTATTTTGAACTTTCGAACATGTATCTGTTCCGTAAGTTCGGTACCGATGAGTTGTATCTCAACGGTCAGATAGTCATTCCGGGCAATGTGTATGTGCTCAACCAGGGCGCGTCGTTGCGCGATGCGAAGATGAAGCCCATCTACTATTCTGACATTGTCAACTATTTCTTCTCTGACGAGATTGGCAACAAAATCCAGTTCGTTGCCAAGGATGTGGAATACTATTTCAAGGGTGGCGTTAAGGGACTCAACTGCATCAACATGGTTCAAGAGTCGGGCAGCCTTGTCGGAATAATGGGCGCGAGCGGTTCGGGCAAGACCACACTGCTCAATGTGCTTAATGGTAGCGCCCAGCCTACAAGCGGAACAGTAACCATCAATGGCATTGATATTTACGCCGAAAAAGAAAAGGTTGAAGGTTTGATTGGCTACGTATCACAAGACGATTTGCTGATTGAAGAACTTACTGTATATCAGAATCTTTTATTTAACGCGCGCCTTTGTTTCGACGATTTGTCGGAATTCCAGATAAACTGCAAAGTGCTGAAAGTGCTAAAAAGCCTTGGTCTGTTCGACATAAAGGATATGGTTGTGGGCAGCCCGCTCAACAAGAAGATAAGCGGCGGACAGCGTAAGCGGCTCAACATTGCGCTTGAACTGATTCGCGAGCCGGCCATTCTGTTCCTTGACGAACCCACATCTGGCTTGTCGTCGCGTGATTCAGAGAACATCATGGACATTTTGAAAGAGATGGCTCTGAAAGGAAAACTGGTGTTCACCGTTATCCACCAGCCGTCGTCCGACATTTTCAAGATGTTCGACAATCTGTACATTCTTGACAAGGGCGGCTATCTGATTTACGATGGCAATCCTGTCGAGTCTATCATCTATTTCAAGATGAAGGTGCACCAGGCCAACTGGAACGACAGTGAGTGCCATACGTGCGGCAACGTCAATCCGGAACAGATTTTCAACATTGTTGAGTCGCAGATGCTTGATGAATATGGCAACCTGACACCAACGCGCCGCCTGCAGCCCGACGAGTGGTTCCGCCATTTCCAGGAATCGCGGAAATCACTGCCCGAACCGGAAATCAAATACGATGAACTGCCCGAAAACGCATCGAAAATACCAGGCAAGCTGAAACAGTTCCGTGTTTTTGTAGAGCGCGATGTGCTTGCGAAAATCAGCAACCGGCAGTATATGGTTATTAACATTCTGGAATCGCCTGTGCTGGCTTTCCTGCTGGCCTTCATAATCCGATATTTCAATAAATCGAACGGTGCGTACAGCTTCTTCGGTAATGAGAACATCCCGGTTTATATTTTTATGGCGGTCATTGTCGCAATATTTGTCGGACTGTCAGTCAGTGCTGAAGAGATTGTGAAAGACCGAAAAATCCAGAAGCGCGAACGGTTCCTGAATTTGAGCCGTACAAGTTACCTTTTCTCGAAAATGGCCATTTTGTTTGTCATTTCGGCCATTCAGGCGCTGATGTTTGTCGCAGTAGGTAATCTGGTGCTTGGCATACGCGGAATGTTCTTCTACTATTGGTTCGCGCTGTTCAGTTCGTGGTTCTTCTCGTGCCTGCTGGGGCTGAACATATCCGACAGTTTCGACACGGTTGTAACCATATATATACTGATACCTTTCCTTGTTATTCCGCAGTTGATATTGAGTGGCATAATAGTCCCGTTCGACAAACTTAATCCTGCCATATCAAATCCCGACCGTATTCCAGTTTATGGCGAAATCATAACAGCCAGGTGGGCATATGAAGCGCTAGCCGTGCAGCAATTCAAGGAAAATGCGTTCGAACGAGATTTCTATGAGTATAACAAAATGCTCAGCCAGTGCGATTTCCGCAAGAACTATTGGGTGAAAACCATTGAGAACAAAGTGTCGTACTGCCGGCGCAACTATAACAATCCGGCCTGCCAGATTAGGGTGAAAAAAGACCTTGAACTGGTCAGGAACGAGTTGGCAAAACCGCTCGACGCAATGGGCTATTTCCAGTATGACAAAATCGACCGGCTCTATCTGAACCGTGTCACACCTGAAGTTTTCGATAATCTTGAAGCCTTCCTGAACAAACTGAAAACTTACTACTACAAGCAGTATAACCATGTGAACAACCAAAAAGACCAGCTCATCAACTCGATGCAGCGTACCGACGAAGAGCGCGAACAGTTCATTGAGCGCAAGCGCCGTTACAGCAATGAGAATCTGACGGCGTTTGTTCGCAACTCGAATTCGCTCGACAGGATAGTGGAAGTCGACGGAAATCTGTACCAAAAGAGTGACCCGATTTATCTCGACCCGACACGCCCGTTCATCAAGGCGCATTTCTACGCGCCATGCAAGAATCTGTTCGGCCATCCCTATTCAACCTACTGGGTGAACATGCTGGTAATCTGGTTCTACTCGCTGCTGATGTATTTTGCGCTAAAATACAGATTGCTGCGCAGAGTGATTGAGTGGTTTTCCCGGGCCAAAATATAATCGCCACACAAGTTTTGCGGTGCGCGTCGGTGCGCATGCTGATGGGCAGAAAAAGAATTCTGATTAGACTTCTGCGTCATTAAAATAGTGAAGTCAATTCTGCCATCATATTGGCACAGCGAAATGGAATACAAACAAAAAAGCCAACATAACAAACTTGTAATCAAATGTTTGATTGCAAATCTGTCTGTTGGCGAGAGTCAAAAAAAGAATTGTTCCTGGCTGGCAGGAATATTCTTTTGAGAGAAAATATGCAAACTAGTCAGAGTCTTATTCAGACATCTCAACCATTTTGAACGGCACTTTGATGATTGACTGATAGTCTTCGCCAGCTTCAAGCATATCTTCGTCGTCTTCTTCGTAATGCCACAGAATGACAACTTCGCTGCCGCTCTTGTATATGGCTTCAAGCTTCTTGAAGACGTCAAGAATACACTTCGAACTACTGGTGTTGAAGTACTCAAGTTTGATTGAAACTTCGGTCAGCGGCGCTGGCGATGACAAGTACTGCTCAAGCCAATCAACCAAAGGCTTGTAGAATTCAACTGAATTTTCCGGAATAGACCTACCCTTGATTTCAAGTTTACCGTTGGCTTCGAAAGTCACGGTTGGGGTCTTGGGGGTTCCGATAATAGATATTGGTTCCATTTTATTAAGATTATGGTTTATCAATTATTAAAAGTAACATCTAAAGTAAAAAAATTATAATCATCACAACAATTTATGAAGCTATAATTTAATCTGCTTCCCGATTTTCTTGCAATGTCAATCATTCCAAGTCCGCCGCCGCCTTTTTCTGAAAAGGTCTGGTTGTCGAGAATCTCTTTGTACATCTCTTTCTGTCCTTCCTTGTCGAGCGAGTTTATCTTGTCAAGATGGCCTTTCAGAAAGGCTTGCTGTTTAGGGACAACAAAGTTCCCGGTGACAACGTGATAATGCTCGTCGCGCTTCGAAAGAAGACAGACGCCAATCCTTCCGCAGAAGTCGTCATCCTTTTTGAATGGGACGGCCGATGCGTGGTGATACAGATTTTGCAGACATTCAACCAACACGTTGTAGATTTTCTTGCGTATCGGTAACGGCGTGTTTTCCAGCTGACGTTCAATCACATCGAGCGATTGGGCTATCAGTTGGTCGGTGACTTCCCCCTTGAACAGGTAGATGACATCGTCCGAAGTAACCGTTTTGTACCAATTGTTTATATCTACTGACATATTGATTTACATCTTTTGCAAAGATATAAAAATGGATTCGATATTGACAATGAATATTGCCGTGTTATGAACAATTATAGGGTTAATTATTCCGCGTTTTGAAAATTGGTGTCCGATCAGTCGATTACAGCACCGCCAATCAGGTCGTCGCTATCGTAGAAAACTACTGACTGGCCGGGCGATACTGACTCAACAGGTTCGCAGAAGTCAACCTTGACCTTTCCGTCCTGCATGACGATGACAGCAGGCATCCCTTTGCTGCGGTAGCGGACGCGTGCGGTTACGCTGACAGGGCTTTCGGGTGGCGCGATTTTGGTGAAGTTGCAGTCCGATGCGGTTAGCGACTGACTTAGCAGTGCATCGCGGGTGCCGAGCGTTACGGTGTTGTTGGCGGCATCAATGTGCGAGACGTACATTGGTTGCCCTAACGCGATTTCAAGTCCCTTGCGCTGTCCAATGGTGTAGTTGGGGTAGCCTTTGTGCTGTCCAAGAATACGGCCGTCGGTGCTGATGAAATTCCCCGGGCCGATGGCGGAATATTCTGGTGAGTTCTGGCACAGGAAGTTGCGATAGTCGTTGTCTGGTACAAAGCAGATTTCCTGCGACTCGCGTTTCTGCGACAGTTTTGTGTATCCTCGGTCGGCGGCCATTTGGCGCACTTGAAGCTTGGTGAATCCGCCCAGCGGGAAGAGCGTGCGAGCCAGGTTCCCAGATGTGAGTTGCCACAGAAAATACGACTGGTCTTTGGTGTCGTCGATGCCTTTGCTGATGAAGTTCCGGTTGTTGGTGCTTCCGACGCGTGCGTAGTGACCGGTGGCGATGAACTGGCAGCCTAGTTGGTCGGCAAGGTCGAGCAGGGCGCCCCACTTGATGTATTTGTTGCAAACCACACACGGATTCGGAGTGCGGCCTTTCATGTATTCGCTTATGAAGTTGCTGATGACTGTCTGGCGGAACAGTTCGCGGATGTCGAGAATCTGGTGGTTGAATCCCAACTTGTCGGCAATATGCTTGGCTTCGAATATGGAATCGACTGAGCAGCAGCCTGTTTCGCGTTCCATGCAGGCTTTCGAGATGCTGTCCCACGAACGGAACGTGACCCCTTCGAGCTCATAGCCTTGTTCAGTGAGCAGGATGGCGGCCATTGTGCTGTCGATGCCGCCGCTCATTGCCATTAGAACTTTCTTCTTGCTCATTTCCAACGCATTATCCAGGTCGGGTCGTTGATATGTTCCATGGGGTCTTCAATTTCGCCGTTGCCCATATTCTTTTCCATCTCGTTGATGGTGCGGTTCTGCTCTTCGGCGAGTTTCTCGCAGTATCCGTGTTTGTAGACATACTGTTTCTGGTAGTTGCCGTTCTCGTCGAAGATGAGCCACGAGCCTTCCATCAGGTCGTTCACATATTTGCCTTTTTTCTGCAGTTTGCCGCTGGCATAGTACACTTTCCCTTCGCCGTTGAGTTTGCCGTGGTCGTAGTTCAATTCGAACATGAGTGGTCCGGTGGCGTAGTATTTCCGCCATGGGCCATGTTTCTCGTCGTTTTTCCATGTCACTTCTTCAATTTTTTTCTGTTCAGAAGTGTATTGGATGAATAGGCCGTCTTTCTTTCCCTTTTTGTATGACTCTTGAAGGTAGAGAATACCGGTTTCGGCATAGTAGAGCCAGATGCTGTCTTTTTCGTGATTGATGTATTTGCCTGTGGCACTGACTTTTCCGCTTCTGTGGTAGAATTTTGCGTCAGCATCAGTTCCGTTGGAACTATAGTTGAGTGTGACGTAGAGATTGCCATAGGAATCATATTTCTTGAATTCGCCGACAGGCTTGTCGTCTATGAAATAGGCTTCGTATTGGGTTTGGCCGTTCTCGAATTTCTTAATCCAGTGTCCTTGTTTCAGGCCGTTGATGTCGGTATAGTTGAGCAATGTGTCGTTTTCCTGTCCGACATTCTGCCCCGAAGCGAGTATCGGAAGGGCTAAAAAAGCCAGAATAATTATGTTGTGTCTGTTCATATCACATCGATTTCGGGGTAAAAGTAGTATAAATAAGTTTAGTCGGGCGGCGCTATCATTATATTATGGTGTAAAATGCTGTTTTTTGGCGAGAAAAAATAATTTTTCAGAAAAAGCGAATTATTTGTTGCTTTCAATATTCTATTTCATATATTTGCCAAACCAAAAATTTAATTTGTTGATTATAAAATATTTTAATTATGACAAAAGCAGAATTAGTAAACGAAATCTCGAAGAACACCGGGATTGAGAAAGTGACAGCGTTGAAGGCAGTTGAGGCTTTCATGGACAGCGTTAAGGCATCTTTGGTTAAAGGTGACAATGTTTACTTGAGAGGTTTTGGTACCTTCGCTATTAAGAAGAGAGCAAAGAAGACCGCTCGTAACATCACTAAGAACACAACTATCGTTGTTCCAGAGCACTACATTCCTTCGTTCAAACCGACTTCAGAGTTCGTTGACAAGGTAAAGGCAAACGTTAAGAAGTAATTTTTTAACAAGCTAAAGTTACGGGGACGCAAATGCGTCCCCTTTTTTTTGCTTTTTTTTCGCAAACTGAAGTTTGTTGGATTGAAATTCTGTTATGGTTTATGGCTGTGCTAAGCTAAAATCCGCGTTTTTGCCCTAAAAAACGCTCAAAAAAGCCCCGTTTTTGCCCCCTTTTTGGCCATTTTCGTTTGCCGTTCGTTAAGTCAAACCCGCCGTTCGTTAAGTCAAACCCGCCGTTCGTTAAGTCAAACCCGCCGTTCGTTTTTCGGCTATTGCATTTTGAAATAGCTGCGCCGATCTTTGAAATGCCTTAAAACACAATTGATAGGCACATTTTATTCGAAGAAAAATGAAAAACGTGATGGAATTGCGAATCCAAATATTAAAAGTCGTCTGCCGGCGGCTGGTTTACAGCTTCAGAGCCTATGTCTCAAACAGTGGTGATGCTGCAAATAATATTGGCGCAACAATCCCTGCACACAATACTAACAACAACTCTAAACTCACACAATTATGATTATCGCGACATTAATGATTCTGTTTATGGCCATTCACACACGTTTGGCAATCAAAGTATCGGACAACGGACAAGCCGATGGCGGTCAGTTGCAGCATGATGCATTAACCTGTTAATCCTTTGGCCATGAAACGTTTCGAAAGAATTTTCATAGGGGCATTGCTGCTTATCATCGCAGTCTGCTGCATTCTGGCGTGCATGATGTGACCAAAGCAAAAAACAATAAATGACAATATTCATTAATTATATGTCTAATTAAAACACGGAAAAAAGTAGTCGTAATTTTTCTCATGCTGGTCCGGGGCGAGAGCCCCGGGCTTTTTTTTGTCGCAGACCAATCCGTCAATTCTCGGTACCCATACTGATAAATTTCTTTTCTAATCTGTCTAAAACTAAAAAACACTGTATATTCGCACCGTTTTTAATAAGTCTATTAAATAACTCTATTATATTCAATGAAAGAGGGGAATCATTATAATTTAGGTGTCGATATTGGCTCAACCACGCTGAAGGTGGCTATGCTCGACGCTGATGGA
Source organism: Salinivirgaceae bacterium (assembly GCA_017527435.1). Classification (GTDB taxonomy): domain Bacteria; phylum Bacteroidota; class Bacteroidia; order Bacteroidales; family SZUA-534; genus RUG13583. Next base: position 12,548 of record JAFXQB010000007.1, read on the forward strand.
AAACTGGTTTATTCTGATTATCAGCGCCATAACGCGGCTATCAAGCAGACGGCCAATCATGTGGCCACGCGCATTTTCAACAAGTTCGGCGATTGCTGGCTGAATGTGGCAATGACGGGCTCGGTGGGGATGGGCTACGCTGAAAGGCTCAATCTGGGCTTCATTCAGGAAGTGGTGGCCGCCGCCGAAACCATCAAACAGCGCTATCCGCAGGTGCGCACCTTTATTGATATGGGCGGCGAGGACAGCAAGATGATTTTTTTTGAGGAAGGCAAGGTGCCCGACATCCGAATGAACGGCAGTTGCGCGGGCGGAACAGGCGCCTTCATCGACCAAACGGCCACGCTGCTCGGTGTTGAGACCAACGAACTGAACGCGCTGGCCGAAAAATCGGAAACCATCTACCCGATAGCATCGCGGTGCGGTGTGTTCTCAAAGACTGATATTCAGAATCTTATCAGCCGAAACGTGAGCCGCAGCGATATTGCCGCATCGGTGTTCAACGCGGTGGCGATGCAGGTTGTGGCTTCGCTTGCACGTGGCATGGACATTCTGCCCGAAGTGTTCTTCTGCGGCGGTCCGTTTGCTTTTCTGCCCGAACTGAAAAAACATTTCATCCATGTACTCAACATCACTGAAGGCGACTGCATTCTGCCCGAAAACGCGCAAATCATTCCCGCTCTGGGTTGCGCTCTGCTGGCAGGTTCGCTCGGACATCGCGAGATGCGTCTGTCGGAATTCCTTTATATTCTGCGTTTTGCGACCGATGACACGCCTGTCGATTTGTCGAAACGGCTCAACCCGTTGTTTGTGTCGGCAGCCGACTACGACGAGTGGCACAAGCGCAAGATGAACAATTTTGTGCCGAAAGCCGATTTCGCAGCCGACAAGCAAGGCAAATATTATCTGGGCATCGACTCGGGCAGCACCACCACCAAAATTGTGCTTACCAATGCCAATGGCGAGATAGTATATACTGATTATCAGCGAAATAATGGTGATAGTTTCCGCACCTTCGCCGACGGGCTGAAGCGTATGCAGGCCGCTCTGCCAAACTCTGAAAACATTGTGATTGCAGGCAGTTGCGCCACTGGCTACGGCGAGAATCTGCTGCGCACGGCTTTCAATCTCGATTACGGAATTGTTGAGACGATGGCGCATTTTGTGGCCGCGCGGCACGTCAACCCCGATGTGTCGTTTGTGCTCGACATCGGCGGTCAGGACATGAAGGCCATCTTTGTTGAGAACGGCACCATCAAGCGCATTGAGATTAACGAAGCATGCTCGTCGGGCTGCGGGTCGTTCATTGAGACGTTTGCCACGATGCTCGGCTACAAGGTCGATGAGTTTGCTCGGCTCTCGTGCATGGCGCAGCACCCGTGCGACCTGGGCACTCGCTGCACCGTGTTTATGAACTCGAAGGTGAAGCAGGCCATGCGCGAAGGTTCGGCGGTTGAGGACATTGCCGCTGGTTTCAGTTATTCGGTGGTGAAAAACTGCTTGTTCAAGGTGTTGAAACTGAAGAATATCAAAGAGTTGGGCGAAAATATCGTGGTTCAGGGCGGAACGTTCCGCAACCACTCAATTGTGCGTGCGCTGGAGTTGCTGACTGGCTGCGAAGTGTCCTTCACCGACATTCCCGAACTGATGGGCGCCTATGGAGCCGCACTTCACGCCATCGAGATGAGCAAGGAAAAATGATGAATCGGTGAATTGTATAATCGGATAATCGATTGGAAGACAGACAATTCGCCGATTGACCGATTCACCAATCAAATTCGTAATTCGTAATTCATAATTCAAAATTCGTAATTTAAAATATGTCAGATAAATCGTTAACAGAATTGATAGACGCCAACTCGTATGAGTCTGAATTTCAGACTTGTCCTGGCTGCGACAACCACTGCACCGTCAAGTTGTTCCACTTTCCGAACGGCAACACATTCGCATCGGGCAATAACTGCGAAAAGGTGTACTCAAACCATTCAGAATCAGAGCGTAAGGGCGTAAACATGATGGTGGAGAAGTACAAGTTGCTTTTCCGTCAGCCGAAGGTGGAGCCTGTGGGTAAACCGCTGGGAATCAAGATTGGACTGCCGCGTGCTTTGGGAATGTACGAGAATTATCCGTTCTGGTACACCTTGTTTTCGGCTTGCGGGTTCGAAGTGGTGCTGTCGAACAATTCGAGCAACAAAATTTACGAGTCGGGCCTGCGCTCAATCATGGCCGACAACATCTGCTTCCCCGCGAAACTGATGCACGGCCACATCAACAATCTGATTGATATGAAGGTGGATAGGATTTTCTACCCGTACGTGGTTTTCGAGCGCAAAGAGGACGACAGGTCGAAAAACAGTTTCAACTGCCCGATTGTGTCGGCCTATTCTGATGTCATCAAAAGTTCGATGGACCCCGCCCGCAAGAGCGGAGTGCCGTTCGATGCGCCTGTTATCACATTCAACGACAGTGAGTTGCTGGTGAAATCGTGCTGGGCTTATCTGAAAACCTTGGGCGTTAAACGCGAAGTTGCGCTGAAAGCCATTGAGATGGCGAAAGACGTGCAAACATCATACATTCAAAAACTTACAGCGCGCGCCAACGAAGTGCTCGATTTGGCCACAAAAGAGAACCGAATGGTGATTCTGCTGGCTGGCCGTCCCTATCACACCGACCCGATGATTGAGCACAAAATATCGCAGGCCATCGCCTACATGGGCATTGATGTGATTACGGAGCATGTGGCCACAGAACTTGGCGCAACAGTGTTCGATGAGATTAACGCTTTGAGTCAATGGGCCTACCCGAACCGAATTTTCAAGGCGGCTTATTATGCGGGCAAGTATCCGCGCAAAAACCTGCATTTTGTTGAGTTGACGTCGTTTGGCTGCGGTCCCGACGCCTTCATTCTCGACGAGGTGAACGCGATATTGAAACGTTTTGGCAAAAACCTGACAATCTTAAAGATAGACGATGTGAACAATATCGGTTCGCTGCGGTTGCGCATACGCTCGCTGGTGGAATCGTGCAAGGCCGAACTGGCAGAAACATCGACTGTTGACCGAAAATTCGCCACCACAAAGATTTTCGAGAAGGAAGACCGTCAGCGTACCATCATCGCGCCGTATTTTGCAGAGGGCTATTCGGAGTTTCTGCCGTCGCTCTTCAAACTGGTCGGCTACAATCTGGTGGTGCTGCCCACGGGCAATCAGGAAGCCGCCGAAACGGGTCTGCGCTATGCGAACAACGATATCTGCTATCCCGCCACGATTGTGGTTGGAAGCATCATCAATGCGCTCAACAGCGGCAAATACGACCTTGACAACACGGCTGTCATCATCACACAAACGGGCGGACAATGTCGCGCAAGCAACTATTACTCGTTGATTAAGAACGCATTGGTGGCTGGCGGATTCGCCAAAGTGCCTGTGCTGTCGCTGGCAACGGGGGCGGGGGTGAACAATAATCAACCTGGATTCGAAATTAAGTGGGGAAAGGTGATAAAGATTCTTGTCCATGCCATTCTCTATGCCGACTGCATTGCCAAAATGTATCATTCGGCGGCGGTGCGTGAGGTGGAGCCTGGGCTGGCCTTCAAACTTCGCAACCGCTATATTGAGGAAGCATTCCCATTCATCGAAAATAAGGACTACAAAGGCCTGAAGCGGCTTCTGAAGCAGGCTGTGGCCGATTTTACGGCGGCTGTTGAGAAGAACAAGCGAGTGCCTGTCATCGGGCTTGTGGGCGAGATTTATGTGAAATACAATGGGTTCAGCAACAAGTTTGTAACCCAATGGCTCATTGAGCATGGGGTTGAGGTGGTGCCGCCCGCACTGATTACATTCTTCTCGACATCGTTTGTCAACAGTCACTACAATCGCCGTTACAACATCAAGAAAGAAACTAATCCACAATGGATTAGCGATGGACTGCACGCGCTGCTTTTGAGTTGCATGCGCAAGTACGACCGCATCTGTCAGCCGTTCCCTTATTACCGTCCGTTCGCAAGCATTTTCGAGATTGGCAAACTCTCGGAGCAGGTCATCAACTCTGCCGCGGACTTTGGCGAAGGCTGGATGCTGCCTGGCGAGATATGCCACCTTGCGGAGCACGGAGTTCAGAATGTGGTGAGTCTGCAACCATTCGGCTGCATCGCCAATCACATCATCTCGAAAGGTATCGAGAAGAAAATCAAGCAGGTGTATCCGCAGATGAGCCTTCTGTTCCTTGATTTCGACAGCAGCACATCGGAAGCCAACGTGTTCAACCGTCTGCACTTTATGATTGAGAACTGCAAGGAGCAACTTGCCGAAGCAGAGGCCTGAACCTAACCCCTAAAGAACGCGACAATGAGCAAGGAGCAAAATCTTGAAAATGAGATACTGATGGCCGCCGAAGACCTTTTTCTGGAGAAAGGTTTCGCGGGCACATCAACAACTGACATCGCGCGTCGGGTAGGGTGCAATCAGGCGCTTGTGCACTACTATTTCCGCACCAAGGAGAATCTTTTCCTGCAGGTTTTCAACGGCAAGGTGGAGACCATTCTGACAACCTTGCAGAAGCCGTTGCTTGAGCAAAATGCGGATTTTCCCGACAAACTTCGCAGCACCATCGGCGCCTATTTCGATTTTCTGACAGCCAACTCTCGCCTGCCGTTTTTCGTCATCAACGAGTTGCTATGCAACAAGGAACGGTTGCAGTCGGCCTACAAGTATTTTATGCAGAACACGTTGCACAACAATGTTTTCGGATTGATTGACAGCGTGGTACAGGCCGAGGTGCGGAAGGGAACCATCCGTCAGGTCAGCACCGTCGATTTTGTGCTCGACATTGTGTCGCTCACTGTGTTCAACTTTGTTGTGCTGCCCATCTACAGCGATTTGTCGGGCTCAACCGAAGCCGAAAAAACAGAATTTATCAACAGCCGCAAAGAAGAGATTATCCAATTGGTAATCAATGGAATGAGAGTGTGATTGGCAGTCTGCGAAAGAAACAGCGAATGGAAGAGCAACCGCAATATATTGTTATTGAAGGAAATATTGGTGCCGGAAAATCGACGCTTGTGCGGATGCTGGCGGCCGAGACGGGCGCACGCGTGGTGCTTGAAGAGTTTGCCGACAATCCGTTTCTGCCGAAATTCTACGCCGACCCGAAAAAATACGGTTTCCAACTCGAGCTGTCGTTTCTGGCAGAGCGCTATCGTCAGTTGAACAGCCACCTGAAGCAGCCGGAACTGTTCAGCCCCACAACCATTGCCGATTACTATTTTGTTAAATCACTGATATTTGCGCGAGTCACCCTTGCCGACGACGAGTTCGCGCTCTACCGCCAACTTTTCGACATCATCTGGCAGCAAATCCCGCTGCCCACTCTATACGTCTATCTGCACTCGTCGGTTGATCGGCTGATGAGCAACATTGCCATGCGTGGCCGCGAATATGAGCAGAGCATTTCGCCTGAATATCTAACTGATATACAGCAGAGTTACCGCGAATACTTCAAAACCGCCGACAAGTTCCCGATTGTGGTTGTCGATACCACCAAACTCGATTTCGTGCGGAACCCCGCTGACTACAACTATCTGAAAAACATTGTTTTGGGGCGTACATACCCGATGGGGGTGACGTGGGTTTGATGTATTGTGTTAGATTACAATCTCGTAGAAGTCGCGGGACAATAACTCGCTAAACGCCTTTACCAACTGTTGTCTGTAAGGGTTGTTTTTCTTGAAGTATATTGAAAGCAACAATTCATAATCGCCTTCGCCTGCTTCAGCGTTGATGGTTGCCATAGTGCCATCGTTATAGTAATGGAACCATCGGTCAAACAAGTTACGGCGTTGGTGTTGCTTTCCATCGGTGCTGTCACACACCATAATCATGGCATTTTCAATTTTAGCGAAAAAACGATGCAACACATCAGCAACGGTTGAAGCGATACGGCGGTCGAGAGTGTGTGGTGTTGTGCCTTCGCGCTCAATGCTGAATGAGTATGTGTTCACTAAATCGGGATAAACTTCGTAAACAGGCATAAAATACAAATGGTATTTGACGCCATCGCGGTTGACAAACTCATAATTGAGTTCATCAGTCATTTTTACTTCATAGGGGAGTGGCGAATGTGAAGCCATACTTGCTTGCAATTCGTTTCATTTCCTTGGGGTCAGCACCTTTTTGTATGCACTCACGTAACTCGCGTTTACATTCGAGCAAACGATTAATGAAGTTTTTCGATTTTGCTGACTTTGTTTCCATCTTCTTATGTGTCATAAGTTTCTGCGCGTAAAGGTAAGAATATTTTTCTAAATGATGTACTAACAGGCATAACCGCAATAATTGTTTTTTCCATACATTTACGCAACCCAAATGCCATTTACTTCGTCTAAATAGGTGTTTGGTTATAGTAATTTTAAAAGAAGGAGTTTAAGAAACAGAAAGACAGTAAAATATAAAGATATTTAAAGCATAGGGCTTTTTCTTTCTATCTGTGAAATTTGGCGATTTTTTAGTCCGAAAGAAAATATGCTCAAGATGCCACGCTTTGGCGTGGACTTGACTTATTTTTCGTGGACAATGGTTTTCGCCAAATACCAACAGATAGCGGGAAACAGTTAAGTTTCACGCTTTTTTTATTGTCTAAAATGAAGGAAATATTGTAGAGACGCGCCGTGGCACGTTTCTACCGAGAATAATGATAAATAATTAATGGTTAAAAATTAGAATTATGAGAATGAAGAATCTTTTTCCGATGGTTGCATTGGCAACAATTATGGTTTCGTGCGGAACGCAGAAACAGGCTACAACCACAACGAAAAGCAATTCATTCGGCGAAGAAATAACTGTTCCGTGTATGGAGTATTCGTATGACGATGTCAACAATTTTCGCGCTCTCGGTAGTGCCATTGGCGTTAATATTCAAAATGCACGCACAGAGGCTTTTGAATCGGCAAAGAGTATGCTTGTTCAAAGGTTTGGAGGAAAGGTGAAATCTGTTTCGGAATTATATACGCGCTCAATCTCGGCAGGGAACGCAGACAACGTAAGTCAAATATTGGAAAGCGATATGCAAGTAACCATTGAACGGATGATTGGTGATGCTAAAAAGACCTGCGAGAAGGTTACAAAAGATGAAGCCGGCAACTACAATGTTTTCATAGCCATCCAAGTGTCGAAAAAAGAAATGAAAGACCTTGTTGTTGAAAATGCAGCAAAGGACGAACGACTTGGCGTTGAACAGCATAGAGATGAATTTAGAAAGATATTTGAAAAAGAATTTGAAAATGAGTGATTTGTATAATACAAAGCGGTGTCTGACACTATTAGTTTGTTGTTTGCTGATATCAGTGAGCGCACTGGCGCAGACAAGACCAGATTGGATTCATAAACTGCCGAAGGCCAAAAACAACACGTACCGATATGCAGTGGAATCGGCCATAGCAAATTCGGAAAATAACGCTAGAAATCAGGCCATTGGACGAGTTTTCCAAACTACGGGCAATCGACTTGGGCAGCCGGTTGACATGGCGGAAATAAGCCGTGCAGTGCAACGTGGTGATAATTACGATGTTATCTCTCGCACATTCAACATTCCAATCAACAAGGTTTGCGAATATACGGAACGGCTCTCGAATGGCAGTTATCGGGTTTATGTGCTCTGCCAAGTGGCGGAAAAAGGCAATATTCAAGTGCAGTGGACGACCTACAACGAATGCAATGTTACTCAAGAATTTAAAAACGGCAACGCATTGCTGAAATCGGCTTTTATTCCCGGTTTAGGCCAGATTGGCAAACGGCATTATGTTGAGGGAACGCTGACGCTGATTAGCGAAGCGGCTCTGGCTGGAGCGGGAACGCTCTGCTATCTGACGGCACAAGACAAGTTGGATATAATGCATTCTGACAATGTGAGTTATGAAGATTTTGCCAACGCTCGAACCGATTACAACCGCTTGCGCGATGCCAGTTATGTAATTTGGGGAGCGGCGGCCGGACTGTATGTCTTTAATCTTTTCAGAGCCTTCACAATGCAACCGAAATACAAGGACGGCATTTCGCTCAACCCTGTAATTCTGCAAGATGAGAAGGCAATGATGGCGCCTGGAGTGGCGATGAGAGTGAGGTTTTAGCGGGTATGCCCTGACGGGCAGAAATTTTAAGAAAATTTGGACGAAAAATTATATAAAAAATTAAAAATGAAACTTTTATATCTAGCCAAACTTATCCAAATCAATCCTAAAAAAACATTTGGTTTTAGTTTGGGTTCTTTTGGTTAGAGAAAAAAAGCGAAGCGATAAAACGAATAAAGCAATGAAAAAATATCTGTGTTATCTGTGTGTTCTGTGCGAGATTTTCGCCTTGAGCGGTTGCATAAAAAGTCTTGAAGATGAGGGTGTTTACGACAGCACTGTCTGCACGGGAACCATTATCAACGACCAGAACAGCCAGCCTGTGGCGGGGATACGGGTGAGCAAAACCGACGGCAAAACCATTGCCACGGTGGTGGAGACAGCCGCCGACGGCAGTTTCAGCATTGAGGTGACACCCGAAGATGTGCACCACAACTACTATCTGTGGGTGGAGGCCGACTCGCTCTACGGCAGCCGCAGCGTAACGCTCGAAAAATTTCCCTACGGGCGGCAGTTGTTCAGTTTGGGCGTGGTGCAGGTTGAAGGGCCAGTGCCGCCAACCGTGCAAACCGCTGCCGTGCAAGCCATTGGCGGAAATGTTGCCACTTCGGGCGGAAACATAACAGAAGTGGGCGGCTCTGCCGTTGTGCGCCGTGGCGTGTGCTGGAGCACCTTGCAACTGCCCACCATTGCCGACCCGCACACCACCGACGGCCGCGGCCCAGGCGAGTACACCAGCCAGATGACAGGTTTGAGCGTGAACACCGTCTATTATGTGCGCGCCTACGCCACCAACAGCATTGGCACGGCCTACGGCGAGCAGTTCGAATTCCGCACAGCCGATGGTCTGCCGACATTGCGCACCGACAGCGTTACCAGCATTGCGGCCACCACAGCCACCTGCGGCGGCGAGGTTCTGGCCGCTGGCGGCTATCAGATTACCGCACGCGGTGTGTGCTGGAGCATATCGGCGCAGCCAACCATTAGCAACAGCCACACTACAGACAGTCTTGGCATTGGCCCGTTTGTGAGCAGCCTGACTGGCCTTGAGCCCGCTACCACCTACTATGTGCGCGCCTACGCCACCAATCCCGCAGGTACAGCCTACGGCCCACAAGGCACATTCACCACGCAAAGCGGATTGCCAACGGTTGTAACTGCCGCAGCCACAGCCATTTCAGCCACCAGCATAACCATTGGCGGCACAGTGTTGGCCGATGGCGGATTTGCCGTTACAGCACGCGGTGTGTGCTATGGTACGCAGCCCAACCCCACGCTTGCCAACCCGCACACCACCGACGGCAGCGGCTCGGGCACTTTCACAAGCAACATAACAGGCTTGCAAAGCAACACCACATATTACATGCGCGCTTATGCGACAAATGCTATTGGAACGGAGTATGGCGAGGAGGTAACGGTTGTTACAATTGATAATTGAAAGTTGAAAATTGAGAATTAAGGACGAAAGGGCATAAAGGTTTAGGTTGTAGGGCTGTCACAGCGTGGCAGCCGAAAAAATGTAGGAATGGAAAATGAAAAAGCAAAAAGATGATATTATAATTACATCTGTGGCTCAATTTGTTGAAGAGGTTACAAAGATTTGCATAAACGAGTATGACGTGAAACGTAGTTCTGTTTTCTTCAGAGGAGAGGCAGATAAGAAATGGGAAACAAGAGCGTCTTTGTTACGAGGTGATAAAAATGATTCAAATTTGCAAGAGAACGATGTTTTTGTTCAAATGGAATATGACTTGATTTCTAATGCAAAGAAATGTTATCCTGAATTATTTAAATCTTGTCAAGATTCTATTGATAGAATAGTTGAAATGCAACATTATGGATTGCCGACACGATTACTCGATGTTACAGAAAACCCTTTTGTTGCCCTTTATTTTGCTTGTGAAAGCGAATTCAAAAAGGATGGTACTGTTTTGTTCACATACAAAGAACCGTTAGATCATTATTGTACCAATATAATTGCCACATTATGTGAACATTGGCAAGATTATAGAAATCTTAATATCCTTGACAAGCGTTCAATGGGGAAACCAGATGATTATCCCATTCGTGAGCCTAATGAGTTTATGGGACTAAAATCGTTTTTGAACTTGTTGAGAGATAATGGAGTATGTGAAAAAGAGAAGGATATTGATGTTTTACGTTTTCTCTTTTATTATTTGCCCAAATCATTTTTATATGTCCCCAATTACACGAATCCGAGAATACAAGCTCAAAAAGGCGCATTCATATTTAGTGCGTTTATGCAACCCGATTTTATGTATAGTTCAAAATACATAGAATTGGTAAAAGATGGGGAAAATCGAAAATTGGAAGAGAAAGAAATGACAGGAATCCGTTTTGAAAAAATGTGTGTTTCATTGCGAAATGAATTTGAAAAGAAACGATTTGTCATAAAAAAGAACGACAAAAAACATATCCTAAAAGAACTCTGTTTGTTAGGTATTAATGAAGCGTTTGTATACCCCGAACCTGAACACCAAATGAAAACAGTGCGAGATGAAGTAGTAATGAGTCATTATCATCCAACAGAACAATATTTTAAATAATTTTCCTATGAAACACCTATTTATAATCCTTTCATTTATAGTCTTAACCATAGCAAACGCTATGGCGCAGAGTAGTTTTACTCTTGACGGTTTGACATACACAATAACTGATGCCGAAAACCATTATGTTTCAGTGAGTAAAAGTTCTACAACGCTTTCTGGTGAACTTGAAATTCCATCACAAATTAATTATCCTGAAGTTACTGGTATAACTTATACGGTTACAAGTGTACCAACAAACGCATTTATAGGCTGTACTGAATTAACATCCATTATTGTGCCTAATACCGTCACAAACATTGGAGAAGGGGCGTTTTCGGGTTGCAGTAGGCTGACATCAATAACTCTGCCTTTTATTGGCGATAAACCACATCAACCAACTGACACTTACCAATATCCGTTTGGATATATTTTCGGACCAAGTAGCCGAGGCACAGAACAAATGTATTATGGCAGCAATATAAACACAACAACAACTACAGTCTATAATATACCATCGTCATTGAAATCAGTGACAATAACTGGTGGCCGTTATATACAATGCGGAGCATTTTATAATTGTGGAAATATAATTTCTATAACCATTCCCGATTCTGTCGCGAGTATCGCTGACTATGCTTTTTCTCATTGCGGCAATCTGGTATCAGTGAATTTTCCTAATTCTTTGAAAAGTATTGGCATATGGGCATTCCAAAATTGTGGTAAAATAAAATCAGCAAACATTCCTGTTTCTGTAGAAAATATTGGTGAAGGTGCTTTTGCATCTTGCAGCAGTTTGACTTCAATAACAATTCCTAATATCATAACGAGTTTTGGTATATACACGTTCGCGGGGTGTAGCAGATTAACATCAATCAGTATTCCCAATTCTGTCACGAACATTGGAGAAGGTGCTTTTGAAGGTTGCAAAGGATTGAAAACAATAGCGATTCCAAATTCAGTAACCAACATTGGTGCTGATGCATTTAGTGAATGCGATAGTTTAAAAACGGCAACTATTTCAAAATCAGTTATCAATATAAAGCACGCATTCAACAATAATAGTACAACCTACTATTGTGAGCATTTGTATGAACCTGAAGGCTGGAGAAATTATGAAAGTTACGAATGGCGTTATTGGAACGCTCATAAGGGCATAGTTTATTGGGGAGTGTCGTTTGTTGAGGATGAAGTTGCTTATTATATCACTTCTGACACAACTGTTTCAATAAGAAATTATTTTGGTGACAGCGAATTTTTTACGATTCCACAATCTGTGGCACACAGCGGAACGAAATATAAAGTTATCAGCATTGAAGAGAATGCGTTTCTCAATTGCCCCAAACTTATTTCTGTGGTTATTCCAAACAATATTACAATAGTTGGTGAAAAAGCCTTCAACAATAGCAAGGTAACATTTTATTGTAAGGTTAATAGTAAGCCAACAAATTGGAGTGTCAATTGGAATGGCGGCTTGGGAACGGTTTATTGGGGTGTAAAAATAGTAGACGGTTATATTTCACACGTTACAAACGCATCATCGCATCAGGCTGAAATTCTGAAATATATCGGCGCGGACAGTGTTTTGTCGATACCTGCAAGCGTAACGTTTGGCAGTACAGCGCACACAGTTACAACCATAAGTGAGTCAGTGTTTAAAGGGTGCGAAAATCTTAAATTGGTAACCATACCAAATACAATTGTTAGCATTGGCGATGATGCGTTCAATGGATGCAATCGTCTGCCGCAGATAATTATTCCTAATACAGTAACAGCAATGGGACAGGGTGCGTTTGGTAGTTGCGGCAGTCTATCAATCTATTGTGCTGCCACAAGTAAGCCAACTCAATGGTCTTCCGATTGGAATCCGGATAATCGTCCCGTTGTTTGGGGTGTAAAAGCTGAAGGTGATTTTATCTATCTAATTACAAATGCCGCACGTCGAGAGGTTTCAATCATAAAATATACCGGGAATAGTTCCAATGTGGTAATTCCTTCAAAACCAACCATCAACGGTCTGCAATGTAACATTACAGGCATTGGTGATTATGCGTTTGCAGAATGTGGCAATATGAAGCAAATTATCATTCCAAACTCTGTACAAATTATTGGCAATTATGCATTTGCGGGTTGTGCTGAACTTTCGCAGATTATAATTGGTTCAGGTATCACAAGCATTGGTGAGTCGGCTTTCAGTGGGTGCGGCGCTGTCAGCTATATCAAAATCGGTAACGCAACACCGCCAACTATTTCAGAATCAACCTTTGAAGACATCGATAAATGGATTACTGTTGACGTGCCGTGCACCAATATTGATGCGTACATGAACAGCAATTATTGGAGCGATTTCGTGAATTACTACGAGCCGCCGGTATATGACATCACTGTGAATGTGGAAAACAGCAAGTGCGGCACTGCGTTTGTAACGCGGTACCCAACTTGTGACAACAATCAGGCCGTTTTCAATGTTACAAGCAACACGGGTTTTGCATTCGACCATTGGAATGATGGCAACACCGACAATCCGCGCACTGTGGCTGTAACAAAAGATACTTCGTTCACAGCGTTTTATTCAGCGGCAAAAATCAATGTTTCAATTACAACTGCCAATGCCACACAAGGTTCGGTAACTGATTTATCAGGTATCCACTATTATTCAGATGAAATAACCATTTCAGCCACAGCTAATTATGGCTATCATTTCACAGGATGGAGCGATAATGTTACAACCAACCCACGCACTATAACTCTAATTAAAGACACAACAATTCAGGCTCAATTCGCTATCAATCAATACGAAATATCAGTCAATTGCAATGAAACGGAGCGTGGCACTGTTTCGGGTGGCGGCAGTTTCAATTACCTAATTGACAATACAATACTTGCCACTGCGAATTATGGATACGAGTTTGTCCATTGGTCGGACAACAACACTGACAATCCGCGCACGATTCATCTTACATGCGACACGGCTTTTACGGCCGTTTTTGCACCGAAGGTATATGAGTTGCAGGTTACGTCAGCAAACGAGGATTTAGGCAATGTTGCAGGCAGCAATTCGGTTGAGTATAAGACGGTTGCCACAATTTCTGCCACTGCAATAGCGGCTCACCATCACTTCGTCCAGTGGAACGATGGCAACCGCCAGAATCCGCGGCAGGTTACGATTGAGCGCGATACGCTGTTTGTGGCAACATTTGGAATAGACACGTTCAATATTGCGGCTACGTACAATACCGCAATGGGCGCTGTGAGCGGCGCAGGGCTGTACAGTTACGGCACAGCGGCCAAAGTTGAGGCCACGCCTGCAGCGCACCACCACTTTGTGCAGTGGACAAACGGCATCGCACAAACTGCGCAGGAATTTGTGGTTGAGCACGATACTGCATTTGAAGCAGTGTTTGCCATAGACCGCCACACGGTTGCGCTTGCCGCTTCCGATAGCCTTTGCGGTGCAGTGAGCGGAGCAGGCAGTTACGATTACGGCGCCAGCGTTCAGTTGCAAGCCACGCCAGCCGCCAACTGTTATTTTGCAGGTTGGAGCGATGGTGTGACAACCAATCCGCGCACGCTCACCGTTGAGGGAGATACAAACATTGTGGCGGAGTTTGAGCCGTTGACGCAATTCAGCATAAAGGTTGAAGCCGCTCATGCAGAGCGCGGCACAACAAGTGGTGCTGGCGAGTACGTTCAAGGTTCACAGGCCACAATATCAGCCACAGCGGCGGAGCATTATGTATTCTCGCAGTGGTCAGATGGTCGCACCGATAACCCGCGCACCGTGCGAGTGATAGCCGATGCTACTTACACTGCCGTTTTCGAGCCAATGGAGTACTACGTGAAACTGGCGCAGAACAACGCCAATATGGGAATGGTTTCGGGCGATGGTGTTTACAGTTACGGCACTGTAGTGAGCTGTCTTGCAACACCTTACCCCAACTACCATTTTGTGCAGTGGAGCAACGGTGAGCGCGCCAACCCATACGAGTTTGTGGTATCGGAAGATGTTCCGCTTCTAACGGCCTATTTTGCCGAAGGCGCCGCCACCGCCATTGGCGATGAGTCCGCCACAGAACCAACGATTTGCACCATCGGCAAAACCATTGTGGTAGAAAACGCCACAGATGAAATTCGCGTTTACGATGCAATGGGACGTCTCATAGGTAGAGACGTTGCGCGCAACGTCTGTAAAATAAATATAGGTAAATCAGGCGTTTACATTGTTAAAACGGGCAATGTTGTGATGAGGGTGGTGGTGAATGAAAAATGCGTAAATAATTGAAGCCCCAAAGGGGCGACATAACATAGGCAGGGGCGTAAGCCCCTGCCTATGTTGCCCACCAACAAACCGAACCCGGAACGGGTGAGACCACACAATTATATGTGCCACCCCGTTGGGGTTAAATTGGAATAATCGGATTGTTTTACCGGGGTTCACACCCCGGTCTGTAATATTCCACGCCTTCGGCGTTATTTCGTTTTGCGACCTTGCGTTTTTTAAATCAGGTTTATTTGGATTCGTTTGGATAGGGGCGAAAAAACAGCAACCGTCAGGTTGCCCTTTCCGTTCCCGATAGCTATCGGGATTTCGTGTTTTCCGTGGTAAGAAAAAATCTGTGTAAATCAGTGTCCCGATGACTATCGGGGCTGTGTAATCAGTGCGAGCAAAAACGCAAATCATTGCTTAAACCCCACCACCGACATCAGCACGTAGAGCAGGATGATGGCCGGGATGGCGGCAAAGTGCAGGATGATTATCAGTATCAGGCTGATAAGCAGGAAGATGTAACGGATTTTGTTGCTGTCGAAATCCCATGTTTTGAATTTGAGCGAGAAGAGTGGCAGCTCACATACCAACAAAAACGACATAATCAGCGACAGCGGTATAAGTATTTGTGGAACAATAATATGCTGCGCGATAAAGCTGTCGGCGTTGTAGGTAAGGATGAATGGCAGCGATGCCCAAACCATAGCGTTGGCAGGGGTGGGCAGGCCGATGAATTTGTCGGTCTGGCGCTCATCGAGATTGAATTTTGCAAGGCGAAGTGCCGAGAATGCGGCCATCAGGAACGGCAGCAGGCAGACAGCCATTGTGCACAACGGCAATTCTGCAAATCCAACGCTGTTCGGATTAAGTTGCTGGCTGACAATGACAAACGCAATGGCCGATGGCGCCACACCAAAACTGATGTCGTCGGCAAGCGAGTCGAGTTCCTTGCCAATGGCCGAACTCACTTTGAGCAAGCGGGCAGCCATGCCGTCGAAGAAATCAAAAACGGCGGCAATCAGAATGAAGAGTCCGGCAAGCGTCAAACTGCCTGTGAATGCGAAAGTTATGGAAAGACATCCCGACAAGGCGTTCATCAGTGTGATGGTGTTCGGAATGAAGGAAACGACTTTGTTTTGTGCCATTGTTCAGCGTTTTAAAACGGTGCAAATGTAGCACATTTTTTAGTTAGGATGTAGGAATTAGGTGTTATCAATTAGGAATTACGACTATGGTCTGTTGTCTGAAGTCCGATGTCCATTTATTCACGCACTCAATTATTCAATCAGTCAAAAAACATCGCGCTGACATTGCCAAATGCTTAAATTTGTTTGCTTTTATGGTGTTTGTCTGATGAGACGATTTTTCGGCATATTATTTTTTGCAATGGTAGCGATGGCTGCCGTTGATGCTGATGCCCAACATTTTACAAACGATTGGATTGATTTTGGTCAGGATTATTACCGGCTGGCCATTCCGCAGACGGGCGTCTATCGCGTCAGTCGCAGTCAACTTGAGGCCGCAGGCGTGCCTGTGGGCAGTTTCAATCCGCAGAACATCCAACTTTTTCAGAACGGAAAACCGATTGCATGCCGCGTCGGCAGCGAGCGTCAGGGATTGCTCGATTACATCGAGTTTTTTGCTGAAGGCAACAACGGATGGTTTGATGTTGAAATGTACGACAAGCCTGATAATCAAACAAATCCGCATTATAGCCTGATAGCTGACACTGCAGCGGTTTTTCTGACATGGAACAAGCGATTCGACAATCTGCGTCATTTGGAATGCAGTTCGCAAGGCGCTGAAAACCACGATGCTGCGTCATATTGCATCATCGATACCGTGTGTCAGTACACGGCCACCTATTTGGGGGGTGAAGAGAATTGCGAGTATACTGATGCCGAAGGCTGGTTCGACGGGTCGGCCTTGGCGTTGGGCAAGCAGTTGGCCAAGTCGGTGCCCACACCCAAAGTGTTTGCCGACGGCGGTCTGAAAGCCCGCATCACTCTTGCGTTGGCCACATACTCGTCGAACGGCCACCACATCACAGTGACAGGACCTGGCGTGAGCATCGACACCATTTTCTACGGTCTGCGTACTTTAAAACACCAAACCACCACTGATGCTTCCAATTTGTTGGCGCAGAATAAGTTCACTTTCGCAAGCGTTGACGACATCGAGGCTAAAACCGATTACTCGCGAGTGTCGTTCATCGAGATCGAGTACCCGTCGGCGTTCGATTTCAAAGGTCGCAGTCAGCAGATTTTCTGTCTGCCGCCGGCCGATGCCGATTTGTGCGTAACAATCACCAATATGGAATTGACGCAAGATGCTGTTTTGTACGATGTTACACGTGGTTTACACATCGGGTTGAATGTTTCGGACGGTGAGGCAACCGCTCTTATTCCGGCACATGTCGACACGGTGCGGCTTGTGGTGGCTCAAGGTAAGGCTTTGCGTAAGGTGGGCAGCATCACACACTCGCCGTTCGTCAACTATGCTGTGAATGGTAAGCAGGTGCTGATTCTGTCGCAGACGGCATTGATGGACAAGGCTCGCGAATATGCCGATTATCGCAATGCCTATTTGGTTGACGTTGAAGAACTTTACAATCAGTTTGGCTATGGTATCCGCAAGCACCCGATGGCCATCAGGCATTTTATTGAGTATGTGGTTGCAACATGGAAGGTGAGGCCGCAGTATCTTTTCATCATTGGTAAAGGCGTGAGTGCCAACGATATGCGTAAAAATGCAACGGCTTATGCCAACTGTCTTGTGCCGCCGATGGGCGTACCGGCTTCCGACGCGCTGCTTTCGGCTCATGTGGGCGGTTCGGGCACGGCGCCGCTGCTTGCCACGGGCCGTCTGTCGGCTTTGCGCGCGGTCGACATCGAGAATTATCTGAACAAGGTGAAGGCCTTTGAACAAAATCCGCAGAGCGAGTGGATGAAGCGCGTGCTTCACTTTGTGGGCGGTAAAACACAGGCAGAGCAGACCGAAATCAAAAGGTATATGGCTGAATATAAGCGCATTATTGAAGATACTCTTTTCGGCGCAAGCGTGACATCGTTCTACAAATCGACATCGGACCCGATAGCAACATCGAAAAACGATAGCGTTAAAATGCTCATAAACAGCGGTGTAAGCCTGATGACATTCTTCGGGCACGGTTCGGGATACGGTGGTTTCGACCAAGACATCGACTCACCATCGTTTTACGACAATGAGGGCCGTTATCCGCTCATCATTTCCAACTCGTGCTACACAGGTAACATCTACGGCTCGTGGCAGTCGTCGGTGAGCGAGGAATGGGTGCTGGCGCAGAAGAAGGGCGCCATTGGCCTGATTGCCATGGTGAACGAAGGCGTGCCGTATTACCTGAATATGTTCTCGTCGCGATTCTACCGCCATATTGCCAACACATCGTACGCAGAGCCGATTGGCAAGGCAATGTGGTTGGCGCAGGTGGCGATGTCGGGCAGCACCAACCGCCTGACCAACGGAACCATTCAGCAGATGGTTTTGCATGGCGACCCCTGTATTGTGCTGAATAGTTCGAAAAAGCCTGATTTGCAGTTGAATGCGTCTGATGTCTGGTTCTCGCCGGCAGTGCTCACCACGGCCGTCGATTCGTTTACGGTGAACGTGGCGCTGCGTAACGTTGGGCGAGCCATTACCACCGATTTCGTTGTTGAACTGCTTCATACTCAACCCGATGGCAGCACGATACTTTATGCGCAACAGGTTGCCCGACTAACATTTAGAGACATGCTTCGTTTCCGCCTGCCGATGAACCGAATTGGTGCGGCGGGGGCTAACCAATTCAGCATCAGCCTTGATGCGATGGAACAGATTGCCGAACTTAATGAAGATAACAATGCGGTGACGGTGTCGGCATTTGTGCAGTCGGTTGATGTGACGCCGGTCTGGCCATACAACTATGCTCTTGTCAGCAATGTGCCGTCGGTGCTCAAGGCTTCGACATCGGATGCTGTAACTGCCGCGCAAACAAGTGTTTTCCAAATAGATACCACTGAACGGTTCGGCAGCGAACGATTAGTGTCGGAACGGCTCGAACACGGCGGTGGGGTTGTGGAATGGCATCCGGCAACGGCCATCGACACAGGGCAGGTCTATTTCTGGCGTGCAAAGAGCGATGTCGCTGACGATTTCAGCAGCGTTAGTTCGTTTATCGCTCACGATGGTTTGACAGGATGGGAACAGTCTGATTTTGAACAGATTGACGATAATGACTTTGCCCACATCAAAGCCGATGCGGGCAGCCGCTCATTCAGTTTCACCAATGCCGCGCGAACGTTGCGCTGCCGCAATATCGGCTCGCCCAATTCAAGCAATTTCATGAAAATCAGTTTTGAGATGGACGGCTACAGCGCACAGTCGTCGTGTGGTGCGGTCAATGCATTGCTGTTGGTGGTCATCGACTCGTTCAATCTTGTGCCGTGGCAGTCGGACCGTGGGCGTTACGGTCATTCCAACTATCCGCATTGTTCGTCGGCGCCCTATGAGCTGTATTACATCTTCTATTTGAACAATCTCGATGCGGGGCTCGACTCGCTTATCAATATGGTTGAAAATCAGGTGCCAAAAGGCAACTACATAATGATTTACTCGTTTATTTCGGGGCGGTTCCAACAGTGGCCCGAGCGGGCTTACAGCGCGTTTGAGCGTTGGGGTGCGGCGCAGATTCGCACCGTCAACAGCTCGGTGCCTTACATCTTCTTCACTCACAAGGGCTATCCCGATGAGTCAGAAGAAGTTATCGGCAAATCGGCAACCGATGTAGTTGATTTTCACCGAACGCTTTACAACAACTACAATTTTGGCACCATAACAAGTCCGGCAATAGGTCCGGCACAACGCTGGACTGGGCTTGAGTGGCAGAGCGACACCGTAGCGGCCGGAAGCGAGGCTTTTGTGAGAGTGCTGGGCGTTGAATCGGATGGCACCGCACTTGTTCTGAAGGATTCGGTGGCGAGTCCGTCGGCCGATTTGACCGGCATTGACGCCAATCGGTATAGTCGGCTCAAGCTGCAGTTTTTCAGTCGCAACGATTCGCTTTATGTCCCGTCGCAACTGCGGATGTGGCGGGTTCTCTACACACCGTACACCGATTTGGCTGTGAATCCGTCGCGTGGCTGGCTATTCCGGTCCGACACTCTGCATGAGGGCGAGCGGGCAAAGGCCGTTGTGGCTTGCGAGAACATCGGTCAGCAGCCGTCGGACAGCGTGCTGGTGCACTATTGGCTGCAAACGGCCACCAATCGCATTGTTGAGATTGGCTACAAACGGCTGACGGCTTTGTCGCCTGGCGAATATGTGCTTGATACTGTGATGTTTGAAACTGTCGGGCTCGATGATGAAAACGTCTTTTTTGCCGAACTGAACCCCAAGCCCGTCGGCTCGGCCTACTACGACCAAATGGAACTGACACACTTCAACAATTTCATACAGAAACAGTTCAGTGTTGTGCGCGACAATGGCAATCCGCTGCTCGATGTGACTTTCGACGGCCGGCATATCCGCGACGGCGACATAGTGTCGGCGCAGCCGGTGATTGCTGTCACCGTGGCCGACGCCAATCGTTTTATGACCATCACCGATGTTGATGCTGTGGCGCTCTATCTGACACCGATGGCCACTGGCGTTGAGAGCCGAATTGATTTGGCGGGCAATCCCGATGTGCGGTTCTCGCCTGGCACTGCCGCAAGCAACATTGTCCGGCTTGAGCTCGAGATGCCATTCGCGACGGGCACTTATCAGTTGCGCGTCCGTGCCCACGATGCGTCGGGCAACGAGTCGGGTGCCGATGACTACATCATCTCGTTCCGTGTGATTGCAGAAAACACAGTGTCAGATGTTTATGCGTTCCCGAACCCGTTCAGCTCATCGACGCGTTTCGGTTTTGAGCTCACCGGTACTTTGCTTCCCGACGAGTTGCGAATCGACATCTACAACCCGATGGGAAAGATTGTCAAAACTATCACTATGGCTGACTTTGGCGGGCTGCACTTCGGCTTGAACATGTCGTCGGTGTGGAACGGAACCGGCGCAAATGGCGCGTTTTTGCCTGCCGGCGTCTATTTCTATAAAGTGCGCATCAGTTACGACGGTGTCGAATTCCCAACCCGCAATTCCAACGGACGCAGTTCGCTTGTCAATGGCGTCGGAAGATTGGTGATTGTGAGATAGGTTGTGTTTTTTGGTTGGTGGATTTCCAAAAAGATTCCATTCAAAATCGCCACCATTTCAGCGTTTTCCACAAAATGAACACACCGTTGTTGACAACTGCCGGCAATTCGTGTAAAATCATTTTCGGTTGTTTCATTCCTTTATAAGGGTGATTCACAAAACCACTTTCCGATTCTCAAAACATTGTCTGACAATTCAGAATTGGTGCGGTTTTATGGCCATCAGCAACTATAACAAAACGTAATATTTTACCACAATGGAAGCAAAATTAAATCTGCCGTCAATCAAAATCTGCAAGCGCGACGGGCGCATTGTCAATTTTGAAGCCGAAAAAATCAGTTATGCAATCTTCAAGGCTCTGCGCGCAGTTGGCAAACCCGACCGCCAATTGGCCGAAGACCTAATGCTTGAGGTAATCACGAAACTCAATCTGTTCGACAAACTCGATTACACCCCGACGGTGGAGGAAGTGCAGGACACTGTGGAGAAAGTGCTGTTCGACAATAAGTTATTCGACGCTGCAAAGGCTTACATCGTCTATCGCAAGCAGCACGAGAGTATGCGTAATACCAAGGAGTTGCTGTCGAATATGGACATCATCGATAAGTATATCGACCTGAATGATTGGCGTATAAAGGAGAGCGCCAATTCGTCGTACTCGCTGCAGGGCCTGAATCAGCATATTGCAACCATCATCAGTTCGCAGTACTGGCTGGAACGTGTTTATTCTGAAGAGATTAAGCAGGCTTACCAATCGGGCCACATCCACATTCACGACCTTGGTTTTTTGAGCGTTTACTGCGTGGGTTGGGATTTGGAAGACCTTCTTATGACAGGCTTCACGGGTGTCCCTGGCAAGATTGAGAGCAGTCCGGCAAAGCACCTGCGCACGGCTTTGGGACAGATTGTCAACTTCTTCTATACAATGCAGGGCGAGGCCGCCGGCGCACAGGCATTCTCGAGTTTCGACACCTATCTGGCGCCGTTCATCCGTTACGATAATCTTGATTACGAAGGTGTTAAGCAATGCTTGCAGGAGTTTATGTTCAACATCAACGTGCCGACGCGCGTCGGATTCCAAACACCGTTCACCAACATCACGCTCGACCTGAAGGTGCCGGGCAACTTGAAGGACCATCCGGTGATTATCGGTGGAAAAATGCAGGACGAGACCTACGGCGACTTCCAAAAGGAAATGGATATCTTCAACGCCGCTTTCGCCGACGTTATGTCGGAAGGCGACGCCCACGGCAGCGTCTTCTCGTTCCCGATTCCTACCTACAACATTACCAAGGACTTTGATTGGGACAATCCGGCTTACGCCAAAATTTGGGAAATCACTGCCAAATACGGCATTCCATACTTCTCGAACTTTGTCAATTCCGATATGAGCCCCGACGACGTGCGCAGTATGTGCTGCCGTCTGCGTCTCGACAAGCGCGAACTGCAGAAGCGCGGCGGTGGCTTGTTCGGCGCCAATCCGCTCACAGGCAGCGTGGGTGTTGTGACGGTCAATCTGCCGCGGTTGGGCTACGAGTCGAAGTCGGAGGCCGAGTTCTTCCAACGTCTCGACAAACTTATGGAACTGTCGAAAGAGAGCCTTGAGACAAAGCGTAAAGTGATTGAAAATCTGACTGAAAGAGGTCTTTATCCATACTCGAGGTTCTATCTGCGCAACATCAAGCAGCGCACGGGCCGCTATTGGAAAAACCACTTCTCGACCATTGGCATTGTTGGTATGAACGAGTGTTGCCTGAACTTCCTGGGCAAGAGCCTTGTCGACGAGCAGGGGCACAAGTTTGCAGTGAAGGTGCTTGAGCATATGCGCGCCAAACTTGCTGAATTCCAAACCGAAACGGGTAATATCTACAACCTTGAGGCCACACCGGCCGAGGGCACATCGTACCGCTTGGCAAAAATCGACAAGGCCGAGTACAACGACATTGTAACAGCCAACGAAGAGCACGTGCGCCACGGTGCCAAGCCGTACTACACCAACTCGAGCCAACTGCCCGTTTATTACAC
The DNA here is from genome assembly GCA_017527435.1 of Salinivirgaceae bacterium. Classification (GTDB taxonomy): domain Bacteria; phylum Bacteroidota; class Bacteroidia; order Bacteroidales; family SZUA-534; genus RUG13583. The sequence continues at coordinate 35,718 of JAFXQB010000007.1, forward strand.
CGACGACCTGTTTGAGGCTCTGCGTCTGCAAGACGACCTTCAGACTAAATACACCGGCGGAACCGTCTTCCACACGTTTGTGGGCGAGAGCCAACTCTCGAGCGCCGCTGTGAAGAAGTTGGTGCAGAAGGTGACATCGACATTCCACCTGCCTTACATCACGCTGTCGCCGACGTTCAGCATCTGCCCCGAGCACGGCTACATCTACGGCGAACATCACAAATGCCCGAAGTGCGAAGCTGAAGGACAAGAGACTGATTGCCAAGTATATTCGCGAATTGTCGGCTACTTGCGCCCAATCGAGCAATGGAACGACGGCAAGCGTCAGGAATTCAGCGAGCGCAAACTGTTCGACAAGTCGATAATGTAGAATGGTAATAGTTTAGAGGTTTGGAAAGTCGAGTGTGGTTTAGTTTTCATGACTTTCTAAACCTTTTTTACATTAAAATCAAAAAGGTATGGAATTGAAAACTATGTGGTTGAGAATCTATAACAGGCAGAATATTAATATTGAAAAGAAACAATAAAATCATGAACGCCAAACATTTATTATTAGCCGCCACAGCAGCATTTGTGGCTTTGAATTTTATGGGATGTAAGGATGACGATTATGTGCCAACAGTTCCCAAAAGTCTAAACATAAAAGATGGGGAAATAGTACGTGATACGATTATCACACTATCAGCTGGCGGCAGTTTTGTCAAAGAAGGGGAAATAGCAGCATATCATTATTATGTAGGTACTTCTATTGATAATTTACAAGATGTTGCAAGTAGTTTATATGAACAAAAAATAACAATTAAACCCTATACACAATATTATTTATGTGTGCGTGCAGAATCTACAATTAATCAGGAATTAAGTGATGCGTCTGAAATACGCACATTTTATTGCGTACCGCCGCTTGAAATAGAAACAGACAATGGTGTTGGTGACTTTGCAGCCGTGTTGCGATTTAAAAATGTGAAGAATATAAATTCCGGCAAGGTTCTTTTAACGCCTAATAAAGAAGGTTACAACTATCAAAAGGAGATAGAAATAGTAGCAGATTCCTGCCTTATAAAAATGGGTGATGTTAACAACCCAACAAACACTGCATTTACTCACCAATATGATGATGAACAAGGTGTTACATATGAACCTATAATATATACATTTAGTGTGTCTATTGACATTCAAGTTGGCGATAAAAGTTTTACAATTACTGGTACACAAAAAGAAATATTAATAGACAAAAACAAGTATGTCCACGACCTTGAATATAATGTTTATAGACTTGTTAGTATAGGGGATAAAGTATGGACTGCCGATAACTATATTATAACATCTTTCATTAAAGATAACTTAATACAAAAATTTGATAACTATAATTCATCTACAGAAGAGAAGATATATAATACAATAATTCTACCGACCGGTGAAAAAACAATATCATACTATCTGTTTAATCATTTAAACGAAACAGGCGAAGAATTATTTAACATTTTAAAAAGAGATATACCTAAAGGATTTCATATTGCCACTGTAGACGATTGGTTAGATTTGGAAAAATATTATGGTGTATCTATTAATACTACTACAAAATTAGATGCAGGAAGAGCAACAATATATGGATATATACATATTCCTTCTTATAAAAATTATTTATATGAATCTGTCTATGAAGGCGAAAGTACAACAATACGCAATAAACTGTTATCCCAATATGGTTGGTACGATACATTAGGAGTTGAAATACCACATCAGAAAGGACTATTGAATGTTAAACCATTTGGAGTAGATGAAATAACAGTAGGGAAAGGGGCCATATTCATAGCTGACGCTAATCCTGACGATGCTGTGTATGTAGATTTATATACAAGTGCAGCAGACAATTGTTGGTTTAATGGTCAATACATTGGAATATGCAATTATTTGGAAGGATTAATTAGAACTTCTGTATATGTTTCTAAACATCCCGTATGTATTCGTTTGGTTAAGGACAAATAATTGCGTGCTTATGAGAAGAACATTATTATTGTTGCTGTTGTTGTTGACAATAACATCTTTTGCACAAAATGTATAGGTTCAAAAAACAACCAGTGCTGAAGATAATAATAAGCGCGAAACAATGAAAATCGCCGGACTTGTAAAGCAGAGTTTCATCGACTATCCCGACCGAATGGCTTGTGTGATTTTCACGCAGGGCTGCAATTTCCGCTGCGGCTATTGCCACAACCCGTCGTTGGTGCTGCCGCACTTGTTCGGGCAGAACAAACTGATTGATGAGCAGGAAGTTCTACAGTATCTCGAAGGCCGGAAAGATTGGCTCGAGGGCGTGGTGATAACAGGTGGCGAGCCCACCATTCACGGCGATTTGCCCGATTTCATCAAGAAAATCAAACAAATGGGCTACTGCGTCAAGCTCGACTCGAACGGCACAAATCCCGATATGCTCGAGCAACTGTTGGCCGACAAACTGATTGATTTCATTGCAATGGACATCAAGTCGAACCCCGACGCCGAATCGTACTCAAAAATCATAGGCAAGGACGCCACACCGCTAATGCCGGCCATCTGGCGGTCAATCAAACTGATACAAAATTCGGGCATCGGCTACCAATTCCGCACCACGCTTGTCCCGCACGTCCATCCTGTTGGCATTGCCGACGACATTATCAACTTCCTTGAGTACGACAGCAACTTCATCACCCAACAATACCGCGACGGTGACACGGTGGCGAAGAATTTGGCCGAGTGACGCAATGGCTATTTTGCATTGGATTTTTTACCACGGAACACACGAAAAACACGGAATAAAAAAAGAAGGACTCACGTCCTTCTCTCTTTAAAACAATGTAGTTCAGACTAATAAAGCAATCCCGCAACCCATATAGGCAGTTTGTGCCCGATAGGCATTTCCATTGCGTCGGCCAAAATGAACGAGTTGGGAATGTTCGCAATTTGGTCGAATGTCTTGCGCTCGCCGCCCACTTCAAAAATGTATTTGCCGTCAACCTTGAAGTCGCCGGTTTTCTTGCCGTACTCAACTTCGTGTTTTACAGACAGTTGGTTCGCGACAAAACACTCTCTAATGGTTCCCACGCTGCTGCTTTGCCCGAGAGCGTACATCACGTTCGGATTCTGAATGTAAATTTTGTCAGGCTTCTGCATCTTTGTAACCGACTTATTATCAGAGTAAAGTAGCATAATCAGCTCGGCGCGGTTCAGGCTTGCCAAGTAGCTCAAAACCGTGTTTTTGTTTAGCCCGAGATAGCCGGCCAATTTTGCGATATTCACTTCAAAAGGCATATTTTCAGCCAAATAGATAAGCATCGCCTTCAGTTTCCGAGTGTATGCCACGTCAATGCCGCAAAATTCGGGCATCTCTTGGTCGATAATGAACGAAACCACATTCTCGATACGGCTGTAGTACTCTTCTTCGTCACTGTCGTAGAAGGGGTAGTAGCCAACCCGCAAGTACTCTTCAAACATCTTCACGGGGCGGCATAACCCGCAGACTTTCTTGCAGATACTGTCGGCGTCGGCGAGAATTTGCTCAAGGCTGAAAACAGGCAGCTCAATGCCCTTGTAGAAGTGCAGAAACTCGCGGAACGACAGCCCCGCCATTGTGTACGACAGCGCCCGGCGCGACAAATCGGCGTCGGCATTCAGAATCTGCAGCATCGACGAGCCGCTGAACACTATTTTCAAGTCGGGATACAGGTCGTAGATTTCCTTAATCTCGCGCGACCAAGTAGGATATTTGTGCACTTCGTCCAAAAAAAGGTGCTTGCCGCCCATTTGGTGGAACTTCTCGGCCAAGTCGAGCAGCGTGTGGCTCGAAAAATAAAGGCTGTCCATTGTGCAGTAGAGCGCTTCGCCCGGCATTTCGCCGTAGCGGTTTTTAATGTACTGCCTGATTAGCGTGGTTTTTCCCACCCCGCGCGAGCCCTTAATGGCCACAAGCTGCTTGTCCCACTTTATGCTGTTCTGCATATTCCTGACGATTTTTGTCGAAACCTGCGAAATCAGTATTTGGTGTCTTTTGAATAGCGATTCCATAACTCTCAAATTTTCACGCAAATATAACAAATCGCTTAATACAACAAGCGATTTTTGCAATTTTTCGCTTAATAAAATAAGCGATATTATTTAAAATTCTGATTGTCAAATTTTTATTTGGCAAACAATCTTTTTCGTTTAGCTCGATAAGCGATTTTGTTTCATTTTCGCTTAAAGCGATAAGAGAAATAGTGTAATGTATTGTATCTTAAACAATTATATCGGAAATGCTTTATATTGCTTATTTTGATAAGCGATTTTGGTTTGATTTCGCTTAATGCAATAAGCGATTTTATATAAATGATTGTTTTGTAAACTGTTATACTGATATAAATATGTTTTGCTTATCCTAATAAGCGTTATTATCTCAATTTCGCTTAATGCGATAAGCGAAGTGGTGTAATTATTTGTATTATAAATTATTATAGCGATACATTTCTGTAGATTCTATTTGCCGATATACTGAAAACTTATTTTCAACTTTCAACATACAATTGTACTTTTGCGCAATTTGAAAATTTGTTAAACTTTATAAATATTTGAAACAGTGGGAAAGACACTATTTGACAAGATTTGGGACTCGCACGTCGTTCAGGTTATCCCCGACGGGCCAACCCAACTCTACATCGACCGTCTGTATGCTCACGAGGTGACTTCACCCCAAGCATTCGACACTTTGCGCGACAAGGGAATCAAGGTTTTCCGCCCCGAGCAGGTCGTGGCTATGCCCGACCACAACACGCCGTCGGACCAACAGGAGGTAATCAACGACCCGATTGGCCGCAAGCAGGTTGAGACGCTCGCCCGTAACTGCGCTGAATTCGGCATCCGCCACTTTGCAATGGGCACCAAGGACAACGGCATCATCCACGTGGTGGGCCCGGAGAAAGGCCTGTCGCTGCCGGGAATGACCATCGTCTGCGGCGACTCACACACATCAACTCACGGTGCTGTGGGCGCTTTGGCAATGGGCATCGGCACAAGCGAGGTGGCCGAGGTGCTGGCTAGTCAGTGCATCCTTCAGAGCAAACCGAAAACAATGCGCATCAATATTGAGGGCGAACTGCAGAAAGGCGTGGTAGCCAAGGATATAGCGCTTTACATTATGGCCAAAATGACCACTTCGGGCGCAACGGGCTACGCCGTTGAATACGCCGGCTCAACCATCCGCAATCTGTCAATGGAAGGCCGCCTGACGCTCTCGAACCTGTCGATTGAAATGGGTTCGCGTGCCGGTATCATCGCGCCCGACGAGACAACCTTCGCCTACCTGAAGGGCCGCGAGTACGCGCCGAAAGGTGCAGAGTGGGACAAGGCCGTAGCCTTCTGGCGCACGCTGAAGAGCGACGACGACGCTGTCTTCGACAAGGAGATTACCTACCGCGCCGAGGACATCAAGCCGCGCATCACCTACGGAACGAATCCCGGCGCCGGAATCGCCATCGACGAGACCGTGCCCGTGCTCGACGGAATGAGCGAGGCCGAAAAGGCTCAACTGACTGTGCAACTGAACTATATGCAGTTCAAACCCGGGCAGAAACTCGAGGGTACACCCGTGGATTACTGCTTCCTGGGCGCCTGCACCAACGGCCGTATTGAGGATTTTCGCGCCTTTGCGTCGGTTGTGAAGGGCAAGAAGAAATCGCCGAACGTTGTGGCGTGGCTGGTTCCGGGCTCGTGGCTTGTGCGTCAGCAGATTATTGACGAAGGCATCGACAAGATTCTTGAAGAAGCCGGATTCGAGTTGCGCCTGCCGTCGTGCTCATCGTGCCTGGCAATGAATCCCGATAAGGTGCCTGCCGGCAAGTTGGCCATCTCGACATCGAACCGTAACTTTGTCGGCCGTCAGGGCCCCGGCGCCCGCACCGTGCTGGCATCGCCGCTCGTTGTCGCCGCAAGCGCAATCACTGGCGTGATTACTGACCCGAGAAAATTGTAGTTTGAGTAAAGTATAAAGAGTAATGAGTAAAGATTTGGCGAGTAATGAGTAAAGAAGTGGATAATGTAGCCAACGGCGGAATGTTTGCATATCGGAAATTGGATGTGTATGCCAACAGCAAGAAATATGTTGCTGACATTTATCAATTGCTGCAGAAATTTCCCAATGAGGAACGTTTTGCAATGTGCAACCAACTGCGTCGGGCTGCGGTTTCTATCACTTCAAATATTGCCGAAGGAATGGGGCGCTTTTCTGACAAAGAAAAACTGCATTTCATCGAGATTGCTTTTGGCTCTTTATATGAAACAATGTCGCAAATTGAACTGGCATTGGATTTTAATTATATCACGCAAAATGAGTTTGTTAATATGGAAGAACAAGTGGTTGTGATTTCAAAAATGCTTTCCGGATTACGCAATTCGATAATCAGCCGAATGGAAGCACAAAAACAAGGTTTTTCAAGCGAAAAAAACGTATAACAATGTAGAATTGGGTAAAGATTTGAGAAGGGCTCTTGTCATTACTCTTTACTCTCTACACATTACACATTACACAATGAAACAGAAATTTAATGTAATAAAATCGACGTGTATTCCGGTTGCGATTGACAACTGCAATACCGACCTGATTATTCCGGCGCGCTACCTGGCGAGCACCACTCGCGACCCGAAATTCTTCGGCGACGCCTTTATGCACGACCTGCGCTATGACGCTGACGGTAAGCCGATTGCCGGATTTGTTATGAACCAACCCGAATTTTCGGAGGCACCGCACGAAGGCTGCCACGAGATTATCGTGGGCGGACAGAACTGGGGCTCTGGCTCGAGCCGTGAGCACGCCGCCTGGGCCATCGCCGGCTACGGCATCCGCGTGGTCATCTCGTCGAGTTTCGCCGACATCCACCGCAACAACCTGCTCAACTGCTTTGTGCTGCCGGTGGTGGTGAGCCGCGAGTTTCAACAGGAGTTGTTCGACTCTATCGCCAAAAATCCGCAAACCATTGTTACTGTTGACGTTCCGAATCAGACTGTAACCAACGAGGCCACTGGCCACTCGGAGAAGTTCGAAATCAACAGCTACAAGAAGCACTGCCTTGTCAACGCGCTCGACGACATCGACTATCTGTTGAGCGTTCAGGACAAGACCGAAGCGTTTGAGAAGACTGCGAAGAAGTGGTAACGGATTGATTCCGTGATTTGTATGCACAGGTTGCCCGTGCGTGGCGGCCTGTGCTTTTTTATTTTAGGCGAATGCGATTCGCGGCAATTTTCGCACTTGCTAAATTTCCAATACATTCCTAAATTTGCGGTTTGATTTTAAAAAATGCAAATTCATTGTTTTACTGATAAATAATGAGGATAGAAATACTTGATACTACATTGCGCGACGGCGAGCAAATGTCGGGCGTGGCTTTCTCGGCCGACGAGAAGTTGAGCCTTTCAAAACTGTTGCTCGAAGATTTGAAGGTCGATAGGCTTGAAGTGGCTTCGGCACGCGTGTCGGAGGGAGAGTTTGAGGCTGTTCGCAAGGTTTGCGACTGGGCCCGTCAGCGCGGATTCATCGACAGGATAGAGGTTTTGGGTTTCGTGGACGGCGAGACATCGATAGAGTGGATACAAAAGGCTGGCTGTAAGGTGATTAACCTGCTGGCAAAGGGCTCGCTCAAGCACTGCGAGGGACAGTTGCGCAAGACGCCCGAGCAGCACTTGGCCGACGTCCGCCGCTCGATTGAACTGGCGCACGAACGCGGCCTGAACGTGAACATCTATCTTGAGGATTGGTCGGGAGGAATGCGCACATCGCCCGATTATGTCTTTGCAATGGTCGACGCGCTGAAAGATAGTGGAATACAGCGTTTTATGCTGCCCGACACGCTCGGAATCCTGAATCCCGACGACACCTATAATTACCTGTCGGCAATGCGCAACCGCTATCCCGATTTGAATTTCGACTTCCATCCGCACAACGACTACGACCTGGCTACGGCCAACGTCTATGCGGCCATCAAGGCGGGCGTAACATCGTTCCACGCCACCATCAACGGACTGGGCGAGCGCGCTGGAAATGTCACAATATCAAGCATTATCGCCATTGTGAAAGACCATTTCAACTACGAGGTGAACGCCGACGAGAGCAAACTCTACCGCGTGAGCCGTATGGTTGAAATGTTCTCGGGCATCCGCATACCCACCAACAAACCGATTATCGGGGAGAATGTGTTCACGCAAACGGCTGGTATTCACGCTGATGGCGACAACAAGAACAATCTTTACTGCAATGCTCTTGTACCCGAACGCTTTGGCCGTCACCGCACCTACGCGCTTGGCAAAACTTCGGGTAAAGCCAACATTAAGAAGAACTTAGAGGAGATGGGCATTGAACTCGACGACGACGCAATGCGCAAAGTAACGCAGCGCATCATCGAACTTGGAGACAAGAAGGAGACCGTGACGCCCGAAGATTTGCCGTTCATAATCAGCGATGTGCTTCGCAGTCAGTCGATTAAGGATAAGATTGACGTTGTGAACTTCAATTTCAGCACAGCCAAAGGACTGAAATCGATAGTATCGGTTATGGTGAAGATTGACGGGCAGTTCTACAAGGAAGCTGCTTCGGGCGATGGCCAATACGATGCTTTTATGAGTTGTATTAAAAAGATTTACAGCAGTTTGAACAAGCCGCTGCCGAAGTTGGTCGACTACAACGTGACCATTCCGCCTGGCGGTCGCACCGACGCTCTGGTGCAGACCACCATAACTTGGCAGATGGACAAGGAGTTCCGCACCCGCGGCCTTGACCCCGACCAAACAATGGCGGCTATCAAGGCAACCATTAAGATGCTGAATATCATTGAGGAATAGGGACGAGGTAATTACGAATTACGATTGATAACTGACATAAAATTATAACGCTATGAGAAACAAGATTTTAATTGCTGCTTTTTTGCTGATGGCGCGTGTTTCGGCGTGGGCGGAAGGAAGTTTTATTTACGGTAATTTGAAATACACAGTTATCGACTCTGTAAACCGATATGTTTCTGTCAGCAAGGGTGAAACAGAACTTAAAGGTGAACTAAATATTCCCGCGACAGCGACAAACAACAACTCGCTTTATATGGTTACAACCATTGGTTCGTTCTACAATTGCGAAGACTTGACTTCGGTGACAATTTCAGAAGTTGTTACGGACATTTATAGTAGTTCGTTCTATAATTGCAATAAGTTGACAGAGATAAATGTTGCGGCCGATAATCCTAAATACTCGTCAAAAGACGGTGTTTTGTTTAACAAGGACAAAACAACATTGGTGATTTGTCCGGGAGGAAAGACGGGGACATATCTCATTCCCGATTTTGTGGTTAAGATTGTAAGTGGGGCGTTCGGACGTTGCAACGGTCTGGTATCAGTTACAATTCCTAATTCAGTAAGGATTATTGAATCAGGAGAATTCGAAGATTGTAAAAACTTGACAGAAATAAATGTTGATAGTGCCAATGAAAAATTTTCGTCAGAAAACGGGGTTTTATTCAATAAAGACAAAACGCAACTGATAAGATTTCCTGAAGGTAAAAACGGGTCATACTCTATTCCAAATTCTGTTAATGAAATTTGTAGTCAATCATTCTCTGATTGTAGTGGTCTGAAATCGCTTACAATTCCTAATTCAGTCACGTCAATCAGTGATTATGCATTTCCTGGCAGCATTCATATTGAAACTCTGGAATATAATACAAATGCTGTATACGACGATTATGGATTGTTTATCCCCACAAATTCGTTAAAAACTGTAGTTATAGGTGACGATGTTACATATATCGGTAATAGTGCGTTCAGAAATTGCAGTAGCCTGGCTTCAGTAACAATAGGAAACTCTGTTAAAAAAATAGGTGATTTGGCATTCAATGGCTACAGCAATCTTGTTTCGGTAACAATTCCCAATTCTGTGACTGACATTGGTGAAGACGCCTTTGGTGGAGTGAAAAACATAAATTATTCAGGTAGTGCTACTGGTAGCCCGTGGAGTGCATTTTGCCTTAATGGCACGATTGATGGTAATTTCATTTATGTCGATGCAGAAAAAACAAAACTTGCTGGCTATTTTGGCAACGAAACTAATGTTACTATCCCCGACAATGTTACAAGCATTGGCAACTGGGCGATTTTGGGTTATATAAATTCTATAATCATTCCTAACAGTGTTAAAGAAATTGAGCCGTGGGCGTTTAGTTGTCCTGGTGCTACTGTATATTTATTATGCACAGAGGAAGAATGGACTACAAGTTTCGACTGGTATTGGAATCATAAAAATAGTGGCGAGATTGTTTGGGGCTACACCCCAACCCCCGTCACTGAAACAGCCGCCAACGCAGTGAACATCTACGCCTACGGCCGCAGCATTGTGGTTGAGAATGCCGCAGAAGAAATCAGCGTTTATGATGCAATGGGGCGTTTGGTTTGTAGGGACGCGATTAATCGCGTCCGTACAGAAATCTGTGTGAACAACCCTGGCCTTTATATTGTAAAGGTTGGCAATGTTGCGAAACGGGTGGTGGTGAAATAATGAGAAAAATTCGGATATAATCGGAATAAATCGGTTAGAAAAAAATCCCCAATGCAAAAATCATCCATCGAGGCTATAAGGCAGAATTTCAATGAGATGGTAGGTCGGTTTGCGAACATTGAGACCGGGCAGGCCACGGCCATTGATTCGCCGCTGTGTATGGCGCTTGTGGCGCAGACTGCGCGTGCAATGTGTCCTGATGCACAATCGATTATGGATTTGGGATGCGGCGGTGGCAATTACGCCGTCAAGATGTGCGAGGTGTTCCCGTCGGCCAATTACACGCTTATCGACTTGAGCGAGAATATGATACGTGAGGCCGAACGGCGCGTTTCGGCGGCCACAAAAGGGACTGTCAGGGCTGTTTGCGCCGACTACAAGACAATAGATTTCGGCTATCAGAAATACGATATTATCACCGCTGGAACCACGCTTCACCACTTGCGCACCGAGCAGGAGTGGGAGTCGGTTTTCGGGCGCGTTTTCGATTCGCTCAAGCGTGGCGGACTGTTTTTTGTAAACGATATTGTGATTGGCGAAACGCCTGAAATCGACGCACTTATGCTCGGAGGCTGGCGCAGCGTCCTGCAAAAGAACGTGCCTGGCGAGGTCGATTTCTTCCTGAAGAAATACGAGAGCGAGGACACCCCGCAAACGCTGACATACCAATTGGATTTGATGCGCAGCGTCGGATTCAGTCAGATTTCGGTCTTGCACAAACACTTCAATTTTGCCACTTTTGTGGGCGTGAAATTTGAGTAAAGTGGTATAGACAGCAGACGACGGGTAATACACAATCACCTTACTCATTAATCATTATACTTTACACAAAAGGTGAACTTAAAACTTTGATAACTTAAAACTTAAAACATAAAATATGGGTAAAAAATTAAAAATTGCCGTTTTAGCCGGCGACGGAATTGGTCCGGAAGTGATGAAACAGGCTTTGGATGTTACGAAAGCCGTTTGCGAGAAATTCGGTCATGAACTTGAATATAAAGAGGCTCTGACGGGTGCGTGCGCCATTGACGCGTACGGCGACGCCTATCCCGAATCGACTCACCAACTGTGTATGGAGAGTGATGCAGTGCTCTACGGCGCCGTGGGTGACCCGAAGTACGACAACGACCCGACCGCCAAAGTGCGTCCCGAGCAGGGTTTGCTGGCAATGCGTAAGAAGTTGGGATTGTTCGCAAACATCCGCCCTGTGGAGACTTTCGAGTGCCTGCTGCACAAATCGCCTTTGAAAGAGGAACTGGTGAAGGGTGCCGATTTTATCTGCATTCGCGAACTCACTGGCGGTATGTATTTTGGCAAGAAACAAGAGCCCGTTGTGAACGCCAACGGCGTTGAGGAGGCTTTCGACACTAACTACTATAGCCGCCCCGAGATTGAGCGCATTCTGAAAGTTGCGTTCGAGTATGCCCGCAAGCGCAAAAAGCACGTAACGGTTGTTGATAAGGCTAACGTGCTGGCTTCGAGCCGTTTGTGGAGAAAGGTCGCACAAGAGATTGCACCAAAATATCCTGATGTTACAACCGATTATATGTATGTCGATAACGCCGCAATGCGTATGATTCAGAACCCGACATTCTTCGACGTGATGGTTACCGAGAACACCTTCGGCGACATTCTCACCGATGAGGCTTCGGTTATTTCTGGCTCGATGGGATTGCTTCCGTCGGCTTCAATCGGCGAGTACACAAGCGTTTTCGAACCAATCCACGGCTCATATCCGCAGGCAAAGGGCAAGAACATTGCCAACCCGTTGGCCACAATCCTTTCGGCCGCAATGATGTTTGAGTACGCTTTCGACCTGAAGGAGGAAGGCGCGCTCATTCGCAAGGCAGTGCAGGCTTCGCTCGACGCCAACTACGTTACCGAGGATATCGACAAAAACAACGCCCACAGCACAAGCGAAGTTGGCGAGTGGGTTGTTAACTATATCAAGAAGGCGTGATTAGTGTAAAGAGTAAAGTGTAAGGAGTAAAGAGTAAAGTGTAAAGAGTAAGGAGTAAAGAAAATTACAATTTGCGAAATCACTTTACTCATTAAACATTACTCAACAAAAATCCCTGTCAGCGTGGGCTGGTGGGGATTTTTTTGTTGTGTTATTCGGAAGTTTTATCGGTGGATTCGTAACTATTATTTTCGGTAGATTCTTCGGTCTTGTCGGTTATGTTATAATACGAGAAAACCGATGTTACAACGGCAAAGAGGGCTGATGCAAACTGGTAGTTGTTGCCTTCGACGCATAATGTCAGCATCAACATGAACATTGACAAGGAAAGTATGGGATTTTTTGTTTTTATACCTCTGCGAATCAAATAGATATATACAGCAAGAATGAACATGGCAATGGGAATTCCAAATGTCATGGCATCTTCAAGGTATTGTTGGTGCGGAACAGGCAGAGGTTCGCTTATATATTTGTTTTTCAATTGTTCTTCCATGAAAACTTTTTTTGCTGTACCACAGCCATATCCAAATAGTGGGTGGTTTGCAATGAGTTTGCATGCAAGCTTCCAACAATATATGCGGAATATAAAGCTCTTGCCTTCGACATATTGTTTGTCACCTAGTTCATAAAGGGTTATGTAAAATCGGGCTAACGGAGAATGGTATTTTACGTTTGCGATGCCGTTTTCAACATCTTGTATCTCATTGTCGGAAAGCGACATGACGGCTTCGTAATCTTTGAAATCTCCTTTGCTGTTGAGGTATCTGACAAGTGTGGAATATGCTTTTTTGAAATTTTGCTGGCTACGTTCGTTCCATGCCTGTTCCATTTCGGGAATACATACATATACACCAATATATTGGCCGTTTTCAACCGTCGATGTAGTGTCGAATGTGTAGGGGTTGCCATGCATTGTGGTTAGTCGGTGCTCTTTCTCATATTTGAAGCGAGGAGTGAAATAGCGGTGTGCTGTGGAGTAAAGCAATCCGCCTGCTGTCGATAATAAAGCCAGAATAATAACCGGAACAGCCCAGCGCAGTGTTTTTGAGCAGTTTCTGTAAACGTAGTAGAGTAGCCAGGTTATGAATGTTATACTTCCTGCCGCCAACGCAGTGTATTTACCGAATGCCACCATGCACACAATCAGGTAGAATCCGGTGATTGTCAGAATCAGATTATGCTTGCGCGATTTGTAAACGTTTTTCCACCTGAGTGAGAAGCAGATAATGCTGCACACACATATTTGTATTCCGTATGAGATATGCCAGCAGAACGGATATAAATGACGCGTGTCTAAATGGTTGAATAACAGGTTGTACCAAGCTAGTAGTGTTGTGAATGCCACCATATAGGCGTAAAATTCAACCAAATTTCTGATGTGGTGGAATTTTATGCGGGTTGTGGCCATCACCAATGGCATATAAAGCATTGGTAATTTTGTGTTTAGCATGCCAATCCCTTTATCGGAAAATGATGCCGGAATTTGCCCGATAATAAAAACAAAATATAGTATGAGCAGCGCCCATAGATGCCTGTCGGTTTTGATAATCTGCCACTTGCGTTCCCATCCGCCTTCAATAAGCCAGTTGACACCAAGTATGCCACTGCCTATCGATATCATAAAATTCGCTGAACACAGGCCAACAAGCAAAAAAAACAACCCAATTATGGTTGCCGCATAATGGAATTTCTGTCTGTAAATATTGAATATCAAATGGTCCATATTTTGTTTTTTATTCTTCTAATTTAATATGGTATTTCCAAAAACTATCCCAATATTTTCCTTGAGTGTCGTGGCATCCGAAAGGTAAGACACCATGAGTCAGTTTGAAACACCATGCGGGCGATTTTTCAAAAGAGAAATTCAGCGCAAGGTGCCAGTTCGGCATTTTCAGCTTTTCTTTTTCTTTCAACAAAATCGATATCACAACATCTTCTTGGAAATAATGTGTTTCTATCAGGTTTTTGATCAAATCCTGATTCTTTTCCATAATCTCCTTCATCTTTGGGATTCGTCTCAAGCTGAAACCGCCGTTGCCAACTTCGTGGAATAGATGGGCGGAATGAACTTTGTTGTTGCGGACAGGGAATAATTTTAGCAAACGCGTAAACCACTGTCTTATAAGTCTGTTGAAAGGTTTGTCGTTCAGCATCCAAGGTGCGCCTATGTAGTCGTACCCCAAACTCGTCCAATAGTCCAACTGATCATTAAATACGTAGGCATCTATCTGATAAACAAGCATATATTCATACTTGGGGAATAGGCTGTAAAACCACGGATTGAGCATCATTTTATTGTAGCTGTCGATGCCTTTGAAATTTTCATCGGGCAGAGGCATCAATTCAATTTCGGGATATTGCTCTTTAAGATAGCCTGCCTGATAGCTGTTTGGATGCAAAACAACAAATGCGTGTCTCTTTCCCAAAACTTTTATTCCTTGTTTGAGTGCGCCGCGCTCTTTTGGGGTCATGTCGCGCCATACAACAGTGACAACCACTGTTTTGTTATCGATGGCAGAGCCATCGTGTTCGCGTTGAATGTATTGATACGCAGATTCAAGTTTGCTGTTTTGGAGTTCCAGGTATTGGGAGTGGTATGTTTTTATGATTTTGTTATAAAAAATGTCGTGGTTGAGATATTGCTCATAATACCTTCGGGCATTGCTGCCTATTTCAATATATTTTTTTGTTTTGTACAGATCCTCAATGGTTTCAGCCAATATCTCGGAATTTGATGTTGGTATAAGGATTCCGTTTTCTCCATTTTTTATGTATTCTGTCTGTGCTCCGTTGTTAGTTGTAATAACCGTTTTACCAGCCATCATATATTCCACATTCGACAAGCCAAAGGCTTCCTGTACAATTGTAGGGATTATTCCGCAATCGCAGCCTCCAATCCATTGGGCAACATTGCTTTGATAACCTGTCCAGATGACATTCTGCTCCAATCCGATTTTCTTAATGCGCTTTTTTATTGACGCAACATATTGCGAGTCATCGTCGCCAACGAATACCATGCGCCAGTTGAATTTGTTTTTCAGTTTCTGCAGCGCGTCGATAATAATGTCAATGCCTTTCTCCGGAGTTATGCGTCCGTGATACATCATGACAAATTCATTGTCAGGTATGTTGTAGGTTTTTCTTAGGTTGTCTTTGTCGCAGTATGTGTCTTTTACTCCGTTCGAAATAACATTGCATTTGTCGGGGTTGATATTGGGTGAGGTGGAAAGAAAGGTTTTTTTAGCTAATTCCGACACAAAGATTATCTTATCTACATTCTTATAGATGTAATTCTCCAAAAATGATTTTTTCGCTTGACGCACAAGGTGTCGTGTCACAAAAACCCGGATGTTTTTGTTTCGGCTCAGTTTGCGTGCTACAATGGCGATAAATGCACGTTTGAAGTCATGCACATGTACTATGCAGTTGCCATTTTTATCAAGAACTCTTGCCAGGGCGATTATTGTTTTAAAATCCAAATACCCGTTTAAGTTCATTTTTTGAATGGGTATATTCAGCGAGTTGAAATTTCCGGCAATCAATGGAATGTCTTTGCAAATGACATATGGCGAACACCAATTCTCGTTTTTAAGCTGTTTAACCAACTCATAAACATATTGTTCTTGGCCGCCCCATGTTGTGCTTTCAACCAGATGGATAATTCTCATAAGTGAATTCGCTTAAAAATGCTTTTTCTTAATCAGTTTGGTAAGTGTCCTATAAATCCCGGATTTATTTTATAAATATAATTAATAATCCAATTGAGGGTTGTCAGGAAGAGGCATTATTTTCCAATCCAATGTAACAATCCATCAGCAGCTCAGCCTGTTTCTCTTCAGAAAATCTCTTCACGTATTCTTTGCTTTTGGCTATTGAATTTCTGCGGTAATCCTGATTCTCTGGTTTGTCAGTGGTACGTTCGATTGCCAGTGCCAAGGCATTTCCATCGTCAGGATTAACATACTGACAGTCAGGACCGCCGGCTTCTTCAAGACACGAGCCTGTTGCGGCAATGACGGGCACACCGCAGTTTATGGCTTCAATTATTGGAATTCCGAACCCTTCGTACCTCGATGGATAAATGAAAACTTCGCTCAGGCGGTAAATCGGGGCCAGGTCTTCAAATGGGACTTTGTCGAGAATATGCAAAAGGCCGCTTACCCCCAAGTCATTGGCGGCTTTTTCAATTTTTGAAGTGTATTTTGTTCGTTTTCCGATGATTACCAGTGGCAGCTTCTCTGTCAGAATAGGCAGTGTCTTTACAATCAGCAGAGCGTTTTTCCTTTCCTCAATGCTGCCAACGTTCAGCAGAAAGCGGTCGGGCAGGTTGTATTTCCGCTTGACATTCTGCATGGTATCGCTGTCGGACTCCGACTTGAAAACCTTGTCGCAACCTTGATAGATGACTGATATTTTATCCGGTTCTATTCCGAAAAACTCCACAATGTCACGTTTTGTGCATTCGCTTACGGCGATAATTTGATCTGCGTTTTGGCACGATTTCCTGAATTTGTACGAGTATATCTTCCTATCCAGAAACTTGTAATATTGGGGGAACCGTAAGAAAATCAGGTCGTGGATAGTTACAACACTCTTTGCCGGTGTCTTTTTAATTGTCAGTGGCAATTCGTTGCTAAGTCCGTGGTATATAATGTCTTGAAACGCGGAGATTTCGTTTCTTATTCCAAAAACACGCCATAGTGACGAGAATTTTTTCCAGAATCTCGAAGTCGGGGTAACCACTTCTATATTCCGGTTCTCGCCAAGAATTGCCTGAAACTGCGGGTTTTTGCCATTCTTGGGCAGAAAGACAATATACCGGTTGTCGGGGAAAAATTTTGCCAACAAATTGATAATGTGTCGGCTGTAGTTGCCCAATCCGGTTTTGTTATTTGCAGCGCGTTTCCCGTCAAATGCTATTGTCAATGTCCGACTCATTGAAATCTCTGTATGGTTTTTCGAGGTTGAGATAGTAGAAATTGTGTTGGTGCTGTTTGCTCAGCGGAGGAATTGTCATGTAGTCGTCGTACTTTATTGTCAGGTAGCTGTCGTATTTTTCCACTCCACAATATTCTTTCCCTTCGAACAAAGTCGGGGTTGGTTCGCCTACAATATCTTTTCTCACTACACCTTTCCAACCATCATCGTGGTCAACCACAAGCTCGCATTTGTCGTAATCGTATGAAATCATCATTTTGCGCATCTTCATCTTTACCCACTGCTTTGAATAGGTTTTTTGGATAAGCAGTGGCAGCCAAGACGATGGTCCGTGGCCATGTTTGTAAGGGTCACGGTTGATAAAGTAATTGATTTTCTTGTAGTAATGGTATCGGAAAAAGTGCCACCATTGGGCTATTTTGTTCGAAGATATGCCGTCGAGCGGGAATACATCCAAATATACGCCACCGATATATTTTAAGTGTATGCGCTCGAGAATGGTGGTTTGGCTATCTTGAACTTTGGCGAAGGGAAACGAATAGTTTTCGTCGTTTTCAGAGCAGATCAGCTCGTATTGTTTTGGTAGCCACTGGTTTGCGTTGGCGATGAATTTT
This sequence comes from Salinivirgaceae bacterium, assembly GCA_017527435.1. Lineage (GTDB taxonomy): Bacteria > Bacteroidota > Bacteroidia > Bacteroidales > SZUA-534 > RUG13583. The sequence continues at coordinate 53,773 of JAFXQB010000007.1, forward strand.
TCGTAGTCGGGGCGGGGCATCATGATGTCAGCGTCGTCGTCCCAAGGAATAAACCCTTTGTGGCGTATTGCTCCAAGCATTGTTCCCGATGCAAGGTAGTATTTAATGTTATTCTCCTTACAGGTTTTGTCAACAACATCGAGAATCTCGAGAATTTTCAATTGCAATGGGCGTATGTCGTATGTTGCCATTTTATGCTTTTTTGTAAAATAATTATTTAAATATCCATGTTGGAAATCTTTTGTCCCGGATGGTTACGGCTTTGTTAATCACCTGCATGGATCGAAAATTTCTGCGAAAGTACGCTTTTTATTTAGATAGTGCGTCTTTCGTGCCTTGCTTCCACGCTTTTTTCCCTTTGCCGATAATTTTTTTTGAAAAAAATCGTCCCACCTATTGCTAATTAAAAAAAGTGTCGTATGTTTGCAGTGTACTAATCAACTAATACACTAATAAACGAAATAAGAAAATGGTAACAATTAGCAATTTACAGTTCAGTTACGGAAGCCACGAAGTGTTCAGCAACCTGAATCTGACTTTCGACGAAGGAAAAATCTACGGTCTGCTGGGCCTGAACGGCGCTGGAAAATCGACGCTGCTCTACCTGATGAGCGGACTGTTGTTTGCGAAAAACGGCACGGTTGAATTCAACGGGCACAATATGAGCCGTCGCTCGCCCGATGCACTGGCCAACCTTTTCATTGTGCCCGAAGAGTTCGACTTGCCTGCAATGACGTTTGAGCGCTACGTTCTGCTCAACGCACCTTTCTATCCCAATTTCAGCCGCGAGACGCTCGACCGCTGCCTGGCTGGTTTCGGCATGACCGCCGATATGAACCTTGCCCGCCTGTCGATGGGGCAGAAGAAGAAGGCTTTCGTCTGCTTTGCGCTGGCCACAAACACAAGTCTGCTGCTGATGGACGAGCCGACTAACGGTCTCGACATTCCGTCGAAAAGCCAATTCCGCAAGGTTGTGGCCGAGTGCATGACCGACAACCGCACCATTATAATATCGACTCACCAAGTGCGCGACGTTGAGAATCTGATTGACAACGTCACCATTATGGGCAGCCGACAACTGCTCTTCGATATGCCCGTGGCGCAGATTTGCGACCATTTGACCTTTGTCGACTGCAAGTTGGGGCAGGAGCCCGAAGGCGCCATTTACAGCCAACCGTCGGCATTGGGAAGCGCCGTGGTGTGCGGCCGCAAGGCTGGCGACGACGAGACGACGCTCGACATTGAACTGCTCTTCAACGCCGTTCTGGCCAACGCCGAAAGTGTGAATCAGGCTTTTGCCGCAAAATAAATGGGGGATACTGTTATGAATAACTGGTTTAATATCAAACGGTTCTGGCTTGTGCTGCGGCACGAGTTCGCCGAAGCGTGGCCCGAACTTGCCATTTTTGCGGCAGTGTTTATGGTAATTATGTGTTGGCCTGTTGTCTTTTTTAAAGGTGACGCTGGACAAACGCAGGTTATTCTCGGTGTGGCTGGATACGGGGTTATATGTATAGGTGTCGTATTGTACTACTGGATTTTGGCTTCGCGTGTGTTTGCCAATATTCAGCGCCCCGAGCGAAAGATTGGCTACCTGACGCTGCCTGCTTCGAACGCCGAGAAATTCTACTCCCGCCTGCTACTTTATTGGATATTGCCTTTAGCCTTTGGCTTTATACCCTATCCGCACACTGGTGCTGCAATTAACAATGCTTGGATGTATTTTTTCATTGCGGTAATCTTGGGCGTGCAATCGAGTCTGGCCGTGCTGTTCGGCACCATTTTCCGCAAGGGCGGGCTGCTGGTGCTCATTTTGGCCGAAGTTGTCCTGACGGTGGCTTTGGTGGCCTATTTTTCGACCAATCCGCAGGCGGTAAAAAATCTGGATTTGGCGTTTGTGGCGCAAATTGCTGATTATGTGGGTGTAATGGAACCCGATAGGGGCCGTGCGGCCAAACTGGCCTTTGGAATTGCGGCCGTGCCAACGGTGTTTAATATCGGTCTGGCGCGGATAATCTTCTCGCGCAAGCGCTTGCGCCGTCCGCTGGTTTATGTTGAACAATAAAAGATGAAATAGATATGAAACAGTTTGATTTTAAACGATTTGCAATGGTGCTGTGGCGCGAGTTGTCGGGCGCGTGGAAAATACTTGCAGCATACGCCGTAATCTGCCTTTTGCTGCTGATTTACAGCAATACAAGCAGCCGAATATTCGGCTCGACTCTGCGCGAAAACATGTTCTACACCGTAACTGTTGCAGGCGCCATTGTGCTGGCGTCGCGCCTGCTGTCGAACATTTGGACACGCCGCCGCTGCATTTCAACCTTGTCGCTTCCCGCCGCTGCCGCCGAGACCTTTGCGGCACGCTATCTGCTCTGGTTGGTCATTCCCGTGTGGTTTGCGGTGAGTATGCTGATGGTCAACGAATGGCTCGATTTAATCAGTCTGAAAGAGTTATACAACTATCGCCCGATTGCCGATTTCTGGCGCGCCTGGGGACCGACCTGCCTGTTTGTGGTGGTCTGCACGCACGCGGCAATGCTGGGCGGCGCCTTCTTCAACCGATTGACACTGGTGAAAACCGCCGCCATATTCATTGGGCTGATGGCCGTTGTGGTGCCGGTTTTGACAAAATATCCAAACCAAGGCACCCTTACGGCTGTGCTCTGGACGGCGACAGTGATAATGGTGGTTGGCGGTACGGCGCTGGCTTTCTGGCGCTTCAGCCGCCGAACGGTGGAGGGATACAAACGGTGATGAAAACAGAGTAGAGACGCATTATGGAGAACCGACAAAACACAAAGTAATTGGAAGTCAGAATATTCCATTGGTATAATTGAATGTAAATTTTCAAATAATTCTGTAATAACTAACAAATACTAACTTTTAAATCACTTAAAAATGAGACACTTTCTTTTAACAATAACAACTTTGTTCGTGCTGCCGCTCACAATCTTAGCACAGCGAACAATAGAGAATCCCGTAGTCGGCGCCCGCAGCATGGGTACTTGCACAGGATTGTTTATCGAAAAAATTGAGCTGACCCCCGATGCCACCAAACTTTTTCTGATTTATTACCATGGCATGAAGAATAATCCGTTCCTTTATGGATCGGGCACAACGCTACGTTCGGGCAGCAAGATGTGGAAACTGATTAAAACTGAAGGGATTAAACCCGACAAATGGATTTATCCGAAGAACGATGGCAAGTTTATTACTCGCTTTGTAATGAATTTCGAACCCATCGACAATTCGGTTGAAACAATCGATTTTATGGAATCTGACGACATAAATTCGTTCATTCTTTACGACATCGCCCTAACCGACAAAGCCGCTCAAGAAATTAAAAACAAAATTACCGTCCCCGACGAGGTTAGAAACTACGCACAAAACATTAAGGACAACGGCCAGAGCCTTAAGCCGAACGAGTTCACGATGGACTCGGCCACCATTAAAGGCACAATCTACGCGTTCGACAGGAGAACTTTTGGTGACAAGATGAGCGCAGAAGTAACAATATACATATTCAATCCGTTTGTTGCCGACCAGTTGTCGTATTCGGCACCAATCAAACCCGACAATACTTACGAGGTTAAGGTACCGATGACTACTAAAAATCAAATTGCATATATGTCAATAAACCCAATTGTCAGCAACGATGTTCTGCTCACCGCAGGAAAAACCGTGGTGGTGGATTACGATTTCTACGAAGTTTACAAACCTTGGGAATTACCCGACCGCCGTCTGAATCCTTATTTCTCGGGCGAGAATGTCGACCTAAACTATGCACTGACAAAGAATGTAATTCGCGGTTTTTCCGAGTCAATTGACAGAAATAATAGCATAGCGGGTTTCTCGATGGCCGAGTATAAAGATTATGTTTTAAAAAAATATGATACTTCTCGAAAAAATATTGATACTCTGAATGTTACAGGGCGTGGAAAAGAACTGCTGAACATTGAATTGAAATCGCAAGCAGCTTACTATTTATCGATGGGAGCGAGTTTTATCGAATTGGCAAACAGCCGTTCCAACGGCAACAAAGAACCAAATCCGGAATTCAAACGGCCCGAGATGGATAAAGACTATTTGGATTACCCCAAAATACTTGGTCTCGACGATATTATGATGTTCTACGCAAGTTGGTGTAGTTACAATGTCACAGGGTGGAGATCTTGCGCCCACCGTGTTTTCGGCAAGAATTTTTCATGGGAAGAATATAAAAACCTAATGAATCTGACGTGGAAAGAATTGGACTCTTACATCGATATTCCTGAAAACGAAAAGCCTGTTTATGCGTCGCTTGTGGAAAAAATGGAGAAAGCCGACACCACGCGCACCGAAGACGAAAAGAATTTTTATGCCAAATATTGGCCGATTGTCGGTAAACGCTTGACGGATATCCAAAATGGAACCGAAGAAACGAATGATTGTATGAACGAAGTTTTCGGCACAGGTGAAAGTTATTTCAAAGATTTCATAAAACTTCAAGAGTATTGCAACCGGCTTGGCCAGCAAATGGTTGTGCCCGATTCACTTGTGGCTGAAATAGAGAAGATGCGTTTCCCGTTCTATGCCGAGTATGTGAAGGTACAAAATGCCGCCGTCACTGCCAAAATTGAAGCCGAAAAAGCCCGCGGCGGCTATTTCACTCACCAGGCAGGCGAGAGCGAAGGCGATGCACTGTTTGTTGATTTAATTAAGGATTTCAATGGCAAGGTCGTGTTAATCGATTTTTGGAACACTTGGTGCGCTCCTTGCCGTCAAGCCATGAAACAAATGGAGCCAATGGAGAAGGAGTTCGAAGGCAAGGATGTTGTGTTCCTGTATCTTGCCGATGAGTCGTCGCCGCAGGATGAATACGACGCCATGATTGTTTCGATAAAAGGCCATCACTACCGCTTGACGGAGAAACAATCGTCGTCGCTGAAAAAGAAATGGAATTTCACAGGAATCCCGTCGTATGTTATTGTTGGCCGCGACGGAATGGTGAAAGATTTCCATACAGCCTTCCACGGCGTGGATTATTACAAGGCGAAACTTAATGAGGAGTTGGGAAAGTAGAAACTTCTAAACAGCGAAACACTAACCTTTCACCTAGTCACTAATCAAACAGCTGATCGATAAAATATTGGAATTATGGAATTTAAAGAAAGCAAACCGATATATATGCAGATTGTGGACCGTATCTGCAACGAGATTCTGGCCGGCACCTACGACGAAGGCGGGCGCATTCCGTCGGTGCGCGAGTATGCGGCCATTGTCGAAGTGAACGCCAACACGGTGGTGCGCTCGTTCGATTTCCTGCAATCGGCCGACATAATCTTCAATCGCCGTGGCATTGGCTATTTCGTGTCCGACGGCGCCAAACAGCAGATTATGGCCATGCGCCGCAATGTGTTTATGAACGAGCAACTGCCCGATTTCTTCAACGAGATTGACGTGCTCGGAATCACCATTGACGAAGTGGCCGATTTATATCGAAAACGGGGAAATGATAATTAACAATCACGGCATACGACAATAGGCATTAGCAAAGGCATACAGACTGCCCAAACAACTAACACTAACAACAATAACCATAAAGGTCGGCAAGCGGCCGACCGCCCAAAGCCGGCTAATGTCTAAAGTCAAGTGCCTGAAAATGAATCAACATAATGTTTATAGTCGCAACAAAAACAATGTTTGATTAACGAAAGGCCGCTGCTGCTCAGCGGTGGCGGCCTTTTAAATGTGAATCGATTAGACAATTAACAATTAACAATGATGAAAGTTGAGAAGGTTGAGAAAGTTGAGAAGGTTGAGAAAGTTGAGAAAGTTGAGAAAGTTGAGAAGGTTGAGTCTAAACTTCTACCCCCCAAAACTTCTAAACATTAATCATTAAACACTAAACACTAATATGAAACAGTTACTTACAATCGCAATGTCGGCCATGATGCTGACAGCGTGCAATTTCCGACAGAGCCAAATCCCCGCCGACTGGGTGGGCAGTTGGTTCAGCGCCGATGGCGGCTGGCAGTGCAGCCTTTACGAGCAGGTTGCGCTCTACAACAACAATGTGTGGCACTATCAGTCGGTTGCCGAAACCGATTCGTCGCTCAGCGTCACAATCGCCAACGGCGGGCAGACGGTCAGTCTCAAACTTGTTGGCGGACAGGCAACATACACCATTCTGCCTACTGAAGGGGCTGCCAATCAGAAAAATGTCGGCCGAAAAGGCAGTATGGGACATTTGCTTTCCAAATATTATGTCGATGGAAAGTTGATGGGTCATGTATTTAAAAATCAAGTTCTTGCGGCGGCTGAAATATGCCCTAAATTTGATTCTGTGGATGGAATAGCACCGCTGAAGCGCGTTGTGGCGCCCAATCTCGTGCCCGACGGCAACATTGGCTCGGCTGTCGTGCGGCTCTACCTGCGCAACAATCTGCGCGGCCCTGAATCAATCACCGACTTTCCCAAATACCTGACCGACGGCTATCACATATTGTACAGCAACCGTCTGGAAGACGGTGATAGGAAAATGCAACTTGTTGAGAGCGACCAATTTGGCAGGATGTTCGAAGCCGTAATCCCTGTCGATGGAATGGCCAATTTTGGGTTCTCGCCTTCTGAAGATGTAGGTATGATCATATTAAGAAGTTATTTGGCGGCGCAGGGCGATACGGTGATGGTGGTTGTCAACTGGCAAGATAGATACTACAATATCGGCTCGTATAGTAATAGTTTATCAGGCTTTTACTTATATAACTTTAGTAGTGAGCCATTTGGTTGGATGACGGCGTCAATAACGAATTATTTTGGCGACGATGCCGATGAAGAACAAGTCATATCGCAGGCGTCGCAGGCGTTGCGCGTCATTAATGATAAATACAACACCGCAATGCGCGCCGCCCCCGCCTATATCCGATATTACGCCAACGCCCGCAACAATTGGCGTCACAATTTGGAAAATCAAATGTTCGGATATATCGATAAAAAGCAGTGCGAAGGAAAGCAGGTGTCGGCGCGGCTTATGAAGTTTATGGCCGACAGTTTTCCCACAGCCGACTCGTGCGTTCTGCAATCGGTAGTTGCGTTTGGTAATGCTAAATCCTTTATCCCAAAGCCGTTTTTAGCGCTGACTGACAGTATAATAGATATGGGTATTCTCTACATTGACGAGAATGAAGCGCGGCGTCGGGGCTACAGCCAACTGGCTATCGATTTGTTTCAGACAAGCATTATTGCCAAATGGCTGAACAACAATGCAATAAGGTTTGAGAAGTTTGAAGTTTACAACGAAAAAATCGAAGATTTCATTGCGGGAATTAAAACGCCTGGCTATCGCAACTATCTGGAAGACAAATACAAATGGTTCTGCAGTTGCCGTGGCTACATTGCAAGCGTCTTCAACGGCCAAAAACTCACCGACAGCGAGTTAGAAGCCTTTGCCCAACTCACCAACGAGCAGAACGCCATTAGCTTGCGCGAGTTGCAAGACAATCTGTCGTACTACGATTATGCCCTGCCGCGTGTCGAGATTACAGTGACAAGCCATAAGCCCGGCACCTACTATCTCTACGACAGCGAGTACCCCAATGTGGCAATCGATTCGCTCTATTCGAGCCGCGGTTTCTATGTGTTTCACAACAAGTTGCAGGTTGGCCACAACTACACTCTCAAATGCGGTGGCAAGGAAAAAGGCGATTTTACCGTCATAGACGAATTGACCAACCACCAATTCTCATTTTCTGACTGATGTTTAACCATTTAAAATGATAATGATATGAAAATCAATATAATAAAAGTTGCGATACTGGTCTTTGCGCTTTCTTTGCTGGCGTCGTGCAAAAACGAAAGTAACAATCTGAAAGAGTGCAGTTTCGAAGTTCAGGCCGACGGAAGTGTCAAATACGCCATTGAAGGCAGTATAAAACGCAGGGCTGGAACAAATTTCAACGGCAAAGTTTATCTGGTGCCAATCAGCAACGGGCGGCAACTGGTCGATTCGGTCGAAGTGTGGCCCATTTCGGGAACCTTCAGAATGGAAGGCACCGTGCCGCGGCAGGGCGTTTACCGTGTTATCAGCGACACTGCGCTTTGGGCAGTAAGCGGTCTTTTTACCGTGAAACTGTTCGACGGCTCGCTCATTGAAAATACTGCGCGAGATAATGCGATGACAATTGCCACAGGCGAGATTGAAGGCGCCCCCGACGGTGTGGTCTATATCTATCACTCGTCGGACACTCTGCGGATTATTGGTTCTGTTCGGGCGGTCAACAACGGTTTCTTCACCATTGGCATGAATAGTTTTGTATTCTCTGGCGCGGACTATTACTCGCTGCGCTACAAGTCGGAAGGCCGCCTGATTTTCGCCGCCGACAGCGTCTTCCTTTCCGACAGCACCAATGTGAGAATTTACGGGAAGTGGAATGGCTCGAACACAGAATCGAATATAAAGTGAAAAATACGCACAGAACGCACATTCAAAGATTTTTTCTTACTTTCGTGCGTTTTTTAAATTTTACGTCTTGAAATACACACATTTTATATCCGATTTGTACAATGTTGATGCTCAGGTAGCGCGTTTTGCCATTGCCGACAAGCCGACAGAGTACCACGTTATGTTTCAGGTTACACGCCGCAATATGCCTTTTGTTGAGCAACTTAACCATCTTCAAGGTGCGTTTAAAGAGTTTAACACCACTCGCATATCATCGGCCAAACCGGTTTTTGTACGCTATTTTTTGAGCGACGCCCATAATCAGATTGAGTTGTTGCAGAAGTCGTTGAACAACACGCCGTGCGCAGTCTCAATTGTTGAGCAGGCCCCGCTTAACGGTGCCAAGGTGGCAATGTGGTGCATTTTCCAAACTGATGTCGAGATTGAGTCGTCGTCCGATGCTTTCATTGTCAAGCACAATGGCTATTCGCATATTTGGAACACTTATCTGCACAGTTCGCAAGGCACTTCTGAAGACCAAACCCGCAAACTTTTCACCGATTATGTTGAGTTGTTGCGGAAACACAATGTGTCGCTGGCCGACAATTGTATGCGTACTTGGCTTTTTGTTCAAAACATCGATAACAATTATGGCGGTGTTGTCAAGGCTCGCCGCGAATTCTTTGAGACTGAAGGACTTAAGAGCGACACTCATTACATTGCAAGCACCGGTATTGGCGGACGTCACGCTGACTCGAAATGCTTGGTGGTGCTCGACGCTTACGCGCTCAAAGGGTTCAAACCTGCACAGATTCAATATTTGAAGGCTGAAAGCAATCTGAACCGCACATCAGAATATGGCGTTACTTTCGAGCGCGGAACGGCCATCCATTATGGCGACCGCAAACATCTGATTATCAGTGGAACCGCAAGCATCAACAACAAAGGCGAAGTGCTTTATCAGGGCGATGTGAACCGCCAGGCCGACCGTATGCTTGAGAATGTTGAAGCATTGCTCGCAGAAGGTGGCGCATCGGTGGCCAATCTGGCATCGGTGGTGATTTATCTGCGTGACTATGCCGATTATGCAACCATTAAAGCTTGGGCCGATTATCGTCTGCCCGATGTTCCCAAAACGTTTGTCCAGGCACCTGTTTGCCGCCACGACTGGCTCATTGAAATGGAATGTATGGCAATAGTTGATGAAACTAATGCTGAATTTGCTGAATTCTAATTATTTATAACTGAATAATAAAATAGAGCCGTGTTGTCACGGCTTTTTTTGTGCCAATCATATCAATATTATTCCGCCTTTTTTGCGCTTACCTTCAGCACGTTCCGTTTGCATGGCACCGCCATCTCGCAGTTGGTGGTGTGGTTCAACGAGTTATCAGAAAAGTTCCGTGCCTACGAATCAGGAGAGTTGAAACTTGATTTGTAGAAGGGAGGCGTTTGATTTTATATTTTTAATGAAGTGAAAAATTGAATGGAATACAATATTCCACATTCCCCTTATGCTTGCTACCAGGAATCCATTTTGGCATTTTCTTTACTACACGTACTGCCTCTTCATCTAAATATGGGTTAGCGTTTTGTGTAACACGTACATTACATACTGATCCAGTTTCATCTATTACAAAGTTGACAATAACTTGACCATCTATTGCATATTTATTTGCAGAATCAGGATAATGAATATTTCTTGATATAAATCTTCTTAAGGCAACTTGCCCGTTAGGATATGTTGGGAAGCCTTCAGGAATATTACCTAAAGCGGAATAAACTTCATTTTCAGTGGATTTCTGAATTGTATCTTCAGTTCCGCAAGTGATTGCGTCATTTTTGAGGTTTGAAGGCCGTTCGTTATAATTGGTGCGTGTAAATGCTTCAAATACAACTGATAATGCAATTGCTAATCCCAATCCGAATGAGTTTTTGATTATTCTTTGTGTATTCATAGCGCAAGTGTTTATTAGCAAAAATAACCAAATTCCCTTTATAGGGCTTTTCGGGCGCTCACTTTCAGAACGTTCCGTTTGCAAGCACTCACGCAGCGTTCGCACAAGATGCACTGCGCATTTTTAATCTTCTCAACGTTCTGCACCGATTCCTTCACATCGATGAGCATTGGGCAGGCTTGCGAACAGGCGCCGCATTGGGTACAGTCGGCTGATTTTACGGGTGTTATCTTGAAAATAGAGAAGCGGTAGAGCAGACTCGATATGGTCATAAACGGGCAGAGAAGGCGGCAGTAGGCGCGGCTTCCACAGAGCATTGTCAGAAGGTAGCCGCCACCAATAATGAACAGATTTTCAGCCACAATCCATTTTTTGCGCAGCAGTTCGTTCTCATCGCCTGCGGGATTGGTGAAGTAGTACGCCACAGCAAAAGCCATCGCCACAATCAAGAGCAGATAGCCCCACGCCAGCCACGGTTTGCGCTTGATGTTTCGGCCGTTTTTGCGGTTGGTAATCTCAAAAATGGCGCCGTCCCAACAGGCGCGTGAGCAGAATGCATTGCCGAACACAAACGGAATTATCAGCCGCGCGATTATCAGTTGGATGAGCGCGCCCGTGACCACACTTGCCTGAAAATCGAAGAAAATCTGCTCGAACTGGAAATTCACGCCAAACACAAACCCCAACATTATCAGCAACATACCGCCTACAATAATTTGCACAAGGCGGCGCATAGGCTGGCGCAGTTTGGGGTTGTTGATAACCAAAATGCGGGTTACAAGTTCGGTGGTGCCGATTCCGTTGAAGAGCGCGAAGTAGCGCACATCGCGTATTATCCACACAATCAGTCCGATAAGCGTGAAGATGGCGTAGGTGGCAATTGGAACGCTGTATTTTTTCAGCCAACTTGTTCCGCCGCTACTCTTCGGTGCTGTCAGATTGCTTTTCAATATCTTCAGAATCTTCAGAATCAGACGATTGCGGAACGGCCTTAAGCAGTTCAACTTCGTAAATCACGGTGGTGAACGGCGGCACAATGCCCGTTGACGAGCCCTTCTCGCCCCAAGCAAGGTCCGATGGCAGAATCACCAACGCACGCTGTCCTTCGCGCATACGGCCAATAGCGTCCTCAAGTCCTGGAATCACTTGAAGTTCAGTGCCATAGACAAATTCGAATGGCTGGTTTCGTTTCACTGTTGAGTCGAAGAAACGGCCGTTCAGGAATCGGCCTTCGTAGTTAACTGTCACAATATCACCATATTCAACAGGCTTTCCCGAACCGTTGACAAGGCTGATGAAGTACATTCCCGACTCGGTCGGTTCAACCTCGATTTTCTCTTTTTCGATGAAATTGTGAAGCACAAGTTTCTCATATTCACCGAAATCCTCAATCCATTTCAGGAATTCCTCTTTGTCGCGGCGGTATTGGTCTTCGGTGCGGATGTCATCCATACGGATGTCGATTTTCATCTTGTCGCCTTTCTTTATGAACGACGGCATCTGGCATTGCAATGTTTTTTGGAAGAAGTTCTCGGCATCGATAATGAACGATGCGCTGTCGCCTGCCGACATCATCAGAAAGCAGACGTCAATCGAGCCATCGAACTCTGGTTCAGTGAGTTGGAACGTGCGGTTGCCGACAAAAAATGTCGAGTCGCTCATTGTCGAGTAGCAGAGTTGGCAGGTCACGTAGTCGCCTGCATTGGGCGGGCACACGGTGTCGCCAATCACAATCAACTTGTAGAGCACGCCATTTTTGCGCGAGTAGCCGTCGTGGCCGCCCGAACAAGCGGCAAACGCAAGCCCAACGGCCATTGCAGCAATCCATACCGATTTGATTTTCAATTTCTTAAACATTGCAATATGTTTTCAGTTAGTGGTTGGTTAAGTTAAGCAATTCTACTTGATAAACGATAGTCGAGCGGGGTGGAATTTTATCATTGTCGCCTGGAAGGCCGTGGGCAAGGTGTGGTGGCATTATGAACCGCGCCTTGTCGCCGCAGCGCATTAGCAAAATTCCCTCTTCGAGCCCCGATTCAACGCCGCCCTGACCAATCAGGAACGTTTTTTCGCCCGTGCTGTCCGATGAGTAGCAGAGCGTTCCGTCGAGCAGCGATACGGTGTATTTCAGGCTGGCAATCAATCCGTTGCGTGCGCTATCACCTGTGCCGTGCTCGTAAATCTGATACCAAAGTCCCGTTTCGGTGGTGCTCATTTCCCATTGGTGGCGTTCGGCGAAAGCCTCAATCCGTTCCTTGTCGATGGTCACGAGCCCCTTGTTGGCCCGAATCAGGCTCTCTTTGCTCATTGGCACGCCCTTCTGGTCGGTTTTGTTGCAGCCCGCCGCAGCGGCCGCCAAAGCAATCAATATGGCGCACGCGGCTCTCATTTTTCCAAATATTGCTCATATTCAGGCAGAACCTTCTCAAAATAGTAGATGGTTTTGCCGATGGTTTTGTGGAACTCGCCGCCTGCCGCGTTCAGGTGACCGCCGCCGCTGAAACGTTCGGCCGCCACTTTGTTTGCTGGGAACGAGCCGCGTGAGCGGAACGAGCATTTGGTCAGACCGTCTTTTTCGGTGAAAAGCGCCGAAAAGTTGATTCCGTCAATCGTAAGTGGGTAGTTTACAAGCCCTTCGGTGTCGCCCTGCTGATTGTTGAAATCTTCGAGTTCCTTCTTTGTGAGCCAAATGTAGGCCGTCTGATATTTCGGAATCACTTTCATTTTTTTGTACAGACTGAAGCCCAAAAGCCGCAGCCGTGTTTCAGAGAAGTGATTGAAAACGTGGTCGATAATCTGATCCTTCTCGATTTTCGACTCGAGCAGGCAGGCAATGATTCGGAACACGTTCGGCGACGACGAGTTGTAGTTGAAGCAGCCCGTGTCGGTCATTATGCCCGTGAAGATGCAGGTGGCCACCGTGGTGTCGAGCACGTCGGTGCCTTCGAGTTCTGTAAGTAGTTCATACACAAGTTCCGACGTGCTGCTCGCCTCGGGGCGGCTGTAGGCCACGTCGGTGCGGATTTCGGGAAACGGATGGTGGTCAATCAGCACGCGTTTGGCCGGACTTGCGTCGAAACTTTTCACGGCGTCGCCCATACGGCTCGAACTGTTGAAGTCGGCCATAATCAGTATTTCGGCATTGGCAATAATCTTGTCAGCCTCTTCGGTCTGCGTCTTGTAGGTCACGATTTCGTCCACGCCTGGCAGCCATTTCAGGTTCTGCGGCATAAGGTCGGGCAGAATGAAACGCGCGTCTTTACCTTTGTTTTTCAGATAGTTATATAGCGCCAATCCCGACCCCACAGCGTCGCCGTCGGGGTTTTTGTGCGATGTGATTACAATTCGGTTCGTGCTGTCAATCAGTCGGTTGACCTCATTCACAAAATCGTTGCTAATGTATTTTTCCAAAACAGTTGTTTTTGAGTTTTACAATCTGATGATGTTTCCGCCTAAAGCGTTGATTCGCAAGTCGATGTCCTCATATCCGCGGTCAATCTGGTCGATGTTGTCGATGACCGATGTGCCCTTGGCCGAGAGCGCCGCAATGAGCATTGCCATACCTGCGCGGATGTCGGGGCTGGTCATATTGATGCCCTTCAGGCGGTGCTTGTTGTTCAGTCCGATGACGGTGGCGCGGTGCGGGTCGCAAAGGATTATCTGCGCGCCCATATCTATCAGTTTATCAACAAAAAACAGTCGGCTCTCGAACATTTTCTGATGGAAAAGCACGCTGCCGTTGGCCTGTGTGGCCACCACCAAAAGCACGCTTAAAAGGTCGGGGGTGAGCCCTGGCCACGGCGCGTCGTCGATGGTGAGTATTGAGCCGTCGATAAATGTCTCAATTTCATAATGTTCCTGCGCGGGGATGAACAGGTCGTCGCCCCGCAGTTCCATTTGTATGCCCAACCGCTGGAACGCCCGCGGAATGATGCCCAAATTCTGATACGATACATTATTGATTGTCAGCGCCGAACGCGTCATTGCGGCCAAGCCGATGAAACTGCCAATCTCAATCATATCGGGCAGGATGGTGTGGTCGCAGCCGTTGAGCGACGTCACGCCCTCAATGGTGAGCAGGTTCGACCCAATGCCCGAAATGCGCGCGCCCATTTTGTTCAGCATTTTGCAAAGTTGCTGAATATAAGGCTCGCACGCGGCGTTGTAGATGGTGGTTGTGCCTTGCGCCATTACGGCCGTCAGAATAATGTTGGCCGTGCCCGTCACCGACGCCTCGTCGAGCAGCATATATGTGCCTTTCAGGTTTTTACCTTCAACGTTGTAGAATTTTCCGTCGGCGTTGTACTCGAATTTCGCGCCCAAATTCTGCAGGCCGATGAAGTGCGTGTCCAATCGGCGCCGACCGATTTTGTCGCCGCCTGGTTTGGGAATGTACGCCTTGCCGAACCTTGCCAACAGTGGGCCAACAAGCATTACAGAGCCGCGGATTTTTGCCGTTTTTTCGGCAAACTCGCGCGATTGCAGATATTCGGGTTGGATGTTGTCGGCCTTGAACCGGCACGTATGTTTGTCGATGTGCTCAACTGTGACGCCCATATCGGCAATGATGTCGATGAGCGTGTTCACGTCGCGTATGCAGGGAATGTTGCGGATAATGACTTCCTGGTCGGTGAGCAGAACGGCGCACAACACTTGCAGCGCCTCGTTTTTTGCACCCTGCGGCGTGATTGAGCCGCTGAGTTTGCAACTGCCGTTAATTTGGAATTTATTGACACTCATTTCGAGTCGAGCTTTTCTGATTTTGCGGCAAATTATGCAAAATGGAAAGCGCCCGAAAACGTCGGCTTTTCAATTTTTTAAAAAGTTATGCACAAAAAAACACAGACTCAATCAAGACCGAAGTCTTGTTGGTCTGTGTTGTAGGTGCTGAAAAGTCGAATGCTACCTAATCAACTTCATATGCTCAATGTCGGTGTCCTTCTCGCAGTAGCAGCATTTGAGCTTGACTTTGCCGTCGTTTATCACGCGGAATTTCGTCGGGATGTTCTCGTGGTTGGTGATGCACTTCGGGTTCATACAGCGGGCGATGTTGAAAATCTGCTCGGGAACGTTCACCTGGCGCTTCTCAACAACTTCGTAATTCCTTATTATATTGAGTTTTGCGTGCGGCGCGACGAGCGCGATTTTGTCCACTTCAATGTCTTCGAAGAACTTGTCGGCAATTTTGATGATGGCTTTGCGGCCCAACTTCTCGCTGGGCAGATTGTAGCCGAAAGTTATCTGACTTTCAGTGAGTTGGTCGAGTCCTAGGATTGATATGACGTTGAACAGGTTCTGTGCCGGAATATGGTCGATTACGGTTCCGTTCTCGATGGCCGAAACGCTCAAGGTTTTTGTGTTCTTCATAGTCTGATTTATTTGAGTTGCAGTACTTTACAAATTATCGCCTGACGGGTGTAGACGCCGTTCTGCGCCTGCTCAAAGTAGTAGGCCTTCGGGTTGTCGTCAACGTCGGTGCTGATTTCGTTCACTCGCGGCAGCGGGTGCAGAATCTTCATATTCGGCTTGGTGTGGTCGAGCATACTGTTTTTCAGTATGTAAACGTTCTTAACCTTCTCATACTCAAGCGGGTCGGCAAAGCGCTCACGCTGAACGCGGGTCATATACAGAATGTCGCAGTCGTTGATGTTTGGCGCCAACTCGGTGTGCTCTTCAAACGGTATGTTGCGCTGTTGCAGGAATGTGCGATACTCTTCGGGCAACCGCAACTCTTCGGGCGCGATGAAACTGAATGTCGGGTTGAAGTGCGACAGTGCCATAATGAGCGAGTGCACCGTGCGGCCGTATTTCAGGTCGCCAACCATTGTAATCTTCAGATTCTCAAGCGTTCCCTGCGTTTTGGTTATCGAGTACAGGTCGAGCAGGCATTGCGACGGGTGCTGGTTGGCGCCGTCGCCGGCGTTGATGATTGGCACCTTCGAAATCTCGGATGCGTAACGTGCCGCGCCTTCGAGCGGGTGGCGCATAATGATAAGGTCAACGTAGCAGCCCACCATTAAAATGGTGTCTTTCAGCGTTTCGCCCTTCGAAACGCTTGTCTGCGAACTGTCCGAAAAGCCTAAAACCTTGCCGCCCAACCGGTTGACGGCGCTCTCAAAACTCAACCGCGTGCGTGTCGATGGCTCGAAGAACAGTGTGGCAGCCACTTTGCCGTCGAGCAGTTTCTGAACCGGATTCTTCTCGAAGTAGGCCGCAAGGTCCATAATCTCAAGATAGTCGTCTTTCGAGTAATCGTCTATCGCAACTAAACTTTTGTATTTCATACTGTTGTCAATTTAGGCAGGATGCCTGTTTTCGGGGCTTAAATATATTTTTATCGTCAAAGCGCCGCGAAAAAAGATATAACCAAATTATTCACAAGGACACTAGGCATTAGGGATTAGTTATTTAGGAATTAGGAATTAGGAATTAGGTGTTAGGTATTGGAATTGAAGGTTGAGAAGTTAAGAATGGTTAGTTATCTAAACAGCGAAGCGACTAAACCTTTCGATTCACCGATTAACCAATTCACCGATTCACCAAAACTCTGTCGTCCGTCGTCCCCAAAAACTTTCCCCCTAAACACTAACCCCTAAACTTTTAATACACCAATTCACCAAAATCCCTACCTTCGCACATTGTTTAAAAAATATCCAATTATGATAACTTTCGTTGTATCAGTTTTGGCACTCGTGCTCGGATATGTGTTCTACGGTGCCTTTGTTGAGCGGGTGTTCGGGGTTGACAGCAACCGACAGACACCTGCCTATACGCGTCAGGACGGTGTGGACTACATTCCGATGCCGCTCTGGAAAGTGTTTCTGATTCAGTTTCTTAACATTGCCGGCACGGGCCCCATTTTCGGCGCCATTGGCGGCATTCTGTTCGGCCCCGCGGCCTACCTTTGGATTGTGCTGGGCTGCATTTTCGGCGGCGCGGTTCACGATTTTATGTCGGGAATGATTTCGCTGCGCAAAGACGGCGCGTCGCTGCCCGAGATTGTGGGCGACGAACTGGGCTTGGGCGTGCGTCAGGTGATGCGCGTCTTCTCTCTGTTGCTGATGGTGATGGTGGGTGCTGTGTTCGTAACTACGCCCGCAGGTCTGCTCGAAGGGCTTACGCCGACGTCGGGATTCATTGGCGGCAAGACGTTCTGGTGCATTATCATTTTCTGCTATTATATGATGGCCACGCTGCTGCCAATCGACACGCTCATTGGTAAGATTTACCCCGTGTTCGGACTGGCGCTGCTCATTATGGCTGCTGGCGTTTTCATTGGCATTTTCAGCCATAGCGGCCCGATGCCCGAAATCACCGACGCCTTCCATACTCACCACCCTAAAGGATTGAGTATCTTTCCGTTCCTGTTCATAACCATTGCCTGTGGCGCCATAAGCGGATTCCACGCCACGCAGAGCCCGATGATGGCCCGCTGCCTGAAAAACGAGCGCTACGGCCGCATTGCTTTCTACGGCGCGATGATTACCGAAGGCTTTGTGGCTCTGATTTGGGCCGCCGCCGCAATCAAGTACGCTGGCGGAACGTCGGAAGGGCTGGCGCTGAAGATGAACGGCAACCCCGCCAACATTGTCAACTTCATTTGCAACGACTGGATGGGCCGCATAGGCGCCGTTCTGGCCATTCTGGGCGTGGTGGCCGCCCCAATCACTTCGGGCGACACCGCTCTGCGCTCGGCTCGACTCATAACCGCTGATTTTCTGCACTTTCCGCAGAACACCGTGCCCAAGCGTCTTGCCGTTTCGGTGCCAATCTTCGCCATTTCGGCCGTGCTGATGCTTATCGATTTCGCCGTGCTCTGGCGCTATTTCGGCTGGTTCAACCAAACGCTGTCAATCTTCACCCTGTGGGCAATCACGGCCTATCTCTACCGCCACGGACGCCGCTACATAATCACGCTCATTCCCGCCATTTTTATGACGTCGGTCTGCAGCACCTATATATTATTGGCGCCCGAAGGACTCAGCCTGCCGCCCGTCTGGGGATACTCAATCGGCCTGGTGTTCACAGCGGTGCTGTCGGTGGTGGCGATTAGGTATATAATCAAGAAGAAGTAAGGTGGAAGGTGTAAAGAGTAAAGAGTAAAGTGTAAGGTATTGGGTGTTGGGTGTTAGGTGTTGGGGATTTAAACCTGTTCAACTTGTTAAACCCGTTAAACAATTCACCGATTCACCAATTGACCAATTCCCCGAAAAAAATATCGACAAAAACTGACAAATCACACTATTTGTAATACATTTGGCGCAACATAATTTTAAAGTAATTAAACAGATTTATATGAAGACAAATTCAATTATCGCCTGTGCAGTCGCAGTGGTTGCAATGGGCTTTCTTGCAACAAGTTGTGCAAATCAGACTCAAACTTCGGCCGCAGCCGTGGCAAACGATTCAACCTGCGTTGGCGCGTGCGACATTGCCTTTATCGATGTTGATTCGATTCTGGTGAACTACAAACTCTCAATTGAGTTGAACGACGCCATTATGAAGAAGTACGCCAATATGCAGAGCAAACTCGAGCGCGACGCCAAATCGCTGCAGAAGGACATTGAGACCTTCCAAGACAAGGTTCAGAAAGGCATTTTCCTGACCACCCAACGCGCCGAAGAAGAGCAGCAGCGCCTGGTTGTCCGTCAGCAAGAATTCCAACGCCTTCAGGACGAGTACTCGAACCAACTGGCTGTTGAACAGCAGAATATGAACAACCAACTGTTCGAGAAGATTTCTGAATACGTTAAGAAGTACAACACACCCGAGCGCTACAAGTTCATTCTCACCCGCACCATTGGCGGCAGTATGTGGTACGCCAACGAGTCGTACAACATTACCAACGACATTATCAAAGGTCTGAACGACGAGTACGAAGCAAATAAGAAGAAGTAAACGCTTGATTGATTTGATTTTATAAGCCGTCTGCTTTGCGCGGGCGGCTTTTTTTATTGTAATTGCCGACCGAAGCGATGTTCGTTCCGCCAAAAACACTATCTTCCAACCCGAAATTTGTAAACTTAAAACTTACTAATCAGATGGTTAAATGGGGTATAATCGGCTCCGGATGGATTGCCGAAAAAATGGCTGGCGACTTCCGTCGTGTACGTGGTGCAAAGATTGTGGCTGTTGCCGCACGTGAGTTGTCAAGGGCTAAAGCCTTTGCCGACAGGTTTGGGATTGCTCGCGCCTACGGCAGTTACGAGCAGTTGGCCGCCGATGCCGACATTGATATTGTCTACATTGCCACGCCGCACAACTTCCACCTTGAGCACACAATGCTCTGCCTGAAACACGGCAAGCACGTGCTCTGCGAGAAGCCTGTAACCGTGAATGCCGCTGAATTTGCCGTTATGCGTGCCGAAGCCGAGCGCCGCCACCTGTTCCTGATGGAAGCCTTCTGGACCAATTTCCTGCCCACAACGCAGAAAGCGCTCGAGTGGGTGCGGTCGGGTGTTTTGGGGCGCATTGAGTTGATTCAGGCCAATCTGGGTTTTGTGATGCGCAACGACCCGCAAGGCCGTTTTTTCAATCCCAATCTGGCCGCCGGCTCGCTACTCGACCTTGCCGTCTACAACCTGAACTTCGGGCGGCTGATGGCGCAGTCGGTCGAGAAAAGTTACTCAATAACCGCCCAAATGACCGACCGCGGCATTGACAATGTCGATTCCATTCAAGTTGAATACCAGAATGGCATATCGGGCTTATACGCAACAAGTTCCGACGCCTTGCTTGTGAACGACGCCTACATTGTCGGCACCAAGGGCAAGGTGATTGTCAGCGATTTCCACATGAGCCGCCGTGCACAATTAATAATAGGTGAAAAGGTCGCCGAAACCTTCACCGACCGCCGCACCACTGCCGGTTACGACTACGAAGCGCAATCGGTTACCGACTGCTTGCGCCGCGGACTCACCGAGAACCCGCTTCGCACACTCAATGATACCGAATCGAGTATGAAACTGCTCGACGCTATGCGCCAGCGCATTGGACTGAAGTATCCGTTTGAGAAATAGATGGTTACGGATGTGTGAACTGTTGTGAACAGGGTGGATTGTATCATTCTCTCACAATCAACTCTTTGCCATTTGCTTTCCGCCATTCGTTGGCAGCTTTAAGGCTGAATTCGCAACCGCAGTATTGCTGCTCGTAAAAGTTGTATTCTTTGATGATTTCGATGCGGCGTTCGCTCAAGCCGCCTTTGCGCCAGTTTTGATCCCAAAATGTGACGCCGTTCACTTGCGATGCGGCCCATATGCCGGCTTCGTTAATCTGCTCAAGGCTTTTCCAACGTGACGATGCCAGGGTGGTGGTGAACACATCGAATCCATTTTGGGCGGCGTATTGTGCTGTGCGCAGAAGCCTGTGTTTGAAGCATATAAGGCAACGTTGGCCACGCTCGGGCTCTGCGGCAAGCGGTTGTGCGGTCTGCAGCCATTGGTCGTGATTGTAGTCATCATCGATGATGTCGAGCCCCAGATTTTGTGCAAACCGTGTGCATTCATCTTTGCGGATTTGGTATTCGCTCAATGGATAAATGTTTGGATTGCAGTAGAATATAGTCGGACGGATGCCGTTTTCGAGCAGACATTCAACAATGGCCGACGAGCAAGGCGCACAGCAGGCGTGAAGCAGCACTTTGGTTGCCTTGGTTGGTGTGGTCAGTTTCAATGTCCCGTGCTTCATGATGCGGTAAAAATACTTGAATTTGCCTGTCGATAGAACATTGTTTATAGGAATCCGAATTCCCGTCCATAGCGCAGCATTTGCTCGGTATAACTCTCTGTGTAATCAATAGTTACGTCGATAATCTTGCCATTCTCAACAACAGGTTTCAAAACCGGATTCACAAAACCGCCATATGGCGCAATGTTCAGTTTATCAAAGCGTTGCAGCACTTCGGTGTGAAGTATGCGGTCTATTTTCACGGCGTAAGTTTCGACAAGAGCTTTTCCCGCTTCAAAATCGCCTTCCGATTTAATCCTTTGAATTTCAGCTAGCAAGTTGCCGAAAAGTTCTCTCAATTTTGCGTAATCGTTGATTCGGGTGTAACTTTTCCCGTCGATTTTCAGCAGTTCAACCACATTTTCGGCCTTGCCTTTTTCGAGCGCCCAGCGGGCAATGAGTTGGCGGTTGCGCATATGCGACTCTTCAAGGTCTTTGCCCAACACGATGCGTGTGAGCTGCGTCATAAGGCCGTTGCGGATATACGAGTCGTATTCTGCCTTAAACGCTTCATTGTCAGGTAATAATCCTAACTCGACAATCTTCGGGTCGGCAATGTAGTAGAGTGCGAAAAGGTCGGCGCGGGCTTCTTCCAGAGTCGAACTGTAGTTTTTCAGCGCGTCGGGGTTGGTGCCAGGCAGCAGTTGGCCCGAGCCGTGTCCCAAGCACTCGTGCAGGTCGGTGTGCAGGTTGCTCGATTGGTAGCCGTATTTGCGCGAGCGGGCGCGTTCGGCTTCGTCGTGGCAGAACTCGTCGAGCATTCCGCTGCCAAGGCTCGCCTGATGGTAGGCGTAGGTGATGTTCTCGATGGTGACTGACTTCGAACCGTGTTCCTTGCGAATCCAGTCGGCGTTGGGCAGATTGATGCCGATGGGCGTCGACGGGTAGCAGTCGCCGCCAAGTTGAACGGCGGTTATCACTTTGGCAGTCACGCCTTTAACGCTCTTTTTCTTGAAACGACTGTCGATGGGTGCGTGGTCTTCAAACCATTGCGCGTTGCCGCTGATAATCTCGGTTCGGCGTGTTGCCGTCAGGTCTTTGAAGTTGACGAGCGATTCCCACGTGGCTTTGATGCCGAGCGGGTCGCCGTACACTTCGATAAAGCCGTTCACGAAATCCACTTGCGGCTCGTTGTCGCTGACCCACAAGATGTTATACTCGTCCCAAGTGCGTAGGTCGCCCGTTTGGTAGTAACTGATGAGTTTTTCAATCGATTGGCGCTGCTGTTCAGTTTCGGCGTAAGGCGCGGCTTTTTCCAACCAACTGACAATTTGTTCAATAGCCTTACCATATTTCCCGCCTACGCGATAAGTTTCTTCCGTGATGCGCCCGTTGGTTTTCACAAGGCGGCTGTTGAGCCCGTTCGACAGTGGCCGAGCCGCGTCGGGTTGGGGCAGAGTGGCGTTGTAGGCTTCCACTTCGGCCTGACTCACGCCGCTGTAGAAGTTGCACGCCGACGCCTTCACCACGTCGCCGCTGCTGTCAAGACTGACGCGCTTAAGGTCTGATTTGCTGTATATTATCTCGGTTACCCGATTGGCAAAATCCATTGCCGTTTCGCCTTCGTTTTTCGGCATTCGTCCGAAATCAGAATTGAGAATCAGTTGCTTAAATGTTTCAGCGTCAATTTTAGGGAAAAACTTGTCGCAACTGTAGTGGTGGTGCACGCCGTTGCTAAACCAGACACGTTTGGCGTAAACCATAAACTGCTCAAAATCATAGCTTTCGCGATTGCCGCCATAACTGCTGACAATGGCGTCCACGGTGCGGCGCACCAGCAGGTTGTGGCGGTAGAATTGGTCGAAAATAATATCCCGACCGCACTGCGCCGCCTGACTCAAGTAGTAGAAGAATATCTTTTGATTAAGTGTAAGATTTTCAAATTCAGGCACTTTGTACCGCATAATCTTGATGTCGGCAAAGCGGTCGATAACGTATTCAAAATTGTTGTCCGGTTCCATATTCTTTTTTTATGCTGCGAAAATATGCCAGTTGAGCCGTCGGAACAAAAAAAAGAATGAAAATTGTTGGGCAAACGCATTGAACATTTTTTTTGTCGATTAAAGCTATTTAGTAATTTTGAAGGTTTTTTATAAGAAGATAATTGTTTCGACGATATGGATAATCAAAACAAAAAAGTACTTGCAGTAGTTTTAGGTGCAGTAGCTGTAATAGCCTTGCTGCCAGTGATAATCGGTATGTGCTTGCCGCGTGAGCGTCAGGTTATGAAGGGACAAATGATTGACCAGATGTATTTCATGGTTCTGGGCAACATCACTAATCATTGGGAAGAGCCGTCATGGCGCTCGAATCTTGATACAATGATTCAGCGTGAAGCCATCGACGGGCAGGACTGCTGGGTTGAGTATTACACCAATGGCGACTCGATTGTGTTGCTTACACAGACGATGGGTGAGTTCGACTATGTGCGCCGAATGATTAAGCCTGATGGTCGCGAATTGTTGCGCAACATCACATTGGCCGATGTCGAAGGCAAAACCGCTGTGCGCATGATTGAAGAAGTGTCGGAAAATGACCCGCTGAAACGTTTCGGTGCTTTGTTTTCAGACCCCGTCGCAAAACGAATGGAACAGTATCTGTCTGATTTAAAGGAAAAAGCCATCAAACAGAATGAAGAGATGGGTTCTGATGAAGGTATGTTTGGCTTTTAACCTTAACCAATGACTGAAGATTTTGAAAAAATAGTCTATTCCGACGAAGTAATCGCCTTCACAGCTTTGGCCAGCCAGTATTGCAATTTGGTTGACCGTGTTGCGGCCTATTCGCAAAGCGATTTCGTAAGTCAGCAGCATAGGCTTTTATCTTTGCTCTACGTTAAAACCTTGAGTCTGCCCAGCATTGAGCCAATCGACCCCGAAATGGTGGAAAAGACTGTCACTCAAGAAGAATGGGATGAAGTTCATAACGCCGTGGCTGCGAAACTGTCAAAATTCGACCGCTACAGCGAAGTGTACGACCCGCTTGCAGGTGATGACGCAATGACCAGTCTCTCTGAAGGTTTTGCCGATATTTTTCAGGATTTGAAAGATTATCTGTCGCTTATGCAGATGGGCTCGCCCGAGATGATGAACGACGCCATTTGGGAATGCGTGAACAATTTCAAAAACTATTGGGGACAGCGGCTCGTGAATATTGTGCGGGTGCTGCACCATTTAATATACAGCGGCGCCGCTTTGCGCACCGACGATGCCCGCACTTTTGAACAAGACGACCGCCCGTCGTGGGAACGTGGCGGATTGAGTGGATTGGCCGATGAATAAGACGATTGCAAAGGAAGAGATTGCGGAATTGCCGATAATGGCGTTCGAAGGGAAAATCAGCGTTCCGCTCACCAGCGACCAGATTGAAGAAGCCGTCAGTTATCTGCGACAGTTCAAGGTTTTAGGGTTTGACACCGAAACCCGCCCCAATTTCCGCAAAGGACAACACAATAAAGTGGCGCTGTTGCAACTATCGGCGGGTGACAGGGCTTTTTTGTTCAGACTCAATAAAATACGACTGCCGAATGTGGTCAAACAATTACTTGCCGATGAGTCAATAATCAAAGTAGGCGCCGCCATTCACGACGATTTGAAGGCGCTTGTCAGTTTGAGTCCGTTTGTACCAGGCGGTTTTGTCGATGTGCAGAGTTTGGCAAAACAAGTGGGAATCGAGCAGGCAGGATTGCGTCCGCTTGCCGCCATGCTGATGGGAATCCGTATCTCGAAGGCGCAGCAGACATCAAATTGGGAAATTCCGTATCTAACTGAAGCACAATTGCTTTACGCCGCCACCGACGCTTGGGTTTCGCTCGAAATCTACAACCGACTTTCCGACATGCTGCAACGCGGCGAGCAAGCCGAATAATAGTTGCGTCGGAAACCAAATCATTGTCAATAATACTGAAATACAGAACTATATGAGCGCGAAAATCATACTGAAATCGGGAAAGGAACAGTCGGTCAAGCGGCTGCATCCGTGGATTTTTTCGGGGGCCATCAAACAGATGCAGGGCACGCCGAAGGAAGGCGACCTTGTGTCGGTTTACGACAACCAGGGCGGTTTCCTTGCTTGGGGGCACTATCAGCCGTCGTCAATCGCCGTGCGGATTCTGACTTTTGAGAACACCGTTCCCGATGCCGCGTTTTTCCGCCGCAAGATTGCCAACGCCATTGAGTTCCGCCGCCGAATGGGCTTTTTCGACAGCGCCGACACCAATGTCTTCCGCATCATCCACGGCGAAGGCGATGGCCTGTCGGGGCTTGTGGCCGACTACTACAACGGCACGGTGGTTTTTCAGGCGCACTCTGTCGGGATGTACCTGATGAAGGACGCCATTGCCGAAATCCTGAAAGACCTTTTGGGCGACAAGGTGCGCTGCATCTACGACAAAAGTTCGCAAACGCTTCCGTTCAAGGCTGATATTGAGCCCGTTGACGGATATTTGTTCGGCAAACCCGATACCAACATCGTTCTTGAGCACGGCCATAAGTTTGAGATTGATTGGGAAAACGGCCAGAAAACGGGTTTCTTTATCGACCAGCGCGAGAACCGCCAACTGCTTGCCAACTACTCGGCGGGGCGCACGGTCTGCAACATTTTCGGCTACACGGGCGGCTTCAGCGTGTATGCGTTGGGCGCGGGGGCGAAGGCGGTGCACACCGTCGATGTGTCGAAACCTGCCATTGCCCAAACCGACCGCAATGTGGCGCTGAACTTCCCCGATTGCTCTAACCATCAGGGTTTTGCGCTCGACGCTTTCGACTTTTTCGCGCAGACTACCGACAAGTACGACCTTATAATTCTTGACCCGCCAGCCTTTGCCAAGCACCAGAGCGCACTCAACAACGCACTGCAAGGCTATAAGCGCATCAATCAGCGGGCGTTGGAACAGATTGAGCCAGGCGGCGTGCTGTTCACCTTCTCGTGCTCGCAGGCGGTGAGCAAGGAAGATTTCCGCAAGGCTGTGTTTGCCGCTTCGGTCAACGCGCGGCGCAATGTGCGCATCCTTCACCAACTCTCGCAGCCCATCGACCACCCGATTGGCATGTTCCACCCTGAAAGTGAGTATCTTAAGGGGTTGGTACTTTATGTGGAATAAGAATAAAACGGACTTCGGACAATCGGTGAATCGATAAGATTTTTGAGTTAACGGCTTAAATCCTTAACTCATAATTACATCCTTCACCGCCTTCACCGCCATTTCGCGCCGAGCATCGCCGTTGCCGCGAATCTCAACATACGGCAAACCAAACGTTTCCAGTTCGTTACGATAGATGGCCGATAGTTTATCGCGCATCGGGCCGCCGTTCTCACGCACGGGGTCGGGCACCCAGGGAATGTCGGGCAGGCAAAGCAGATGCAGCGTGGCGGGATGCGAACGGATGGCTTCGGGAATCCACTCGGGGCAGCGGCCGTAAACCACATCGAACCATACTTTGGTGATAATCAGGTCGGTATCGAACAAAACGGCAGAGTGCCCAGCGGCAATGGCGCGCTCAAATTCGGCAATCTGCAGGCGGGCAATCTCAACCACATCATCGTAAGAGTAGGGGCGGCCCAACTGCTCAACGTAGCCGCGCGCCAATTCGGGAAACCACGGAATATCAAGCGTTTGGGCTAAAAATCGGCACAGTTCGGTTTTTCCCGTCGATTCGGCGCCTGTGGCCACAATTATCTTTGTATCAGTTCTTTGCGCCATTTGAAAAAGCCTACAACGGCCATTGTTGTATATATTACATAAAGGAATGCGGTGAGTGGCATCGAGCGCGTGAAGTAGAGCGCCACCGAAACGGCGTCGGCCACGATGAACACGAGCCACTGCTCAATCATTTTGCGGGTGAGCATCCAGGTTGCGGTGATGGCCAGGGCGGTTGTGAACGAGTCGCCGACAGGCACGGGCGAGTCGGTGAATAGGGTTAGAATCGCGTAAAGCGCACCCCAAATGGCGGCCGTGATGATGCCCAAAACGAGCCATTGCCTTGCCGTGGTGCGGCTGACGGCCAGCTCCTTGCCTTCGCGGTTCTTGTGGGTAAGCCATGCAATGAATCCGTAGATGCTGATTATCAGGTAGTAAGTCTGCAGCCCCATGTCGGCGTAGAACTTGTTGGCAAAGTACACGGCAATGTAGATAGCCGACGAGAGCGCGCCCAGCGGCCACAGCCAGATGCTCTGACGGATGGACAGCACAAGATAGACGATGGTGGACACAACGCCGAACAGTTCGAGCCAATTGCTTGTAAGCCAGTTAATCACGTTGCACTATTTGCTTGGCTGCAGTTTCGATTTGTACAGTTTTTCGTCCTTCATCACCCGCACGGCTTCCTTGAAAATCGGGTCGATGCGGTTGATAATCTGATAGTACTCGCCCGAATCGTACAGGTCGCGGGCAATGGCGGCTTTCAGGTTTACGCGCATATGCTCTTTGCCGCGCTCGAAGCCCTTCTCGTCGAACGGCAGTTTTTCCTTCTCGGCAAAGTCGGTGAGTTGCTTCAGAAAATCGTCGGTGACGGTGAAATTCTCATCGAACGTCTTGAAATCCTTGTCGGTTTTGGTCGATTTGTATTTCTGCTCAAGTTCGGCGCGGTTATTGTCGATGTAGTTGAGAACGAATTTGTTAAATATGCCCTGACGCACCATTCTCACGTAGTAGCGCGATGAGTAGGTGGTGTCAATCGGCACAAACACGTCGGGCATGATGCCGCCGCCGCCGTACACCACGCGGTTGTTCACCTTGGTGAAGTATTTCTCGCCCATGGGCAGATGGATTGAGTCGGCGCTGTAGAGTTCGCCATCGTTGTAGCGTTTGTCGAATTCTTTGTTGTACTCGTCAACACCGCCTTCATACGAACGTTGTATGCAGCGGCCTGTTGGGGTGTAGTAGCGGGCCACGGTGAGTCGCATCATTGAGCCGTCGTTGAGCGGGAACTGATTCTGCACCAGGCCTTTGCCGAAGGTGCGGCGTCCCACAAGCACGGCGCGGTCCCAATCCTGAAGGGCGCCCGACACAATCTCACTTGCCGAAGCCGAATTCTCGTTCACCATCACAACCACCCGTCCGTAGTCCTTCTCGTTGTGGCCCGATTCGGTGTAGTAGTTCTGGCGCGGCATTTTGGTGCCTTGCGTGAACACAACCATCTTGCCGCTCTGCAGGAACTGACTTGCAAGGTCGAAACCAGTGTTCAGATAGCCACCACCGTTGTCGGTCAGGTCCACAATCAGGTGTTTCAGGCCTTGTTTGCGCAACTTGCTGATGGCCGAGTTGTACTCGCTGGTTGTGGTGGCCGCAAACTTGTTGATTTTTATGTAGCCGATGCCTGCTTTGGCATCAACCATATAGGCCGCATCGACGCTGTAGATTGGAATTTTGTCACGTGTTATCTTAAAGTCAATCAAGTCTTTGCTTCCGTGACGCTTTACTTTTACTGTAACCACGGTTCCTTTCTTACCACGCAGTTTCTTCTGCACCATCTGGTTGGTGAGTCCCACGCCAGCAATGTTGGCCGTGTCCACATAAATAATGCGGTCGCCAGCCATCAGGCCCACGCGTTCCGACGGTCCGCCAGGAATCACTGCCACAATCATCAGAGTGTCGTTCATAATGTTGAATTGTATGCCGATGCCTTCGAAATTGCCTTCGAGCGGCTCGTTCATCGCCTTCACATCGTCTTGCGTGATGTAAACCGAGTGCGGGTCGAGTTCCTTGAGCATGGCAACAATGCCTGTTTCAACCAGTTTCTGCTGGTTCACGGTGTCAACGTAGAGATTGCTAATCAGGTCGAGCACGCGAGTCATCTTAAATGCCTGCTCGCGGCTGGTGTTGTTGCTGCCGCGCTGTGCTTGTGCGCTGAACGTCATCAAGGCAGCAGCGGCTATTATCAGAAGTTTTCTCATATCATTTCTTTTAAAACCGATGCCAAAGGTATAAAAACAGCGCTCTGTGGGGAACTTTTTTCGTTTTTTTTTATTGCGCGAAAGCAATTTATCACTAAAATTGCACCGTTTTCAAAAAGGCGCGGATAGTTCTATCCAAACGAAATCACTTCTTATTTGTGAAATCCTTTTCGAACATTATTTGAAATTGTGTAATCACTATTTTACAAATCATTTTTTTATGAATCATGATTATTTGTCGCTGAGCAAAATGCTTCTTCCCGATTTGCGCCTTATTGGTAAAGAGTTGGGAATGAAGAGAGTGGAAATTCTCAGAAAGCAGGAACTCATTAGCAAAATTCTTGAAGCACAAGGTGCAAGCGCACCTAAAAAAGACGACGGACAGGCCACTGAAGATGCAGAACGTCAGCCGCGCAAACGCGCTCGTTTGGGGGCGCGCGTGCAGCGTGTGATGGGTGTGTCGCTCAATGCTGACAACGAGGCAAAATCGGAGCAGTATGAGAAAAACGGCGAACAGCCGCAGCGCGTGGCAGCACGTCCATACGACAGAAGAATGGTTGACAACGACATGCCTGCCGATCGCACACCGAAACAAGACACCAATAATTATATGCGTCAGAAGGCGGCGCTCGAACTCGATTTCGGTCAGCGTCCAGCACCTGCGGCATCAACCGATTCTGCAGAGAAACGTACCACGGCTGAGACTGAGCATACCGATTATCGCCAGAACAACAACCAGCAGCGATTTGTCAAGCACGGCTATCAGAACAACCATCAGAACGGACATCAAAATCAGCCGCAGACAACTCAACCGCAGGCTCAACAACGTGAGAATGAAGACAAAACAAAATATGAGTTCGACCAGTTGATTACCGCCACTGGCGTGCTGGAACTGATGCAGGACGGCTACGGGTTCCTGCGCTCGTCGGACTACAACTATCTGAACTCGCCCGACGACGTTTATGTGAGCCAGTCGCAGATTAAACTGTTCGGTTTGAAGACGGGCGACACAGTGACAGGCACCATCCGTCCGCCGAAAGAGGGAGAGAAGTACTTCCCGCTCATCAAGGTTGAGACCATCAACGGCTGCACACCCGACAGCATCCGCGACCGTGTGCCGTTCGACTTCCTGACACCGCTCTTCCCTGAGGAGAAGTTCGACCTTACAAGCCATCCGCAATGCTCAATCTCGACACGCGTTGTCGACATGTTCTCGCCGATAGGCAAGGGACAGCGCGGTTTGATTGTGGCTCAGCCAAAGACTGGTAAAACCGTATTGCTCAAAGAGATAGCAAATGCAATCGCATACAATCACCCAGAGGTTTACCTTATCGTTCTGCTCATCGACGAGCGCCCAGAGGAGGTTACCGATATGGCCCGTAGCGTGAACGGTGAGGTTATCGCATCAACATTCGACGAGCCAGCCGAAAAACACGTGAAAGTGTCGTCAATCGTGCTCGAGAAGGCCAAACGCCTTGTTGAGTGCGGTCACGATGTGGTTATTTTGCTCGACTCAATCACCCGTCTGGCGCGAGCCTACAACACCGTTTCGCCTGCATCGGGCAAGGTACTTTCGGGTGGTGTGGATGCCAACGCGCTGCACAAGCCGAAACGCTTCTTTGGTGCCGCCCGCAACATCGAGAACGGCGGTTCGCTCACCATTCTGGCAACAGCCCTGACAGAGACAGGCTCAAAGATGGACGAGGTTATCTTCGAGGAGTTCAAGGGAACAGGCAATATGGAGTTGCAACTCGACCGCAAACTGTCGAACAAGCGCATCTATCCTGCTGTCGACATCAACTTGAGCAGCACTCGCCGCGACGACCTGCTCGTGGACAAGGACACGCTCAGCCGTATGTGGGTTCTGCGCAACCACTTGTCGGATATGAACTCTGTGGAGGCAATGCAGTTCCTTCGCGACCGTCTGGCCAGAACGCGCAACAACGAGGAGTTTTTCATCTCGATGAATTCATAACGAAACAACATTTGAACAGAGCCGCATTATCCGTGCGGCTCTTTCATTATATAATAGGTATAAAGAAAAATCTGGCAATCATCGGTTGTAAAGCCTAAAGCATTAATTTATATTGATTTACAACAATAGTTCAACAACAATTACGAGCGGAGTAATTTTGTTTCGCTTTTTTAAAAAAACCGATATATTTGCGTGCTTTAAGCAAAAACCAGCCTTGCTGGATAAAGAGTAATGAAAAATCAAATAACTATTTAAAAATGCAGAATAAAGGAGCTATTAGATTTGTTGCTATCGCACTTGTTTTAGTGTGCCTGTATCAATTGTTTTTTACAGTAGTAACAACGCGTGAAGAGAAGAAGGCCACAGCATTCGCAACTGAGGCCGACGGTAATTTGAACCTTGTCAAGTACAATAACTATCTTGACTCTTTGGCGAGCGTTCCAGTTTATAACTTCTTCTTCTTGAAGGATTTCACTTATCGTGAATGCAAGGAGCGTGAGATTAACCTTGGCCTTGACCTGAAGGGCGGTATGAACGTCATTCTTGAGGTGAGCGTGGTTGATGTCATCAAGTCGCTGTCGAACTACAGCAACGATCCCACTTTCCTTCAGGCTATTGAAGATGCCAAAGCGGCACAGAAAGCCGAAGGCGGACAGACAAACTTCGTAACGCTGTTTGGTCAGAGTTTCGAAAAGATTGACCCCAACGCAAAACTGGCAGCTATCTTCAACACAACAGTGCTGAAAGACAAGGTCAACTTCAACTCATCGAACTCAGACGTGCTTAATGTACTGCGCGACGAGACAGAGGCTGCAATCGCCAACTCGTTCCAAATCCTTCGCACCCGTATCGACCGTTTCGGCGTTGCTCAGCCAAACATCCAGCGTTTGGGCAACACAGGCCGCATCTTGGTTGAGTTGCCAGGTATCAAAGACTCTGAGCGTGTCCGCAAGCTGTTGCAGGGAACTGCCAATCTTGAGTTCTGGGAAACATACGACAACACTGAAGTTCAGCAATATTTGGCCGAGGCCAATGCCAAAATCAAGGAAATCAACGATTTGAAAGCCGCCGAGAATGGTGGCGAGGCTGCCGAAGCAACTGCCGAAGAGCAGAAAACTGATGCTTCAGCAGAATCTAATTCGCTGATTGACAAACTTGCAGCCGATTCAACAGCAACTGACGCCGCTGCTGAGGACGTTGCAAGAAATTATCCGTTGTATTCAGTTTTGAATCCTTACTATACACAAGACGGTCGTCTTCGTCCAGGCGCTGCAGTTGGTTTTGCACACTTTAAAGACACAGCCGCTGTCAACGCAATGTTGAAAGAACCGCTTGTTAAGGCTTTGTTCCCGCGCAACCTGAAACTTCTGTGGAGCGTTAAGGCATTCGACGAAGGTGGCAACTACTTCGAACTGATTGCCATCAAGGTTACAAGCCGCGACGGTCAGCCTGCTCTTTCGGGTGACGTTGTAACTGACGCTTCTGACGAGTATGCGCAGGGCCGTGGCGTTTCAGAGGTCTCAATGAGCATGAACGCTGAAGGCGCACGCAAATGGGCCCGCATCACCAAAGAGAACATCGGCAAGAGCGTTGCCATTGTTCTTGACGACTATGTTTACAGTTACCCGACCGTTCAGTCGGAAATCAAAGGTGGCCGCTCGTCAATCACAGGTAACTTCACCGTTGCTGAAGCAAAAGACTTGGCCAATATCCTGAAATCTGGTAAGATGCCAGCACCTGCCCGCATTGAGCAGGAGACAATCGTTGGTCCGTCACTCGGTCAGGAGTCAATCAACAAAGGATTCATTTCATTCGTCATCGCATTCGTTCTGGTGCTGGTTTATATGCTGTTCTACTATCGTACGGGTGGTATGGCCGCAAACGTTGCGTTGCTCTTGAACGTGTTCTTCATCTTCGGAGTGCTTGCATCGTTGGGCGCCGTGCTGACGCTGTCGGGTATCGCAGGTATCGTGCTGACACTTGGTATGGCGGTTGACTCAAACGTGCTTATCTACGAGCGTATCAAAGAGGAACTTGCTTCGGGCAAGGGCATCAAACTTGCAGTGAAAGACGGTTACTCGAACGCATATTCTGCAATTCTCGACTCGAACATCACAACCTTGCTGACCGCTCTTGTTCTCGGCAAGTTCGGCGACGGCCCGATTCACGGTTTCGCCGTTACGCTGAGCATCGGTATCCTGGCATCGTTGTTCACTTCGATATTTGTTACCCGCTTGATTTTCGAGCGCATGCTTGCAAAAGATAAGACACCGTCGTTTGCTACTGAAGCAACTGCCCGCGCTTTCAAAGGCATCAACTTCAACTTCATTGGCGCCCGCAAGATTTGCTACGTCATTTCAGGCACAGTTCTGCTGGCTGGTATCATCTCGCTCTGCACTCGCGGACTCGACTTCGGTGTTGATTTCACTGGTGGCCGCACCTACGTGGTTCGCTTCGACAAACCAGTGAACACCGTTGAAATCCAGAATGCAATTGCCGACAAGATTGGTCAGACCGCTGAGGTTAAGACTTACGGTGGAAATGAGCAGGTTAAGATTACAACTAAATATTTGTTCGCTGCTGGCGAAGAGGCTACTGAAGCTGATATTGCAGAAGCAGCACAATACACTAAAGAGGAACCGTCAGTTGACGATGTTGTTGAGGTTAAGTTCTACTTGGCTTTGAAGGACAAATTCCTGCCAGAAGGAACAACTTACGATGCATTCAAGAACGACTACCGTATGAGTTCGGAGAAAGTGGGCGCCACAATTGCTGAGGACATCAAGTCGTCGGCAGCGCTGGCCATCACATTCTCGCTGATAGTCATCTTCCTTTACATCGCCTTCCGTTTCCGCCGTTGGCAGTTCGGTGTGGGCAGTTTGGTGGCTTTGGTTCACGATACTCTGTTCGTATTCTCGATGTACTCGCTGCTCTACAGCATAATGCCGTTCTCAATGTCGATTGACCAGTCGTTCATCGCCGCCATCCTGACAGTGGTTGGTTACTCAATCAACGACACCGTGGTTGTGTTCGACCGCATCCGTGAGTATATGGCTACTCAAAGCAAGCGCTCGCTGAAAGATGTGATGAACGGTGCCGTCAACAGCACATTGGCTCGTACCATCAACACTTCGGTAACCACATTGCTCGTGTTGATAACCATCTTCATCTTCGGTGGCGAGGTTATCCGCGGATTCATCTTCGCAATGATGATTGGTATCGCAGTTGGTACTTACTCTTCACTGTTCGTGGCAACGCCAATCACCTACGATTTGCTCAACCGCGCATCGAAGAAGGATGAAGATGCTCAATAAGAATTCATTTTCAAATGAAATATCAGCAAGGCTGCCGTTTGGCGGCCTTGTTTTGTTTTATACTTTTATGGCCGAAAACAAAATCGAATCCGATGATTAGCATTTCTGACATTCACAAATCGTACGGCGAGGTTGAGGTTCTGAAGGGCATCAATCTTGAAGTGGCAAAGGGCGAGATTGTCTCGATAGTGGGCAAAAGCGGCGCAGGCAAGACCACGCTGCTGCAGATTGTTGGCACGCTTCTGCGCCCCGACAGCGGTAAGGTGGTGATTGGCGGTGTCGATGTTACGGCATTGTCGGAGAAGGATTTGTCTCGGTTCCGCAACCGCAATCTTGGATTCGTTTTTCAGGGTCACCAGTTGCTGCCAGAGTTCACTGCAGTTGAGAATGTGATGATTCCAGCATTGATAAACAACGGAACGCGCAAACAGTGCGAGGCAAAAGCCGTTGAATTGCTTGAATATCTGAATCTTGGCCACCGCCTGAACCATAAGCCGCGAGAGATGTCGGGTGGTGAGCAGCAGCGTGTTGCCGTTGCCCGTGCGCTGATTAACGGCCCCGAAGTGATTCTTGCCGATGAGCCGTCGGGAAATCTCGACACAATGAACAAAGAAGAACTGCACCGCTTGTTCTTCGATTTGCGCGACAAGTTCAACCAGACCTTCGTCATCGTCACCCACGATATGAGCCTGGCCCAAATGTCTGACCGCACCATTACAATGCAGGATGGAGTGATTCAGTGAAAGGCATGGCAAGTTGACTGTGTGTAACTTGCTGATTCATTTGCCTATTGTATAACCATTAAACAACCGACTATGAAAGCATTGTTTTTCCTTGCTGTTGGCGTTATCGCCTGCTACATAGCATACACGATTTACGCATTTAACAAAATACCTAAAAGCATATCCGACACCTACTATCAGTGGGCGGAAAGGGGCGCAAAATACCTATTCACAGCCGTAATGTGGCTAACGGGCATTCTGCTGTTGCCCTATTGGATATACGTTTCACCGACCAACTTGCAGTTTCTGCCCTTCCTATCGCTGTGCGGAATGTTCTTTGTGGGCGGGGCGTGCGCCAAAAACGAAACGCTCACCCGTGGCGTTCACTTCACAGCGGCGGGCATTTGGGCGGGCTTTGCTCTGCTCTACTTTGCCTTGCTTGGCAATTGGACGGCCATTATTGCGGGTGCGGCTTCGGGGCTTGTCGCCATTATAGCCGATTGGGAAAGGCACAAGCACTACATATTTTGGTTGGAGTGCGCTGTGGTGCTGACAATGATTATCGGAATATCAATGCTTTAAAAGCAACTGAATATGAGCAGAATAGTTTACAAACTGAACGGCTACAACCTGAACGAACTCGGCATTATTGTCAAGAGCGCCGACGGGTTGATTGACCTTCCCGAACTCAAAAAAAGACAAGAGTTCAATTGGGCAGATATGCACGGCAAGATTATCGACACCCGTAGGCCGTACTTTGAGCCGCGAACAATAACGCTCGACTGCGCCTGGCCGATTGAAGCGGGCGGGGCTTACAATATGCAGACAGCGCAACAAAAGATACGCGAAGTCCTGCTGAATATGGGCGAACCCGTGCAATTGGTTGTTGACTTGGGGCTGACAATGGTAGTGCAAGGGCAAAATGTCAGCCGTCCGTTAGTATTCAACGTTCTGCAAGACAAGGCGGTGCAATTCGGGCGCAAATACAGCGGCGACACCGTTCTGCTCACCTTCAAAATAACGCTGATAGAGCCGCAGCCGTGCAAAGCGGTGCTGAAACATACGGCGGGCAACAGCACACACACGACAACGCTCGCCTTCACGGTGGCCGACAACAGCACACTGTTCGACGTGGATTGGGGCGACGGCGCTGTGACCTACGACGCGAAAGCAGCGCAAAGCACTTCGCCGTTCAGCATATCGCTTCAGCACACCTACACGGCCAACGGCACATATTACATTGTGCTTCAGGGCGACATTGCCAACGTGAACACAATATCGCCGACTGGTAGCGTACCTAACCCCTTGCTATTATGGACTTTGAAGTAAGACATATCGACGGCACGACCGTCAACCTCATATCGAGCGAGCACAAATGCGCGATAACAAGCGCAACGCAGACGCGGAAACTGTGCGGCAACGACACCGTGACAATCAACCTACAATCGGCAACGTATATCGAGTTTCAGGTAGGCGACAAGATTACGATTTTCGGCACCACCTACACGCTCAACCAACTGCCGACGGTGAAGAAGGAAAGCGAGCGCTCGTACACCTATACGCTTGTGTTTGAAGGTTTGCAGTACACGCTTATTGATAGGGTGTTTCTTATGCCCGCCAACACGCAGGGCGACAACCTTATGTTCGACCTTGCGGGAATGCTCGACGTGCTCGACGACAATATCAATCGCGGCAACTCGGGCAAGCCTTATGAGTTCGTTCTCGACGAAAGCCTTGAAGAAACAGAGTACAAGAACCTATCGCTCACGGGCAAGAACTGTCTGCAAGTGCTTCAGCAACTCTGCCAAGTGTGGAACACAGAGTTTGTGTTTGCCGAAGAGCCGACACGGATTGCTATATATATAGGTGTGGCGGGCTCAACGTTCCCGACCACGTTCAAATACGGACGCGGCGGCGGTGTTTACGAACTGAACCGCGAGAAGGGCGCAAGCGATATTTGCACCCGCTTGTTTGTGTACGGCGGCACCCAAAACCTGACCTATTACCGACACAATCGGCTCTGCTTGCCGAGCAAAGAGAAGAACCAATCGTATGTTGAAGACGCGACCGCGCAGGCTGTGTATGGCATTAAAGAGCAGGTTAAGAACTTCGACGACATATATCCGAACCGAATCGGCACAATAACAAGCCTATCGGGGTGCGATTACAACGAGTTTATCGACAGCGCAATGGCTGACGCCGAATATGGTTTTGACCTGAACGAGAAGTGGGCGAACAGCGCCGATGATTGCGCCGAGTGGCTTGCCTTGAAGGGGCTTGAGAACACCGAAGCCAACCGCACAATCTACTATAACGACGTGGCGGGAACGGCCACGAAATACCTTATGGCGGGCGCAACGGCCAAAATACACTTCAATACGGGCGCTTTGGCGGGTTACGAATGCGACCTGCACAGTTACACACACAGCAGTCAGAAGTTCGTGCTGAAGCCGCTTGTTGACGAGAACGGCTACGACTTCCCGAGCAAGACAAACGCCGCCTTCAAACTTGCAGTCGGTGACGAGTATGTGATTCTCGACATAAACCTTCCGACAGCCTACAAGACGCAGGCCGAAAGCAAACTTGCAACCGAAGCCGCAAGTTATTTTGACACCGTCTGCCGACCGCAGCCGAAATACACGCTCACCATAGAGCCGATAGCCTTGAAGCATATTGTCGGGCCGTCAACAGCCGACACCGAGATATTCAAGGTTGGCGACCTAATCAATATCAGCGACCCGACGGGCGGCGTTGAGAGCGCCACAATACGCATAGACCAATTCGTGCGCAACTTGCTTGACCCGTTCGACTACAAATTGACTTTGACCGACGAAATCACCTACTCACAGCAGGTGCGGACGCTGATTGAAGTTGACGCGATAAAGCGGGTGGTGGAAGAAAGTAAGATTTACGACGTCAACCGAATCAGGCGCGGTTGGAAGGACGCGGAGGAACTTTTCAACTTAATGTTCGACACCGAAGGGCACTATTACAGCGAGAAGATTGCCCCGTTGAGTATTGACACGCAAATGCTGAAAGTTGGCGCACGTAGTCAGCAATTGGTGCTTCAAAACGTGCTTTTTCAACCGAACTACAATGCAAACCCCGCCAATCTGCAAATCAGCGCGGGTTCGTTGGTGCATTACACAATCGCCGAGCCTGACATAAAGACGTGGACTATGAGCGCATTGTCGGCTTCAAACGTGCCAAGCACGGCGCAATACGTATATGCGAAGTGCGCACGAAACGGCACAACTGGCACCTGGCTTGTAACCGACCAAGCGATAATCTTTGATAGTGACCCGAGTTATTACCACTTCCTTGTCGGCTCACTTTCAAGCGTTGACAGCGTGAGCAACACCCGCAACTTTGCGGCAACATACGGCTACACGACAATCAACGGACGCTACATTACAACGGGTGTGATTAAAAGTTCCGACGGCAGCAGCGTGGTAATCGACCTTGACGCGGGCAAAATCACTGGCAACATTAAATTCCTATCGGGCGGACAGGCGGTGGACGCAGAGCAGTTTATCAGCGACACGGTGGACGACGCTGTGAGCGAGGTTGAGATTGGCGGAAGGAACTTGTTGCCGTGTCAGAATTTTTGGGAACAAGGCAATACGTCGGACGAAGCCAACCCGAACAAGACTTACGAGCAGATGAAGACCAACGCGTCGACACGTATAAGGACGAAAAGCGTTATAAACCTTGACACAAACTCCGACTACACAATAAATTGCGGAAGCGGGTTTGAATATTACTTGGTTTATCTTAATAACGGCTATGGTGCGGGTTGGAGTGGCTACAAGAGTGAAAAATACACGTTCAAGCCGAGCGGTTACGATTCAGTCGCCGTAATTGTAAGAAAGTCGGACAATTCAGCAATAACGCCGTCGGAAATCGACAATGTAAAAATCAAACTCGAAAAAGGTTCAGTCGCTACCGATTGGACGCCCGCATCCGAAGACTTGCCATACGACGAACTTGTGCGGAATCTTACGGCGACCTGCGACACGGCGGCAAGCACCGCTACAAAGGTTATCGTCTGCCCACAACTGACACCGAAAATGCTTAACGACGGAAACCTACGTATCAAGGTTAAGTTTATGAACGAAAACAGCCTACCGAACGCACAAACGACTGACACGCTCGCTTTTGTTTTCCGCAATTCTGCGAGCGGCTCGAACATCACACCTCAAGGCGCAAGTTCGGCCAATGTCTACGTCACTTACAGAGGTGCTGACGCTTTGCGTGGCCCGATAAACTATGTTCGTATGCCGTATTGGAATGACGGGCAAGTTGCAGAGTTCACCTTCGACAACAGCCGAAGCACAAGCACCAACACAAGGCTGAAATTCGTAGATGAGGCGGGGTTTGACACTGTTTCGGCGCTTTACAAGGCTTACGGCGGCTCGACTGAAATACTCGGCGGACTGATTCTTACAGACACCATATTGGCGGGCAAAGGCTCGAACCAAGCGGGAATGAACGGATTAGACACCAACGATGTGGCGTTTTTTGCAGGCGGCTCAATAGGCAACGCGGCGCTTGGCAATATCCCCGTAATCATAACTCGCAACGGTGATGTCAAGTTCGGGGCGGTGCAGATATACGGCTCGGGCAGCGGTGAATTGGTTATGTTTGACCCGCAAAATAAAAGCCGTTTCAAATTGAAGAACAACGCATTGGTTCTTGAAGCGGGGAAAAGGGCGTACAACTCTAACAACCACGGCGATACTCACACGTTTGAAAGCGGCGCGTCCTTGAACGAAACGGCTATCCCGACCACCGAAGCGACGCACTATTTTTGGGGTTCGTCTTACCAAGGCGGCACGCCCGAAAATATCAAAGGTGACACTGGTGCAAGCAGTGGAAAATACAATACGAGGTTCGGTGTTACTTTCGCAATCAACACCAATATTTGTAACCGTGACTATTACACGTATTTTCACTTGAACGTGGACATGTGGAACGGCACAACGTGGGTGAACATATACAGCAATGATATTCAGTACCGACAATTGAAACAAAGCGTAAACACCTTCGGAGTCAGCAATATGGGTGTAATGTATTCCAACGGCCCGAACGCCGCTTTGGTGGGTCTGCGGCTGCGGTATAGCGCTGATGAGAACGATTCGCTAAACGTAATCACGTCAGCGACTGCGAGCTGGACATACTACCAAGACACGACGGTTGCGTTCATGCAGATAGCGAACAACGGAATGTCGTATTTTGCGAGTGCCTTACAGCAGTTCACGGTGCAACGGACGGGTGAGACAGCACTCAAAACCACCATAAAAGGTGACGTCGACATCCCTGGCGTGCTGTGGGCGGGGCGGATAACAAGCACGGGAAGCATAAGTTCTACTGACTACAACTGTGTTGGCAAGTCTGTGGCTTCACAAAGGACTGCCACTGGAACGTATAAACTTACATTGAGCGGATTCTCGGCAAGTCCAACCGTTCTTGCTACCATTGTAAACACTGTTACTTCGAGTCCCAAAGGTTGTTCGGCAAACGTGCAGAGTTATAGTTCTTCGCAAGTGGTGATACGTACATTTAGCGATAATACTCTGACTGATTTTGAAATTCACGTTGTTATTTTTGGAAAAAATTAAATATTTTATTATATTTACGTGATAATTAAAAACATACTGAAATGAAAAGGACAATCTTAATGCTGGCTATGGTGGGTGTAGCACTCGCCGCTTGCGAGAAAAAAAATGATTCGTACACGTTTGACGGCAATGCGCTTGTCTATCTGAATGGCGCAGAGCAGCCAAGATTTAAAAGCACAGAACGACAATATTCAGTAAGTGAAATTGTGCGGGATAGTATGACACAACTTGTGAACTCGGTAGGACGCAGAGCGTTTTCCGATAGCCAAAGAGACACAGTAAACAATCGACTGCTGATGTGGGGAACTGATATTATAACCACAAGCGGTGAGATTCAGTACGATTTTATAGGTGCAACCAACACGCACCTAATTATACCGAACGGACGAAAAGACGAATACGGACTACCATTGTACGACACCTGCGGCTACATTCCGCAATCGGTAATCGACAACGCTCGAGTGCAGATTGAAGAACTCTACGCTCAAGAACGCTACGACGAGATTTATGAACTGTTCCACACAGCGTTCACGTTCTACACTTGCACGGGCGAAGAATACAAGCAGATTGTGGCGAATGGGGGAAATTAACTTATAGGTTAACTTTCTTTCCAATCTTGAAAGAATTTGAAAAAATTGTAAAGTATCGGCTGCTGACGAGCAGAGCGTAACACGCGGCCTTCGGGCTGTGCCGCAACGTAGGGCGGAAAGGATTGAGGGGTTACTCGGTCGCCGTCGGGCTTAATTGCTCGGCGGTTTTTTTTACGTGTTTCGCCTAAAACTAACCACCAACCCACATCGTAAGTAGTTTGAAACCAACTGAATAACACCGTCGGAAAGTGGGCGGAAACAGCGCAAAACGCTATCAAACTACAAGTTACTGCACTTTTTTGGCAGTGAAAAAAACTCTCAATCTGTTGCGAGAATCAAATCGTCGGCTTTCTTTGTTGCGCTAAAAAACAATACAAATCGAAAGTTTAATTTAAAAATGAGCAACAAAATGAAACCTAATCTGAACAAAATCGAAGGGGCGCTCGCTGAAGTACGCAACTCGCGCTCGAATGTGAAACACCTTATCGCCGACGCCTTCGGCAACGAACTCGACAACCTGAAGAAGCACACGCTTGACAAACTCAACACAATGTTCGAAGGGTTGGAAGAATACCTAATCATTTTGGCAAACGCTGACCTTGCAGCGCATAACTAAAACGGAAGGGTATGAACTACTACGAACTGATTTCAATCAACGCCCCGTTGCTGAAAAAATGCACGAGAACGGCATTAAAATCAGCGCATACAAGCATATTCCGCTTTATGAGAAATACCTTGAAATGGTGAAGGACGGCGAAAAGATTACCTACATTGTGGCTAACCTTTCGTCGATATTCGATATTGGCGAACGCACTGTGTATCGCTTAATCGAGTTTTTCCAAACAACAGCAGTAATTTAACCCTAAAAGAATACCAAAATGGATACAAACACGAATCTGCACGCGGCAACCGATATGCTGCGCGACTTCTACGCATTTGACGCCCGTCTGTGCCAACTCTACACGGCAATAAACGGCGACGCAAGCGACGCGGCAACAGCCCGCCTGCGCTCGGAAACCGACCACGTTGAAGCGCTAATCAAAGAAATGATTGAGACGGCGGCGCTCGAAGCGTCAGCGGCCTAAATCAGGCGCGGAATGTTAGCAACTGCTTGCTGCTTGTTCTTGTCAAGAACCTTCGCATATATCTGCGTGGTCGACAAGTCACGGTGGCCGAGCAGTTTGCTTGTTGTGTAAATATCGGTTCCAAGGTCTAACATCATCACAGCGAAGGTGTGCCGACCGCAATGGAACGATATTTTTTTGTTTATGCCCGCCTTGGCGCACCACACCGCGAGAGCGTGGTTGGTTGCGTCGGGCGTCATAAACCACGCGAAAACGTGCTCACTTGCCGTCTTGCGCTCACCCATTAACTCGACAGCCTGGGGCGATATGTCGAGATATTCCTGCCCGCTTGTTTTCTTCTGCCTGAATATTATGCGCGTGAACTCGCCTTGTTGGTGCACGTCACCCCACCGAAGGTCAAGAATATCGCTGCGTCGAAGCCCAGTCAGGCAACTGAACAGAAATGCAGTCTTCACGGCGGGGTAGTCGCAATCGGTGGCCGCAAGCAGTTTCACTTCGTCGATAGTCAGATACATACGTGTTGACTCGGTGGCCTTGAAGCCTTCAATACCACGGGCGGGGTTTATATCGATAACCCGCTGCTCGTAGGCTTGGTTGAGACACGCCCGCAACTTGTTGAAGTACGACACCTTGCTGTTCTGCGATAGTTTGCGCTGACAAAGGCGCGTCCGTCCGTCGTGCTGAAACGCCACAGCCTTGGTGTCGAGATAGTCGCGGAAGCCGCGCACCCAGTCGGGCGTAATTTCGGCAAAGGTGATATTCTCGTTGTGCTCATACTCGCGCAGGTTGTGACGTGCCGAGAGCCAGTTGCCATAATTGCCGTCGCTCTGCCTGCGTTCTTCACACATTTTATCGTAGTAATCGAAAAAACGCACCTTCTTGCTTGGTTCGTCGTCGAATCCGTATTTGTGGTTGCGCACTTCGACAAGCCGTTTGGCGCGGATAGACTCGGCCAAAAGCATTGTGTCGCGGTTCTTCTGCCTATCTTCTGCTGTCTTTTCCTTGACAAGATAAAGTTTCAGGTATTCGTTTTTTCGCTTGCCGTCCACGTATATGTCGAGATATAGGGACTTCAAGCCCGTCGAAGTTATGCGCTGTCGAAGGCGCACGGGGTCTTTTGTTGCCATTTTGTTGCTCTAAATTGTTGCGCAACAAATCTACAACAAATATTATACAAACAAAATACAACTAAAGTCAAAACGCAGCGCAAAAGCGAACCCCGTAAATCGCAGAATAACAAGGCACGTTTTGACAATAGTTGTATAATAGTTGTATAATGTTTGATATAGGATTGGTGGGGGTTACTTTCCTATACAGAAGTGGCTAAATATGTTTCCTAATACTTCGTCAGGCGTTATTTCCGAGCCAAGAATTGACCCTAGATTGTCGATAACATCGTGAATGTCAATGGCCAGAAGGTCAGTTTCGGTGTTGTTGTTAAGTTTGATAGTAGCACGGTTGAGCGCTTCGCGGGCAAGCAGCAGCGCATTGTAGTGCCGGGCGTTGGTGATAATCACATCATCGGTGTTTCGCTGGTGCATTTTGCTGGTTAGCAATGTGATAAGACTGTCAATATTCCCGTTTTTGGCTGAAATAGACACTTGTCCGAGCATTTTCGGACTGCTCACTGTTGGCAGGTTGGCGCTGTGCAGGTCGCACTTGTTCAGTACCACAA
This sequence comes from Salinivirgaceae bacterium, assembly GCA_017527435.1. GTDB lineage: Bacteria > Bacteroidota > Bacteroidia > Bacteroidales > SZUA-534 > RUG13583. Next base: position 97,759 of record JAFXQB010000007.1, read on the forward strand.
TCAGCGCGGCGTCATCGGCCATTCGGGCTTCAGTCTCGCCAAGCGAAGTGGTGATTTTTTCGGCCGAGTCGGCGGCATCGAACATTGCAATCACAATGGCGGCGCGGCTAATTTTCTCGAAGGTCTTTTCGATTCCGAGATTTTCTATCGTGTCAGTCGTCTGGCGGATACCTGCAGTGTCGATAAAGCGGTAGGTTATGCCATCGATATTGATGGTGTCTTCAATGGCGTCGCGGGTGGTGCCGGCAATGTCGCTCACAATGGCGCGGTCTTCCTTCAGAATGGCGTTCAGCAGAGTCGATTTTCCGACATTTGGCTCACCGATGATGGCCACAGGCACGCCGTTTTTAATTGCGTTGCCCAGGCTGAACGACTTTATCAGCCGGTCGATTTCCGCACCAATATTATTAAGAAGGGTGTTGAGTTCAGTGCGATCAGCAAACTCAACATCTTCTTCGCTGAAATCCAGTTCCAACTCAACAAGCGAGATGGTTTTCAGCAGCTCGTCACGCAGATGGGCCAGTTCGGTGGATATGCCGCCGCGCATTTGATTGAGAGCCACGCGGTGCGATGCGGCGCCGGTTGAGGCAATCAGGTCAGCCACGGCTTCGGCTTGCGACAGGTCCATCTTGCCATTCAGAAAGGCGCGTTGCGTGAACTCGCCGGGGGCGGCCATACGTGCGCCGTTGGCAATGAGTGTTTGCAGAATTTGCTGCTGGATGTATTGTGAGCCGTGGCAGCCGAATTCAATCACATCTTCGCCCGTAAAAGAGTGGGGGCCGCGGAAAACTGTCATCACCACTTCGTCGATAATGCCCGATGGGTTGCTGATGGTACCGAAGGCTGCTGTGTGCGATGGCATTGCGGCAATGTTGAATTTTTTTCGTTTGGCATTGAAAACACGGCCGGCTACAGCCAGAGCATCGGGCCCGCTTAAACGCACAAGAGCAATGGCACCGCTTCCGGGTGCTGTTGATATGGCGCAGATTGTGTCGGAAAAATCCATCAGTCTGAAATTTTCGGCAAAGATAGCATTTTGCCGTTGGCTTCGAAAAAAGTCGCCACGATAGAATTAAACCTTATATTTGTTTCCAAATTTTCAGAAAATGATTGCAGAATTACCATTTATAAAGAATACCGACAGCGGAAATTTCTTCCTTTTGGCCGGTCCGTGTGTTGTTGAGGGCGAGGAGATGCTCTATCAGACAGCCGAAACCATCAAGCAAGTTACTGATAAACTGAAGATTCCGTTTGTTTTCAAGGCATCGTACCGCAAGGCCAACCGCAGCCGCATCGACAGTTTCACAGGCATCGGCGACCGCCAGGCCTTGGAGTTGCTGGCCCGCGTCCGCACCGATTTGCAGGTGCCGGTTGTCACCGATATTCATTCCGCCGACGAGGCCGCAATGGCTGCCGAATATGTTGATATTCTGCAAATTCCCGCATTCCTTTGCCGCCAGACCGATTTGCTCGAGGCCGCAGCCCGTACAGGCAAGGTGGTGAATATCAAGAAGGGACAGTTTCTTTCACCCGAGGCGATGAAGTTTGCCGCGCAGAAGGTTGTCGATAGCGGCAATTCGCGCGTCATGCTCACCGATCGCGGCACAATGTTCGGTTACGGCGATTTAATTATTGATTACCGCGGAATTCCCACCATGCAGGCGTTCGGCTATCCCGTGGTGCTCGACATCACCCACTCGCTGCAGCAGCCCAACCAGTCGTCGGGCGTTACCGGCGGCCGTCCCGACCTGATTGAGACAGTGGCCAAAGCAGGCATTGCCGTTGGCGTTGATGGCATCTTCCTTGAGACGCACCCTAACCCGGCCGTGGCCAAATCGGATGGAGCCAATATGCTGAAACTTGATTATCTTGAAGATTTGTTGACCAAATTGGTGGCGATTAGACAAGTTGTGAAACGGTTTTAGGATTCCTATATTATAGGTGAGTATTTCCTGTGCAATTATAGTTGTTTTCAGATGGCAATTCTCTTGTTGCCACAGAAAAATGACGTTCTATTGACCCGATTTTGCCTTTTGTGGCGATAGTTTTTGCCATGAATTTTGGTTTTTGAAGGCATAATAACCAATGGCACAGCGTAATAAAAACACGTAAAATATTTTTGAAAAAAGATTCGATTCCTATTGCGGGAAAGGAAAAACCATCTACTTTTGCACCCGCTTTCGAGAGAGAGCGAGTTCTAAAGCGGCCGGGGGAAAATCAGAGACGTGGTGATGGTGTGGGGAACGAACAGACCCCGGTTTGAAAAAAGATGAAAAAAGTTCTTGGAGGAAACAGAAAAGGCATTACATTTGCAGTCCGTTTCCGCGAGGAAAAAGATAGCCGGAATACCGGCGAAGTTCTATGACATTATGAGCACAAAAGAGAGGTAAGAAAGAAAAGCA
>JAFXQB010000008.1 GCA_017527435.1 Salinivirgaceae bacterium
CTTGCCGTCGATGGGGAACTGATAATAGGCCATTATCGGTATCTCAATCTGCAGCAGTTTCTGCTTCTCGGTAAAATCCTTATATTCAGTGTGGAAGATGTAATCCGGATTTATCATCAGCGCTGAGTCTGTGATGAACGCGTTCAAATTGGTGTCGTAAGCCACACTGCTCTCTTTCATGTTGTTGAACTTGGCTTTCGATGCGTATGACGCCACGCCGACACCGGCGCTCACGCCCCAGTGCGCGTCGAACATGAACACCGCGCTTCCGTTAAGGTGGAAACCTGCGCCGGCTTTGTGCTTGCCGTCACGCGGATTGAACTGGATACTCTGCAAGCCGCCGCCCACATCGCCTGTGATGTAGCGCGGAACGTACCACCGCATTTGAGCCTTTGCCGGAACCGTGGTTGCCAAAAGCAGGGCTGACACTATGATTGCTGCGCCATTGCGCATGATAATCGGAAATTTCAATATCTTTTTCATCTCTCTCAATTACAATTTAATGAATGATACCACCTTGTCGCCAACCTTCACAATGTACATGCCCTGCGGCATCTGCGATACGTTGACGGTCTCGCTGCCATCGGTCTCGACAGTCTTGCGCAGCCATTCCTTGCCGTGGCCGTCGATGACGCTTATGGTTGCACCGGCTTCAATCAAGCTGCCAGCAACGGTGACGTCGTCGACAGTCGGGTTCGGGTAGACGGTCATTGTAGCTTCTTGTGCGCCACCGAAATAACTCTCGCACGAGCAGATTTCAGTGCCGCTCTCAGTTGTGGCAATCAGGTAGTATTTGCCCGTCAGACCGCCCACTTCGTTGTAGTATTCAGTGGTGTCAACCAGCGTGCCGTTGTGATACCAGCGGTACGAAACGAACGTGGTATCGGGGTTGGCCACGGTGATAACATCATCCCAAAGGGTGCGGGTCATCATCTTCTTGCGCTGGTAGGTTATCGTTTTTGTGACATCCTTGCCGCCAAAAGAACCTGTGACGGTAATTGTTCCGCTGAATGCAGCATCTTCAGGAATATCGAAGGTTGTGCCGGTTTGTGTTGCATCGACCTTATCGTTTACTTTCCATGTGAATTTTATCTCTTTGTTGCTCAACCCGCCGAGCTCAATATTCTGCTCACGCTCACAAGTAACAAACGTTTCGGGTGCGTTAAACTCGACAATGGCATCCCAGATGGCGAAGAATTCGGCGCCGTCGGCGGTCATTGTGCCGAAATCAGTTGTTACAGAGCCTTGCGCTGTTTTCGACCAGCCCACAAATTCGTAATACTGGCGTGTCGGGTTCTTGGCAGGTGCTGTAATTGTCTGGCCCATCTCAACCTTCATTGTCTCGAAGTTGTTGTCGGTGCCGTCGTTCATCTTCCAAATGGCAGTGAACTCATTCGACGCCCAAACAGCATAGAGAGTGATGCCGCCTTCGGGCATTTCAATATTGCTCATAGGCTCACCCGTTGCGGTTGTCGACCAGCCCTTAAATGTGTAGTAGGCGCGGCTTGGAATGCTGTCGGGCGCAACCAGCGTTGTGCTGACGCTTGCCTGAGTGGTTGCAAACACAGCCTGCGTGCCATCGTTCACCATCCAATATGCATCGAACAAATTGGCTGCCCAAACGGCGTAGAATGCAGTGTTGGCAGCCGGCATCAGTCCGAAGCTGTCGATTGCGCTGCCAGTTTCGGTAGCTGCCCAACCTTTAAAGTTGTAGTCGGTGCGCTCTGGTTGTGTCTGTGGCGCTTTAATGGTGTCGGCATAATTGACATTTGCGGTAGCGAACACACTGTCGGTTCCGTTGTTCATCATCCATGCAATGGCATATTTGTTCACCTTCCAGACAGCGAAGTACTCAACATCGTTGTCAGGCATTGTGCTGATGCTGATGCTGTCGACTGCTTCAGCAAAAGTGTTCCATCCATTGAACGTGTAGCCTTCGCGTTCGGCCACAGGGCGCACAATTTCGGTTCCAAACTCGACGCTGCCTTGTGTGTAGTCACCACTCAGCTCGCCGCCATTGGCGTTCCATGTAAGTGTGTTACTGTGAATTTGCCATTGTGCGTAGAAAATCTTATGGTCGCTGTCCATTGTGCCAAAATCGGTTATGATATCGCCGTCAGCAGCATCTGACCAACCAAGGAACTGATAGTTGGGACGCTCTGGGTCAACTGGCGGAACAATCTGCTCGCCTATATTTGCGGTTGTTGCCGTGTAGTTGCCATCGGGTTCAAAGTTGTAGCGCCATTCAATATTGTCGTTTGTCCATATTGCCACGTAGGTTACTGCGCTGTCTGGCATTGTGGTGATATTAACCGACGAATCGGGTTTTACTGAAGTGCCCCAACCTGCGTGAATGTAATTTGTGCGAGTAGCAGTCGGCACAACTATCGGTGTTCCGTACTCAACATCGCCAGCAGGTGTGTAATCGCCGCTCAGCTCACCGTCATTGGCATCCCAACCGAGTGTGTATTTGCGAAGTTCCCATTTAGCATAGAAGGTTGCGCCTTCGGTTGTCAGAGTTCCGAAATCAGCTGTAACTTCACCTTCAGGTGTCGCAGCCCAACCGATAAACCTGTAGTGTTCGCGAGCAGGATTCTCACTGGGCGCTTGTATTTCGCTGTCAAAAGCGACCTGCGTTACTGTGGTAATTTCATTTGTTCCATCATTCTTCATCCAAGTAACATCGTATGCGTTGGCAGACCAAATAGCGTAGTATGTTGTTGCTGCATCGGGCATTGTTGTTGTTTCAACTGCATCGTTTTCCGTTGCAGCAGCCGTTGCGCCCCAACCTTTGAATGTGTAGCCGTTGCGCTCAACTGTAGGCTCAGTTATTGCTGCGCCGTATTCAACAAGGCCGGTTGTGCCCGACGTAACGATAGTTCCACCGTTGGCATCCCATGTCAGCGTGTTCTTGTTGAGTTCCCAACGTGCGTAGAATTCTTTCTTGTTTTCATCCATTGTGCCATAGTTGCCATCAGTTATAACATCGCCGTCGCGTGTTGCTGACCAACCAATAAATTGATAATGCTCACGTGTTGGGGCGCCTGAAGGTGCGGTAATTGCGTTACCCACTTCAACAGGTGTTGCCGTAAAGTTGGCATCATCATTTTCGCTATAATTCCGTTTCCAAGTTACATAATTAGTCTTCAGAATCCAGATTGCATAGTATGTCAAATCGTTGTCGGGCATTGTTTGTGCTGGGGTTTCAACATCGTTTGGTGTTGCATTGGCAGAAGTGGCCCAACCTGCCATTTTCCAATCGGTACGATTAACCATAGGCATCTCGATTGCTGTTCCGAAAGCTACAAGGCCGCTCGGATCCCCATTTGTAAACTCACCGCCATTAGGATACCATTTCAGATTATGTTTGTGTGCATCCCAAACGGCATAGTAAGTCAAATCGTTATCGGGCATTGTGGTTGCAGGTGTTGTGACATCGGCAAGTGTCGGATTTTCTTTCGCTGCCCAACCTTTGAAATCGTGACCATAGCGGGTCGGGTCGGCGGGTTTGGTGATAGTTGTTCCATAGTTGACAGAACCACTTGTATAATCGCCTGTTAGAGCTTCACCGCCATTGGTGTTCCATGTAATGTTATGACTGTTGATTTGCCAGATGGCATAGTAGGTCATATTATTGTCGGGCATTGTGGGCAACACTGGCTCGGGAGTACCATTGGGCGATGTTGCCCAACCAAGGAAAGTGTGGCCTGCGCGTGTCGGGTCAGCCGGCTTAACAATGATTGTTCCATAGTCAACTGTGCCGTTTGTGTAGTTGCCTGTAAGGGCATTGCCACCATTGGAATCCCACGCAAGTGTGTTCGAGTGAATTCTCCAGATGGCATAGAACTTGGCACCTTCAGTTGTCATTACACCAAAATCGCCGTTGGTTATAACTGCACCGTTTTCCGAAGAAGCCCAACCTAAAAAGTCGTGATATTCATCGTAATCCTCTGCGTTGGGTGTACCAAACGGAGCGGTAATTGCCGTATTATAATCGTGCAAACTGCCTGTAAATTCAGCATTTGTACCATTGTTCAGATACCAGACAGCACGATACTGATTTATACGCCAAATGGCATAGTACGCCAAATCGGCATCAGGCATTGTAACGGCAGTAGTAACGGTTGCCGTGGCATCATCTGTCTCGCCCCAACCTTTGAATGTATAGCCGGTACGTGTTGCAGTTGGTTCGGTTATGTTTGCTCCGTATTTTACCGTACCAGTTGTATATGTGCCGCCAAGTGTACCTTTGTTTGCGCCCCATGTCAATGTGTGCGCGTTGCGATTGTATTTTATCTCGACAACAGTTGAACCGTCTTCAGCAATTGTTTTTTGGTTGAAATCCTGTGCAGTAAAGCCTTCAAAAATGCGGGCAACTGCTACTGTTGGTGACCCAAAACTACCCGAGCCCATATCAACAGCGTTGGGCTCTGTAGGAAAAGTGCCGTCAAGATTTTCCTGATAGTGCTTGACAACATACGATTTGCTGTCGTTATCGGCAAAAATGGCATAATAAGTAACATTGCCTTTTACGGTTTCATCGTTATTGAATATTAATGCTGTTGAAGCATTGGCATCGGTGTTCCATCCTAAGAAGTGCTTACCGGCGTCAGGAGTCGGGTCGGCTGGTTTATCGCCAACAAACTTGGCGCCATACTTGTAGGTGTCTGAACTTACTGGTGTTGCGCCATTAACCCATGCCACAGTGTAAATGTTACGATTATAATAGATATTGAGTGATAAACCTGTTTGGTCTAATACTATTTGTTCAATTTGGTCAGTTTGTGGTGTAAAGCCTTCGTACGTATTACCCACTTCGGTAGTGGTGCTAAGCATTTTGCCCGTTTTGTTATTGGCTTCGTAAAACGAATATTCATCATCATCCACATTTTGCCTGTAATTATTGACTACGTACTCTATATCAATATTAAGCATATCGCTTATAAACTCGCTTGTATCGCGTACAATAGCAAATTTATTCCAAATGGAAGCGTTGTGATAAATGTCATAAGCACCCTCGTCAAGAGGAATATAAAGTTTAATTTTCCCGCTTGTTAATTGGGATTGTGAGAATGAAGATGTTGTTACAGTTGGTGGAGTCATTGTCGCTACCTTTATGGCTTGCAACTTTTGCATAGAAGCCAAGTTGTTGCAGTTGCCTTCCACTACCGATGTTACGCTCTTACCCAAGTCAAGCACTTTTAAATATGTATTCCAAAAAAAAGCATAAGTTCCTATTTGTGTCGTCCCATCGGCAACTTTATAGTAGGCACGGGTGTTGCCACGCGGGTAAGATATAAGTTTTGTACCTTTATATAAAACGCCATAATCGTCAGACCAAAAAGTGGTGTTAGCAGGGTCAACAGAGTAACTCTCCAAACAATTCCACAGATAGTAATTTTGAGGGTCGGTGCTGTTAAAATTCTTGTTTATGGCAATGGTTTTTACGTTGCCGTTACTTTTTACAGCCGAGCGTGGAATGGAGGTTGTCTGTTCTGGCATTACGTAGTTTTCAATAGTTACATTGTCACCCCAAACAATCATTTTTTTAAGGTCATCGGTGTACCAAATGCCATCAACATTGGTGTAAACACCCTCAGCATTCAGAAATTCAACTGAGTATTTTGTACTCAAAAACGATTCGCTGCCAATTTTTGATGATGTCAGTTTAGTATTGGCATTTGCAAAATCGATAGTTTTAATGTACTCGTTAGAATAGAAAGCATAGTTGCCGATTTGTGTTACATCGGACGGCATCACATAGTTTTCTGCCTGACCTTCAAATCTCAAATACCAGCAGAGTATTACTTCGGAATCAGCGTATTTAATAAGTGCATTATCGCTACCCAGTTTGAATGTTGTGTTTGCAGCGTCAATCTCGGGCTTGAAACCTTTTGCTGTGTACATAAAAGCAGTACTTTCCATGGAGGTAAGTTTGGCCCCCATGTGGAATGAAGTTATGGTGCCGCTGATAACACTACCAAGACGCACTACATTTGCACCGCCAGTAACGCTTTTTAGTTTTGTGTTGGGGTTTGGGTTATCATTATTGATATTATGAAATGCATAAGTGCGTACAGTAGTAACCGTTGTTGGTATTTCATAAGTTGTCAAATCATCTTTATATTTTGGATAAGAGATGAGTATTGTCTTGTCGGCATTGTAGAGCACGTCGTTGGCATCAGTGCTAAGTGCTGTATTGCCATCGGCAACTTTAAATGCCGTAATATTATACATACCACCCCAAGAGTTCCAGTTGCTCGTGCTGGTTGCCGCATCGGGTCCTAATTGTCTGATGTTTTTACCAAATAAAAGTGTTTTGCCACCATCGGCATTACCTTTTAGTACAACTTCTCTTATGGCATTACTCTCAATAACTTCAAGCCCGTCTGAGTCGAAGTTTATCATAACTGGCACGTCTTTTGAACCACATCGGTAGAATGCGTTTGTTCTTATGGTTTTTACATTAGCTCCCAACAGAACCTCGTTTAAAGCGTAGCAGTAGTAAAAAGTGGCGTTTTTTTCCAAATCACTGCCACCTTTACCAATGGTAGTTACTCTGTAGGGTTCGTTTTCATATTCCACTTCATCGGGAATCACAACAGTGCCAGTATATTCCCACGTGCCGCGTACTACTGTGGCTTCCTTGGTTACGGTGTTCAATTCATAATAAACGGTGCCGGGGCCTTCTTGCCCTGAAAAAAGAGGTGATGCAAAAGGAATAGTCGCACCAACCGCACTCGTAGCCATTGCCACCAGCGCACAAGTCAATAGAAAAAGTTTCTTCATATTTTTAAATTTGTTTAGTTCTATGTGGAAAAACCTCAACAAAAGTGTCTAAAAATCAATCTTCTTGCAACATAATCATATTCTTATTTGAGCAAGAAGCGAAAAAACGTGGTCAAACACCCATTATTATATGATGAATGTCAGTCGGTTTTGGCTCAAACAAAAGTCTTTTGTCAAAACCAATACGTCCATCTTGTTAATTCACATTTATTTCGCCATATTTGTAGCAAATAACCATTATGGCATTTTTCGGACTATTCGGCAAAAAGAAAGAGCCGCTTGTGCCTCTGCGCGAGTTGGGTTTAGTGTGTGACATGCACTCGCACCTCATTCCTGGTGTCGATGATGGTGCGCCGACAGCCGAAGAGAGCATCAAGCTAATCAAGGGCCTGAACCAGTTGGGCTACAAAAAGCTGATTCTCACCCCACACTTCATGACCGGCTTCTACAACAACACGCCCGATGCAGTAAAGCAGAAACTCGATGCGCTGAAAACCGAGCTTAAACAGCAATCGGTTGACATTGAGCTTGATGTGGCCGCCGAGTACTATATCGATTACGATTTTATGCACGACCTTGGCAGCAAGCCTATGCTCACTTTCGGCGACAAACGGTTGCTCTTTGAGTGCTCGTTCACCAATCAGCACCGCAACTTCGACGAGACGGTCTTCGAAATGCAGATTAACGGCTACAAGCCTGTGTTGGCCCACCCCGAGCGCTACACCTACTGGCATGGCGCCACCAGCCTCATGCACGAATTCCATGACCGCGGAATCATGTTCCAGATAAATGTTTTATCGCTAATCAAGGGGTACTCACCAAGCGTCTGCAAAGCCGCTCACACGCTTATCGACGAAGGAATATGTGATTTCATCGGCACCGACCTTCACAATGCCGCACAATTGGCTGCCATTGAGAATGCAATGATTCCTGTCAGCCTGATGGAAAAACTCAAAAAGTGCAATCTGCTGAATAACAGCTTGTAAGCCTGTCCCTAGAATTTCTCGTAAAACTCGTTGAAGGCGTCCATATAGGTTTCGGGCGACTGATAGTCGAGCACCGGCTTTCCGGTTGATTTGGCGTAATTGGCAACCTCATCATTAATCTTCTGACTTCCGAAAATAACACCATCCGAAAAATCGATGGCAAACTTCGATAGATTCTCGTATGTGGGGTTGGTAAGCCGCTCGACATCCTTTTCCGAAATTGAGTCGTATATCAGTTTATTCTTCAACTGCGGGTTCAGTGGGGCATCGAACTCATTGTCGTACAACGACATAATGACCTTCGAATTGCTGAACAGCGGGTTATCGCGGAAAGTGCGTTTCACGTAGATTGGCACAAACGAAGTGAACCAGCCGTGACAATGGATGATATCGGGCGACCAGCGCAACTTCTGCACAGTCTCGAGCACACCGCGGGCAAAGAACATGGCGCGTTCGTCATTATCTTCAAAGAATTGACCTTCAGTGCTTTTCAAAGTTGCTTTGCGCTGAAAGTAATCTTCGTTATCGATAAAATAAACCTGCATTCGGGCAGATTGGATAGATGCCACCTTAATAATCAACGGATGGTCGGTATCATCAATTATAAGATTCATGCCTGTGAGCCTGATAACCTCGTGCAACTGGTTACGACGCTCATTAACGCAGCCGTAGCGCGGCATAAACGTTCTGATTTCCTTTCCTCTCTCCTGTATTCCTTGTGGTAGTTCACGACTGATTTTCGATATCTCAGTCTCTGGTAAATAGGGGGTTATCTCCTGCGAAACGAACAACACCTTTTTCTTTTCCATCCCAAAATATTATGTGCAGTTTTAGGCCACAAAGGTAGTAAAAATATTAAGTGGTTGAACTTTAATTTTTTTAAAAATATTTGGCACGAAAAATGGCGTTTCAAACCATCATTAAACAACAGAAGGGGCGGTTTTCGCCGCCCCTTCTCGCTATGAAAAATCTAATTGTTTAGTCTGTAACCAGCGTCATCACGCACACACCGCAACCCTCTTTTCCATCCTTGAAGTACATTTTCAAGTAGTATGGGCCTGTTTTTTGACACATATAGTCAAATGCCGAATATTCAGCACCTGTTGTCGGGTTGATGTTGCCACCGCAACGGCCCTGCGTGTCACTCGACATCTCAACAACTGTGTGCCCTGGCTTCGACTCATCGTTACAAGTGTAGAACCGATAATGGGTTCCCTTGCTCAACATTATCGAAAATTTGCCTTCCGACACATTTTTGCCTTTCATGGCTTCGGTGAACCGGATGCGGAAATGTTTTACATACTTTACCGCCGCACCATTGGCCGACGAACATTTGTCGATAAACGCCTGGTCGCATTGGGCATAACTGCTGCAAACGCCCAACAGCAACATCGCACATATTATGTAAAACTTTTTCATTTTCACCAGTTTATTGATTTTTCTGCTCTGCTTCGAGTGCTTCCAAATCAAGTTTTACAACCAATTTATCGTATACAAAACTAATCTTTTTTTTCAGTTTTTCTATATCGTTTGGCGTAAGTCGCATTTTATATGCCGAAAATTCGTCTTGCACATAGGGAATGACATTTCCGTCAGCATCAATCGATTTGGGGTCATAGAAGATGGGAATGTCTCCCTTCGTAATCTCCTGCCCGGCCACAAGGTCGCGGATGTCCTGCGGCGTAAGCATAATCAAACCTCCCAGAGCGGGGTCAACTTTCACTTCCTGATCTTTCGGAATATAAAGTTCGTTCTTTACATATATCTTTATGTAATTCAAGTGCTTGTCGTCGCGGAAGATAAAATAGTTGTCGCCAATGGTGTAGGCGTCTACACGGTAATATTGCTGCTCGAGCTTACGGCACCCTTTGGGTGTTGCCGAGCACGGAACTTCCTCAATCTCGTTTGTTGCAAGATTGATTTTCTTGAACTTGTTGCGGAACACGTCAGTGTTGATGTAGAAGTACTCGCCTTCCTCATCGAAGTAGCTGTTGTAAAGCTCGCAACGGTTGTCGTTGAGTTTCACTTTGTATTTTTCGTCCCAAGTGTAAAGATTATAGACGTAGAGATAGACAAACGAAGATTTCTCACCACGGAACGTTGCTACAAGGTAGTTTCCATATTCATCGACTGCCAGCTCAAGCACCTCGCTGTGCTTGTATTCGGGACCTTTGATGCGGTGCTGCCAGCGGTAGCCCTTGGGAATTTCAAATGGCATTGTCTGAGCTTGTGCGAACTGGATTCCGCCAATAAGCATCAATGCAATCAGTGCAAATTTTTTCATAAGCATAGTTCGATTTAGTTAGGATGTAAATTTATTAAAAAAACGGCACTGCGCCATTTTTATTTGACAAGTGCCGTTTTTTTGTGTTACTACAATTTCTTGAACAACTCAGAGAACGATGTCTTCCGGCTGATAATGTTGTACAAATCAGCTGCAGGAACGCGCTCCTGCTCCATTGTGTCGCGCTCGCGGATGGTCACAGTGCCGTCCTCAAGTGTCTGATGGTCGACAGTGATGCAGAACGGTGTGCCGATGGCATCCTGACGGCGGTAACGCTTGCCGATAGAGTCTTTCTCGTCGTACTGAACGTTGAAGTCGTACTTCAGGGTGTTGATAATCTCGCGAGCTTTCTCCGGCAGGCCATCCTTCTTCACAAGCGGCATAATGGCAGCCTTGACGGGCGCCAGCACTGCGGGCAGCTTCAGAACCACGCGGGTGTCGTTCTCGCCAACAACCTCCTCGGTGTAGGCTCCGCACATGATGCTCAAGAACATACGGTCGACGCCGATTGATGTCTCGATGACGTACGGAACATAGTTCTCGTTGAGCTCGGGGTCGAAATACTGGATTTTCTTGCCCGAATATTTCTGGTGCTGCGAAAGGTCGAAATTGGTGCGTGAGTGGATGCCCTCAACCTCCTTGAATCCGAACGGCATACGGAACTCGATGTCAGTTGCGGCGTTGGCGTAGTGAGCCAGCTTGTCGTGGTCGTGGTAGCGGTAGTTCTCGTCGCCCATACCCAGAGCCTTGTGCCAGTTCAGGCGCACTTTCTTCCAGTGCTCGAACCACTTGAGCTCCTCGCCCGGACGAACAAAGAACTGCATCTCCATCTGCTCGAACTCGCGCATGCGGAAGATGAACTGACGGGCCACAATCTCGTTACGGAAAGCCTTGCCAATCTGTGCAATACCAAATGGTATCTTCATACGGCCGGTCTTCTGCACATTCAGGAAGTTGACAAAAATGCCTTGAGCCGTTTCGGGGCGCAGGAAAATCTTCATTGAGCCGTCGGCGGTTGAGCCCATCTCGGTCGAGAACATCAGGTTGAACTGGCGCACATCGGTCCAGTTTTTGGTGCCGCTGATGGGGCAGGCAATCTCCTCGTCAATGATTATCTGGCGAAGTTCCTCCAAGTTATTGTCGTTCATTGCTTTGGCGTAGCGTGCGTGCAGAGCGTCGCGTTTGGCCTGATGCTCCTGGCAGTGAACGCTGGTGGCAAGGAATTTCTCCTTGTCGAAGGCATCACCGAATTTTTTGGCGGCTTTGGCCACCTCTTTTTCAATTTTCTCGTCGTATTTGGCAATCTGCTCCTCAATCAGCACGTCGGCGCGGTAGCGTTTCTTGCTGTCTTTGTTGTCGATGAGCGGGTCGTTGAAGGCGTCGACGTGACCGGAAGCCTTCCAAATGGTCGGGTGCATAAAGATTGATGAATCAATGCCCACAATGTTCTCGTTGAGCTTCACCATTGCATCCCACCAATAGCGTTTGATGTTGTTTTTCAGTTCAATGCCGTTCTGACCGTAGTCGTAAACGGCTCCAAGTCCGTCGTAGATTTCGCTGCTTGGGAACACAAATCCGTACTCCTTGCAGTGTGCAACAATTTTCTTGAAAACGTCTTCTTGCTGTGCCATAATTCTATTTATTATTTATATGTGTCTGTTTTTTAGGACTGCAAATGTAGAATTTTTTGTTATGGCACACCAAACATTTTCATTTTCGTCGAACCATGGGCTCAAGAACAGTCATATTCTGGTTTAGCACCGCGCGCACCGAGCCGAGGTGGTCGGTTATGTGGTACTGCACGGCAAAGGATGAGCCGTAACAGGTCAAAAACAGCAATAAACACAGAGAAAACCATATTAGTTTCTTCAAAACCATTGTTTGTGAGGCAAGTTTAAGCAGTTTTTATTCTTTTGTTCGGATAATTTTTAATGGTATTGCTCTTATTGGGCTTTCACTGATTTTGTAATCAACATAAAACACAGATTGCAAATAACCTTCAATGAAAACTTCAAAATATTGAGGTTTGGGTATTTGAATCTTAAGTCCCGAAATATATTCTTGCTCAAAAAAAGTTGTATCTTCTCTATTGATTCTCTTTATATCAAAATTAACTTGATTGATTTTTGTGTTATTCCATCTATCCTCAACATAAATTTTCTTACTATCCAAAGGGTTGAAAATCAGATTAACTTGGCTGGTTTCTGATTTGTATATGCGAATGAAATCACTATTCTCAGAGTAGGAAAAGATGCTGTCTTTGCTGAAAATAGCATATCCATAGCAATTGAATACCGGCTTATACACTTTCATATATGTTTCTACCTGCGGGAAATAATATGTTTTTTCTTCCTCAGAATGTGCAGAAATATAAAGATATACAATAAAGACGGTTATTGCTATCGGAGGAAAAAGTAAAATGATTTTTAAAATCTTCATAATATTTGTTCTATTTTGCAATCCAACTCCATAGACTTTTTAACAAATTGTTCGCTTTTTGCGTAGGTGTATTATTCGTTATATTACTACCTATTCGCCAACCGTACATTTCTGCATTTCGAGTAGAAATACTTTCTATACTTGGACGACCTTTTACTTTTGACTGATATGCATCAAATGCTATTCTTGAAGCTTTCCAGGACATACCGTTTGCTCCAGCAACGTAACCTGCTGCGATATTGCCTATATCCCGAGCCGAACTATATATTGTTTGCCCGTTACTTGTTTTTCCAATAGGCATACCTCGATAGACGTCAATTCCTGCAATTGGACTATCATTTCCGTTAGTTACTTTGAAATCATATTTACCATTATTTCCGGCATTCGCCATATAATCGTCAATCATTGTTGGTGTATTTCCAAAAATTCCACCTAAAAAAGCATCACCGCTTTCGTCATTCGGATTTATAATACTACCAATAGCCCACGCGCCACCCCCATCATCTGCATTGTAAAAAGAAGTTGTTGATGACGTTATGCCAATTGAATTGCCTCTTACTGTATAGTTTCCGTCCTCATCTTGAGTATAAATATAAATATTTCTGTCTTCATTTAATACTCCTCCAATAACAGTATAGGTTCCGTCTCCATTTTGAACCACACGAGTTTCTCTACCATCCAAATCCACAAACCTCAGCGGATTTCCCACACAGAAGTTATAAGGCGACCAAGAGTAGTATTTCTCCGCCAGCGGGTCCACCTGCATCCATTGGCAGAACTCTGCCGAGTACTGGCGTGCGCCGTAGTCAGAGGTGGCGTCGGCGGCAATCTCCTCTTTGCCGTTGTAGCGGTAGCGGTTGGCTGTGGTTTTGAGTGAGGCGTTGGGGTGGCGCAGGCCAAAGGGGTAATAGTCGTTCTGCTCAAGAACGGTCATACTCTGGTTGAGCACCGCACGCACCGAGCCAAGGTGGTCGGTAATGTGGTATCGCACGGCGTAGGTGCCGCTGCTGTTGCGCACAATGCGCCCCGCGCTGAAACTGGTGCTTTCAAAACCGTCGTATTTGCCTTCATTAATTATGAAAACAGAGGAACCAATGTATGCAAGGCCACCATCTTTATCTATGTTATCATTAGATTTGATTTTATCAAGTGATAGCAGTTTGCGGCCGTCGGCAAGGTA
>JAFXQB010000009.1 GCA_017527435.1 Salinivirgaceae bacterium
AAACACGGGGCGGCCTTCGCGGTCGTTAACCTCGAAAAGCGTCTCGGCGCCTTTGGCTGCGCTGCCCACTCCCACAGCCTTGCCAACTGCGGGTGCGTACATGGCGTATGGCACCGGATTTATTTTGGTCTGGCCGAGTTCAATGAACTTATCGCTGCCGGCAGGCTTCACCTCAACCTTCAATGTGATGTCGAGTGTGTTCCAAGGCACTTTGGCAAAATCGCCTTCGGTTTTCTCTCCCGCACCAATCATGACGCTGATGTTGCCATACTGGTTGGCTTTGGCTTTCTGTGTTTCAGCGTACTGGGTTTTACCGCCATTGAGCAGGCTGAACTTGAGCTCCACCTCGCTGTTTGTGATAAGATTTCCTTCGCCGTCGCGGATAACTGCCTGATAGGCGAAACTCTCTTGTGCTGTTGTCTGCATTGCGGCGGCCACAATTAATGCCACGGCGAACAATGCCTTTGCAAATAAGTTTTTCATAAAATTTTTGTTAATTAACTCATGATTAATTGATAATCGGGCAAATATAAAAAAACTTCCTGCTTTTTCACAAGAAATTTTTTACAAAAAAACGCAGTCAACTGCTATCAATCAATCATCGCCTCCGCCACCAGTTCGGCCACGTCCTCAACGGGTGCCATTTGGGTGCGGGCAAGAGTTTTTTTGCAGAGCGGGCAGGCGGTGGCCACCACGTCGGGGTGGTTGGCAGTCAGGCTGCACATTGCTTGTTCGGCAATGCGCGCTTTGTCGGCCGAAGGCAGCGTCAGGTTGGCAAGGCTGCCGCCGCAGCAGAGCGAGTTCTTGCGTTCGTTGGCGGTGGTTTGCAGAGTGGCCACGCTGCTCAAGACATCGCGCGGCGGCTCGTAAACGCCAGCACCGCGGCCAAGTTCGCACGGGTCGTGGTAGGCGACAGCAAGGTTTTTCTTATCGACTTTTATCTTTCCGCTGTCAATCAAGCGTTTAATGTATTCGGTATGGTGCAGAATCTCAATACCTTCGAGATTATAATCCTCGCGGAAAACCTTGTAGCAGATTGGGCACGACGTTACAAGCGTGCGCGCCCCGCTCTCGATAATGGACTGACGGTTTTTGGCCATCAGTTTTTGGGCGGCGGCGGTCTGCCCAGCCAGTTTCATCGGACGGCCGCAGCAAATGCCTCCGTCGGCGTCCATAAACCAGTAGCGGTCGCCCGAAGCGTTGAGAATCTTCACCATTGCGTCTTTGGTTTTGGGAACTAGGTGGCCCATACATCCTGTAAAGAACACCACATCAACCTTTTGCGCATCGGCGTTATTGTATTGCGGCACAAAGGTTTCGGGCGTGAAATTCTGACGGTGGCGCAGGCGGATTGCGTTCAAATCTATCCCGACAGGGCAGACTGACTCGCATCGGCCGCACATCAGGCAGTTTTTGGCCTGCGCCGAGTGCTGCTCGTGGTTGCGGATTCGCTGAAGGAAATAGACGGCCTGCGTGTCGTGGTTGCCCACGGCGGTGTTGAGTTGGCAGCGGTCGATACAAACGCCGCAGCGCGGGCACGAGAGCACCATCACCTCCTCGAGTATCGGATTGTCGGGCTTCAGGCGTATGCCCCAGTTGCGGAAGAAGATAAGCACCATCTCGGTTGGAATGTGCATATATCGGCTGAAGGGCAGTCCAATGAAGAACAGACAAAGGTCGATTGAGTAGGCCCACCAGAGCGGGTATTCCATCGCCTTGAGCGGAAGCGTGGCGGCCATCAGTTGGCCCACGGGATAGGTCAGGAAACCGCCCGAGCCGTGCAGGCCGCAGGTGGCGCTTTCGGCCAAAAGCCTCAATGGGAAAATGAGCCAGAGCGAGTAGAGCACCATCTTATCGCGCAAGCGCAGATTGGTTGTGCTCCGCATCCCCACAATGCGCTTGTAGAACCGCTTGACAATGGCCACCACCACGCCCGAAAGCACGAGCAGCAGCGACGCGTCCATCAGTTGCACAAAGCCGCGGGCGAAGAAGAACGACTCGTCGTCGGGCACGAAATAGACGAAGAAAATGGGGAAATAGAACGGCGCGGCGCCGCCCATATAAATGTGCGCCTCGAAGGCTCCAATCACAATCAGCAGAAACCAGCCGAAGGCCAGGCTGAAGTGCATATAGCCTAACCGCCTGTTTACCAGGAACATTTTGCGGTGGACAAGGCTCTCAAGGAAAATCTCTTTTGCGGCTTTGAGCGATTTCAGGCTGAAGAGCCCGCGCAGGATTCGCAGTTTGTCGTCGCGGTCGAAATACCAAATCCAACTTGCGTATTTCAGTATGAGATAGGCAAATAGCAGGCTCATTCCAACGGTGAACGGCAGAACGAATATGTCAAATGGTGTCGGATTCATATTTCATCAAGGCTTCGCGTGTGTTAAGAACAATGTTGCGGATATTGACGCCGCGCGGGCAGACGAGCGTGCATTTGCCGCAGAGCATACAGTTGTTGAGTTCGTTGCGCAGTTGCGTATACTCGCCACGCTGCAGCAGTGTGTTCAGGCGGCGAATATTGAATGTGGGCAGCAGATTGCCCGCCGAGCAGGTGGCGGTGCAGGCTCCGCAGGCCATACAAACGCGCAGCGACGGCTCGTTCTCCAGAACCGTCCGCATTATCTCCTTGTCGTTGCGGTCGTAGTTGATACTCTGCGATTTTGCTATCTTAAAGCCCCACATTGGAAGTTAAAAGTTTAGAAGTTTAGATATTTTGGTTATTCTGTTGTTGGTTCAGTGTTTTCGATTCGTTGATTCGGGTATTTAATAACCGCAAACACAAATGCAATTGCCGCAATTGCAAAGCAAATAATCTGAAAGGTAATTGAACTGCAAAGCGACTTGAAAAAATATATTTGCATTCCGAGAATAAATCCCTGACTAATAGCCCGATACATATTGGTTCGCACTACAGGTTGTCCCTTATTCACTTGTCTTTGGAAATCAAGATTCCATAACAGAAAAAATATCATTGCTAATGCAAGCAAAAGCGACACACCACCCATCGGAACAACATCGGAAAAGAACTTGTCGGGTGAACCCAAACCAAAAGCAAAGCCAATACTGCAAATTACTATCGGAACAATAAATCCTGAAAAACGCACAATACATTCATATACAAGTTTTTCGGTCCGCGACGCAGTAACATCTGTCCATTGTATACGCTGGCCGATTTTTCTTGTCCATTCAATGGAAGGAAGAAAATTCAAGGTAATAAAAACAAAACCAATCATACAAGACGCCACTTCAGGCACCACTTCGCAAAACGAAAGAACAATTGCAGGAATCGTGAAAAACACAAACAAAATTCCGTAATACCAACGGTTCTTCACCATAGTAAACCTGGCGTATTGGAAAAAACGTTTCAAGTTAAATGTTTGGTTCATAATTGGTATGGTTTTAAATTTTCCTTTTTCCAGTAGAGACGTAGCGCGCTACGTCTCTACAATTTCAATTTTCAATTCCTAATTCCTACCTCCCAAATATTCGTGAATCGAAATCGCCGCGGCGCGGGCGTTGGCAATGGTGTCGATAATGTTCATTGGGGCGGTGCAGGCGCCAGCGGTGAACACGCCAGGCAGGTTGGTGCTGTTGTAGCGCGTGTAGTTGTCGGCCGAGCGGAAGAAGCGGTTTGCGCCGCGCTCAATGCCGAGCGCACGGGCCACGGGCTCGTCGGTGTCGGCTTCCATTCCGCACATCAGCACAAGCAGGTCGGTGCGCATATGCAGGGGCTTGCCAATGAGAGTGTCTTCGGCTTTAATCTGAATCTCGCCGTCAAGGTTGGCGGCCGCCTCCGAAATCTTGCCGCGCACAAACGTCACTTTCCATTTCTCCTGCGCCTCGCGGTAAAGTTCCTCATAGTAAGGCCCGAACATTCGAATGTCCATATAGAAGCAGAAGACCTCGGTTTCGGGGTGGCGGCGTTTGATTTCGATTGCCTGTTTCACGGCCGTCACGCAGCAAACCTTTGAGCAATAGTGATTTCCGACCTTTTCGTCGCGCGAGCCAATGCAGTGCAGCAGAATCACCCGCCGCGGCACTTCGCCTTTCACGTTCTTGAGAGCGTTGTTTTTCAGCATCGCCTCGAGTTCGAAACTGTTTATCACGCCAGGATAGATTCCGTAGCCGTACTCCTCCTTGCGCGCGGCGTCGAAAAGGCGGTAGCCTGTGGCCATCAGCACGGCGTCGGCGTCAAGCGTCTGTCCGCTGTCGGTTTTCAGCGCAAAGCGATTGTCAATTTGCTTGCAATCAGCCACTTGCGTGTTGGTCAGAATTTCGATATTCTGATTTTTGACGTGCGAGAGCATTTCCTGCAGCACCTCGTCGGCGGGGCGCTTGTCGGGGAAAAGATTGTACATCAGCCTCAAATGGCCGCCCAGTTCACTCTCTTTTTCGATTAGCCACACGTGGTGCCCGAGCCCCGCAAGGCTTGCCGCAGCCTCAATTCCAGCGGGTCCGCCGCCAATTATCGCTATGTTTTTCTGTTGCATAATCATCAATGTTTTTTGCCCGTCCATTTGTCGCGCGGTGTGTATTGAATGCCCATCTTGTCGAGCAGCGGCTCCACGGGCACTTGGTGCATCTGCAGACCGAGTTCCCACGGGTCGTAGCCCAGCACAAGGCCCGCCATCTCCTCGTAGGTGAGCGACGGAATGCCCTGTCCGTCAGCGCCGTAGGTGGTGCCTTCCATCTGTTGGATTGTGTATTGCCAGCGGTCGAGAAACATTGCGCAGCCAGGGCAGTTGGCCACAATGAAATCGGGCTTGTAGGGCGCCATCGACTCGAATTTCTTCTTCGAGTTGGCCACCGAGTAGCCGCGGTTGGCCATCACCAGATAGTTGCGGAAGCCGAAACCGCAGCAGTGGCGGCGTTCGGGGTAGTCAATCGGGGCGCCGCCCCACGCCTCAACCATTCCCGTGAGCACGCGCGGAAACTCGGCTCCGCCCACGCCCTTGGTGGGGAACATCTTGGCATAGTGGCAGCCAATGTGGTCAACCACCTTCAGCGGCTCGCCAGTCTTCACATTCACCAGCGGGCGTGTCATTTGCGCGGCAATCTCGTTGCGGAATTTATAAATGGTGTCCGACGTGTGGGCAATGTTTTTCGGTTTTTTGAACTCGCGGCGGGTGGCGTCCCACAGGTATTGGCGCACGCGGGCCTCCTCTTCGGGATATTCCTCCCAGGTATGCAGCAGTTCGGTGTAGAGCCCGAACGACGTGACGCACGAAATGGCCATATTCTCGTATCCCGCCTCGGTCATCAGCGCAAAATGGCGCGCAACGACGGTTTCGGTGGTCTGAAGCGGCACCAGGTCAGAGTGGTAGGCAATGCCCGTGCAGGTGGTGTGGTTGGGGTCGTCGAAAAGGTCCTTGCCCAACTTGTCGCGCATAATGTTGAGATAGGCGCGCTCCGACGCGGGGAAAAACGTCTGCCGAATGCAACTCCGACAGTAGTAGTAGTGGTCGTCGGCTATATCTTTTTGATATTTAGCCCACAAGTTCTGTTTTGCAACGCATTGTTCACTCATCGTAGTCGGAATTTGTTTTGAAAACCATATTCAGATAGTCGCCGTTCTCAATATCGACGCCCATCTCCTTGGCCTTCTCGGCCGAATATTTCTCAATGCAGTCATACATCTCGGTTCCGCCCGTCACATCGAAGATTCGCTTGAGTTCGTCAAGGTTTTTTTGGTCGATTTTGCGCAGCGGGCCCGCACCCTCTTTCTTGTACGGAATGTCCAACTTGGCCATAAACTCCTCGGTGTTGTTGTAGATACTCTCCCAGTTGGGGCCTTGCTCGGGGTGCATCCAGGGTGTGACAATGTCGGGATAGACGCAGTAGCCGCGCTCCAGAATGCTCTGCCCCACGGTGCGCTTGATTGCAAACTGCTGACGGCCCTTCTCCGAGCAGGTGAAGTAACCCAGCTTGACCGACAGTTTGCGCAGCGCCTGAATGACGAATCCAGGCGTGTTTCCGCGCGGACAGCGGGTTTTGCAACTCATACACTGCCCGCAGTACCAAATGGTCTCCGATTTCAGAAGGGCCTCAATCACGGCCTCGTTTTTCTTCTGCACCTCGTCCACAATGCGGCGCGGGTCGTAGTCGTAGAACTCGGCGGCAGGGCACACGCCCGTGCACATTCCGCAGTTCATACAGGCGTTCAGTCCCTCGACAAAACGCACATCTTCCATCAATTGGTCGTAAAGTTTGCCCATACCCACCTATTAACGCTGCAAAAGTAGGGGTTAGTAGGCAGACGCGATAGCCATTTTATGCCTAAAAAAAGGTGGTATTTATACTACCTGTGTGTAGGATTGAAGTCCCGATAGCTATCGGGATGAATGATGGGAATTACCTGTTCTCCTATTTTCTATTTGTTATATCTAGCCCACATTCGCCGCACCTTTTCGGTCATATCGTCGCGAAGCCATTGCGGCTCAAGCACTTCGAGCGCATCAACACAGCGAAGCAGCTCCTGCTTGAAATCGAACGTCGGGCGCAACCGCAGAGTGAAGATGCTGTAGTCGTCATGGCGCTCCACCTCTTCCTGCGACGGGTGCAGCGGCAGCGAGCGCAGATAGTTGGCCTGGCTGGCGTCAACCTTCAACCGCACGTTCTCAATCTTGCAATCGTAACCTAGAATGACGCCAAAACTGCCGCGGAAATAAACTTTGGGGTCGAAATCTTTGGGATAGGTGAATTTTTTATTTGTCAGATTAAGGCTGATGATACGGTCAAGGCTGTAGATGCGGATGTTATCGTCGCCTTTTCCGTAATCGTTTCTGCCAACCACATACCAGCGCTGCTTGAACAATTTCACGCAATAGGGTTTCAGATTAAAAGTCTTCTCATCGTCGTTGCTGAAACCTTTGTGCGTGACTTCCAGCACTCTGCCTTCCTTCATCGACTGCAGAATGGCAGCCAAAAACGTCTGGCTCGATGGGATGTCCTCAAGCAGAATGCGGTCGCTGAGCGATTTGTTGTCGAGCAGCGTGTCGTTCACCGACATTGCGTCGAGCAGCCAGCGGTGGAACTCATCCATGTCACTATCAAGGTAATATGTGTACCCGCCTTTGGTAGCGCACTCAATGTTGATATCGAGCATATCTTCAACGGCATCTTTCCAGTCGCAGAAGGTGCGGCGTGGCAGCTGGTCCTGAAAGCGGTCGAAATGGCGCTGCTGTATCTCTTTGAGAGTTATGCGTTTAGCTTCATAGATTGTCCTGATAAGCCAGAAATATTTTGCGTACTGATTAAGTGCCATCGTTTTAAGTTGAAAGTTAATAAGTTATAAGTTCCCACTTTGTTAGTTCTGTTGCAAATATATCATTTTTTGGTTCGATAGATTTTGATATTTCTCACTCAATCGGGTTGCCGCTGTGGACAGTGGCGGTGACGCGGGACTGACGCCTGCTTATATTTCCACCACCCGCGGTTCGCGCTCAATTTTAATGTCGTATGCCATAAGCGCGGTGTTGCTAAAGACAATCCCGTTTTTCTGGCAAAGACCGTAGTTGTTGTGCGAATGGCCGAAAAGGTGCAGGCGCAGTGCGGGCAACTCAAACACTTGCTTCAGAATCTCGCTGCTGCCATACTCGCCAATGCCGAGACTCTCCTCTCGGTCGAGAATGCCAAGTGGCGGCTCGTGCGTGACAAGCACCTGGGTATCAGCAGGAATGGCGGCATAGTGCATATAGCCAGTGCCGTAGAACCTCACACCGTCAATGGTTACGCCGCGGTCTTGCAGAAAGTGGACGTTGGCTGGCAGGTTCTCGATATTATCGGCATCGTAAAGGCACAAATCGTGATTGCCGCAGACGAAAATCTTGTGCTTGTAGGGCAGCTCAATGAACCAATTGAGAAATTTCAGGCACTCGTCCTCCGTTCCGAAATGGGTGAAATCGCCGCTGTGGACAATCACATCGGCATCGGGCATTCGGCCAATCTGACTGTGAAGCCCGTGGGTATCGGAAAGGTGAAGGATTTTCATTTTCTGAAATTTCAAGGTTCAAATGTACCTTAAATTACGATTCTTTCACCCACCTGTCGCAAGGCAGCGCGGGGCGGATTCGGAAATTACTTGGCACGCTGTTAATGGCGGCAACATAGGCGTCGCAGTATCATTTAATCGGGTCGCCGCAATACTGCTTGCGCTGGCACTTACGGCACTCACTGCCACGCCAGACCTTGTCGAACTCCTCAATGGCGGCTTCGACAATTTTCGGGTCATCGGTGAGAATGCCTGCCTCGAAGTTGCGCCTTGTGGCCGCTTTCATACCCATTCCTGCGCCAGTCAGGTTGGCGCTGCCTATGTAGCACACCGTTTGGTCGATAACAATGATTTTGAAATGCACGCGCGGGCACAACATCCGTTCGAGACCTTTGGCAAGACGCGGGTAACGGTCGAAATCAGCGCGGAAATTCTCGCCAGGTTCTTTGGCGTGAATGAGCCGCACCTCGACGCCACGGCCCAGCATCGCCGAAAGGGTACCCAAAAACGGCTTCTGCACACCGCCTTGTGACACGTACAAATCCTTGATGTCGGCGGTGCCCAACCAAAGTGTGCGCTTGGCCATTGCGGCCAAGTTGAGCACTTTGGTGTAATGTTCGGTATCGGTTACAAGGGCTGTCATAGCGCAGACTCGTAAACGTTGTATTGCTTTCGGATATCGCGTTTGCGATTGAGAAAATTAACGCTCTGCGTCATCAGCATTGTGCGGCGAATGTCGTGGTTGCGCCATACCTTGTTGTGCGACGCAAAGGCAGTCAGGACATTGAACTCATCCCATACGGTCATATCGCTGACGGCCATTGCCAGCCCTTCGGAATTGATTGGGTAGCCCGCTTTTTCGTATCTCTCCACATTCTCTTTATACGGAATCAATTTTGCCACCATTTCGGGCTCAATGCCAGAGTGTTGCAAGATTTTTGCGCCCAAGCCTAATTCACGCACCGACGCCTGCGTTTCGATAGCCAGTTGCGCATTTTTAAGCATCAGCGCAAGATTCTGCCGCAGGAAACTGTTGCTGTTGCCAAGCAGCATCCTCACTCTCGGCTCATCGTCGAGCGAGTCGATATGCATTTGGCGGTTCTGCGTCACTTGCGTCATTCCGTTGCGGCAGACAAGCCGTTCGTAATAGTTGCCCACAGCAATCTCTACAGGTGTCCAGTTCATCCACACACCGTCCGAAATGAAATCGTCGCCTTTGGCAAATGACATTATCTGCGGGTCGAGCGAGTGCATACGGATTGAAATCTCGCTGCCCTGCCCGAAGTCGATAGCATCGGGCTCGTAGCGGTTTTTGTCCATAAACATCTCGGCAAAGTTGAAAAACGCCTCGGGCGGAATAAGGTGCTTGGGTGTTTGGTGGACGCCCGTAATGCTCTTTGTTTCGGTATCGGCCACTAAAACAATCTTCTCGTTGCGTTTGTGCCGCGCCTGCGAGAAGAAGTTGCGCAGATTGGCAACTCCACTATCGCCGTACGAGTCTTGCGCCAGCTTGCTCTGACCGTTTTTCAGGCCGACAAAGCGGTCCATATCTTCGGCCATCTCGGGCGAGAACTCAACCACAGCGTTCCCAACGCGGTAGTGCGTCTCATCGACGGCCACAATCTCATTTTTGTCAACCTCACGATAAACGGTGGGTTGAAGCAGAATCTTGTTCTTAAGAATCTGATAATCTGTGTTATCCATACGCATTAATTTTTATTGTTGTTAAACAGTTGGTCGAATTGTGTGGCAAAGTCGCGCAGTTGCGCCGACACATCGCTTTGCAAATGCCGAAGGTTAAGGTCTTGCTCGTAGCGCTCTTCATCGAAGAACACATCACCTTGAGTGCCAAGACTATAGTAGAGTTTGACGCCCACATCGCCGCGGCGGTGCTTCGAGAAAGTAATGTAACGGTCGCTGTAAATGTTCTTGGGGTTGTCGAGCCGCAGTTCCATCATAGCCGTTATGCTGTGTTTCAAACGGTTAGAGCCGACAAAGGCACCACTTTTGGTCACCTGCTGAATGGTGAGAAACGTGGTGTTCACGCCCCGAGCGTTCATTCCTTTGTTCTGCTGCTTAATGAGCGCAAGCAGCATACTTTCAGCCTTTTTCGTTGAAATGTTCTCCTCTTCCTTGACAATGCCGTGCAACTCGTGAAACGAGTCAATGGCCACAATGTCCCACCCGCGCCCGATAACTTCCGTCAGGCCGCTCCAGTTGTGCGAATTATCGTCGGCGTTACTCTCAATAAAAAGAATGTCGATATCGGCGAACTTCGGATACCGCTGCACATACACGGCCAGGTCGATTTCGTTCATCTCGGCGCTCACAAACAGTATTCTAATGTCAGGGTTACGCAACTGAATGTTGGCCAGCATATCCAGAATGATAGTGGTTTTTCCCACGCCAGGGTCGCCGATAATCATATAGTTGACGCCTTTTGGCAGACCCGAATACGAACACAGCAGTCTGTCGAGAACAGTACCCGTTAGATAGTTCTTGAACAGGTCGGGCGAAAAATGCAGATTCCGTATTCTGATTGGTTCCATACTGTTTGTTTTTACTGACACTGCAAATAAAATGACTCATACTCCCAAATAATGGTAGTTAGTACCAAAATTGCCTGAAACAAAAAGGAATTTGTTTATACCATTCATAATCAAACTTTTTCATTTTATAGCACCGAATTATGAATGCAAAGAAATCCGCAACCTGCGCGAAATCGCGGCATAGGTTTTGGATTTTTTCGAAAAAAAATATCAGAGTGTCAGAAAATGGTTGTGTCGGGCGTATTTACCACATCAACGTCATTCACCCACCTGTCGCAAGGCAGCGTGGGGCGAATTCGGAAATAGTGCGGAACGCTGTTTATGGCGGCCTCGTAGCGGGGAATTTCGTCAATCGCCTGCTCGAATTGTGCCATTGTGAGCGACTGCTTCAGCGCCAACTCGCGGCCCTTGGGCAGGCTGACGATTAACTCCTCAACGCTTATCACGAATGAGAATCGCTCCGCATCCTCCTTTCGGGTGACGGTTGTGTTGGCGCGGTGGCGGCTCTCAACCCGATACCTGCTCGGCACGCTGTTTATGGCTGAAACGCTCTGCGGTATGCGGCCGAGCCACTTCTGCACCAGGGCGGGATTGTCGGCAGGCAAGGTGACAACCAACTTCCGACCGTGCCGCAGTCTCACATCCAGCAGCCGTTCTTCGAGTTGGTAATCAAGCCCAAACTCGCGCATACGGTTTTTGACGATAGTGGCGGTTTGGTTTGCTTGGGGGGTGTGTTGTTTGGGGTTTAATGTGTTCATTGTCTGAAAAATAAGTTGTTGTTAATCCCATAAATCGCAATAATGTTTGCAGAAAAGGTTGAGCCCAGTTTTTACGGCGGTTTCCTCCTCGCTTGTGAGCGTGCGCGTGGTGCTCATCAGCCCAAAGGCATCGGCCATCTGCCGAATGGCGTTGTTCCATTCGCGCATATCGGCGAACCCGACAGGGAAACCGTGCTTGTCCAACGCCAAGAACGCCCGCAAACGTGGCTCTATCAGCCGCGCCAAGGCGTTGTTTGTGTTCCAAATTTCATCAATCGGATAGTCGTGCCTGTGGCTCCAATTGCCGTCGGTTTTGTTGCTCTTTTTCATACGCGTTTTTTGTTTTTATCCTTAAGGGAAGATTAAGCCATCCTTAAGGGATTTCTGCACGCAATAATAGGACGCGCCACTCTCGAATAATGAGAGCGGCGGACATAAAAAAACAGCGCGGACGAGTTTTCTCGGCGGCGCTGTTTTTGAAGGTGAAGGCTATGGAAGGTTATTCTGATTTTTCACATTGTTTGGTTTGACAATTGGCGCAAAACACATTTGCTTCTTCGATAAGCCCATTGAGTTTAGTCAAAAAAGTATCTTTGTTTTCTTCCTTATCGACAGGAAAATAATAATTGTTTTCAGGTGTATCAGGTTCTTGTGAATTTTTTAGTTTTTTCCCTTCCCAATTATCGTTCATTAGACATACAGTGTTGTTTGAGTAGTATATGAAACAGTGCTGATTATATTGGAATTTAATGTTTTCTCCTCTAAAAAAAGTGGTGTTTTTAATTCTCTGCCCACAACCAATACGATTTTCATCTATTAATGAAACAAGTATTTCGTTCTCGTGCACATTATCTCCCAAATAAATATCATTACTATGATTCGTGTGCCAGATATGTAATCTTACATTATTTTTTTCCAAATAATACCATTCACCATTCAAATAGTCAAGTATGGTAGTTTTTACCAATTGGTCTTGCGTTTTACGCATTCTGGCATCATCAATATCAGATTCGAAATTTTCAAAATCACACATTATATTGTTGCTCAACAAACGATTAACTTGGGCATTTAAATCTTTATTTAACAAAATATAATCTCGCCAATTTTCTTTAGAATTCACGTAAAAAGGTGCTGTGAAATTTTCCCATTTTGAAAAATAGCTAATAAGCGTGCGAAGTAAAACACATCCTTCAACATACTTCTGGCAAACTCCATCCCCGTTAAAATACTCCTTTGCATTTACCCATTTGTTATCGAACAGTTTCCAACTATCTTCCGTAACTTTTCCTTCGCCATCCGTAAACAAGAATCTGATTGCACCTTTGAAGAAAGCGTATTTTTCGGCCTCGATAATTATTTCTTCCCAAGTTTTTCCATCCGAGCGTTGTTCTCCGTTAAGGATTTGTTTGGCTTTGGCGATTTCTTCTTCTATTTGACCTTTGTCAAAAGTGTTTAATTTCCCTTCATTAGCCAAGTCCAAATAAATATCGGCATTTGCTACCTGATTAATAGTTTTACATATTTTGCCAAAATTATTGCCATCTATTTCACTGTTTGCAACAAGATTTCGAAAAACTCTGTTCCATCTTTTATATAGTTCTTTGTCAATAGGAGCATATTCTGTCAATTCCGCAT
Organism: Salinivirgaceae bacterium; assembly: GCA_017527435.1. Taxonomy (GTDB): domain Bacteria; phylum Bacteroidota; class Bacteroidia; order Bacteroidales; family SZUA-534; genus RUG13583. The sequence continues at coordinate 12,936 of JAFXQB010000009.1, forward strand.
ACTTATATAGTGAGAACAACTTTGTCCTATGGGAAAAATGGGGATTAGAACTTTTAATGATTTCGTCTGCAAAAAATTTAGAGTCAGGGAATCTCAATTCTTCATCAATGCTTTTTATTGTCTCGTAATTAGGGCAAATCCAATCAAAGAATTTCTCAAAACTATTTATATTCTCAAATGCAGGTTTGTATTTTTCAAAACTAATAAATGGGACGTCCGTTAAATTGTCCTTCATTTTTGCATCAATGAAGTGTTTGTATTCTTTGTCGGAATCGTCATTACTATGTAAACTCAATATCATATACGTGTATTCGTTAATGAAATTCATATATGATATGTCTGGGTCTGCAAATTTTCTGTTATCATCTTTCGACATTTCAAGCATAAAAGTCAACCAATTATCATCGAATTTATTTGCAATTGACGGTTTGTATTCGTCAATCGGTTTGCATTCGTCAATGAATTTCGATTTAAACAACTCAAATGTTGTAAGTGAGCGACCTCGTGAATTCATTTTCAAATAGGTTTTACCATCAGAGTTCTTTTCTAACTTCAAAATGTCATATTTAATGCTACTGTCATCTGAAAATAGCTTTTGGCATAAGCCACATTCGTCTTTTGGATATTGTTTTTCAATTTCTTCCAGCATTGTTAGCATTCCCTTTACAGTTGGGTCATTTTCCCAAATGGAAAAATAATTACAATTTGCTTTAATATCATCAACCACTTTCCCTTTCCGTTTAATTTTAAAAAGCAATTCAACAAATTGAGAAGAATAACTACGTGTGTCCCAACTGAAATTCGTCGAAAGATTATGATAATCATCCAACTTATTCTCTCTCCAGGCCACATACCAATACAACAAGAAAACTGTAGTCAATCGCTGTTGTCCATCAACAGCGATAAATGTTGAGTTGTCTATGTCGTATGAGCCAAAAACCAAGCCAAGGTGACATTTTTTTTCTCCTCTTATGGCTTGATACAACTCTTCTACAAACACTTCGCGAATATTATCAATTCTTCCGCCATCAGTTCGACCTTGAGCATAATCGCGCTGATAATATGGAACTTGAATTTTGTAATTATTTATTTCAGTCCAAAATGTTGTGTTACTTTTTATGTTGTTTTCCATATCTTTTTACTTAATGCGGTTTATTGTTTCAATTATTGCTTTTATATAGCTATCCCTATCAGATAGATACCCATCGTATGCATCATCTTTTTCCCACTTGTAGAAATGCCCAGGGATTTGCGTATAGGCTTTCATAAAGACATTTTGAGTTCCGAGAGGCACAAACTGTCCTTTTTTCACTCTTTCCATAATGATACGGCGTTTTGTCGAGAATGGGGCTACTTTGTATTCTCCTGAACGATTTATGTTTGCATTGAGCAAAACAAGGTTGCCAATACTATTCTGATTGAAGTCTTTTTTTTCATCTTCTCCTTCTAATGCAAAAACAATGTCCTTGAACATATTGTCAAATATCTCTTTGGAAAGAGGCTTGAATGTTTCGTTTTTGTCTTCTTTTATGATTGTATAATCAGAGTCTTCAACCTCTTTTGCCTTCCTAATCCATTTGAGGTATTTGTCTTTGTTTTCGTCTTTGTTTTCAACAAGTTTATCTTCAACTAATTTTTCATCCAAATCTTTCAACCACTTAACCCATTCGACCTTACTCTGCAACGATTCTGAAGCAGTTGCATGAACGTGTTCTTTGTCCCAATCTTCATCTTTGTACAGGTCGAAATGAAATTTATCATTGAAAGTGTATTTGTAATCTTTTTTCTCATCAATTGACATCAGCGATAAAATGTTGAATAAAAGCAATACATTTTTAGTTCTACCGTCTTTGTATACCATAGTTCTAATGACATCTTCTGTTGGCATATTATCAACAACACGTTTACGAACTAATTCCTTGATTTCTATTGTGGATTTGTCTTTGCAACCATTCCATATTTCAGCAAGCTCTTTATCCCCGTTTTTTTCATTTCCTTTTTTTTCTACAAGGAAGCCTATTAGATTGTAAAGGAAATTGTCATTATACCAACACAACAAACGGTTATATATGTTCTGAATCTCTTGCCAAATGCTTTCTACTGATTCCCCGCCTTTGTCAACTTTGTTAGAAATTTTATTGAACGTATGGTGTTCGTCCTTTTCTTTATCTTCTTTAGTCGTACCCACATATAGGTCTAAAAGTAATTCTATGCGATTAGACTCTTTATTGTATATGCTGTGCTTTGTTGTTATGAACGAAAAGAAACTTTTTTCTTGAAGTTTATATTCCATTTCGTCCCACTCACAAGCCATTCTCGTTTGTTTTTGTGGTTTGGTTTTCGTCAAAATGAATGCCTTAACAAGTTCCGCATTTGTCAAACTGATTTTGGCACTGTTCAATCGTTCAAAATGAGCGGGGCCTTCTTTGGGGTCAATTTCGTACCAAATGATTTTGACGTTCTTTTTTAGATTTTTGAAAAACAACTCAAGTTTGTCTTTTCTACCATTTATTGCTTCAAGTGCTTGCGAAAAATAATGCGTATCACAAGTTCCTTCATCTTTGGCAGCACCTTTTTCTTGTATTTTTCTCAAGAATGCATTGCTTGTGTTTCGTGTTTCATATTCGATACTGAAATTCCACTCTATTCCCAAACCATAATGCTTTGCCCAATTAATAATTAGCCATATAGTTGTTAGACGTTGCTGACCGTCAACCAAAACATACTTGTCGTTATCTTTAGCAACAACTATTGGCTGAAGGCAATAATCGCTATTGTCATCTAGTGCTATTTCAGCAATATCTTCAATAAGGTATTCGACATCTTTTTTCCTCCACTTATACCCACGCTGGTAATCTGGAACCATAAAACTATTGCCATTCAGTTCGCTAACTGATTTTAATTCAATTTTATTTTCTCCCATAACTATTGGTTTTTGTATCGCAATATACAATTTTTAAGTAAAGGCAAAGCGCCCAAGAGCGCCCTGCCTTTTGCGACTTACTTCTTCGGCACGAAGGCATAAGTCTTGCCGCTGATTAGTTTTGCTTCGCCACCTAAAAGTCGTGCCGCTGTCATCAACTCACCTTGTGAATTGTAGGTTTGAACGTTTCCGTTCGGGAAATTTAACTGATACATAAACGTTTAGTATTAGTTTGCCTCCACTTTACGGCTATCGGCATCTCCGTTTTCATTCTGAAATTCTGATTCGTTTTGCCTTGCTTCTTTAATCAGGCGGTCGACTGCGTAATTAATATCTTCAACCATATAAGCCATCATCCCAATGCTAATTCCCGAATAAATGTCGCTTCGGTAGGCGTAAACAATTTCGGCATTAGCGGCCAGATTTTGAAGGGTTTCAATGGCTTTGGCACATTTGGCGGCTCCATCCGAAACCTTTGGCAGTATGACCAGGCCGAAAACAGTGGCTCCCATCTGCCTTGCAACCCGTGCCACAAACGGCGCGCTTTTGGCCTCGGGTTCTTCACCCAAATCGGCCACCACACACACGGGCGTATCCTGACTGCCGAAATATTGCATAATGCCATCTAAATCAGGTGTTTTGCCATCGCCCAAAACAATTTGCAGTGGCTCAATATTACCCGATTCCGCGGTGTTGATATTGGTCGGTTTGAATGTGGCCAGCAACTTTTTGCGGTATTTCCTTTTTAGCAGATAATCAATCAATTCGGCACCAACACTGCCAATGCCAACCACTTTGGTATCAAGGTTTTTCCAGCGCGGTTCGTCCCGCATACACGTAGAAGTTAAGATATCGATTGAATCGCTCATAATGCTGTCGATTCGTGCCATAGCGTCGGGCACCAGCAAATCGCCGAAATGCCGCGTCATCGACTCGTTGTTTAAAATGAACATACCATCGGTGTTGGCAGCCAAATCGCGCAGCCCATCCGTTGCTCGCCTTACACGTACTGTTCCCTCGCAGTGGAAAGGCAGCGAAGCAATGCCGAAGGTGGTAGCCCCCGCAGCCTTGGCCTCGCGGGCAAGAGCAGGGGCGGCCTCGGTACCAAAATTGCCACCCAAGCCAGCCACAATAAATACTCGATTGGCGTTCACCAATTCGCGAGCATCGTCAATGCTTTTTTCAATGGCTTCGGCACCGCTATTAATGCCAGGCCAAACCTTGCATTCGCCTAACTTTAAAGTCGCCGACACACCAGACTGTTCAAGCGCTTTGGCATCCCAATCGCAAACTGCCATAAACTTATCGGCTCGCTCGCCGCCATCATTGCGCCAAAATTTTGCAACATTAATGCCCGCGCCGCCAACACCGATAATCCTAACGGTTTTTGGCCGTTCTTTCATCATTTCTGATAATTTGCTCATAATCTTTGCTTTTTAAAGGTTCGACAAATAATTATGAGTACAAATTTAGGGTGCGCCACTCCCAAATAATGGGAGCTGCCGTGGGGAATTTCAAAAAAATGTGGAAAGAGTTTTTTTTTGTGCGTTTTCAACAGCATATATGTATAAACGCCATTAGCAACCTCGAAAACCGACCTTCGTTTGTCGCCGAAGCGCGCGCCGTAGGTGCGCAAGATTGGTAGAATATGAATTTGCCAAAAATGGCGTGCCGTAGGTACGCGACCGTTGTTTTATGTCGCGTACCTACGGCACGCTGGTTCTCGTGGTTATACACGTTTCTACCAATCTACCGACCCTACGGGTCTGATATGCGTTTAGTAATTGCTATTTGAAGTTTTCTTTAATGTCGGCTATGATAGCATCTTTTACGTCATTAGCAAGGCCATTACAAGGGTGCTTTGCGCGATATGCAAGTGTGCCGAATTTGTCAAATCCATTAATCCACATCAACTTTGTTACTGGAATGCCATCGTCAACGGCTTCAAATTGCTTGGCGGTCACTCCGAAATTGCGCATAATTATGGCATCACGATTTTTGATTTCATCGTCACTGCCATCGGCTGTCAGGAATATGACAATATGAGGCTTTAAATACTCCAGCATCTTTGGTAATACGGCAGAAGAAAACTTGGCTTGAATTTCGTAGGCTGCCTGGTTCTCCTTATTCAAGCTGCCATCTTTTTTTTTCATTGCCACGAGGTCAAGATTGTTCCACATAACAGCCGCTTGCGGTAGTTTTTTGGAAAAGTAGTTGAAGGCGCCAAAGAAACCATACTCTATGTTTTGTTCCAAAACTCCGCTATTCCATTGGGCGTACACTTCGCCAGCCTCTGCAAATAGGTCACCTTCTACTTGCGAGAGTGGAGTGTTGTAGTTTTCACCTGTTTCGCGACCGAAAATCATCACTCGGAGTTTGGCTTTTGTCCACCACGACTCATCTCCACTGCCGCCAGCCTTTTGGGTTGTTGGTAAAAATGGAATCGACACAATGTCTTTGTAAGGCTCAATGTCCTTTGAAATCTTTGCCCACTCTGCCTTGTAGAGTTCATCAAGCTGCTCATAAATTGGTTTTCCCATATTTTCTTGGTATTCAGTTAGTGTCTACAAATATGCGTTATTCCAATCACTATTACCACACACTTTTTCTAAAAGTCACGCAAAAATAGCTTCCACCGCATTGCACATAAACTGCTCGGACAGAGTGAAGGCCAGAGCAGCATTGGTGTTGCCATTGATAATATTGTGCGGATTCAGTAGGCGCAGTTCGCCAACGTTCGGCACAAGTTTGGCAATGCCTTCTTGGGCTTTTTTCATACGCAGCGAGCCCTCGAAGCGGAACGGCACTGACACAACCGCAAAAACCGCTTTGCCCGCTGCTTTGGCATCTTGCGCCACCGCGATAGCGGCATTGGTACCGCAGTTGCCACCCATTCCTGCCACAACAATCACAGATTTTACATCGTCAGTCATTAGTTGGCTGAATGGCTGGACAGCAAATTCGAGATAATCCTGACCGCAAGCGGTGTCGCCATTATGATAGTCAAGGCTTTTATCGACTCTTTGTGCAAACAGACCAGGCTGTTCGCTGTCGAGTAACAGGCGGTTTGACACTTCGACCGATTCCAAATCACGTTGGTCGGTGTCGCACGCAACAGTGGTAACTTCTGCAAGTTCGTTATTTTGCATAAGGGCAGCCACCTTGCATCCGAAGCCACCGACACCAATAACCAATACTTGTTGAGCATTCTGCTCATTCCTAATAGAAATGTTTGTTTTCATATCATTATATTTTAAAAACTGGACACAATAATACACGCCCACACTCCCAAATAATGAGAGCGGCGGACATAAAAAAACAGCGCGGACGAGTTTTTCGGGCGCTGCTTAAAAACCTTGAAAATCCGCAACTCTACTGCGAATTTTCAATGAAAATATGAAGTGGTACTGCGAATTTTCAATCGTTTTTTGGTTTCCAAATTACCAATACCAAATTACATCTCACAAAATCACCTTCGCAATCGCCGCGCAAGCCTCGGCGTCGGCAAGGGCGTGGTGGTGGTTTTCGAGAATGTAGCCGCAGGCGGCCGACACGGTGTGCAACTGGTGGTCGGGCAAATCTTTGCCAAAATGCCGACGCGCAGCCACACAGGTGCAGAAGAACTGATAGTCAGGATAATCCATACAGTAGGTTTGGAACACGGCTTTCAGGCAGCGCTCGTCGAACGACTTGTTGTGCGCCACAAGCGGCAGGCCCTGAATTTTCGGCTCAATCTGCGCCCAAACGTCGGGAAAGAGCGGCGCCGAGTCGGTGTCTTCGTGGCTCAAACCGTGCACCTGCTGGCAGAACCACGCGTAGTAGTTGGGCTCGGGCCGAATGAGCGAGTAGAACGAATCGACAATCTCGCCGCCGCGCACCACAACCACGCCAACACTGCAAACACTTGAAGGTGAGCCGTTTGCTGTCTCAAAATCGATTGCTGCAAAATCTTTCATAGTTTAAGGTTTATCAGTCCGAAAAACGCTTGTTGATTGATTATCAGAGTATAATAAAGGTCAATTTTTGCCTTTTGTCTTTTTGTAGGCTCGCAACGTGCGTTCGGCCTCTTTGCGGAATTCTTCGCGCAGCCATTCGGGTTCTAGCACTTCAAGGCTGGGCCCGTAGGCGCGCAATTCGCGCATAAACTCTTCGTTTACAATCAGTTTGTACTCAAATTCCGATTCCCAATCGCCAGTCCATACTTCTTTTTGCGAGTGGTGCAGCGGTAATGTGCGCAGATATTTGGCCTGTTCTTCTTCAACCACAATTTTCACTTTCTCGATTTTGTTACCTATTCCGCTGATACCCATAAGATTAGCAAAAATATTATTAGCTTCAAAATTGTCGGGCATAGCGTAACTGTCGTCGGTTTCAACCGCGCTGACAATGCGGTCGAGCCCATAAGTGCGAAGTTTGCCTATATCGTCCTTTTTGCTGTTGTCGAGCACTTTGGCAAGCAGATACCACCGTTGGCGGAACATTTTCAGGCTATATGGCTCCACCGTTGGGTAGGTGGGTTCGTTGCGCCAAAAACTTTGGTGTATCATTCTGAGTGTGTGGTGGTTGCGCATTGCCGACAGAATGGTGGTCAGGTGCGTCTGACCCGACGGCACGTCTTCGAGCAGAATCTGCTTGTCAAGAGCCTTGTTTCCTTTTATTATATCGTTGACAGCAAAGGCGTTAAGCATTTGTCGGCAGAGTTTGTACTGACGACTGTCGTCGGGTTTATGAATGCAATAGCGGCCGTTGACGCACTCTATTTCGAGTCCGAAAATTTCCTCAGCCTCCCTTCGCCAGCGGTGGAATCTGCTCTCAACAATTTTGTCTTCCTTGTCGTCGTTGAGTTCCCGATTGTTGGCCCAGCGCCTATTAATCTCGTCCCTTGTGGGGTTGAAATCGTCAATGGTGTTGACCAGCCACGCGTAGCAGCGGAACAAATGCGCATTATTCGATTTTGCCATATTGTTTCAGTTTTAAATTGACGCAAAGATACAAACCACAACTCCTAAATAATAGGAATCGGATGCATTGAAAGACATTTTTTTGAGAAAAAAAATTCAAATTGCAGCGAAATCGCGTTGCAATAACATTTACAAATGCAGAATAAAATTATTAATCAAAAGCAATGACACTTTTCTTCGGCAAGGTTTTCAAATTCAAATTGATTGGCTACTTTTGCGCCCGTTCTGCCCCTGTAGTTCAACGGATAGAACGGAAGTTTCCTAAACTTTAAATTTGAGTTCGATTCTCAGCGGGGGTACAAATAAGTCAATCATTGTCAGGTGGTTGGCTTTTATTTTCTATCGGCTATGAGAATGAACGACAAACCACGGAAGCAGGAACCGAAGGGTAACTCCTATCCCGTCAAGGCAGACCAGACGGTTGAAGAGTTCCTTGGGCGCATTATGCAGGGCAAGAGCCGAACGTCGATTCGGCAACTGCTGCAAAAAGGCGCCATTACGGCCGATGGTATTGTTCTGCGCCAACTGTCGGACAAACTCAAAGCCGGGCAGACGCTCTTCATCGGCAAAAGGCCCGACCCGGTGTTTCCGATGCCTAAAGGATTGAGAATCATTTGGGAAGACAAGTGGCTGATTGTGGTGAAGAAAGATACGGGGCTGCTCACCGTGGGCAACGAGAGCGAACGCTACCAGACGGTGCAGAACTATCTCGACGCCTATATGCGCTTTAAGGGCGAAGGCGAGTGCATTTTCATCGTCCACCGCATCGACCGCGACACATCGGGAATACTGATTTTCGCGAAAAGCGAAGAAGTGCAGTTCCGCCTGCGCACAACGTGGAACGAGAGCGTTCAGAGCCGGCGCTACATTGCCATTGTCGAAGGCTGCCCCGATGAACCCGAAGGTACTATCGACACTTGGATTGACGAGAATAAATATACTATGGTGATGCACGTGACCAAAGAAGGCAAGGGCAAACGAGCCATCACCCACTATAAAGTGCTGAAAACCAATGGCCAATTTTCGATGCTCGCGCTCGAATTGGAAACCGGGCGCAAGAACCAAATCCGCATCCACATGAGCCACATCGGGCATCCAGTGGCCGGTGACGGCAAGTATGGCGCTGTCACTGACCCTTGCGGACGCTTGTGCCTTCACGCTCAACAGATTGAGTTCACCCACCCGATGACCAAAGAAGTGATGGAATTCACATCGGAAATACCACACGAATTCAAGGCGCTGTTTAAGAAGTAAACGCCTACACCGACAAACAAAAAAGGCCGGCTGCAAACTCGCAACCGACCGTATCTGTCTATCTTTTTCAGTCTTCTTAAATCTTATCCAGCTCGGCTTTAAGTGCTTCGCGGTCAAGATTTTGGCCAATAAAGACGATTTTAATCATCTTGTCGCCATACTCCTCGTCCCAGTCGTGGCGCAGCTCGGCGCTTTGAGCCAGCAACTGCTTCTGCTCCTCTTCGGGCGCGGTGCAAATCCACTGCCCCGCCTTCACAAGTTTCTTCTGTGTTCCGGCTTGGTCGAACATATACGACATATCAGCATCATCGTTGAAGTAGCAGATACCCTTGCTACGGATGATGTTTGCCGGCCAGCGGTCGTTGGCAAAAGTCTCGAACTTGGTGTAGTTGAATCCCTTACGGCGATAGTAAACGTATGTTCCGATGCCGTACTCCTCGGTCTCGCTCTCGTGTTCGTGCTCGTCATCATCTTTCTCAAGCTCCTCAACCCAGCCTGCCGACATCGACGCTTTCTCAAGGTCGAACTGTTTGGCATCCATAATCTTGTGGAAATCGAACTCGCAGTAATTGGTCTCGATGATTTCAGCCGATGGCTGTAACTTCTTGATTACGGCACGAATAAGTTTCAATTCATCCTCAATCACTTCGGCAACCTTGTTCAGAATGATGATGTTGCAGAACTCGATTTGCTGAATGAGCAGATTCTCAATGTCTTCATCATCGATATTATTGCGAGTCAGTTGATTGCCGCAGCCAAACTCGCGCGCCATTCGCAGGGCATCCACCACGGTTGCGATGCTGTCGAGACGGCAGGGCGACGGCTGATTGTACTGGCGCGCATAATCGCCAATGGCCACAATGGTCTGGGCAATTGGTAGCGGTTCGCAAATGCCGCTGGCCTCAATCACAATATAGTCGAACTTGCCGGTGCTGGTGATGCTGGTAATCTGGTCGATAAGGTCGGTTTTGAGCGTGCAGCAGATGCAGCCGTTGCTCAAGGCCACAAGGCTGTCGTCTTTCTTGTTCACAATGCCGCCCTTCTCAATCAGCGACGCATCGACGTTTATCTCGCCAATGTCGTTTACAATCACAGCAATTTTCAGGCCCTGGTTGTTGGCCAGAATCTTATTCAGCAGAGTTGTCTTACCGCTACCTAAATAGCCGGTTAACAATGTGATAGGTACAATCTTATTCATTTTTAAAGCGATTTTTAAATTGCCGCAGAATTACAAAAAAAAAACGTTGCCGAAGGAAAAAATTAATCGACACCGATAACATTGATTTCCATAGAATATTTCACTGAAACGCACAACGTTTTCCATTATCGCCAGCGTTATCGCTAACCGTAATCGCTAATTTTTCGTATCTTTAACACGATTTTTATGTTTGAGCGATGAAAGTCAGATTGAACATACTAACCGTTGCCACCTTGTGTTTGCTGCTGTCGGCTTGCAATCGGAAGCCGTCGGGCAACTCTGATGCCGCAAGCCACGACCTTGACGCCATTGAGCAGCGCGGCACGCTTCTGGCATTAACCGACTACAATTCAATCAGTTATTTTACCTATCGCGGCACGCCGATGGGCTATCAGTACGAACTCTTGCAGGACCTGGCGCAGCGATTGGGGCTCAAACTGGAACTGCGCGTGTCGAACAATCTTGAAAGTGATTTCGACGAGTTGGTCAACCACGATGTCGATTTGCTGGCTATCAACCTGACAATCACCGCCGAACGGCAGAAAATAATGAATTTCACAAGCCCCATAATGGAAACGCGGCAGGTGCTGGTGCAACTGTCGGAACGGCAGCGGCGGCGCAACAATCCCGACTACGACGGCTCGATGCAGATAAAATCGCCGCTCGATATGGCTGGCAAGACCATCCACGTGGTCAAAAATTCGGCCTTCGCCGAAAGGCTGCGCAACATTGAGTCGGAAATCGGTGACTCTATCGACATTGTTGAAGTCGAAAATATTGATTCAGAACAACTTATCGAACAAGTAGCGCACGGCGAAATCGACTATTGCGTGACCGACGAGCCTGTGGCGATGATTAACCAAACCTACTATCCCGCGCTCGACATAAGCGTTGCGGTGTCGTTTCCGCAGAATATGGCGTGGGCCGTCAGCAAAGACAATCCGAAACTTTTAGACGCCATAAATAATTGGATTTCTGACACGAAAGGTTCGACATTCCATATGGTGCTCTACAAAAAATATTTCAAAGACCCGAAAACACTCACGCGCGCGCAGAGTCCCTACCTGTCGTTCAAGGGCGGCAGCATATCGTCGTTCGACAACGCCATCAAAAAATACAGCAAAATCATCGACTGGGACTGGCGGCTGCTGGCCGCGGTCATCTATCAGGAATCGCGGTTCAAGACCGATGCGCGGTCGTGGTGCGGCGCCTACGGGCTGATGCAACTGATGCCCGAAACGGCAGCCCGATACGGTGTCGATTCCACTTCGTCGCCCGAAGCCAACATCAAGGCTGGCGTGAAATATCTGAAGTGGATTGATAAACAACTTGCTGATTCTGTGGTCGATAAAAACGAGCGCACAAAGTTCGTTCTGGCAGCATACAATATTGGTTTGGGGCACATTCTTGACGCGCGGCGCGTGGCTCGGGCCAACGGTGGCAATCCCGATGTGTGGGACGACGGCGTGGATTTCTACCTGATGCACAAGTCGGAACCGACGTACTACAACCCCGACATTGTGCGCTCGGGCTACTGCCGCGGCGATGAAACATACAATTTTGTGCGCGATATCATGGAACGCTACCGAATCTACACAACACTCATAAAATAGTGTGTATTAGTTAGATGACCTACACAATCGCTTCTTTGGTTTTTCTTGCGGTTTCGCTCGCTTACGCGATGCTGATTATCCGTATCCGTTTCGGATTCAAAAAGATAGCAGCACAACCACGGCACAGCGGCGCGAATCTGGCGGTGAGCATTCTGGTGCCGTTCCACAACGAAGAAGGCACCATTCAGAGCACACTTGAGTCGATTTTGAGTCAGCAGACCAACGCCGATTTTGAAGTGATTGCCATCGACGACTACAGCACCGACGGCTCGCGCGGCGTGGTGAGCGCAATGCTTGCCGCCAATCCGCGTCTGCGCTTGATTGAAGCCAACGACCGCGGCAAGAAAAACGCCCTGACTGAAGCCATTGCCGCAGCGCGGTTCAACGCCATAATCACCGCCGATGCCGACTGCACCTATCCGCAGGGCTGGCTCGACGCAATGGCGGCTACCTTCAGCCACGAGAAATGCGCCCTGCTGGCCGCGCCAATGGTGCTTTCGCCCGCGAGCAGTTGGTTTCAGAAGTTTCAATTCGTCGATTTTGCAAGCCTTGTGGGCAGCGGCATTGGTGCGGCAGGCTGCCGACGGCCAATAATGTGCAACGGCGCAAACCTGATGTTCGACCGACTGGAATACAATAAGTTAACCGACCCGCTCAATTCAAAAATCGCTTCGGGCGACGATGTTTTTCTGCTTCACAAGATGAAGGCCGCTGGGGCCAAAATCAGTTTCACCGCGCAACCCGAAACCATTGCCACAACCCGCCCCGCCCCTTCGGTGGGCGCCTTTCTGCGGCAGCGCACACGCTGGGGCGGCAAGGCCACTGGCTACACCGATGCCGACAGCCTTATTGTGGCTGCGTTGGTAACTTTGGAATCGGTTCTGCTCTGCATCGGGATTGCCGCGCTGCCACTGCTATGGAAGCCCGCAATCATCCTGTATCTTACAAAACTAATCGCTGACACACTGCTGCTTACTGCAGTCTGCAAGCAGTTTGGCAACCGCCGTCTGCTATGGTGGATGCCTGTTTTTGAGTTCGTTGTGGTCCTATATACAATTGTAGTGGCTGCGGCCGCGGTTTTCGGAATCGGAAAAAAGAAATGGAAATGATTACAAAAAGATGCAAAATATCTTTCATACATATCATTTACAACCTTTTTCTGTTGTCTGTTGTCCGTAGTCTTTTGTCCAAAATCCACCTTCTCAACTTTAGTGATAAACTTATCCAAAAATTGGGTACCTTTGCAGACTTGTAAAAATTGACTGACAAGATGAACACACTATATCCGCTGAAATTCGAACCGATACTGAAAGAGAAGATTTGGGGCGGCAACAAACTATCGACAGTGCTGAACAAACCCCAAGGCTCGATGCAGAAAATCGGCGAGAGTTGGGAACTGTCGGGGCTCGAAGGCGACCTTTCGGTTGTAGCCAACGGTTTTCTGGCGGGCAACACCATCGACGAACTCATTGAAATCTATATGGGCGACCTTGTAGGCGATGCCGTTTTTTCGAAGTTCGGGACTGAATTTCCGTTGCTTTTTAAGTTCATCGAAGCCAGCGACAACCTTTCAATCCAGGTGCACCCGAACAACGAACTGGCGCGAAGCCGCCACAACGCTTCGGGTAAGACTGAAATGTGGTATATTGTTGAATCAGAACCTGATGCAAAACTGATTGCGGGTTTCAACCGCCCGATGGACAAGCAGCAGTATCTTGAGCATTTCAAAAACGGCACGCTGCGCGATGTGCTGAATTGGGAAAATGCAAAACCAGGCGATGTGTTCTTCATCCCTGCTGGCCGCATCCACTCAATTGGCCCGAACATCCTTTTGGCCGAAGTGCAGCAGGCATCCGACATCACTTACCGCATCTACGACTGGGACCGCGTTGACGCCAACGGCAAACCACGCGAGATGCACACCGACTGGGCTGTGGATGCCATCGACTACACCTTCAGCAAGGATTACCGCACGCCGTACACAATGCCGCAGGACAACAGCACCAACATTGCCAAATGCCAGTATTTCACGGTCAACATTCTCAATTTCGCGAAGCATATCGATATTGATTACGGCCGTTTGGACTCGTTTGTGGTGTATATGGCCGTTGAAGGGAAGACGCTCATCAGTTCGCCAGGACTTGAGCAACCAGTTGAGATTGCAAAAGGCGAAACCGTGCTGATTCCCGCCGAAATGAAAGAGATTGAACTCACCCCGCTCGACGGCGAATCAAGACTTCTGGAAATCTATATTTAAGCGCTAAACACTTCGTGCAGAATCTCGTACGAATTCACTTCCTTCATTGTGGGGATGCGGAACTGGTACCATTGCAGCACGGTCTCGAGCATAAAATCGCGGTCGGCTTTCGACATCTGCACATCACGCAAATTCTCATAGGGGCAATCGGCAAAAAAGACTATGCGGCGGAACATATCGGCATCGACAAAATGGCGGTGGACTGGCCTGACGGCGATGCTGTGGCCCTGTTCTAGGTCGAAAAACGGGTGACTTGCGTCGATATTCGGGAAAAAGCCGATGATGCGGCTCAACTTCACCATAAAAGCCAGATGGAAGAACTGCAGACCAGCCTGCATCTGCTCGAGAATCTGCACCGACGCGTCGATGAACTCGAACTGCGCATCGTCTTCGGCTTCTTCGCGGATGCTCTTGCCCACCACTTCGGCCATAAACATCAGCAGGGTGCTCTTGCGAAGGTCGGCGGTGCAACTCACCAGATTCGGCGCGGGGCGGTATTCGGTCAGTTTCTGAATGTCGCGGTCGGGCTTGTAGGAATAGACCACATCGAGCAGAGCCATCGGGTGGAACGCGCCCAACTTCGACCTACTTTTGCCGCCAAACCCATACACCATCAGCGATACACGGCCGTGCTGTCGCGAAAGCGCACGGACAATTATCGACGAATCGCTGAAACGCGTGTGGCTCAAGACGATTATGCGGTCGGTACAGAGCATCGGACGCGGCTATTTGACGACGTGGATTTTGCCGACATTGCGCGTCACGCCGTCGGTTGTGGTGCACTGAATCAGGTAGATGCCCGTCTCGACACGGCGTCCGTCGCGATTGCAAAGGTTCCAGAGCGCGCCGCCGCCGTTGCTCATCGTCTCGTGAACCAGATTCCCGCGCAAGTCGGTGATTCTGACCACTGTTTCATCAGCCAGACCGTGAATGGCCACATCGTTGAAATAATCGGCCGGCACGGGATTGGGCGCGGCGTAAACACTGCTCATTCCGGCATCGGGCTTGGTCGACGAGATGACGGCCGACTGCAATCCGCGGTCGGTCACAATATAAATAATGCCGCGGTCATCGTCGATGGCGAGCGAGAGCACGTTGTTCGAGAACAGCGGCGAGTTGTCTTTGTTGTAAACGGCGTACTGCTCGGTGCCGTCGGGCGAGATGACAAAAATGCCGCCGCTCTCGGTGCCGAACCACTTGCGGTTGCCGCCGTCGATGGCAATGGATGTCACCACTTCGGTGATGAGCAGCGACTGATAGTAGCCTTCTTCAATCATCTGCGGCCGGCGTCCGTAAAAGTTTTTCCCTTGCAGAATGTACTCGGGGTGGTCGTAAACGTAAACGCCTTCGTCCGAAGCAATCCAGATGGCGCCGTTGCGGTCCTGGGCAATGTCATTGATGCTCGAATTAAGCAAACTACCGCTCTCATTACTCGGAACGAAGCACTCATAATTATCATCGCCATCGGTTTCTGGTGTCCCATTCGAATTCCAGACAAGGATTCGCGAACCATGCGGCTGCACAAGCCACAAATCATCGTTGCGGGTGCATAGAATCTTTCCCGTGACCTGACCTGTCATATTAGTACCATAGTGATGCTTATACCACTTTCCATCAACAGCGCGCACAGCCAACGGGTCCTGCGTCAACATGCTGGCCACCCAAAGATTGCCGCGACTGTCGAACGCGCAACTGGTAACACAATCGTTAAACGCGCTGTCTGTGTTAACAGAATTAATAAAATTGTATTCCCCATTACGGAATTCCAACAAGCCGTACCGCCAGGCTGCAGCAACATAATAATCTGGATTACCGCAAGTTGCAAAACTTACAACATCACTACAGTTGATTATATCAGTATACGTATTTTTGCTTATGCTAGTCCAATCAGTACCGTCATAGCAGTAAATATCAGCCGGACGATATAGATTGGCGCTTGGCGGTTTGATGCCGCCGGGTGCAACCAGAATGTTGCCGGCATTATAGCACACGTTGTAAAATCTGTTGTGCGGTGGTCCTGCCGGCAGAACTGCCATATATGTATCTTTATTTGTGCGTCCCAGGCCGTACATTTTATGAGAATACCAAATGTCCTGTCCATCATTGAAACCCATTGTTGCACCAGTAGTTTCCCAACTTTTGCTTACTTGAAGATTGACATCATAGGCAGTCACACCCATATCGGTACACACCACAATCCTGTTATCGTGGCTGGTAAGCGACCTGACAGTTGGTATCGAATCGGCAATCATCGTCCAACTCTGGCCATCGAAGGCTGTCAGACGACTGATGATGTCGTTGATGCTCTCGCCAGCATAAAGTTTACCATTAAACACACAGCCCGTCACGGCTCTGAGCTGCCGCCCATCGATGCTCAGGTATTCCCAATTCTTCATATCGGTAAGAAACGGATTGTCGAGCCGGCCGCGCATCAGTCCGTCTTCTGAAAAAGCGTAAAGATATTCGCCAAATACCGCCGAGCAATTGATTTTCACCTGTTTCGCATCTAACCGCATTATGTAGGTGTCAACAAATTCCCGACGCTTTAAATCAATTGTCGTCAATCCGAAATCGCATGACAGATAAGCCCGCGTGCCATAGAAACTGATTTGGTTAATGTTTTTAGACATCACGATATTCTTGTCTTTCAACCCCGACATATTATAAACGCGACCATCATCATCCATAAGGTCAATATTGCCGTTTGAATAGCCAATTACAAGAATGTGATTAGCATCGCTGTAGGCGATACTGCCTACACCCATGTCGGACAAACCATTGATAGTGGTCAGGCGACGGATGCTGCCATCATCTTTGTCGTAACAGAACAGACCGATGTCAGTTGCGCAGTAAACCATTGACTCTGTGACCGCCAAAGCCTTGCCATTGTTGTAACTCAAATGGTCGCGCCACGATTCGCCGACAATCTGTCCGCGTCCGGCAAAGGCAGCTAGCACAAAGACTGCCACAATCAGATATTTTGCCATTTTGGTTTTCATACAATTGTTGCAAATATAATTGAAAAATGGTGTTGGGTGTTAGTTACGATAATTATCGGGATTAGGTGATTGTGTTTTCTATTTGCGTTTGTGTTAATTTTACGCCCGTAACAAATAAGATTATGATACGACGTTTGTTCACCTTTCTACTGATTGTGCCTGTGCGGCTCTACCAACTCATAATCTCGCCGCTGCTGCCCAACAGTTGCCGTTTCACACCCACATGCTCGGCCTATGCCATCGAAGCGCTGAAAGTGCACGGTCCTATCATCGGACTATGGCTAACCATCAGACGCATAGCAAGATGCAACCCCTGGGGCGGACACGGTTACGACCCCGTTCCGCCGCGCCACTGGTACAAAAACAAAAGCCGCAAAACCCGCTGAATATTAACACGGCAGCGTTGATAACAAACATTTTCAGCCTTTCGCAGTGCGTCTTTTAGACTTAGATTTGCGTAAATCATTCTATTGAAATGCTGAACACAGGAATTGTAGGACTGAAAAATGCGACACCGTTCATCGACGCAATGAGCGAGCTGCCCGAATTCAGTTTCAAAGGCATCTACGACCCGAGCCTGCTCATCGACAAGCCGCGGCAGGCCTCGTTCCGTGTATTTCAGTCGCTAGGCGACCTTTGTTGCGAGTGCGACACTGTCATTTTCAGCATCGACGACAATCTGTATCACCCGCTGGTGTGCGAAGCTATCCGCCACTCACTCAATGTTTTTGTCGCCGGGGTGCACAATTATCAAACCACTGAGCTCAACGAACTGCTCACCCTACGCGACGAAGCCTGCTGCACCCTGCACATTGGACATCCATTCATAGGCAGCAGAATGTTCAGAACACTGCAGCAGATTTGCAGTCGTCCGCTCGATGTTGAGTGCCATATCACAAAAGACGCCAACACCAACATTGTCTCGCTAGCGCGGACCGAGTTGAGCCTGATACTGGCGCTGATGCGGACTAGCGTGCACCGTGTGGCTGTCAATGTCTACTCAAGTTTCAGCCGTATGCCCGACTCAATACGCGTAAGGCTCGATTTTGACAACGGCGCAGTAGGCAATATCAGCATCAACCGCTATGGCAGCACGCCTGCCCACACAATAAGGGCCATCAACTACAACAGCATTGCCGAGACCGATATGAACGGCAACCTAGTTACGGTCATCAACAGCGATAAGCCCGATTCAGTTGAGCACCTAACCATTGCACCCGATGCTCACTCAAAACTGGCCATGCAGCTCGACATCTTCCGCTGCTGCCTGATGAACGGCTGCGAACCGCACAACAGCCTTGAAAATGAAATCCGCGCACAATTGGCTTGTCAGCGAATCAACGAAAAAATGCGCATCAACTTCAACGTATTCTGACATAAGCCGACAGCTTATTGTCTTTCAGTCGGATAACACCGCACAACCATAGTCATGCAAAAAAAACTGCTGCATCGCTAATTTTTTTGACATTCCGCCGCAACATAAACGTATCTTGCAGCGTTTTAAAATGAACGGTTTACCGGTAGACGGCAACCTTAATTGCAACTAGCAACGGACTGATAATGAAAGAAAAACGACCACGCTTGCAAGTAGTCAAATATATGTCATCCGACTATTTGGCCGCGCTTTGCGCATGGGTTTTGTTCTTTGTATTCCGCAAAAAACTGGTTCTCGCTGACATCACCAATCTCGACATCCTTACATCAGGCGAGCCCACGCTGATTATAGGCATCATCATCATCCCCATCTTTTGGATTCTGCTCTACTACATTGCCGGCGAATACGACAACATCTACCATAAATCGCGTTTGAAAGAGTTCGGCAGCACAGCATTTATTAGCCTTTTGGGCGTTGTCATCATCTTTTTTGTGCTGATTCTCGACGACGACATCGTCACCTACCGTAACTACTACAAATCGTTCCTATACCTGCTCGGGGTTCATTTCAGCCTAACCTACACTTTCAGGCTGCTGCACACCAACGCAACAGCGAAACAGATTCAGAACCGCGAGATTGGCTTTGCCACTCTCATCATCGGGTGTGGCGAACAGGCCCTTAAACTTTACAATGACATCAACAGCAAACCAAAATCGGCGGGCGAGCATTTTGTGGGCTATATCGACATCAACGGCAACCACAGCCCCGAACTGGCAAGCCGAATCCCGTGCATGGGCACCATCGATAACCTGATTGAAGCCATCAACACCAACCGGATTGAAGAGGTGATTATTGCCGTTGAGCCTGACGAGAAACCGAAACTACAAGAGATTATTATTAAGGTGAAGTCAACGCCTGTGGAAATCCGTGCCGTGCCCGACATTCTCGACATCATCTCAGGTAACGTGCGCATGTCTTCGATTTTCGGCGTGCCACTCATCGAGTTGTCGCATGACACTATGCCGGCCTGGCAAGCCAACATCAAACGGATGATTGACGTAACAATATCATTCATCGCCATTTGTCTGCTTCTGCCGGTTTATTTGATATTGGCCATTTGTGTCAAACTCTCATCGAAAGGCCCGATTTTCTATCTTCAAGAGCGTATCGGGCGATATGGTAAGCCTTTCAATATCATAAAGTTCCGCACAATGATTGTCGATGCCGAAAAGTACGGACCCGCACTGTCGAGCGACAACGACCCACGCATCACACCTTTAGGCCGATTTATCCGCAAGGTGCGGTTCGACGAGCTACCACAGTTTGTCAACGTGCTGAAAGGCGATATGTCGCTTGTTGGTCCGCGGCCCGAGCGCGCCTTCTATATTGAGCAGATTGTGCAGAAAGCTCCGCACTACTACACTGTTTTCAAAGTCCGCCCGGGCATAACATCTTGGGGACAAGTAAAATACGGCTATGCGGAAAATGTCGACGAAATGGTTGACCGCTTGAAATACGACATCATCTATCTTGAGAACATGTCGCTCTATCTTGATATTAAAATTCTGATTTACACTGTCAAAACAGTGCTTGAGGGAAGCGGAAAATAATACTACTCCTCATCACGCTTCTTGTAAACTTTCACTTCGCGTTTGTTCTGCTTGTTGATAGAAATGTAGTATTGCTTGTCTTTGGTATAAAGCGACTTCACATCCATTTTCATCTCAATATGCGGACAACCGCGCGGCGTGATGTCACAAGGAATAATGTCCTGCGAGCCTTGCTTGATGTCGAGCCTGTGATACTGGGTCGACACGCGCGAAATCTTTACGTAAAACTGCTGGTTAGATGTGTCAAGATAAGCACTCGAAAAATCGACCCAATCTTTTAAACGGAAAAGTGCCACCTGCTTCCAATCATCGGTTGAATAAGCCGCAATGAAAGTGGGCTTGTTGCCGTAGTTCACAATAATGTGCTTGCCGTCGGGCGAGAGAAAGAGCTCGTTGGCCAACACCTTGCGCTGCATATCAGGTTTAAGGGTTACCAAATACTGATAATCACCGCTTTGCGCAACAGCACTAAAACTGAGCGACACCGTGAAAAAAGCCGTCAAAAGGCATATTTTGATAAAATTCATAGCATATTTTTTGTTCGAGAACGATGCAAATATAAAAAAATTGCAATAACTGATGCACGGAAAACTATTGGTTTCAATCACACAAAACCTTCTTATAGGCGTTACACTGATTTGCAAATCAAAAATCAGCAACCGACAATCAAAAATGTTATATTCGCACGCCGAACCAAAAAGGTTCAGTTTTTGTTATTTGTGCGAAACACTAACATTTAAATTTTAATAAAATGGTTAAAATCAACGATTTCAACTTCAAAGGGAAGAAAGCAATCGTCCGCGTGGATTTTAATGTTCCATTGGACGAGAACGGAAAAATCACCGACGACACCCGCATCCGCGGTGCTCTGCCGACACTTAAGAAAATTCTGGCCGACGGCGGTTCACTCATCATTATGTCGCATATGGGCAAGCCGAAAGGCAAAGTATCTGCCAAACTCTCGCTTGGCCAAATCACCGACGCTGTTGCAGCCGCTCTGGGCACTGCAGTTAAGTTCGCACCCGACTGCGCAAAGGCAGCCGACGCAGCCGCGGCTCTGAAGCCGGGCGATGTTCTGTTGCTCGAGAACCTGCGCTTCTATCCTGAGGAGGAAGGCAAACCGGTAGGCATCGAGAAAGATGATCCGAACTACGACGCCGCTAAGAAAGAGATGAAGGCTAAACAAAAAGAGTTCGCAAAAACTCTGGCTTCATACGCCGACGTTTACGTTATGGACGCTTTCGGAACAGCTCACCGCTCACACGCTTCAACTGCTGTGATTGCCGACTACTTCGACGCCAACAGCAAGATGCTCGGTCTGCTGTTGGAAAAAGAAGTTCAGGCTGTCGATAACATCTTGAGCAACATCAAACGGCCGTTCACCGCAATTATGGGAGGCAGCAAGGTTTCTACCAAAATTGGTATCATAGAGAACCTGATGGATAAGGTTGACAACCTGATTCTTTGCGGCGGTATGACCTACACCTTCGCCAAAGCACAAGGCGGCAACGTGGGCAACTCTATCTGCGAGGAAGACAAACTCGACCTTGCTCTCGACGTAATGAAGAAAGCAAAGGAAAAAGGTGTGAATCTGGTACTTGGCACCGACTCGGTTGTTACCAACGCATTCGATTTCGACTCAATGTCGCTGAAACCGGGCGCACAAGTTAAGGTTTGCCCGTCGAATGCCATCGAGAACGGTTTCGAAGGTTTGGACGCTGGTCCGGAGAGCCAAAAGAAATTCGCTGACGCCATCAAGGGCGCAAAGACCATTCTGTGGAACGGTCCTGCAGGCGTGTTTGAGTGCGACGATTTCACTGCCGGCTCAAAAGCCATTGCCAACGCTATTGCTGACGCAACCAAAGAAGGCGCATTCTCGCTCATCGGCGGTGGTGACTCGGTTGCCTGCATCAACAAGTTCGGCTTGGCCGACAAGGTTTCTTACATCTCAACTGGCGGCGGCGCACTGCTCGAAGCCATTGAAGGAAAAGTTCTTCCGGGTGTAAAAGCCATTCTTGGATAAGATTTAAAATCCGAATAATCGAAAGCCGCTATGCAACCGTGTAGCGGCTTTTTTATTTGTGTTTAACACAACGTTAACACAATCGGACATGGGCAATGCCTACATTTGACGCGTTTTAAAATCGGCTGAAGAGTGGACATAATTGTAAAAAACCTGACTAAATTTTACGGGCAGCAGAAGGCTGTGGATAATTTGTCGTTCGAAGTGAAGGCGGGCGAGATACTCGGTTTTCTAGGTCCCAACGGTGCCGGAAAAACCACTACCATGAAAGCCATCGCGGGCTTCCTGACACCCACCGACGGCGACATCACTATTGGCCGCTACAATGTCAGCGACAATCCGGAAATGGTCAAGCAGATGATTGGCTATCTGCCTGAACACAACCCGCTTTACACCGATATGAACGTCATCGACTACCTGCGGTATATGGCGCAACTGCAACGAATCCGCGCAAGCAAAATCAACGACCGCATTCTTGAGATGGTGAATGTGTGCGGGCTCGAAGGCGAGAAGCACAAACACATCAGCGAACTGTCGAAAGGCTACCGGCAGCGTGTGGGGCTTGCGCAGGCTCTGATTCACGACCCGCAGGTGCTCATTCTCGATGAGCCCACCACCGGACTCGACCCCAATCAGATTGTTGAAATACGCGAACTCATTAGAAAAATCGGGCGTGAGAAGACGATTATTCTCAGCTCGCACATTCTGGCCGAAGTGGAAGCCACCTGCGACCGCATTCTGATTATCAACAAAGGGCACATTGTGGCTGACGGCACCGCCGACCAACTGCGAAAAGCGTCGTCGGGTTGCGAGTGCCTACGAATAACGGTTGAAGACGCCAACCGCAACGATGTGGTGCGCACGCTACAAAGCATTGACACCGTAGAATTAGTTGACACTGTGGCCGATAAGACCGACTCGTTTGAAGTGCAGAGCCGTCCGGGCGAATCGAGCCGCCGCGCTGTTTTCCGTGCGTGCGTCGACAACGGCTGGGTGCTCACCGAGCTATCGCCGGTTGAAACCAAACTTGAAGACATTTTCAGGGAACTGACAAAACAATAGAACCGATAATCATCTGACTACCAATGATTAAAAAGATATTCAAAACAACATCGCCAACGCTGACCATCGCCTGCCGCGAACTAAAGTCGCACTTCGACTCGCTCACGGCCTATATATTATTGGTGCTTTTTTTAGGTTTCAGCGGCATCTTCACATGGATTTATGGCAGCGATGTCTTTTTCTACGGTCAGGCATCGCTTCAAGCGTTTTTCTCAACCGCCTATGTAACATTGTTTCTGCTGATTCCGGCACTCACCATGCGAACCATCGCTGACGAGATGCGCGGCGGCACAATCGAGATGCTGCTCACCAAGCCTGTTACGCGTTGGCAGATTGTGGGCGGCAAGTATCTGTCCGTCATGCTGCTGATAATAATCGCATTAGCACTCACGCTACCCTACTACGCCACAGTAGCCTGCCTTGGCAATATCGACCACGGGGCTGTCTTGTGCGGATATTTCGGACTTCTGCTGATGAGCAGCGCATACGCGGGTATTGGATTGTTTGCTAGCTCGATATGTGGCAACCCTATTGTGAGTTTTCTGATTTCGCTGGCCATCGGGCTGCTTTTCCACATTGGGTTTGGAATTGTCGGACATCAGTTTGGCGGCATTGGGGGACAAGTGGCTATCTGCTTTGACATGAACTCACATTTCGACAGTATGGCGCGCGGCGTCATCGACTCGAAAGACATTGTCTACTTCGCATCGGTAACCTTTGCCGGACTGTTTGCCGCCGAGAAAACTCTGGAATCAAAAACCGCCTGATTATGAAGAATAAAGACATAAAAATATATGTGATTATGGTGTTGGCGGCGCTGGTGGCTGTCAATATCATTGCCGATAAGTTCTTTTTCCGCATCGACCTGACAGGCGACAACCGCTACACTTTGAGCCGCGCCACAAAGGATATTCTTGCGAATCTCGATGAGACGGTTACGGTAACTGCCTATTTCTCAGACGACTTGCCTGCCGATGTGGCCCGCGCCAAACACGATTTCAGAGATTTGCTCACCGAGTACCGGAACGCGTCGCACGGGCAGTTTGAGTTTGAGTTTATCAACCCGTCGGCATCTGACGAACTTGAAAACCGGGCCGTCAGCGAAGGGCTCTACCCGGTGATGATAAACGTACGCGATAAGGACCAAATGACGCAGCAGCGCGCGTTTCTGGGTGCGGTCATCGAGAAAGGCGGGCAGAAGGAAGTGATTCCGTTTGTGCAGCCGTCGATGCCGGTTGAATATGCACTGTCATCAGCCATCCGCAAGATGCAGGCCGGACAGCGGCCGGTAGTAGGATTTCTGCAGGGGCACGGTGAGCCATCACCGCAAGAAATGCAGCAGGTGCTGGCCGAGATGTCTGTCATCTACGACATGAAACCCGTCAGCATTGAACGTTCGGCCAACGTGCTCGACAGCATAACCACACTGGCCATCATCGCGCCTACTGACTCAATCCCTGCGCCAACCTTTGCCGCCATCGACCGTTTTATGGCGCGCGGCGGGCGGGTGCTCGTCTGCATCGAGCGCATCAGCGCTAGTCTCGACCGTTTGTTTGCCGACGAGTTGAACACAGGTCTTGAGCAGTGGCTTGCCGCCAAAAACGTGCGAGCCGACAGCAAAATGGTCATCGACAACAGCTGCGCAAACGTCAACGTGCAACAGCAACAAGGGATGTATCGTGTCAACGTTCAGCAGAAATTCCCATACATTCCGTTTGTGGTCAATTTTGCTAGCCACGCCATCACCAACGGGCTCGAGCAGGTGCAGCTGCAGTTTGCAAGCCCTGTGGTCTATACCGGTGACTCGACGGCCACATTCACAACTCTGCTTTTCAGTTCCGACAGGTCGGCAACACTCAATGTGCCAACCAATATCGATGTTCAGCGGCAATGGACAATGCGCGATTTTCCGTTGGCCGAAATTCCGCTTGGCGGCGTGCTTGAAGGCGAGATTGGCGGCGTACCCGGTTCAAAACTGGCAGTGCTTGGCGATGCCGATTTCATACTCAACGGCGACCCGCGCCAACCGCACCAACAGTCGGCCGACAACATCAGCCTGTTTGTCAACACGGTTGATTATCTATCGGACGACACCGGCCTTGTCGACTTGCGAACCAAGGGCATCACATCGCGCCCAATCGACCAACTCGACGACGGAATGCGGAGTTTTGTAAAATGGCTCAACGTGCTGTTACCCATTGTTTTAGTTATTCTGATTGGTATCATCCGTCAGCAGCAGCAGCGCAATTTGCGAATCAAACGAATGGAAGAAGGCTATGTTGACTAACCACCGCCTGCCGATTGTAGCCATTGCTCTCACCGTGCTTGTTGGTGCGTGTGTGGCCATTGCCGTCAGCAACCGCCGCGCCGACCGCTCATTCGGCCGTTTTGTGGTGGCAACAGACACTTCACGGGTTGAATCGATAACCATTGAATGGCCCAATAACGACACAGTGCTTAATCTCAACCGCACACCCGACTCTTGGGTTGTGGTGCTGCCGATGGGAAATCTAGCGGCCAACAGCCAACAAGTCGATGAGTTGCTGGCATGCCTGTCAGGGACAGAAATTGTTCGGCAGATGAGCAACAGCGAGCAGGCTTGGCCACGTTACGGCGTAAGCGCCGACAGCAGCACCCACGTGGTTGTCAGAAGCAAACACCGCATTGTGGCCGATTTCTATTGCGGCAAAGTTGGTTTCGACCCGCAACTGGGCAATGTCTGGACCTATGTTCGCACTGCGGACCGTCCAAATGTCTATATGACCGACGGGTATCTGAATCTTGCATTGAACCGCCCGTTTCACACATGGACGAATTACTGATTTTCATTGGAAATTTATCGGTTTTCTGAAATCAGTTTGTTTTTCACGTTTTCAGTTTGTGTTTGCGTTTTTGTTATATTTGCGGCTTGGTTAGTGGCAAAACACTACGGTTATAAATTTTAACATATTAGTAATATGAACTTTACACACGAAGTACAAGGTATGGTTTGCGTAGCACAAGGCGCCAACCATGGCCCCGCCCCGATTCCTGAAGAGGGCAAATGGGTGAAGGCTAAAGAAATCAAGGATATCAGTGGTTTCACCCACGGTATCGGCTGGTGCGCCCCACAGCAGGGTGCCTGCAAACTCTCGTTGAACGTCAAAGAGGGTGTCATTCAAGAGGCTCTGGTTGAGACCATCGGCTGCACCGGTATGACTCACTCGGCTGCAATGGCTGCTGAGATTCTTCCGGGCAAGACCATTCTCGAGGCTCTCAACACCGACCTGGTTTGCGACGCTATCAACACCGCAATGCGCGAGTTGTTCCTGCAGATTGTTTACGGCCGTACACAGAGCGCCTTCTCAGAGGGCGGCCTGACCATCGGAGCCGGCCTTGAGGACCTTGGCAAAGGCCTTCGCGGCATCACCGGCACACTCTACGGAACATCAGTTAAAGGACCGCGTTACCTTGAGATGGCCGAGGGTTACATCACCAAAATCGGCTTGGACAAGAACAACGAGATTATCGGCTACCGCTTCGTTAACCTTGGCCGTATGATGGATATGATTAAGGGCGGAATGGACGCCAACGAGGCTCTTCAGAAAGCATCTGGCAAATATGGCCGCATCGAAGAGGCTGTTAAAGAAATTGACCCACGTAAAGAATAGGAGGACACAGATATGGCAATTAGAGAAGTAAAATTCGAAAGTCAGGACCGTCGCGAGAAGCAGATTCTTGCTGCTTTGAACGCTAACGGCATTAAAAGTATCGAAGAGGCTAACCAAATCTGCGAATCTTATGGTTTGGACCCGTACAAAACCTGCGAGGACACACAGCCAATCTGCTTCGAGAACGCTAAATGGGCTTACGTTGTAGGCGCCGCCATCGCTCTTAAGAAGGGCTGCAAAAACGCTGCTGACGCCGCTGAGGCTATCGGTATCGGTCTGCAGTCGTTCTGCATCCCCGGCTCTGTAGCCGACGACCGCAAGGTTGGTCTGGGACACGGCAACCTGGCAGCACGTCTGCTTCGCGAGGAGACCAAATGCTTCGCCTTCCTGGCAGGCCACGAGTCGTTTGCAGCCGCTGAGGGCGCTATCAAAATCGCCGCAAAGGCCGACAAGGTGCGCAAAGAGCCGCTTCGCTGCATTCTGAACGGTCTGGGCAAAGACGCTGCTAAAATCATTTCGCGTATCAACGGTTTCACCTACGTTCACACTGATTTCGACTACTTTACAGGCGAACTGAAAGTGGTTGAGGAAATCAAATACTCTGACGGCGAGCGCGCAAAAGTACGTTGCTACGGCGCCAACGACGTTCGTGAGGGCGTGGCCATTATGTGGAAAGAGGGCGTTGACGTGTCAATCACCGGCAACTCAACCAACCCGACCCGCTTCCAACACCCGGTTGCAGGCACTTACAAGAAAGAGTGCACCGAGCGTGGCAAGAAGTATTTCTCTGTAGCATCGGGTGGCGGCACCGGCCGTACTCTGCACCCCGACAATATGGCTGCCGGTCCGGCATCATACGGTATGACCGACACAATGGGCCGTATGCACTCTGACGCTCAATTCGCTGGTTCGTCTTCAGTTCCGGCTCACGTTGAGATGATGGGCTTCCTTGGTATCGGCAACAACCCGATGGTTGGTGCTACCGTGGCTGTGGCCGTTGACGTTGCAACTGCACTGAACAAGTAAGAACATACTTTTTCATAGAAAAGGCCCCGATGGATTTTCTGTCGGGGCTTTTTTGTTGAACATGAGTAAAGATGAAAATGTAAAAAAGATGGCGTAAATTCACCGCCGAAAAAGCGCGTGCGCAATGCAAAGATTTACAAAGATTTCGATATTGATAGTTTTGTTGCTGACATCGATGATGGCCATGCCGCAAACCGACAGTTGCCATAATCTGATTCTCAAATTCAGATTCGACGAAGCACGCCAACAGATTTCCCGAATGCCCGATGGCTACCAAACAGCATGGCTTTCGGCCTACACGCTGTTTGCCGAACAACTGTCGGAACTCGGGAAACCGCAGCCCGACACGTTTGCCGAACTGCTGAAAACTGCCCGGCACCATCAATCCAACTCAGCCGACTATCAGCAGTGTCTGAGTGACATCTACCTGATGAAATGCTATGCCTGCTTTGTGAACGGCTCATATCTGTCATCTTACACTGCCTATACTCAAGCCCGGCAGGCGGTTGCAAATCTGCCACCCAACGACTGGCGGCGACAACGGTTCGAGCTGATTGAGCTGATTTACGACGGCCAAGTGCAAAATGTAGCACCGCTGTTTGCCGATAATCTGACTGAAAACGTGCGCACCAAACGCTATTGCCAAATAGTTGAGAGTCTTACAAATAACCCCGAAGTCCCCGAATCGTTCAAAAACGAATTGAAAGTAGCGTCGCTGCTGCTGTACCCGCTAGTTAGCGACAACAGTCTGTTAGGTTTAGGGCTACTGCGGAGTTTTGGTCGAGAATGGCCGGTCAGCAGTCCTATTGCGGCTTACACGGCTGCCAAGCGTCTCATCGCTGACGATAGCACGGCTCTGGCATTAAAGATTCTCTCATCGGCCTGTCAACATGGATTCAACAAACAGTTTAATTCGATTAACTTGCTGATTGGCAACACTATGCTCAATATAAGCAACGACTCGTGCGAGTTTTTTCTCAATCAGTTTATAAGCAACCAAAACAACCCGTCAGATGTGCTCTACGCCAAATTCAAACTGGCATGGTTTTGGTTTCTGAAAGGCGATGCCACCAAGTATGAGTCACTATGTCAAAAGGTTATGCAGTCTGCAGCCATAACGTCGTCCGATGCTCAAGCAAAATATGAGTGTGCCATGTACCGCTATTGGGACACTCTATTGCTGCGTGCCCGACTGGCCTTCGATGCGGCAGACTATAAGCGTTGCAAATCAATTCTCGAAGCCGCCGGGCAGCACAAATCACAGTTCACGCCCATTCAAGCCAACGAGTACGCCTACCGTATGGGGCGCGTCTGTCACAAAACCGGTGATTACGAAAACGCCAAACGATTCTATGAAGCCGCTATCGACCGCAATCTTGAGAAAACACTTTACTACCCATGCTATGCCGCATATTACATCGGTCTGATTTACAAATCGGAAGGCGACAAAATGAAAGCCAACGAGTATTTCAAAATTTGCCGGAAAACCGATTCACCCATCTACGGCGAAAGCATCCATCAAAAGGCCAAGAGAGAGATGGAATGACAACCGAAAGGTGAAATGGCACTTCCCTGTCCAATAAAAAAAGGATTGCCGGTTTTCCGACAATCCTTTTTTCTATCTTAAACAATTATGAATCAAAGTTCTGCAAGACCCGAGTCAACCAAAATGCGGCCGCAGTACTCGCAAACAATGATGCGTTTGCGTGAGCGGATATCAACCTGGCGCTGGGGCGGAATCTTGTTAAAGCAGCCGCCGCAAGCGTCGCGCTGAACGGTAACCACTGCCAAGCCGTTACGCACATTCGAGCTGATGCGGTTGAAGGCAGTCAGGTAACGCTCGTCGATAAGTTTCTCGATTTCAGCTTTTTTCACATTCAGTTCATCTTCCTTCTTCTGGGTTTCAGAAATAATGCTGTCGAGCTCGCCACGTTTTTGTTTCAAGTCGCCATTACGCTCATTGAAGGTGGTTTCTGATTTTTCGATTATCTCTGTTTTGTGTTCCAAGTCAGCGGTATACTCGCGTATATGCTTCTCACTCAACTCAATTTCAAGATTCTGAAACTCAATTTCCTTCGAAAGTGAATCGTACTCGCGGTTGTTGCGGACATTGTCCTGTTGCGACTGATATTTCTTTATATCTTCTTGGCACTGAACAATTTTATGCTTCTCGCTAACAATTTTCTGTTCGTCTTCTTTAACTTCAGTCTTCAGGTTGGCGATACGGGTCTGCAAACCTGCCAGTTCATCTTCAAGGTCCTGAACTTCGAGCGGAAGCTCACCGCGCAAACTCTTGATTTTGTTGATTTCTGTCTGAATCTGCTGCAAATCGTAGAGATTCTTCAGTTTTTGTTCCATTGGAACATCCACCTTTTGATTTTTGTCATCCATGCGTTATACGTATTTTATCGGATTTGTATTTACCTTCGTCAATCGGACTGCAAAATTAGAAAATTTTCCAGTAACTAATTCATAAAAAAGTTCTTTTGTGAACTGCTCGCTTTCATAATGCCCAATGTCGGCTAAAACAAACGGATAGCGGGCGTCGAAGAACTGATGGTACTTGATGTCGGCAGTAAGCAGAATGTCGGCACCGGCACTCATTGCGTCGCCAATCAGGAAACTGCCGGCGCCGCCGCACACAGCCACATTCTTTATCGGCGACTCGGGCAGGCGGGTGTGACGGATGCAGCCGCAGCCGAAAATCTGTTTCACCCTTTGCAGAAAATCAGCAGCATTTTCCGGCTTCGGCAGTGCACCGACGATACCGCTACCGGCCATAGCAAAACTGTTGTCGAGCGGATAGACATCGAAAGCCGGCTCTTCGTATGGATGAACGCTCAGCATAGCATTCACCACTCTGGAAACCAGATGCTTGGGCGCGATGGTCTCAATCCGCGTCTCGGGTTCGAAATGTGTCTGACCTATTTCGCCCACATAAGGATTGCAGCCTTCTTCGGCCTTGAAAGAGCCATCACCCTGAAGGTTGTAACTGCACCGGCTATAGTTGCCGATACTGCCCGCCCCCGCTTCGAACATGGCATTGCGGACCGCTTCTGCATTGGCCGTCGGCACAAAAACCACAATCTTTCGCAGATTGCCACTCATCGGACTGAGAATCTTCACATCTTCAAGTCCCAACTTACTTGCAATCCGACTATTGACACCATTCACGAGCATATTGTCGAGATTGGTGTGCGCGGCATATACGGCCACATCGTTTTTGATGGCTTTGACGAGCGTGCGTTCGACAGAACTGTTGCCGCTGAACTTTTTCAGTCCGCCGAAAACCAGCGGATGGTGCGCGATTATCAAGTTGTAGCCCAAGCTGATAGCTTCGTCAACCACTTCTTCGGTCACATCAAGGCTGATGAGCGCGCCTGTGGCTTCTGTGTCGCGACTACCTACAATAAGGCCGGCATTGTCGTACGATTCCTGCATGGCAAGCGACGCCACACTCTCAATAAAATCAGTTATTTCAGAGATTCTCATTCTTGTTTTTGTTGACGGCTTAAAGAAAACCACTTAAAAAAGCCTTTCAGAAACGTGCTGAAAGGCTTTAGCAAGAAATCTTATTTTTGACCCATTAAATACATTGCCAATATTACACAATCGCCCGTAAATGTGCAAGTTTTTCCGCATTTTTTTGCAACAAAAAGTAGCGCAAACGCCTATATTGTTGTTATTGTTTCCTTGAGACGGCCGTCCAACTCGGCAAATTGCATATATTTGGCAAAAAAAAAAGAACGATGAACGAAGACATTAAAAACGCTCTTGAAGTGCTGCGTGCAGGCGGCGTGATTCTCTACCCCACCGATACCATCTGGGGCCTTGGCTGCGATGCCACCAATGCCGATGCTGTCAAGCGCATCTACGAAATCAAGCAGCGGGCCGACAATAAGTCACTGATCGTGCTGGTCGACACGGCGGGGCGCATACCGTCGTATGTGCAGGACGCACCCGACATCGCTTTCGATATGATTGAACTGGCAACATCGCCGCTCACGGTAATCTTTGAAGGTGCAAAAAATCTGGCCACCAACGTTGTGAACGCCGACGACCAAAGCGTTGGCATCCGTGTGGCTACTGACGATTTCTGCCCCACTCTCATCAGCCGGTTCCGCAAGCCTATTGTCTCTACATCGGCCAACATTAGCGGACAGCCCGCCCCGGCCTGCTTCGACGAGATTGACCCACGAATCATTGAAAGTGTGGATTATGTTGTCCGCCATCGTCAGGATGACATAACAAAGCATAAGGCTTCGGGAATTGTAAAAATCGGACGCAACGGCGAAGTGAAGGTTATCAGGGAATAGAAAAAGAACAACGAACTTCAAGCTTATATCTTTCAATTTAAACTTTATGTTCCGCCATCGAGCCATACAATTCCTTACAGTTGCCATCATGGTAATTGCCGTGCATCCGGCTGTCGGTCAGTCGCTGGGCGCTTTCACCGACTACGACAAGCATTTTATTGTTTTCGATGACGGCAACTTCCGGCAATTAGAGTTTCAGGAAGTCAAATCATTCGCTGTTGGCAGTGGCTGCGTGGCCTACGTAAGCAACGGTGGGCACTTGAAGGCATATGCCAACCACATCAGTTACAGTGTGTCGCCGTCAGTCGATAGCTACACCATAACCGATAACCTGTTCACTTTCAGTGTGGGTTCGCAACTCTACGTTTTTGAACAAGGCAACCGGCGGATGCTGTCGGGATTCACCGGCCGATTTATGGTTGGCGACAGCGTGGTGGCTTTCATCGACACAAACAAGCACTATTTTTCAATCTATTCCGACGGCCGCATAACCGAGCTTGCCGACATCATCGTGGGCAACGATGCTGAGTTCTGGGTGGGCGCCAACACTGTCGCCTTCGTAGATATGCACGATGTGCTGCGGTTGGTTTGCGACGACCGCGTTTACGAACTTTTCAATGTCATTGACGGCATCAGTGTCGGGCTGGGGCGCAATGTGGGCGCATTTGTCGACCATTCTGATGGCGCGTTCCGGATTTTTTACAACGGCGAGATGAACGACATTGAACAGTTTGCGCCAAAATCGTTCAAATGCGGATACGAGCAGGTGGCTTTTGTCAACAGCATGGAAAATTTCAGGCTTTTCTGCGGCGGTGAGATTTACGACATTTCAGGCTTTGCCCCCGACATGTACGATTTGAATCGCAAAATGCTTGTTTACAGTCTTCAAGGACAATTTTTCACTTTCATCAATGGCGAGCAGTATCTGGTCGAGAACTACGTGCCGCAAAGTTACAGCATCAACGGCAACCTGCTGACTTACATAGATCAGAACGGATATCTGGCAGTGTTCGAAGATGGCGAAAAGCACATCATATCATATGGTCCGATCAACGGCTACACCGCTGTGGGCGATGTGGTGGTTTTCAACGAAGGCCTGAACACCACAAAAATCTATTACAACGGAAAGACATACAAGAAGTAAGACATAAAAAAACATCCGTATGATAAAACACCAATTTATAAGCATGATCCACACATATTATAATATGTTTCCCGTTCAAACTTTTCAGCATTAGGTGAAAGCTAATATTAATCACTAAAAACGCGGAATAATTCCGTTTTTCGGCGCCGAAACCGACTCTCTCAAGGCGTCATTAATAACACTATCGTAAGCAATCATTTGATTATCAAAGCAAATCCCATATCAACAAAATGATGTTGATAATAATTGCGCGTTTGTAATAAAATTGTATTTTTGCAGTCCACATTTGGGGAAATGTGGATAGTATTTATTTATTAATTAAAAAGTTAGGATTAGAGTGGACACACTTAGTTTGAAAACCATCTCGGCAAACAAGACAACCGTTGAGAAGAAATGGGTTGTCATCGACGCCAAAGACCAAGTCTTGGGCCGTCTTGCCAGCAGTGCCGCCTATCTGTTGAGAGGCAAGCACAAAACCAACTTTACCCCCCACGTTGACTGCGGCGATAATGTCATCATTATCAACGCCGAAAAAGTTCAACTTACAGGCAACAAATGGGCAGGTAAAGAGTATACACACTACACCGGCTATCCCGGTGGACAACGCACTATCGTTGCAGAAAAACTTATGGTGAAAAACCCGATTGCAATGGTAGAAACCGCAGTAAAAGGTATGCTTCCGAAGAACCGTCTCGGCGCAGCCCTGTACCGCAACCTTTATGTTTATGCAGGCGAGAGCCACCCACACGCAGCTCAGCAGCCTGAATTGATTAACTTAAATTCAATCAAGTAAAATGGAAGTAATTAATGCAGTTGGACGCAGAAAGTCCGCTATCGCTCGCGTTTACTTGAGCCAAGGAACCGGCAACGTAACAGTTAACGGCAAGGATTTCAAAGAGTATTTTCCGATTGAGACCCTGCAGTACATTGTTATGCAACCTTTTGGTGTATTGTCGCTTAATGGCAAATTCGATGTCAAAGCAACCATCGACGGTGGTGGTGTGAAAGGACAGGCCGAGGCCGTTCGTCTGGGAATCACCCGCGCGCTGATGAAATTTGACGAGGAAAACCGCAAGCCCCTGAAGGCTGCCGGATTTGTCACCCGCGACCCACGTGAGGTTGAACGTAAGAAACCTGGTCAGAAGAAGGCTCGCAAGAGATTCCAGTTCAGTAAGCGTTAATGATGCTGCACGAGAATATCGTTTAGTATCTAAATTGTTAAGACTTCTGAAACAGAACTACTTAACGATTGCTTTTACAACAAGAATGTAAACGAAAAACAAACAAAAATGTCAAGAGTTAATTTTCAAGAATTATTAGACGCAGGTGCGCACTTCGGCCACCTGAAAAGAAAATGGAATCCGGCTATGGCACCATACATCTTTATGGAGAAGAACGGAATCCACATCATCGACCTGCACAAGACAGTTGCAAAGGTTGATGAAGCCGCTAATGCACTCAAGCAGATAGCAAAATCGGGCCGCAAAATTCTTTTTGTAGCCACCAAAAAACAAGCAAAAGATATTCTTGCAGAACAAGTTAAAAAAATCAATATGCCATACGTATCAGAGCGCTGGTCGGGTGGTATGCTGACTAACTTCCCCACTGTTCGCAAGGCAGTCAAAAAAATGAGCTCGTTCGACAAGATGGAGCAGGACGGAACACTTGACCACCTGTCGAAACGCGAGAGACTGCAAGTCGACCGCCAACGCAGCAAACTGACTAAGAACCTTGGCAGCATCGCCGACCTTACCCGTCTGCCCGCCGCCCTGTTCGTTATCGACGTTCAGAAAGAGAAGATTGCCGTGGCTGAGGCACACCGCCTTCAGATTCCGGTATTCGCTATGGTCGACACCAACTCAGATCCTAACATTGTTGACTACGCCATCCCGTGCAACGACGACGCAGCAAAAGCCATTTCACTGGTTTTAGGCGCTGTTTGCGACGCCATTCAGGAAGGCCTGGCCGAGCGCAAAGCCGAAAAAGACAAAGAACCCGCTGAAGGCGAAGAGAAACCTGCAAAAGGCGGCAAGAAATCGGCTGCAAAAAAAGTAGCTTCGACTGAAGACGAGGCTGAAGCTGAGGCCGAAGAAGCCAACGAAAACGAAACCGAGGAATCGGCAGAATAATTAAAAAAGATTAAGATTATGTCAATATCAGCATCTGACGTAGCAAAACTGCGCAAAACCACCGGCGCCGGTATGATGGACTGCAAAAAGGCCCTGACCGAAGCCAATGGCGATTTTGACCGCGCCATCCAAATCATTCGCGAGAAGGGACAGGCTGTCGCCAGCAAACGTGCCGACCGCGAGGCTTCGGAAGGCAACGTGATTGCCAAAGTATCAGCCGACGGCAAACACGGCGCACTCATCGCTCTTAACTGCGAGACTGACTTTGTGGCTAAAAACGAGGATTTCGTAAAACTCGCTCACGAGATTTGCGACCTGGCTCTCGAGAAACAGCCTGCCGACCTTGCTGCCTTGAAGGCTCTTCCGTTCAAGAACGGCAAAGACGTTGAGGGCATCATCACCGAGCAAATCGGTATCATCGGCGAGAAACTTGAACTGGCTTGCTATGAATCGCTTTCGGGCGAGGTTGTTTGCGCCTACATTCACATGGGCAACAAACTGGCCACTCTGGCAGCCTTCAACAAGGCCGGTGTTGACGCACAGGTTTACAAAGACGTTGCAATGCAAGTTGCAGCTATGAACCCTGTTGCATTGAGCAAAGAGGACGTTCCTGCAGCCGTTATCGAGAACGAGCTGACCGTGGCCGTTGAGAAGACTAAAGAGGAATTGGTTTCGAAAGCCGTTGACGCTGCTTTGAAAAAAGCCGGCATCAATCCTGCTCACGTTGACTCGGAAGACCACATTGAGTCGAACACTGCAAAAGGCTGGCTGACACCTGAACAGGCTCAGCAGGCACGCGACATCCGCGCCAAGGTATCGGTTGAGGCCGCTGCCAACCTGAAAGAGCAAATGGTTCAGAACATTGCACAAGGCCGTTTGAACAAGTTCTTCAAAGACAGCACTTTGTTGAACCAAGAGTTCATCAAGGACGCCAAAATCAATGTTGCCCAGATGATGGACGCAGCATCGAAAGGCTTGACTTGCACAGGCTTCAAACGCTATGCTTTGAAAGACTAGAATTTTTCAAATTCGATAAAAATGAAAGGCATTCCACTGCGGAATGCCTTTTGTTTTTTGCAAGCAAGCAGAAAACCGCAAAACCGATTGTAATAGCTTGTCAAAAAAAATAGGGGCTTTGCCCCTATCTTTTTTATACCCAAATTTGTACAAAGGCTATTAAAAAGCCATTTCAATTACTCTTGCCCATTATTGGCATCTTTCATTGGCACATTGTTGATTTTCACATCTTTGAGCTGCGGCGCCGGTTGCTTTTTACCATGCTGATGCCCGTCGTGACTATGATTGTGCCCACTGTGGTTGTGTTCAGCTTCGTTATGCTGATGAATATGGGGCACTACGCCACGCTCTTTAAGCAGCTCAATCTGCTCGTCCATGGTCATGTTGTTGAATTTCGCCCACTTCTTCTCCATCTCGATGCGTTTGGCGGCCTGAATTGAGTCGCGGCGGTCGATGCGGGCCTTTTGGTCGGCTATCCACTCGCTCTTCTCTTTGTCGCTCATCTTGTTGAACTCTTCCCAAGCGGCCTTGTTCTCAGCTTCACGTTTTTCGCGGGCTTCCTGCGCCTTTGCCTGCTGAGCCTTGCGCTCCTGCGCTTTTTGCTGTTGCTTGATAAATGTTTGCGGCTTTGCCTTGGTTGTGTCGCTACTGTTGGTTGCGCTGTTGCAACTTGCAAATGTTGTGGCGCAAATGACGATGCCTGTCAGCATCAGTAAACTCTTTTTCATATCGATATCTTTTAAAAAGTTGCGGACGCAAATTAGTAACTAATTCCGCCCGCAACCAATTGTTTTTAATAATTATTGCAAATCACTTTCACACCGCCTGCCATTGTACGGACAATGTAAACACCCATCTGCGGCGCGTGCAGTTCAACAGGCTCGCCGTCGGCAGCAGTTGTACGGCTGATGGCGCGGCCGTTGGCATCGAACAGCAGAATGTCGCCCACGGCGTTTTCAACGCGGATTGTCAGACCGGTTGCGTAAACTTTGACGGCTTGCGCTATGGTTTCATCAACATCGGTGCCAGAATTGTTGTTCTCGCCACCTTGGTTCTCGTTTCCGCCCTGGTTCTCGTTTCCGCCCTGGTTCTCGTTTCCACCTTGATTTTCATTTCCGCCTTGATTCTCATTTCCATCTTGCTCAAAGATGGCGGTGAACGATAAGTTGGCATTAACCACCAAATCGGCATTTATTACCACAGTGCGCGGGTTATCGGTGTTGCCATCGCTCCACTTGACAAAATGGTAGTCTTCGTCAGCAGTGGCGGTGAGCGTTACGGTTGAACCAAACCTGACGCTTTCTGCCGCACCGGTGATGGTACCATGCTCGGCGACTACACTCATGGTGTAGGCATTAGGCTCGAACAAAGCTGAGTAAGTGGCATCACCGTTCACTACAATCTTACGCGGGTTGTCGGTAACATCATCGCTCCATTTTACAAAGTGGTAGTGCTCGGAAGGAATAGCGGTGAGTGTAGCCTCTGAACCATACTCATAAGCACCAACACCTTCTACAGAACCATTCTCGGCAGAAGCGCTAATTGTATGTTTGTTGAGTGCAAAGATTGGCTCAAGATTCAGATTGCCATCGACTGTGATTGTACGGTCAGTTTCAGTGTTGCCGTCGCTCCAGCTGAAGTGGAAATGTTCTGGCGCTGCTGCAAATGTGGCGCGAAGCCTTAACTCGGTGCCACCATCTAAATTCAAACTGATGAGCTTGCCTTTGGTGTTATAACCCGCAATCGTTGAAAGCGACGCAGGCTCATTGTCGCCAATACCCAATTCAAGAGAGAATATGCCATCTCGGCTATCTTTCA
The DNA here is from genome assembly GCA_017527435.1 of Salinivirgaceae bacterium. GTDB lineage: Bacteria > Bacteroidota > Bacteroidia > Bacteroidales > SZUA-534 > RUG13583. The sequence continues at coordinate 51,311 of JAFXQB010000009.1, forward strand.
CCGTAACCTTGCAAGGCAACTTGGCGATGCTCTTTTCTGTAGTGTTGGAAGCATTGCAATAGAGACAGCCGATATGCTCAATATACGAACCAGCTGATGTACAGGTGGCAGGAACGGTATCAGTATAAAAACGAACCGAGCCGCTGAACACGTGTGTAACATCGTCGAAGGTGACAGTGTGCTGAACATCAGCAACGTTGTTATTGCCGTTGCGGTAATAATAGGTGAATGTGCCGTTGGTTGACGTGATGTGCCACATCTTGGTTTTTCCGTTGTTGTAAGGCTCAATGCCAACTGCGTTGTAAACATCATTGTCATTCATGCCTTCGGCCAATTCGGCAAAACGGAATGTGCAGGGCAATGTCTCAAAGTGACGGTTTTGGTTGCTACCTGTCACGACAGCTTCTTTCTTCGATGCATTAAGGTCGAAGTAGAGCAGATTGTTATCATCGATTTTGCCTTTGTTTCCTTTGAATTTACGCAAATTCAAATCGGCAATTTTGTTACCGCTACAATTGACAGTTACAAGGTTAGCGCCGCCTTCGTGCAGCTTCAGGGTTGCCAGCTGGTTGTTGTGGCAGTCGAGATTTTGCAAGTTGGTGTTCTTGCTCAAATCTAATGCTGCAAGTTTTTGATTGTGGCATGACAACAAGAGCAGATTCTCATTGTCGCGCAAATCGAGCGATGTGAGCGAGCCTTTCTGGGATTCACTACCATCGGCAAACTCATCGCTCAACGACAGCGATTGCAGATACTTACAGTTGCGCACGTTGAGATTTGTGAGAGCTGTGCCCGTGAATGTGATTTGGGTCATGCGCGGGTTGTGGCTGAAGTCGAGACTTGTGATGCTGTTGCCATTGCCCCGATACTCTTCAAGCAGAACGTTCTGGCTCAGATTGAGCGAGCTGACTGGTGTATTTGTCAATTCCAAACGGCGCAGCTTGGTGGCGCTGGTCAAATTGACAGCCGACAGCTCAGTGTTACTGATACTCAGGTCGGTCAGATTGGGATTGCTGAGTGTGAGCGATGTCAGGTCGAAATCACACAACTCGACCACTTTAAGATTTGGGCATTGGCTGAAATCGAGTGATGCGATTGATTTTGAGTGCTCACCATCGAGATAGTGGCAGTAGAATTCTTCCAATTTGGCGCAACTGCTCAAATTGATTGTTTGCAAGCCCGTGCGTCCGCAGACAATCTTGCGCAAATTACTACAGCCCGTCAAGTTCAGACTGCTGACGCCGCGATCCTTATAATCAGTGCGCTCTTCCTGAATGTAGAGTTCCTCGAGTTTGGTGTTGTGGCTCAAATCCAGACTTGATATGCCTGTGGTGTTGTGACAGTCGAGCACTTTCAAATTGGTGTTCTGGCTCAGATTGAGCGATGTAAGGTAACTGTACGACACATCAAGTTTCTCAAGGTTTGTACAATTGCTCAAATCGATGGTTGTGATTCGGGGCGCCACGTTTAAGCTGAGCTCTTTCAGAGCTGTGTTGCGACTCAAATCGATATTTGTAACACGGCTGAGCGGGTCTCTAATTTTAAGTTTTTCAAGGTGGTTGCAACCGCTGAAGTCCATGTTTGAGTTTTCGATTCCGTCACACTCAAATATTCGCAAACTTGGGAAATAACTGAAATCAGTTACTGTCTGGTCGAGATGGCGCACCTTGCAGCCGTAGCCCGAGCAGTAAATCTCTTCAATGTTATTGGTATTCCAAATCATGTCCATAATCTGATAGGTTTTCTCATCGAACTTGACACCAGTGATTATGTTCATGTATTTGTTTATCCATTTGCTATTCTTTTTGAAGTCGGCTTCTTCCCAGCCAGTAACATCAAGGAATATGCCCGTTTCACCACCAAGATGCTGCAGGCCTGTATTGAAACTAATGTCTTTGGCAACAGTTCGCTTCAAGCCGCATCGCTCGCACTTAAAGTCACAATTGTAGGCACCCATGTAAACCTCATCACCATGGTCATCTCCAATTTCCACAATAAAGTTGCGGTACGATTTCTTGCTGTTCTCCTCGTCATGGACAATCTTGAAGTTATTAGAAAAATCGAAATAGATTTCGTAGGTGGCATCGACTATTGATGGGTTGCCATCGTTGTAGGTGTAGCGTATTTTTCGGGCGTCTTTGTTCACCACATATCGGCTCAATGTTCTATTGTAGCGTACGCCTTCAGTGAATTTCACACGCTTCATGTCGATTCCTGGTGCAATGAACGACAGGTCTTTGAAGGCGCAAGGGAACTCAGTTACATCGTAGCTGGTGTTTATTCGCGCCCCATAATCAGGCTTGCTTACTGATTCAAGATTCATATAGAATACGTTTCTTGCATCGATACGGCGCAAGTATGTTGCCGATTGCGGCATTACCACCGTTGGGCCACAATCGTAAACAGAAATGTACTGCAGTTGGGTGTTGGCACTCAAATCGATAATGGTGTTACAATTGGTGGCTGTAATATCCCGCAGTTTGGGGAAGTTTGCAAAATCCAGATTATCCACATTTTCAACCCCAAGGGTTTCTACATTAATACAGCCTTGCAGGTTGAGCTCATAGCCATCTTTTATCTTACAACGCAAATACCTCAATGCTGAGTTACCATGCAAATCAAGGCCTTCGAGCTCATTATCATCGCAATTAAGTTGCTGCAACTTTTGGTTGTTACTCAGGTTCAACGATGTTAGATTGTTATTGTAGCAAGTAAGAGTGGTTAAATCAGCAAATCTGCCTATGTCGCTCAGCGCTGTCAGATTGTTGTTAGAGCAGTTGACATCAATAAGTTTTGTGTTGTTGTAAAGATTCAATGCTGTAAGACTATTATCTGAGCAGTTGAGAGTTTCCAACTTGGTGTTGTTACTCAGGTTCAACGATGTAAGGCCATTCTCAGAGCAATTGAGTGTTTTCAGCTTGGTATTGCTGCTCAAATTCAGCGTTGTGAGATTGTTGCCTGAACAGTCAAGAATCTCAAGGTTGGGGAACTGGCTGACATTGAGAGTTGACAAATCCATGTTGGGAACATACAACTCGCGCAGCTGGCTCTTTTGCTGAGCCGACAAATAATCAAGTGCCCCAATATAGTTGGTTCTTAATCCTGTGAGTTCTGGATACTGTGTTGGAATAGAACTCCAATTGCGGTCATAATCTCCACCCTTGCTTAAATCTAAAACATAACCATCAGCTTGGTTATATGATTCGTTATGCTCAGCATATCCTTCACAATAAATATCAGTATAATTAAAAATGCAAGTTGACCACACATTTATTGTCCCGGGCTTGGTGCTGGTGGCAGTTTCTGTAATATTGTAGCCGAATATGCCATTGGGTGTGTGGCTCACTTCGCTGTAATAGCCTTCTACGTACATATTACCTACATGTGCATTTCCTGTATTGTAGTTGTAGTGAATTTCAGCATTCGACTCCGTTACATGCCAATAATCACCATAGCCTATTGTCCCATATGTGGTTTCCACAGTTCTACCCTCATAGGTACTTTTTTCAATATTATCATAACCGACGTTAGAAACATTTTTTTCTTTCATTCCCTTGCAGAGCATATCGAATGTGAATGTGCAGGGTATTGTATCTAAGTAGAAATACTGGGATGAGACATCAATATCACCATTGGCAGGTATCTTTGAGAGATCGAGATACATCAACTGGTTGTTGTTGAAATAAACATCGCTCAGTTTGGTATTTGTGTTCAAATCTACAGTGTATTTGATTTTGTTGTTTCTGGCATCGAGATATGTGAGCGCAGTGCAGTTTTTAACATTCAACGCGGTGAGCTGGTTATATTTGCAAGATAGTGTTTGCAATTTTGGGCAATTGCTTACATTCAGTTTTTTGAACTGATTGTTGGCGCATTTAAGTGTCTGCAACTCTGCAAAACCACTAAAATCCAACACTTCTGGATATTCAAGGTTGCAGTTCTCACAGTTAAATGTTTTCAGTTTCTTGCAATATGACAAACCTTCTATCTCGGAAAGGCTGCCACAATTGCTGCAATCAAAGGTTTGCAAGTTTACAGATGTTTCCAAACCATATATAAGTCCTAATTCACTATTGTTCTGACATTTAAACACAGCCAACTTCGGCAAACCACTCAGGCTCAACTCACTATCAAAATGGCAATTGCTGCAATCAAGAGTTTGCAGATTAGGGCAGTCTAATTCCAAATAACTAATTTGTGTATTAGAACAATTAAAAGTCTGCAGATTGGGGCATGTTCTCAAATCCAATTCACCAGCTATTCGGGTATTGCTGCAATCAAGAGTCCGCAGTTGGGGGCAAGATTCTGGATGTAATTCATCGATTTGCGTATTAGAGCAATCAAGAGTTTTCAGATTGGGGCAGTCATCTAAATATAATCCCGCTATTTTTGTATTAGAACAGTTAAGGGTCTCTAATTTGGGGCAATGAACACCATAGGGATTGCTAAGAAAATCTAAATTGTCTATTTCACTGTTTGATACATCAAGCACCTTCAAATTATCGCATAAGTCTACTTCGTAACCCCCGTAAGTCCAACCTCCTAATTCTATACTTAAATTATAAGTTCCATAGTTATTTGAAGCGTTGAGATACTCCAATTTTGCAGAAGGCCTAATATATATATATTCAATTTCGTTTCCGCTGCAATTGAAATACCTTAGCTCGAAGTTGTTCGTGAATACACATTCACCGCTCAACTGATTGTTGCTGCAATTGATATAGGTCAGATTTGGGCAGTTGTTAAAATCCCAGTTATCAATAAAATCCAAAGTTGTCAAGTTATTGTCAGAGCAGTCGAGCACTTCGAGTTTGGGGAACTCGGCCAAGTCCAACTCGGTCAGGCCAATGCCTGAGCAGTAGAGAGCCCTGAGTTGAGATTTCTGGTCGGCTGATAGGGCGGCCAGCTGGTCGGCATTTTTCACCTGAAGGCGTTCCAGACCAGGACAGAGATTGGCAATCCAGTCGTAGTCAGAGCCGTTGTAACCCGAAAGGTCGAGTGAGTCGCCCATCTCGGTGCGGTCAATTTGTCCGTCGCCCGAGTGGTCGAGTTCGGAAAGGAAATCGAGTAAATCACCATCAGAAATATCACTAATGGGCAGGCTTTCAATAATCTCGCCACAGGTGCAGCAGTCAGCGCAAAGGTTGCACTTCATGCACTGTGGGTTTTCAGCAAAGCAGACTAAGCCGCAGCTGGCGCAGGGGCGGCAGTGCTTGGCGCAGTGCATTCCTTCCATATCGTCCACGGTGCACTGGTTGCCGCCAATGCGCGTGCCGCACACGGTGCAGATGCAGGTGCAGCAATTTGGGCATAGGCCGCAAGTCTCGCACAAGGCATCTTCGGCAAAATAGTTTCCGCAGCCTGTGCAGAGCTCGCCTGTGCCGTCAAAGACCATGGGCCGACAGTCGTCGCAGAGTTCGGGACGGTCGCTTTCGTCGGGGTAGTCGTCGTACAGACAAGCATAGCAGTTGGTGCAGTGCAGATGGTAGTCGTCAACGCACTCTTCGCAGGCACCGCAGTCAAAGCATATCACCTCGCTGCGTGCTTCGGCGCAGCGGTTGCAGAACTCGCAAATCCAGTTTTCGCTCTCGCAGCAGTCTTGGCAGTGGCTGCCTCCTTCCTCACAGCGGCTGGCGTCCTCGTAGCAGACACCGCACTCTTCACAGTGCATCTCGTTGTCGAATGTGCACTCTTCGCAGTAGCCACACTCAGGACAAAGTTTTTCCTCGTCGTCGGCATAGCAAGCGTAACATCCTGGACAGATATAATCGCTATGGCACTCCTCGCAAACAGTTTCGTGGTCTTCGCAAGTTATTCTCACATAAAGGCAACCATCGCAGAGTTCACACAACTTATCATCGCCGTAGTGACAAAAAGCACAGTAGCCGCAGGTTTCGTCGCATGCGCCGTCAAGACAGTCAAAGCAGTACAATTCATCACAGCCCGAACAAGGTGCGGCGCAACCATCGCAAAGCGATTTGCCGCAGAAATTGCAATGATAAATCTCATTGGCGCAGCACCGGTAGCACTCCTCACAAGATGGGTTGCATTCCAAACAATACTGGCCACATTCCAGGCAATAGTCGTCCCAACAGAATATGTCATCGCAATCGATGCAGAACAATGAGCAGTCCCAACAAAGTACGACTCCGCAGGTTCCACACTCATCAAATTCGTCACCGTTATCTTTCACTGCACAGTTCCCGCAATGGTCACACATCATCTCCTCATTGCACTTAGTGCAATACGTATCACATTGTTCGCAAAATTCGTCTGAGTGAACCCACTCAAAACAACCCATGCACTGCTTTGCTTCATTATCCTTGTCGAAGATTTTATCACCGCAAACTCCGCAGAACGGGCGGTCGTCATCTCCAAACGCCTCCTCACATGGTGCTACTTCGTGGTCATCTTTACAATAGCCGCAAGTACTACATATGCAATCGAAACAGCACATTCTCTCACACAATTCGCACCGCTCAAACTCTGAAACATCAACATCGGGGTACTCATCCTCGCATACATCACATTTATACCATGCATACGAGCTCAAATTAAACCCCGCAAGGGTAATCAGAATAAGTAATAATTTTCTCATGTTTTTAATCGATTAAAGTTTTATAATGTTTTTGAATTGTAATTCAACTGTTTGTGGGTGCCGGGCATAAAGATGCAAAGGCATAGCCGCCTGCTGCAAAAGCAGCAAGAGAGCATCTGATGCTCCAAATAAAATCACCGGTTTTTGCACTGCCAGTAAATTCACCACGGTTAAAAATCGGCTCAAATATAGGTGTTTTTTCGTTTGGGTTGGCGGAAAATCAAAAAAAAAGAGACGCGGCACGCCACGTCTCCACAATAGATCTAAGATATCTATACCTTATTAATATTTAAGCTTTTCCACCGTGCTCGTCGATATATGATTGGATTTCGACTTGCAGGCGCTCGTTCAATTCTTTCTCGCGCATCTTGCTGATTGCTATCACAATCACGCGGTACGGCATATCATCTTTATAGATGACTTTATAGTGCTCTGTGGCATAAATATCCTTGCCGCGAATGTCGGCATTCTGTTCGCGCAATGCTTTTCCGTTGGCAATCAGCGCAGTCCAGAACTCATCCATATAAGCTTCGCGCTCGGCATCATCCTGGGCAATCAGGGTGGCGAACTGCGTGCCTTCTGCGTTATCGGGGTTTATACCATAGAAACGTGCCATTTTTTTCGACATGTTAAGGATATTCCCTTCAAGGTCGATTTCGGCAACCATCAAACCGCTGTAGAACGCCATCAGTTGGGCGTTGAGCGTATCGTGACGCTTGGTGGCTTCCTCCTGGGTAGCCTGCATCTCCTCAAGATTCTGACGCATCTCCTCCTCATGCTGCGACAACTCTTCGGCTTGTTCGTTCGACTGCTCAAGCAAGTGCGCGTTATGGATATTGGTGTTGACACTCGACACCACCGATGCGATGTTCTCGCAAAGCTTTTCGATGAACTCAATCTTGTACTGCTCAATGTGGTTGTACGATACGAGTTCCATTATACCGAAAATCTCATCGTTGACAATCATCGGCACAACCAGCAGATTGCGTGGCTTTTGCGCTTCTTTTTTGCCCTGCGTGAATGTTACGTAACTGTCAGGAATATCTTCAAGATAGATACATTTCATCTCGTCGATTGTGCGTCCGAAAATGCCGTCTTTGGCAGTAACCTCTGCATTCTCAAGCATTATCTGCTTTCCATAAGCAATTGCGGCTTTGTTTTCAAATTTCATCTCATCGCTGTACGGATCCTCCTTCTTGAAATAGATGGCGCCCTGCACTACATCGACATACTTGAGCAGTTGCGACAGCAGGTTCAAGGCGAAATCCTCAACATTGTCGTTATCCTGACGTATGATTTCGCCAAAGTTGGCCAAACCGTGCGTTACCCAGTTGCGCTGGTCGTCGAGCAGTTTCTTCTTGTCTTCCTCCTTTTTGGCTTCGATAAGGCTGTTCTGCATTGTTATCAGCGATGCGCCCAGTGTGTCATCATCGCTCAGCAGGTGATACTCTGCGTTAAGGTTGCCCTTGCCAATCTCGCCCGCAAAATCGACTGACGCCTGAAGACTGTCAAACAGATTGTCGAGAGCGCCATTAAGGTCGGTTATCTCACTTTCGAATACTGTTTTGTTATTGCTGTTTTTGCTGATGATACCCAGCGACAGGCCTGCAAGCTTATTGTTAATATTCACAATCGATGCCGAAATGTTGCGCGCCACAAGTGAAATCACAAACGACAGCAGTATGAATCCGGCCAGAATAAGAATAACCACATTGATGAACGACCTGTTAGCCTCTGCGTAAGCCTCGGTCACCGGCACGGTGGTGAGAAGCTCCCAATGGGTGTTTGCCATATCGATTCGCTTCAGAACCGTGATGGCGGATTTTTTGTTTTCGTCAGAGCCGACATATATTGTATCGGTCAGCGACTCGAAAACCGAATCGGCAAAGAACGTCTGCTCATCACCCACCCTGTCGATATTGGTATTGTAGATGAACTTTCCGTTGTCGGCCATCAGATAAATACGCTCGCCGGTGTCGGTCTGATAGTCTTCAATCGCCTTCTCCACATAGCCAAGGGCGAAATCGATACCGACAACGCCTTGAAACTCGCCCCACAACTGTATTGGCGCGATTATCGATGTTATCAGCATCGAGTCTTCGACGTCTTTGTTGTAACTGTACATATAAGGGTCGAGCAGCGACACGCTCATGGTTTCGCGCGGAATGGTGTAGTATGTTTTCTCGTAAGGCGGCATGTTTGAGTTCACCTCAACCTTGATTTCATTGCCTTGCCGGTAGAACGACGGCGAATAGTTGCCGATGGCTGTGGCGTCGGGGGCCAGGATGCACTCCTCGTCGCGCTGGTCGATGGAATTTGGCTCCCAAACTGACCAAATCGACAGAATATCAACGTTGTCTTCAATCACCTTGCGCAACATCTCTGTGTAGGTCTGACGGCGCAGGCTTTCTTCTATGCCTTCGTACTCCTGCATTGCCTGCGCGAGCGCCTCGACAATCCCCGCCTTGCCATCAATCAGTCCGAGAACCCTGTTCGACAGGTCGTTAGATTTTTTGATAATGTCGGTGCTGGCCATCTCCTCCGATATGTTTTTCACTTCAATCCCGACATATCCGAGCGATGCCACATATACTAACAGCGATGCTCCAAGGAAGTAGAACATCATTTTTCTATGTATGCGTTTTTTGAAAATCATTGCCGTAAGTTTTTAAAGTTTGGTCCTGTAGTTCACGATGTCGTTCAGTTCGGCTCCAGCCGCATCCCACAATGTTTTCATTGTCTTGAAAAGTCCGGGGATGGCAGTCAGGTTCTTGTCGTCGTCTATGAGTTTGATGATTTTGTCAATAGAGTTATAAATATGTCTTATTCCCAAATAGTTAATCTTTGTTTTCAATGATTTTGCCACTGTTTTCAGGCTCTTGTAGTTGCGGTCCTTAACCAGACTCTCCATTTCTAAAATCTGCGCCGGAATCTGTTCCGCGTAGCGTTTCAGAATGTCGGCAATCTTCTTCTCGTCGTTTTTGTAAACCACATTCAAATTGGTCAGGTCGATGAGCTGCTGCTTGGTCTCGGCCAATTCGGGCACAATTTCCTTTTTCAGGTCGTCGGGAATCACGCCTTCCTGAATCATCTGAATCTTCTCCTCAATTTTCTTTTGGTTTGTGATGTCGATGCCAATCTCCACAATTTCGGTTATGGCACCGTCAGCATCAGTCACTGGTATGAAACGCTCAAGCAGCCAAATCTGTTTCTTGCCGACAGTGTACGGCTCCTCGCTCTCCATAATGTTGCCTTTCAGCAACTCTTCCCAGAAGTGCTCGTGCTCTGCCTGCTCCTTTTCGCCCATTATCACTTCCGATTTGTGGCGCTTGCCGATGAGTTTCTCGCGCTTGCTGTTCACCAATGCGGCAAACTCGTCGTTCACATCGGTGATGTGCCGGCTTGTGTCGTAATGGACAGTCGGCATCACTGAATTGAATCCCGAAATGATTGTGGTGAGTTCTTCTTCTTTTTGCGTCGACTCTTCCTGAGTAGCCTGCATCTCCTCCATATTCTGGCGGATTTCCTCCTCCTGCTGTTCCAGAATCTCGGCCTGCTTCTTCGATTTCTCGAGCAGCTGCGCTGTCTGGCCGTTGATTTTCACCGTCGATATTGTCGATGCAATGTTCTCCGACAGTTTTTCGACAAACGAAATCTGGTAGGGTTGCAGCACTTTGAATGAGTAAATTTCGATAATACCCACCAAATCCTTATTGTAGAGCAGCGGCACAATAAGCGCCGACTTTGGCAGTGCCCGGCCCAGTCCCGAACCAATCTGGTCGATGTCGGGTGTGATGTCGCTGATGAATATTGTCTCTTTCTCAAGATAAGCCCGGCCTATCAGCCCCTTACCCGGCTCAACAAAACCGTTGACCGACGCCTTCTCTTTGCTAAAGCCGATGTGTGCCACCAGCTCGGCGCCCTTGCGATCGGGCGGGACAATATAGAATGCGCCCATCTGTGAGTCGAGATAAAGTGTAAGGTTTTTAATAATCTCGCCCGCGAGCGTTTTCATATCGCTGTTGTCGACGCGCAGCACCTTGTTGAACAGGTTGATGCCGTTCGACGCCCAGTTGAGCTGGCCTTCTTCGTCACGTCTCAAATTCTCTTCTTCTTTGGCGCGCTCAAGACTGTTTTTCATTTCGATGATGGCGTTGCCGAGCACGTCCTTGTCGCTCAGCGGCGTGAATTTGTAGTTTGAATTGCCGTTACCGATGTTCTCGGCAAATTTGGTTACTTGCAGCAATCCGTCTACCACCTTGTTCGACGAGTCGGCCATCTGCCCAAGCTCATCATCGCTGTCGACATCCATTTTCAGAGCGTTATCGACCTGTCCCAACGAAAGTTTCCTGATTATGGCGTTCACCTTGTTAATGGGGGTGACAATCTTTACCGAAAGAATGAAGATAATGAATGCCAGCAAGATAAGTCCCACAACAATCACCTTTTTAACAAACATCAGTGAACTGCTGATTTGAGCGTTCACTTCGGCCACCGATGTGGTTGCAATCAGTTTCCACTGGTTGCCGAGTCCTGCCGGATTGATGGTCAGCGTTGTGCACAGAATGCTGTCGTTGCCCATATGGTCCTTGATGAAAATGGTTTTTGAGTTGCTGGTGTCAGCACGGGCAATCACAGTGTCGATTTCGGTAAACTGAAGACCGATAAGGTCAGGATTGTGGTAATCGACAATCATTCCGCCCGACGATATAATGGTGATTTTCTTGTTGCTGGCCAGACAGATGGAATCAACCATCAGGCGCAGAGTGTGAAGATTGATGTCGGAACTGACAACACCGATGGTCTCACCGTCCTTGTTGATTGGCAGCGCGATTGATGATTTCAGATATTTTTTTGTCACCGACTCGTCCTGGAAGAACGTCGACGGCTCAGAGAATATCGGCGTTCCGAGCCTGCGGACAACATAATATGGTGATTCGGTGTTATTATCGGTGTCGTAATCGAAGAATGTGTTTTTCGACTCGAACCCGTACGATGTGCGATCAGTCCGCAGCAGTTGCCGGCCGTTGCTCACACCGCTCACGTAGCCGTTGTCGAAGCAGATCCAAACAGCAGCCAGCATCGGATTGCTGCCGCAAGTGCTTTTTATAATGCTTCGGAAGAAACTCTCGTTGCTGTCATAACTATTGTCGATGGTCGACTCAATGACTGATTTCAGTGTGACGAGTTTCTTGTACTCGCAATCGGCGATGTTTGAGAACGTTGTCGAAATGTCTTCAAGCAAAGCGGCATCGCGCTTTTCCATCGTCTCAATTATCGATGTCCGGAACTGATTGTTGATTATTCGCGCGGCAAAAAATATGACCACAAACACGGTGCCCAGCACCAGTGCAAGCACCCTGTAACTTAGACGGATTCTGACTTTCATATATCTCTGTTTTGTCTATTAACTCACAAGTGGCGGAACCTGCAAATCGTTGGCGCAGGTCGCTGCCAAACCAAAAAATAAATATCTACATTTTTTTCAAATGTGAAACACCATTTGGCGAAATAGTTTTAAAATAGTTGAGATTTGTGTCCCCGCCCATTACAACAATATGAAAACCAGATGGTTGCAATGCCGCGATTGGCAACCCTGTCAATGACATATTACTCGCACCGGAATTTCGACATGCCGTTCATTTTTGAACTAAAATGTGATTAACTGTTCAGTTGAGAGTAAAAACAAAAAAGCCGGCTAAAAACCGACTTTTCTGTTTAGTATTTAACAACTTTCTGCTGCAGAACCTTTGTGTCGGTTACGAACCGCAGAACGTAAATTCCGCTTGGCAAATCGCTGATGTCGATAGTGGCATCGAAACTGCTGATGTCGATAATGCGGATTACCATGCCTGACTGTGACAGCAACTCGATTCTGCCACCTGCCATTGAGCCCGAAGCACTGACGCGGAACAAACCGTTCGTCGGATTCGGCACCACAACCAGATTTCCAAGTTCACCGCCAGTGTAGTAAACAGTCACAACCTTGTCGGCATACTCGCGTGTGCCATCGAAATCGACTTGCGACAAGCGGTAGTAGAGCAGCCCTTGCTCGGGTGCGTTATCGCTGAATGTATAGTCGATACGCTTGCTCGAATTGCCGGCACCGTCAACATAACCAACTGTCACGTAGTTGACACCATCAATCGAGCGCTCAATCTCGAAGTAGTCGTTGTCTTTCTCCGAAAGGGTTGTCCACTCGAGCGCAACGCTGTTGCCATCTTGGCGGCCAGTAAAGGCTGCAAAGGTGACAGGAAGCGGGTTGATATCCGGTTCTGGATTTTTGGCACCGAAGGTGAACGGACTGTAGGACGTAATATACGCTGTGGTTGTAATAGAATTTACGCCATCGAACTTGGCAGGCTCGGCCTTCCATTTCCCTTCTGTGAAATGAGCGACCACCAAATCCGACTCTTTACCAGGTGTAATGCCACTTGCTTCGGCATCAGACCAATAGAGCGTAAGCTTGCTTGATTTCCCACCTGGGCAATCAACTAACCACGTCTCAGCCTGGCTGACACGACTCATACTTGCTGGCAGACCAGTGGTCAACGGTTCTTTGCCCGCAACAAGGGTGTACGACGCCGAATAATAAGTGGCGTCAGTTGCATCGCTGCCTGGTGCTATACCGATTTGTGCAAGGCGGCCATTGCTTCCTGTCGGGAATACGAACGGTGTTTTTCCATATTTCCAAATTGTGCCATCGACATATGAATTGGCACTGGCGCCAGCAACAGGTTTGGCATTTTTGGTAAAGACAAGCGCTTGCCCACCATTGACACTGACAACACCTTTGGTAAGTGTCAGTTTGCCATCAATGTTAATGCTGTTATTGATAGTAACGCCAGCGTTGTCGACTGTCAGATTCTCGACTGTCAGATTCTCGAATTCGCCACCGCCAACACTTTGTGCGGCGCCGCCGTTCAACTTGACAGTTCCCACGAATTTGCCGTTATTGGTAATGTTGCCTGTCACTGACATATCGCTGCTAGCGGTCACTGTTCCCACGTTCGACATATTTGCGAACGAGCCTGCACCCGAAACGGTGTGTTCGCCGTCGGTGAAGGCAACTTCGCCACTACCGGTGCTATTGAATTGACCGTCGCAAGTAACATCTTTATGTATGGTCAATTTGGCACCATCGGCAAGATTTACTTTCGCGCCAGCTCCAACGTTAATGTTTCTGACTGCGGCAGCAGTTCCGTTGACTGTCGGCATACTAATTTTATCACTCGACTTGCCACCTTTAAATGTGATTTTATAATTGTCGCGGACAACCACATCGTCACCACTTTCAGGGGCATCACCGCTCCACCAGTTGGCATCATTATTCCAATCGGTATCAGCGCCATCGCCACGCCACAAATAAGCGTTGCTGATAGGTTTGTCGATTTCGTAAGTGTTGTCGCAACTCTTGACATCATCATCGCTCTTAATGGTGAGCAAGCCCTTCATCCTGTCGGCTTTTGGTATTTCAATTACCATTTTGCCGCCTGACAAATCGTCTTTTCTGATTCCTGTAGGTGCCGGGGCCGAGTATGTAACACCATCAAGGCTATAAGCAAATTCATAACCTTTTATGCCAACGGTGCTTGTTTTCGTATAGTCAATCTGCACCAGATTGCCTTTGTACAACTCATTGTCGGCTATTATGAATTCTTTAATAGACGGGTTTTCATGAACCTGAATCGATTTGTCATTGACTTGCTTATGGCAGCCTTTGTTCTTAACAACGACTTTGAAATTCAAATTGCCGTCGGCGTAACGCAGGGGCTCGCTTGTGTGAATCTGAATCGGGTCGTCGGTGCCATTACCGCCAAACTCTTCGCACATTGCGGTTTCGCCTTTGTAAATAATGTATGAGTAATTAATGTTTGTGTGTTCAATTGTCACGGTTCCAACCGTATTGTCACAAATGACAGAACCATAGAAATCGTCAGCATTAAATGTAACATCGTCGTAGAATGTTATGACGCGCTTGACATCTTTGCCCAAATCGCCGTTTTTCTCAGTTACATGCAATGTGACTTTCGAAGCGGTGAAACTATCGTCCCATGTGAGTTTGATTTTGTTGTTATCGGCGCTTTCGCCCGTCTTGTCGATTGTGATTGTGCTGATAACGTTCTCGTCGGCTTCGTCTTTGACAGTCCACTGATAGGTGTGGCTGCCGACTTTTTCAGTCATAAACTCAGCCGTTCCATCTGCACGGCATATTCCGAAATTACCAGTGATTTCAGGTTGCGGATAAATATCGACGGCTACATCCTTCGAATTCTCGCGGTAGCAAACCTTATCGTGCGACTTTTTATAGGTGTTGCGGACCGTCAATGTCACACTATAAGTGGAAGTATTGGTACCGAATTGAATATTTGCAGTATTGCCGGCAGGTGCTATTTCAACATAATCGGAATTATCACTCCACGTGTAGGCGTCTACCTTGTCGTCGGCTGTGACTGTGTAGACGCGCTCGTCACCCATTCCGACTGTTCCTGCACCATCGATAACTGGTTTGGGATTGTAGAGAACATTCACATTTGCCTTATTGTTGCCGGCAGGCATACCATCTTCGCTACCGTCTTTCATTCCGGTTATTTCAACCACATACGGCTGGGTCGAATAGCCGTCGGTTCTGCCGAACTTGGCGGCCAAATCGCTGCCGGTGAGTGCTATCACACCTTCGCTGTCAGTAAATTTCGGACTTGTTACGGTTACCGATTTGTTCTTTTCCTTATCGGTTATCTTGTAAGTCACAGTGTACGGGCCACCCATGCCGGTGAAATATACCGGGATTGCGGTTGCATCGGCGTCACCATCACAGATATATGTTTCATCTGTCTGGTTTTCTTCGGTTTTGCTCAACAACCGCGCAGTGCTGTTGCTGCTGCCTAACGTATATTCTTCGTACTCTGAAATTGTTAAGGCTGCAGCGGACAATATTATTGCTGTCGGAATTGAGCCGCTGTTGTGCGAACTTTCTATTATTTCCCATTCGGTGCCCTTCTTACCTGCTATTTTCACACGTTTGAGCATCGAAGCATTAATTGTAGTGAATGTGCGTGAACCTACGCGAAGGCCCAATTTGGCTGTGGCGCCTGTCGGACCCGACACTGTCCATTTTTCGGTGTTGCTCATGCTGGTAAACGGCCATACCACATCAAAGCTGTATGTTCCCGAATGGAATGTCACAGTGTAGTCACCATTCACAGACACGTTGTTGAGTTTTGTCAGTGCGTAAACTTTGCCCACCGACTCGTCAAGGCCGCCTATCGGGAAGTCGCGGTTATCGCCAGCGTTCAATTTCCATGTAAGCGGGCCAGCCACAAACGACGTTGCGCCCGGACGGGTAACAGTTGCAGTGCGCAGCAGAGTGACGCTTGTGTTCTCGGCTGTATCAATCAAGCAACCATTGGTGAATTCCAACGATTTATTGATAATTATGCCTGCTTCGGTGGCCGATTCGGCACGAACAATTTCAACGTCGCTTGGGTTGTTGATTATCACGCGGTAGAACGACTCGTTGTTGCCCGAAAGAACAATCTTCTGCCGGCTGGTTCCATTGAATGTGACAATCGACCTGTCGTTGTTTGAACCTGGCAAGAAACCACCATCACCAGTGTTTTCATCAATCCAGTCGCCCTTCATATAAATAGGTGTATTACCAAAAGCAAGTTTAGTTCCGTTTCTGATAACCATGCTCTTGTTGATATACTCACCATACTCTTTTGTCAGCGTTTTGGTGCCGCCGCCTGAAAGAACCACATTCTGCAACGGCAAAGAGACGTGACCAACAACTGCGTTTGGCAGTTTACCATCGCCGCCGGCAAATTCGACAATGCTTCGCTCATCGCTCAAGAATGTTGTGAAGTTTCCGGCCGGCATCTTATAATATTTGTCGCCTTCTGTTTCAACCGGTTCCATAATCAGTTTTCCTGTACCATTGACACGGCCGAAATTGCTACCCACAGTATTGCCCAAATTCAAAACGCCCATTTCTGTGCCATCGTCGAATGTCAGGCTGTAAGCGTTTGTGTGGCTGCGCTTTACATTTACAACATCACCCGGAAGAATATGTACAGGATTGCCATCTATTTTATAATCAGCAGCCACATCACCCGTATCATCATAGAGCCAATGCTCCACGCCGCTTCCATCTATATAATTCCATGTTTTGGGGTTGTCCCAATCACCACCACCATCGCCACGAGTGTAAAGAACCGGACGCCCGGTGTAAATACCTGCGTTGTCTTCTGCATTACTGCCAACAACACCAACTGTGTAATCGCCTGCAATATGACCAAACGGCTTGAATGTCACGTTATTCGTTCCAATATTCGCCAATTCCGAACCGGTTGTGCCATCACCGCGAAGGTCAATCCACTTATACTCATCAGTTCCGCCGTAGTACATGTATTCGGGGAACAACGTGTCGCTCGTTCCTAATAGTTTTTCGGCCGGATAATAGTATGTCTGGGTTACAGAGAAATCGGTTGACTTTATCGAGAAATTATCTCTACCGTCTTCGCCAAAACCTTCGGTTGTAACCATCCAATAGTAAGCGAGCCACTTCGACGGGTCGAACGTCAAGTTATTGTGAATCGAATTGATTGCCTTGACCGTGATTGAACAATTGTCCCTATCGTTGCTGGTAAAATCGTAGACTGCCGGCGTATAGTAGCGGTTGCCTTCATGCACAACACCTATAGGAAGAGTAAAGTTCGACGCATCTTTTTTTACGTATTTGGTAACGCCCTTGTCTTCATGCTCACCGTTGAGACGAAGCATGTGTGTTCCGTCGAAGGTGCCGCTTGCGCTCTCAACCGTGGCATCCTTACCAAGAATCAAGCTGTTACGATTGATATAGAGATTTGCACCTAATCTAATCTTATTGCTAATGCGAACATTTGTGTTCAAATAAACTTCGTTCGGATTGTTAACAGTTATTGCTCCGATTGATTCCAGACTGTTGCCTTCAATATACTGAACATCGTCGGTGCGGCAGAAATTTATACCGCCGGTACCTTCGAATCCACCGTAATAGATAAGGTTCCCGAACAACGAAATGACATTGCCGTTGTCGGTTACAGTACCTTCTCTCTGGGTAAGATTGCCACCGACACTTATACTTGAGTGGTTAGACAGCAGCGTCAGGTTGCCTTCGACTTCTACCGTGTTGAACTGCGTTGCCGAAGCGTTGGCTCCTTCATAAGTCATGTCGCTACCGACAAACTTTGTCAGTTGTGTTGTTGTTCCAAAGTTGAATCCGGCGCTGATACCCGAAATGTTCTCGTTGTTATAGTTTCTGAACGCCTTGCGGATTGTCAGGTCATGGTTACGTGCATTAAACACGCCTGTGTTGTTGATTGTCAGTTCATTGACATCTAATGCCGTGTATGCGTTAAGTGTGGCGCCGTTGGCCACTTCAATATTGTTCAGGCTTGACGGAATATACACTTTCTGCGAGCCGCCACCAACAATGATTGTACCGCCGGTGCAATTCATAATGTCGGGCTCTATGAATATGTCGCCATAGCCTTCGTTGCCATTACCATTCATGACCGTCAGCGTTCCGCCCTGCATGTCAAATTCACCTGATTCCAACACTTCAAATGCTGCGAAATCTGTAAGCCAAAGGACACTTCCACGATTTCTGCCTTGCACTACCACATCACCGCCATACTGCTTCCAAATAAGGCTGCCAGTGGTTTGGTTTTGAGTTCTGCTGATTTGCCCGATAACATTCAATGTGCCGCCGCTTATCTCAATAGTCGGTTTGCCATCGGCAGTGTATTGAATACTATTGTATTTGCTTGCTGATTCGCCAGTTCCGACTATTAACTCACCACCTGAGATTTGAATTTTACCTTTCAGACTAATTCCTGTAGCGTTACCACCCGTTGCGACCTTTGCCTTACCTGATACTATCGACAGACATGCTTCTCCCGGAATAGTTAGCGTCTTGTTAGCTGTGAGTTCAACTTCGCCTCCGTCACCTATCTCTACAACAAATGTGCCCTTAACCAAATCCAGAAGAGCATTGCTATTGGCAGTATTAATCTTCTTTGTTGTTTTAAGAATCAACTTGTCATCTATTGAGTTTTTGTTGCAAGTGAGCATGTTAAGTGTCAGATTTTGGCTGCTCCTGATACGCGAGTCAGTTTTACCAACAAACTCTGTATTAAACTTATAATTGCCACTTTTAGCCATAAATGTGCCATCGACAATCAAATCGCGGCCAATCTGCAAAAGATTGGTAGTTGAGTTTGCGGCAGTACCGGCAGCAATCATTGTTGCACCTTCGGCTACAATCAGGCTGTCAGCCACCTTGATAGTTTGCTGATTAGCCGAACCATTTTCAAATACTTCAAACCTTCCGCCATTGGCGATAATAAAATCCTTGTGAATGTCGATAGTGAAACTGCCTGTTGGATTTGTGCGTGCGCTACCGCTGATTTTAAGGCTGTCGAAAACTGTGACATTGGACGCGGGCATGCCTATTTCATTCCCCGTCGTGCCACCGCTTATGAGCAGATTACAGTAATTTACCAAGGCCGAACCATCGATTGACTCGGTTGGTATTGTATATCCATTACCATAATACTCAACCGTACCACCAAACTCGCCATTGAACTTGCCGAAATCGCCTTCGGGGAAATATGGCGACGACAGACGCAGTTTTCCGGCGCCAACCGACTCATCGACATCAACAATAGGTGCTTTGAAATTGTTGTAATTTGTCAGGTCGAGCGTTGAGCCCGGTGCAATATCAAGACTTGCGCACTCACCGCGCGAACCAGCGTAATCGTCAGGAACAGATATTCTGACAACACGTTTGTTATCTTCATCACCAATATATACAGGTGTGGTTTCCGACGGAATGCAACCGCATGGGTCACCATTGGGTGATTCCGACCAAGTGTTAACATCGAACCAATCCAGAGTGTCGGCAACAACATTCGACGTGTACAGCGGTGCGCCGTTTGAGAACGACGTCGGCAAGCCACAAGTGTAGTAGCCGGTGGCGGTCGTCACATTCGGGTCGAAGTAAATGCGACGCTCATAAGAGCTGTTTGCCGTGCCATCCAAATCCACAAAATTGGTTCCGAACTGCTGCCATGTCGAGCCATTGCGGCGAGCCGGCACCCAGGCTGCTGTTGAACCTTCGGAAAGACTCGGTTTACCATCTTCGTCATACCAGAAATACTCTTGCGATAGGCTTGCACCGCTGAATCCACGCTCATCGGTAATCCAGTAGCACTTGAGCGAATTGGCAGAGCGGAAAGCCTGCCCGAACACCGGCCGCGACGTAACACTACCGTATGTATCGGCAGTGGTGTATTTAATGTTGGCCGGGGTATAGTACGAATAACCTTCGCTTGATACAAAACCAAACGGGAATTTGAATTCGCCATTTGTGGCAAACACTTTTGTGACGCCGCGGCTGCTTGTGCCCACTGTGCGAATCATTCGGGTTGGACCGAACGCACCTGTAACTGTGGCTTCCGAACCAAATTCCAAATTGCTGCCGCCAATGTTGAACTGCGTCTCGCTAACAAAGTTAAGGTTGCCGGAAATTGTCAGTTTTGTCTGACGTCCGGCATTGGTGCGGTCGGCAAGTTTCAACTCGCTGCCGGCGTCTATATCGACATAACTCAGTTCGCCTGTGCCTGTGCTATAGATATTTTCACCCTTAATCACCATCTTGCTGCCGCACGAACTGCACTTTTCATAAGTTCCGTCAACTTCAACATCGCCCAGCATTGTGTAAGTTCTGTTGCTGCCGCCATCTCTCATTGTAGCTCTGTTGGCCAGTTTGAACAAGCCTCTGACCGTAATGTCGTTTTTTATCGCCACATCGGCACCTTCGGCAAATGTCAAATTATAAAAACCGGCACTTGCATCACTACTGCTGCAGGCAACTGTTCCGGCAACTGTCAACTCGCCACTGCCATTCATAATAAACTCGTTTTCCGACGTGCCGCCACCTTTGGTGTAAACTGTTGAACCACTTTTGATATTCAAGTTTCCACCGACAGTTACAGGCAAGCCCTGACAATCGAAAACAACACCATTTTCGATTGTCAAATCGTTCTCTACAATGGTTGACGCAGTAATATTACATTGGTATTTATTATTGAGATATTTTTTGTTAACGTTAGCAATATAGTGTCTAGCATAACTCTTTGGTGCAATTTCAGGGCTGTTACGAAGTGTCAGCTTATACAATGGCAACTCTGTAGCAATTAAGTAATTAGGTTTACTTTCATCTTTACCGCTTTTCATAGCAGCACCAGTGTTTATTATAATTTCACCGCCTGATATTTTTCCGTTTTCAGGATTTGATTTCACCATAAACGCACCTTCTGGTCCAGCCGAACTAACAATCAGTGTGCCTCCAGTCATCTTAAACGTGTAGGAAGCCTCTGGCATAAAGAATACTGGTGCACCAGTGTTCAATTCTCCACATCCGTCGAATGTGACGGTTCCGCCCGATTGTACATACGTGGTTAAACCATTTAGGGCAAACGCGCTTGGACGGAATTGCGCGCCACGCAAAGTTCCGCCTTGTATATCAATATACGAAGAACCGACAAAAGTTATACCAGAACTACCACGTGCATCAAAATGGCCGTCTTTTATAATGAGCCTTCCTGCAGGAATAACTGAAGCGTATGATACCGTTGTCTCTGAGAATGTTGTCCAAACCTTAACATCTCTGCCATTCAAAACCAAACTGCCCCTTTCAGGAATATAGAAACAATCCAAACCATTATTACCATCACCCTTCTCTGACAGTGAGCGAATAAAAACATGGCCCGTAAGTTCAAGCGTTCCGGCTCTCAACCACAACGGTTTATATAAGATTACAGGATTGGCCGGATAAGCCACACCGCTTCTAAAACCTTCAGGGTTTGCATTATTTGTGGCGCGCCCTAAAAGGCCAAAAAATCTTTCCGCCTTTGAGAACAGTGTCACTTTATATTTGTCATTAGAGCCTTTGTCTATAATGAGTTGGCTGATATTGGTTGTGCTGTTACACTTGAAATCGACATTGCTTTCGCCTACAAACCTCAATATTCCGCGACCATCCGTTTTTTCATCATCCATTGCCGTTGCTATTGAATAATCATCCCAAAGCCGTTTGGTCAGTCTAATTATACCATCATTAATAAGATCGCCGCCTACCTGCAAAGTATCGGCTGAAGCCAGATTGCCTTTTCCTGACTCGTTAGTGATTTTTCCACCACTGCCCACATTCATATTGCCGCCAACATGAATCGACTGATTTTCGGCGGTATAAATAATTTCGCCGTTTTCAAGTTCGAAATAGCCGTTTATCTGCAACTTATGATTATTATTACTCGGCAGTTTCACCTCTGCACCATCTTCCAAATTGATAATCAAATTATTAAACTCAGTCTTACTCAACTCGTACTCGCCCGAACTTGAACCGCTGAACTCGGTTGTGCCACCGCCCGGTGCCATAAACAAATCGGTATTATCAATGCCCTCAGGGAAACTTCCCTTATCTTTTATGACCAATCTTCCCTCTCCTGTAAGATTGACAATAGAAACATCTGCACAATCGGGATTGATAACCAATGTGGAAGTCTCGTTTTTGAGAGTTACCGAACGGGCTTTTACACCAGCACTTCTTCCGGTGATAACACTTCCCGGCAAAATCACAACATCGCACCGTTCGTTAGGTGCTTGTGCGCCTTCAGCCGGCTGAGTTGAACCTGCCGAATTGGTTGTCCACGAAGACGGATTATCCCAATAGCCTGAGCCAAACGAGTAAAGCGTAACGGCTGCCGGGTATTCGCATGCCGTCCAAACGCCATTTATGTTTTCATCTGTAATGCTAAAATGTTGGGCGAATGGGCTATTAATCTGAGCACCACCTTTTTCATAAACACTGCTGCCATGGAATACTGCCCAATAGTTTTTGCTGCCATAATCCAACAAGTCATCGGCTGCGGTGTAATTGAATGTCATGGTGCCTGTGAAATTTTGGTTGCTGCTGATTGTCCAGTAGCGGCGCAAGTCGGTTGCCTTGCCCAACAAAGCCTCACCTTCAACTTCCACAATTATGCTATCGCCTATCGCTACGGCTTCACCGATATTAATTGTTGCCGGTGAATAACTATACAATAATGTACCTGCACTTGTCAGACTGCTAGTACCAACAGGAGCTGTTAAGTCCAAAGCCGCATAAGCTGCGTCGGCGACAAAAATGTACTTGCCTTTTTTGCCGGCAACCACCATGTGGTT
This sequence comes from Salinivirgaceae bacterium, assembly GCA_017527435.1. Taxonomy (GTDB): domain Bacteria; phylum Bacteroidota; class Bacteroidia; order Bacteroidales; family SZUA-534; genus RUG13583. The sequence continues at coordinate 74,178 of JAFXQB010000009.1, forward strand.
CTCATCGAATGTGCCCGAACTGAACGTCTCTTTAACAATCAACGGATTACCGTTCAGCACAATGCGACCGGCGGCCCAGTTGAGTGCGCCTGTTATCGTAACCGAATCGTAAATGGCTATGTTCTTACCAGCCTCGGTACTGAGTGTCAGACCATTACCATACACACCTGGGAACATTGCCGCGCAAGTGGCGTCGTAAGTTACCGCTCCCGGGAATTTCAAATATTTAGCCTTCACATCGGGGTCGTTCTTCAAACCGGAAATCACAACACCTTCAACAAAACTTATGTTGCCCTGAGTACCTGTGAATTTAGCCGTCGGGCCGAAAGTGATTGTGCTGCCGGCAAGGTTCAGATTGCCACCTTCGGCAACTTTCATCGCGCCTTCGAGTGTAACATCGCCATCCACTGTCAGAGTGTTGCTTATGGTTAGTGTGCCAGAAGTAACGCTGATTTTGCAATGCTCGGGGCTGTCCCATTTCAAAGTGTCGCTAACTGTGCCACCCACAAGAGTTGCGTTGTTGTTCACCACTAACGGACGGGTCAGCGTTACGGTGTCTTTGATAGTAAGCGCCGCATTCTCAAACAATTCAACATTGTCAGTTATGAATTTGCTGCCTGCCTTGCCCACAAATATCGCTGCACCATCAACATTCAGTTTGTTGCCGGTTGTAACCGTAAGGGTTTTGTCTTTATCAACTTGGACTGTGCCGCCAGTTACTGTCATTTCATCGACTTTCGAATTCTGTCTTACAACAAACGAGCCTGACTCAACTGTCAAGTCTCTGATTGTCTTATCGGTAGCTGATACGTAAGTTCCGCCATTAACCGTCAATTTGGCCAAATAGTAATTGCTTGTAGCATTGGTATTTGTAAATGTGCCGCCTGCCACTTCGTACTCAATAGCTGAGCCTGCGCCGCCAGTCAAATTGATATTTGCTAATGTTGTGAGTTTAGTGCCAGAAATTTGTTTGCTGATTGTAAATGTACCGTCACCACTGATTGTTTGGTCATTGGCAAAATTGATTGTTCCTTCCGAAGTCAGCAACTTCCCATCATTGATTATTATCTCTCCGTTTTTCCCATTAACACCATTAAACTTCTTGTTGACACGGTCATTTTTAAGAATTACGTTTCCTGCAATAGTGAGCGTGTTTGTTTCTGGAATATTAAGTTCTGCAATATCAACATTAATGGTTCCGTCACCTTCACTATTGCCCAATGTAACATTAACGTTGTTGAATGTTAGCGATTTTGTTCCTGTCAGTCCACCTTTAACCACAAGTTCTTTTGCATCATCCCCGTCGCCTTTTAGAGTAAAATGCTTATTGGGTGCAAAAGTTCCACTTACTTCCACGTTTCCGCACAAGATTCTTTCTTCGAAGTCACCAGCGGCTTTCAATGTAAGGTTCGTGTAACTACCAGGAAGTATGTGTGTGCTTGTTGTTTCATACGTAACAGTAGCCGGTAACACGATATTACCACCCGTACAAGTTTCCGATCCATAAATAGTAGTGGAAGCATTAGCCAATTCTATTATTCCATCTCCTTTGAAACATGTTTTGTCCGAAAATGTTACTCCACCTCCGTTAATTGTCAGACTTTTTCCCGTTTCAACAATTATGGTATCATTGATTATGGCATTTTTCTGGAATACAACATCATTGCTTATTCTTACAACGCCATTTATTGTAACATTCTCCTTCAGTTTTATATCTCCTGCTATTGTAAGCGTATCACCTTCAGCAACATTGATTGTGGTAACATCGAGTGTTCCACTTCCCATGATGGTATCATTGCCGTTAACTGTCAGAATCCTGTCATTTGATTTCAGTGTTGCACCACTGGCGATTTCAATTTCACCACCACTCAATTTTAAAGAGCCACAATAGGTAGTATAATTAGAAACAAATTTACCACCTGAAACTTCAAGAGATGTTATGGTTTTGCCACTTCGGTTGTTTGTGAAGGTGCTATCAGCAACAACAAGGTTCAAATTACTGATATCACTACTTCCTGTTAATGTGGTATTTACTTTTGTTGTGAGTGTATAGCCATTTCCTGTAATAGCGTTTTTTAATATTATTTCTCCATAACTAGTATTTACTTCTTCATCAGTATAACCTTCTATTATTACACTACCTGTTCGTAAAACAAAAGTACCATTTTCATTAAACTTGCCACCCTCAGCAATTTTAATGGTTCCTCCATCATATATTTCAAATTCATTATTTACTGTCAGTTCATTTTTGATAATGAATGTACCCGAATTACGTATTGCCATACGTTTAATATTGTAAGTCGGCTTATTGTTCAATGTAATAATGAAACCATCAATGCCAACCGAATGACCTCCGTCCTTATTACTTGTACCAGGATACGTTCCTTGTGTACCTGTATATTCTATATTCCAAATCAATGGATTTTCCCAATTTCCATTATCGTTTGAACGAAAGTTGTATTGATTGTCCCCTCCCAACACCACCTCACTACTACCCAATATGATAGTCAAAACCGCAAGACCAAACAATCTTGCTTTCTTCATTACTCCGAAATTCAATGCTAACCTTTTCATAGTCAATTCTCCCTTAATTTTTCAAGTCTGCAAAGATACCTATATAAAATGTTTTTGCATTCCGATATACGCCCTATAAGCAAGATTGGTTCTTGTTTTTTTGATAATCGGACTAAAAAATGGGACAAAAATCAGTTCTAAATTCGCCAAGAAAACAAGTCCCGTAAACACTTGATATCAAGCCAAAATACAACCGATTTCATTGATGTTTTTTGTATAAATACATTCGAATTGGATATGTGTTTGGGCATAAAAAGCAATGACCAAAATCAACATTACAAAACACTATGCGTTTCCAAATTAAAAACAAAAAAATGCCGACCTCTATGGTCGGCACTTTCAGTTTCTATTTGGATTCGTTTGGTTAGAGCCCAAATTATTAAATCTTCGCAAAAGCCTGTTCCAAATCGGCAATAATGTCCTCAACATCCTCAATACCAACCGAGAAGCGGATAAGGTCGGGTTTAACGCCGGCCTCGAGCAATTGCTCGTCGGTGAGTTGGCGGTGAGTGTGGCTTGCAGGGTGCAGAACGCAGGTGCGGGCATCGGCCACGTGAGTTACAATGCAGGCCAGCTGCAGGCTGTCCATGAAGGTGATGGCCTTCTCACGGCCGCCCTTAACCCCGAAGGTTACTACGCCGCACGACTGTCCGTTGGTGAACTGCTTCTGTGCCAGAGCGTAATACGGACTCGACTTCAAGCCCGAATAGTTGACCCATGCCACTTTCGGGTTCTTCTCAAGATATTCGGCCACAGCCTGTGCGTTTGCGCAGTGGCGCGGCATACGAACGTGCAGAGTCTCAAGTCCCAGATTCAGCAGGAACGCGTTCTGCGGTGACTGAATCGAACCTAGGTCGCGCATCAGTTGTGCGGTGGCTTTGGTGATGTAGGCGCCCTTGCCGAAAGCCTTGCTGTAAGCCAGTCCGTGGTACGACGGGTCGGGCTCGGTCAGACCGGGGAACTTGTCGCGGTGGGCTTCCCAGTCGAAGTTGCCGCTATCGACAATGCAGCCGCCCACGTTGGTTGCGTGGCCGTCCATATATTTGGTGGTGGCGTGAGTCACAATGTCGCAGCCGAACTCAAACGGACGGCAGTTGATTGGCGTTGGGAAGGTGTTGTCCACAATCAATGGAACGCCGTGCGAGTGGGCGATGCGCGCGAATTTCTCAATATCGAGCACGCTCAAAACAGGATTGGCGATGGTTTCGCCGAACAGGCATTTAGTGTTCGGGCGGAAAGCCTTGCTGATTTCCTCTTCCGAAGCGTCGGGGTCGACAAATGTGCATTCGATGCCCAACTTCTTCATTGTCACGGCAAAAAGGTTGTATGTTCCGCCGTAGATGGTCGATGACGAAACAAAGTGGTCGCCAGCCTCGCAAACGTTGAAAACGGCGTAGAAACTTGCCGCCTGACCCGACGATGTGAGCATTGCGGCCACACCGCCCTCAAGAGCGCAGATTTTTGCCGCTACTGCGTCGTTTGTAGGGTTTTGCAGACGGGTGTAGAAGTAGCCCGATGCCTTCAGGTCGAACAGGTCGGCCATCTGCTCGGTGTTGTCATACTTGAAAGTTGTGCTCTGATAGATGGGCAGCACACGCGGCTCGCCCTTTTTCGGTTTCCATCCCTCTTGCACGCAGATGGTACCCAGATTATGTTTCTTATTCATTATCAATTTATGTTTAGTTCGATATTTATTGTATCAATCGTTATTCGGCGCAACCCCCTTATAACCAACGCAGTAGAACACATCGTAGGCAGGCAGGCCTGCAACTTTGATGCTTCTCACTTTCTTCACTTCGCTGAAATAAGGCACAATCAGGTGGAACGGCGTGCTGCTGTTCAGGCGCGGTTTCACCAGAATGCCGTCTTTGCCCGTAAGTTGCTTTGTATCAAGCCCGACATAGCCAAAATGGTATGGCGTTTGGTCGATAATCTGCGGGCCGTAGATGGTGTCGGTGCTGTAGAAACTGATTTTCGAAGCCGTTTTGTAGCCGTCGGTGGCAAAAACGAACGTGCCTGGATTGGCGGCGTGGATTTCGGCCACTTCGTCAGCCAACTGTTTGGAATCGAGCCCCAAATCGTACTTTACGAAAGCCGACTGCGGCGCCAGCACAATATAATATATGCACACGGCGTAGAGCACTGATGTCGAAATCCAATGCCATTTCTGCCAGCGCATCTTAAGAAAACGCGCCATCAGCACAATTCCGCTTATATATGTAGGTATCAGCCAGTTGTATTTGACTTCGCCAAAAATCGATACAAGGTAGACACCCATGAAAATCGGCATAAAGAAGCAGAAAAGGAACCATATTTCGGGGTTTGTCTGGTTGGGTTTCGTAACTATTCGCCACAGGTATTTGCCAAACAGCCACCACAACCCGACGAACAACACTGGCATCAGGATAATTATCTGTGACAGAACAAATTGGAAGATATTCTGCGGGGTGTCGCTGTCGAATGGCTCAGCGCGCAGCACCGAATCGAGACGGAACGAAACAAATTCGTTTTGAGCATTCCAGATGAGAACCGGCAAGGCCAGCAGCAGCATTATGCCGATCGCAATGTAGGGCCACGGCTTTGCAAGCAAATGGCGGTAGCGCCCCGAAAAGAGCAGAAAAAGCAGCAAGCCGGCAGGAAGGCCGATAGCCGTGAACTTGCTGTCGAATGCCAGTCCCATAAAGAGACCTGCGTAAATCCAAAAGCGGTTCTCGCCGTTGAAGATTGCGCGATAGAGTGCCCAGATTGAGAGCGTCCAGAAGAGCGTCAGCACCACGTCGGGACAATTCTGCAGTGAGAGCGATGTTACAAGCATCGACGTGCAGAAAATGATCCAGGCCAAGTATTTACGGTCGCTGCGCAACACCTGCGACGCCAGCGCAAAAAACGCCAATTGCGTCAGCAGCGTTATCAGAAACGACGCAAATTTGACAGCGAACATATTGTGTCCGAAAACGCTCATAAACAGCCAAATGGTGTAGCCCACCAGCGGCGGATGGTCGTAGTACGATAGCGAAAGGTGGTCGGCATAATAGGCGAAGTACGATTCCTGCGGCGTCAGCCCGATAAACGGCATAAACGCTAACCGCAAGATGTTCAACACGATAACTATTATCAACGCTTTCTTCATACTTCGAGATTTGCGGCGCTAAAGTACATAAATAAATGGAAAGCCGGGAAGTTTAGATGCAACGTTTTTGCGTAGAGATAAAAAAAGCGTAAGGCACTGTCGGTCAAGCGGCCAACGTACCCTACGCACGGATTTACTCTTCAATCTTGATAGCCATCGATTTCAGTTGCTGCCAGCCGGCCTGGTCGGTTAGGCGCACCATAAAGTGGTAGTCGCCCGGGTCGACGTCGGCCGGAATGTCGATGTTGATGGTTGCCGTGTATGTCTGTTGCCCTTCCGGGATGTCAAAATCGCTGTTGAACACCCACGGATTCACCTGTTCGGCATGATGGTCGTGGTCGTGCTCGTCGGCATCGCACTCAACCGCCGATGTGCTGTGCGTGTGGTGGTCGGCATTGGTGTGAATCTCGATGTTGAAGTTGCCCAACTCTGTGTCATCGGTAAACACGTACTCGAACGGTATCACACTGCCACGTTTAAACTTCTGACAATCAACAGGGCACGCGTTGACGCCCTCATTGGTGATTGTTGGCGGCGTCATATCTTCAGCCTTGTCGGAATTGTTGCACGCACACACTGCGCACATAAAAATCATTGGAAGAATTATTCTTTTCATTTTATTGATTATTAAATATTTATCTTAAGATTTTAGAAAATTTGGTTTGTGTTTACTGTTTGTGTTTACGTTTTACGTTTTCTGTTTGCGTCTGCGTTAAAACTCCCATCCCGCCATAATCGAAAAATTCCGGCCAGCCTCCGGCACATCAATAAGCCGGTAATAACTGGTGTGGTCATAATAGCGCTTATTCAGCAGATTATCAGCGTGAAACGACAAGCTAATGCTGCTTCCTGCAAAGCGAAAACGGTGGCTTGCCGACAGATTCAGCGTCCAATAGCCATCGGTTGGCTTTTCGGGCGGCACTATATTGTCCTGTTTTCCAACTATATGCACGTTCAGCCCGACAGAACCCTCGCCGTGACGCTTGTGGCTGTACTTGAGCCCCGCATCGGCCGACCACGGCGTCGAGAACGGCAGCGTGTAGCCCTTTTTCGCGCCCGACAGTTGTTCGGCATACAGATACTCGCCCTTCAGTTCGGCATCAATGTGCCGCGTGATTTTGCAAGTGGTCTGACACTCAACACCATAGCGCAAGACTTCGGCCTGCGTGTAATGGTACAGTTGCAGACCTTCCTCGTATAACGACGTGGGGTTCAGATAGATATAGTTCGGGAAATAGTTCACGTATGGCTCAACCTGAATGCTGGCCACCTTGTTAGCCCAATAGGCGCTCACGTCGAGTTGGTAAGACACTTCGGGGTCGAGTTGCGTGTTGCCGCGCTCATAACGGAAAATGTGATAGTTGATGCCGTCGGCGCCCAACTCTTTCGGAATCGGTATGCGGAAGCTCTTGCCCACATTGGCTTTCAGCACCCAATCTGCAGCCTCGTAACTTGCCCCAACCGACCACGTCAGATTATTGAAAGTCAGGTCGGTATCGGCAGAGCGCTGTTTAAAAACCGAATCGGCGTCAACGGGCGTTTTATACCAATCGTTGTAACTGTGAATGTGCGTCTGCGCGAAATCGTAGCGCAAACCGGCATTAAGTTTCAGTTTGTCAATCGGTTGCCACTTGTCAAGAAGATAGGCGCCGTAGCTCCCGGTTTCGAAATCCGGAATAATGAATCCCCAGCCTGTTCGTCTATTATGCTGATATTCAGTATTGATGCCAGCGTTTAGATTGTGTTCCGCCAGCGCCATTTTCAGCCCGACATTGGCCGTGTAGGTGCTCTTGTCGAAATGACGCTCCATTGGGCCGTCGGGTTTCGGCATATAGCCGTGCGACACCGGTTCCGAGCACTCCTCGCGCCTGTTGTTCTGATAGGCAAGCGACACATCAACCGACAAAACGCTGTTGCGCCAGCTACTGTGACTCAACACTTTAAGATGGTTCACCCATTGATACGGCAAGTCAATGTCACGCCGCGAACGGTCGTAATCGATGTCCGACAACCGCACCTCAAGTCCGTGGGCGTTGGCAAAAAAGCCGCTTTTTGCGTACGAGTCCGACACACGCAGGTCGGTGTGGAAATTGTATCCGGCATAACCGAGCATCAAACTTCCATCGCGCTCAAGCCCGGCCGTATTGCGTAACCGCTGGTCTTTCAGCTTGATATAGTATGAGTAGTATTGAATGCTGTCGGTTGGCACGCGGTAGTCGCCATAGTTGATAATGGTGACGTTGGCGCGGCAGAAAAGCTTTCCGGCACGCAGTCCTAACTTGGCCGAGGCGCCCAATTGTCCGTTGTTGCTCCGCCAGAACAACTGCACCGCTCCGCTCAAACTGTCGGTGGGTATATGGTTGGTATACAGGCATATAACACCACCAATGGCATCGCTGCCATAGAGCAAAGCCGCCGGGCCTTTAATCACTTCAACGCGGTCAATGGCAAACTGGTCTATCTCCAGACCGTGGTCATCGCCCCACTGCTGACCTTCGTGCTTGATTCCGTCTTCGGCCACAGCCATACGATTAAAGCCCAAGCCGCGGATTGTCGGTTTCGATTGCCCCGAGCCAATGCTCATCGCCTTCACGCCCGGAATGCCTTGCAGCGTCTGCATCAGGCTGCCCGAGAAGTTCTGCTGAAGATAGTCGCGGCTCACCTGAATCGACGATAGCGTGGTATGCGTCTGCACGGGGCGCACAGCGCGGTCTGTAATGGTAACTTCCTCAATATCAATCACTGTGTCGGTCATTGCACACAGCAACGCCGCAGCAGCAAGAAAATGTGTCATTAATCGGTTATTTGATTTAAACAAACTGATTATCAGCCCGATAAATATGCGACAAACGAGAGCCTGCAATTCGGGCCAATAAAAAATAGCGGGATGTTTGTTTAAATCGTAGGAGGGGCGCGTCCGCGAATGCAGTTTGGCCGATTGCAAGGAATAATCCTGCATTCAGCAACGCTAATGTATCTTGTTAGTAATAAGAATGATGCAGTGGATAAAGCCAACGCCATTGCAAAAGGCAATTGGCACAATTGGCAAAGAAGACACTCGCTGTTGGCCAGTTGCAATTCTGTCAAATGGCCCGAATGACAAGCGTGGTGCGTGCACTGTTCACACTCATAATCAGCATGATAGACAGGCTCGTGGGTATGCACCGACAGCACGGCAATGCGCATCAGAAAAACTGACAGCAGCAGAATGGCCGATATTTTTCGTTTTGCCTTCATTTGGTGGTGCAAAAATAATGATGATAACATTTCTCGCCCAAAAAAGTGATTAATTCTTAATTCCGCTGTTTTCAACTTTTTAAACTACCTTTGCCACCATATGAAAGCGTTGAAAATAACAATCATCACCGCATACATTGCGGCATTGGCAGTGATGGCGGCAGCAACAGTGGTTGAAAAACTATTCGGAACACCGTTTGCTTCAGAAAACATCTATGGTTCCGTTTGGTTTTCAGGCATTTGGACAATATTAGCCATTGCAGGAATAATCTACATTTTCCGTCAGCGGATGTTTGCGCGGCCTGTGCGTTTTGTGCTTCATCTGGCGTTCGTGACAATCCTTACAGGCGCGCTCACCACTCACATTTTCGGGCTTCAGGGCACCACTCACGTGCGGTTGGACGAGCCTGCCAATATGGCCATCTCTTCCAATGGCGGCCAGTTCATCAAACTGCCGTTCAGCATTGAGTTAAATAGTTTTGAGATAGAGACTTACCCTGGCACTCAATCGCCGATGGACTATGTGAGCCGCATCACATTCAAAACCGATAGCGACAGCGCAACTGCTTCAGTGTCAATGAACAAGATTGCCGAATACCGCAACTGGCGCTTCTACCAATCAGGCTACGACCCCGACGGCTACGGCACCTATCTGTCTGTGTCACACGACCCTGCGGGCATCGGCATCACCTACGTCGGCTATGCGCTGCTTTTCCTATCGATGATTCTGATGCTTGTGCTGCCAGGCGAAGGCTTCCGCCAGACGCTCAAACGGCTGGCAAACAGCAAATTGGCGCTTGTCGCAATAGTGTTTTCAACACTTTTCCCCATTTCGGCGATGGCTGGTACCGCGACCGTTCCACGCCCTGTGGCTGCTGATTTCGGACGGCTTCACGCCTACAATGGTAGTCGCATCTGCCCCGTACAGACCGTTGCGCGAAATTTCTGCATCAAACTCTACGGCAAGCCTAACTATAAGGGAATGAGCGCTGAACAAGTTTTTGTCGGTTGGATTCTAAACCCGTCGCAATGGGCCGATGAGCCAATGATTAAACTGAAAGGTGAAGCAAGAAACTCAATCGGCAGCGGACGCAAATATGTATCGTACAACGATTTAATCACAAACGGCAGCAAACTCGACAATGCTGTTTCCGACATTTTCAGCGGCAAGGATGTGCCTGGCGCAAAATCGTGGCGCGAAGCCGACGAAAAACTGAACATTATTCAGATGCTGCTCAACGGGCAGATGCTGAAAATATTTCCGCATCTGGCTGATAACCAGATTGTTTGGTACAGTTCCGCCGACAATCTGCCACTTGATATGCCCGATGACGAATGGCTTTTTATCAAGAAATCAATGGATTACGTTGGCGAGTTGGCCTTCACTCACAACTACGACAGTTTGACGCACATTATCGGCAAAATTGGTCAGTATCAGGCAAAAACAGCCGCCAGCGTTTTGCCATCGGCCAGCCGAACAAAGGCCGAAATCATCTTTAACACACTGAACCTGACAAAGATACTCGCAATGGCGCTCACCACCATCGGCATTGTCTGCTTCTTTGTCTTCACCATAGGCCTGGCACGCCGCAAACCAACCAACAGGCCGCTCACCATCGCGCTCAACACCGTTTTAGGCGCGGCGCTCATCTACAACCTGGCCGCCATCGGCCTGCGCGGCTACATTGGCGGCCACCTGCCACTCTCGAACGGCACCGAAACAATGCAGTTTATGTCGGCTTGCGCGATGATGCTAACTCTTTGTCTGCATAGGCGTTTCGCACTCATCACGCCGTTCGGTTTCATCATTTCGGGCCTGACGCTGATGGTGTCGATGATGGGCGAGTCGAATCCGCAAATCACCCATCTGATGCCTGTTCTGGCATCGCCGCTGCTGAGCATCCACGTGTGCGTGCTGATGCTAGCATACACACTGCTGGCGTTCCTGATGCTCAACGGCGTTGCCGCACTGATTATCGGTCGAAACAATGCCGAACAGGTTGAGACACTGTATGTTGTAAGCCGACTGATGCTCTATCCCGCACTTTTCCTTCTGACGGCAGGCATCTTCATCGGCGCCATTTGGGCAAACCAATCGTGGGGCCGCTACTGGGGCTGGGACCCGAAAGAAGTGTGGGCGCTGATAACAATGCTCATCTACGCAATGCCGCTTCACGCGTCGCTTTTCCCTCGCCTTCAAAAACCGATAGTAGCACATATCTTCCTGATTGTGGCCTTTCTATCGGTGCTGATAACCTATTTCGGCGTGAATTTCCTTCTGGGCGGAATGCACAGCTACGCATAAACTGAAGGCGTGAAGGATTGAACAGACATAATAGAAGGGATATCCTACCCAATTACTAACAAAAAAAGGGAACCCGAAGATTCCCTTTTTGATTGTTTCCCAGCAAACCCGCCAGAGCCTTACTTCTTCTCGAATCCCACTGGGTTGTTCAATATCGGAAGTTGCTTGTCGCCGAGTCCCAGCAAAGCCTTGAGACCTTCAGTGTCGTGTGTTGCACGCGGCACAGTAGCAAGCCCCACCGACTGGCAGTAGAGATTGATATTCTCGCTGACAATGCCTGCATCAACGCAGCCCATCATCTGGGCGTGGCTGTCCTGGCTGCCGAATTTCTCAAAATCGATAACCATCAGCAGCGAAACTGGGCAATCCATCACAAAATCCTGCTTGAACTGCTTGCCGCCTGCAATCAGTGAGCGGTGGTCGCCATCGGCCTTCTTCACAAGTTTGTTGTCCTTTGCAACGTACTCAAAGGCGCCGTTTTTGGTGAAGACGAAAAGGCGAATTTCCTGCTTGTTCATCGCCGTCGGGGCGGTGATGTGCTGAGCGTCGCGCGACTGGCCGCAGGCAGCCCAGCACAGATTGCTCAACTGCTGGTTGGTCAGTTCCTTGTTGGTGAAACTGCGAACCGAGTGACGTGTTTTCAAGGCTTCGATAGTCGAAGTTGATGGTTGCGAGAAATCGGGGGCTGGCAGATTGATGTCCTGTGCGTTAGTCACTGCCACGGCTGCCACCAATGCGATTGAAAGAAGAATCTTCTTCATAGTTCTAATGTTTTAAATTAATGAAACTCAAAAATATACTTTCCCCCATTAAATTGGTATGTTTATTAAAATAAATAGACCAATCTTTCTTTTATCTCTTTCAGATTTCTGTTTATCACGATGTGGAACGGCGAAGATTCCGCCGATTGGCCGCCCGAGGGATTGAGAAAGTGAATTATAATTAGTATTTTTGATACCAATATGACTAATAAACTATCCATACGATTTTTCAAGGACCGTGAAGTTCGTGCCATTTGGAATGACGATGAAAGCAAGTGGTATTTCTCTGTGCTTGACATTATTGGCGCCATCAACGAGCAAGACGATTATCAGAAGAACCGTAATTATTGGAAGTATCTGAAAACGAAAATCCGAAAAGAATCGAGCGAGTTGGTTAGTGGTGCTAACCAACTGAATGGTGCCATCAATCGGATGAAACTCAAGGCGGCTGACGGAAAATCATATCTGACTGATGTTGTTGACCAGGCAGGCGTTGAGTTGTTGGCAAAAAAAATCCCCAACAACCGTGCAAACGAGTTTCTCGATTGGTTTACCTATAGCGACAACTCAATCGACGGCCAAAGCCGCAAGAAAGCCTATTCGCTGTGGGAAAGCAATCTGATTGCAGAAAATGAAGTCGGCACGGTAAAAGCACTGCAAAAAATTCACGCCTTTTTGTTCGGCGGGTTATATGATTTTGCTGGCAAAATACGCACAAAGACAATCTCGAAAGGCGGAACCCTTTTCTGCCGTGCAGAATATCTGCCACAGAATCTGGAAATTATTGAGCAAATGCCGCAGAAAACTTTCGATGAGATTGTGGACAAGTACGTGGAAATGAATATGGCCCACCCTTTTATGGAAGGCAACGGCCGCAGCACGCGAATCTGGCTCGATATAATCTTCAAACAATCTCTAAAACAATGCGTTGACTGGAGCAAAATCGACAAGAAGGCCTACCTGAACGCTATGCACGCCAGCACAACCGACTCAAAGCCAATCAAATCTCTACTGAAACAAGCCCTTACCGACCAAATTGCTGACCGTGAATTGTTTATGAAGGGAATTGATTATTCTTACTATTATGAGCAGACGGAATAAGAATGTGATTATGAACAAGATTCAGTTATCGAGTTTTTCTCGATAACTGCCGCTGACAGCAAAAAATACCAGCAACGCACATTAAGCCAGGTGGAAAAGGATTTTCTTGACAATATCAAGTCGTTGCCAACCAAGTAACTATATCAGTGTGCTACGGTTGAAGAATTCCTGTTGGAAATCAGTGTTTTCTGTGTCATCTGTGTGAAAAAATGACAATCAAAAAAAGCGGAACCCCATCTCTGGAAATTCCGCTTTATCATAATCAGTCAGTCAATTAGAACCAAGTCCTAATTTCTAAATCCTAACTCCTAATTTCTAACTACTTCTTCAAATACTCATCCATATTGGCTGCAGCCTTGCGGCCGTCGCCCATTGCAAGGATTACGGTTGCACCGCCGCGAACAATGTCGCCGCCTGCAAACACGTCTTTCACTGCCGATTGCATTGTCTCTTCGCCAACAACGATTGTGCCTTTCTTCGAGATTTCCAAACCTTTGAAGTTGGTCGGGATAATCGGGTTTGGCGATACGCCAATGGCCACAACAACAAGGTCGGCGGGAATGGTTTCGGTTTTGCCATCAACTGGCACTGGCGAGCGGCGTCCCGAAGCATCGGGCTCACCCAACTCCATCACCTGCAGAACGGCTTCTTTCACGCGGCCGTTCTCGTCGCCGTGATACTCAAGCGGATTGTGCAGCACGTGGAAATCGATACCCTCTTCCATTGCGTGGTGAACCTCCTCGGCACGGGCTGGCAGTTCGTCCAATCCACGACGGTAAACCAAAGTGACGGTCTCGGCGCCCATACGTTTGGCGGTGCGGGCAGAATCCATTGCAGTGTTGCCGCCGCCGCACACAACCACGTTCTTGCCTTTCAGCACGGGGGTGTCGAAGCCTTGTCCGCGGCCTGCGCCCATAAGGTTGATACGGGTCAGATACTCGTTCGACGACATCACGCCGATAAGGTTCTCGCCTGGAATATTCATAAAGCGCGGCAGACCTGCACCCGAGCCGACGAAAATGCCGTCGAAGCCCATCTCGTGCAGTTGCTCGTAACTAATTGTCTTTCCGACGATTGTGTTCGGTTGGAAATCAACGCCCATCTCGCGCAGAGTGTTGATTTCGGCATCAACCACGCTGTTTGGCAGACGGAACTCGGGAATGCCGTATTTCAGCACGCCGCCAATCTCGTGAAGTGCCTCAAACACAGTCACATCGTAGCCCAACTTAATCATATCGGCGGCAAAAGCCAAAGCCGACGGGCCTGAACCAACGGTGCAGACCTTCTTGCCGTTTTTCGGGGCGCACTTCGGGGCTTTCATCTTGCCCGACTCGCGCTCGTAGTCGGCGGCGAAGCGTTCCAAATAGCCAATGGCCACTGGTTTCTGCTTCATTTTCAGTTTTATACAGTTGCCCTCGCACTGTTTCTCCTGCGGGCAGACACGTCCGCAGACGGCAGGCAGACTCGACGTCAGTTTGATTGTGGCAATGGCACCTTCAAAATCCTCGTTTTCAATCTGTTTAACGAAAGTCGGGATATTGATTCCAACTGGGCAGCCCTTCATACACGACGGGTCGGCGCAGTCAAGGCAGCGTCGCGCTTCGGCCACAGCCATCTCTTTAGTCAGGCCCTGCTGAACCTCTTCGGTGAAGGTTGTCACACGGTATTCGGGTGTCAGTTCGGGCATTTTCACGCGTTCGAGAGCGCCGCGGTCTTTGGGGCTCATCTTCTTGCGCAACTCATCACGCCACGGCTCGTTGCGCAGAGCCAATATTTCTTCTTTTGTCATAGTCGTAATTATTTAGTGAATTCTGCGAGCGCTGCGGTCTCTTCGGCCTTGTAGGCGCGCATACGTGTCATAACCTCGTCGAAATCAATCTTGTGGGCATCGAACTCTGGACCATCGACGCAGACAAACCGTGTCTTGCCATCGACTGTCACGCGGCACGCGCCGCACATTCCCGTGCCGTCAACCATAATGGTGTTCAGGCTGGCAACGGTCGGAATCTCGTATTTCTTGGTTGTCAGCGAAGCGAATTTCATCATAATGGTCGGACCAATGACTATCGCCTTGTCAATCTTTTCTTTAGCGATTGCTTTTTCCATACCAACGGTGACGTTGCCCTTCTCGCCGTACGAGCCGTCGTCGGTCATAATTATCACTTCGTCAGACCATTTACGCATCTGGTCCTCAAGAATGATAAGGTCTTTCGAACGGGCGGCAAGAATGGAAATCACGCGGTTTCCTGCCTTCTTCATTGCCTCAACAATAGGCAGAAGCGGTGCCACACCAACGCCACCGCCGCAAGCGAGCACGGTGCCGAAGTTCTCGATTTCGGTGGCGCGGCCGAGCGGTCCGACAAGGTCGGTCACGTAGTCGCCGACGTTCAGGTCGGTGAGTTTGCGCGACGATACGCCAATGCGCTGCACAACCAAATCGATAGTGCCTTTTTCGATATTGGCGTCGCTGATAGTGAGCGGGATACGCTCGCCTTTGTCGCCAATCTTAACTATCACAAAATTGCCCGCCTTGCGCGATTTGGCAATCAGGGGGGCCTCAATCTCGAGCCTTACTACATTTTCAGAGAAGTACTCTTTTGCAACAATCTTGTTCACTTAAAAATGCTTTTTATTGATTATCATCAATTTGCCGATAATCGGCGTTGCTTATTACACAAAAAGTGGGCAAATGTATTAAACAAATTCGATTCGCGCGGCGCAAAAGCTGACGTGGCATCTCATTAAGCGGTCAGCGGCACGGCTTTCTTATTGTGTTTCAAAACGAAACGCGGGTGTTAAGTGATTTGCGTAAAAAGCAAACCCGAAATCAAACAAAAAACGCACACCTATTCACCTATAGAAAATGGCTGCCATTCGTCAATAAAACCGCGCAACGGCAACGCTTGGCACATTTTTTGCTTGTAAATCAACTCATTATTAGAAAAAACGCAAAACTATGGTTGTACAAGGTAATTTGGTCAAGGCTTTCGAGTCGACCTTCAAGAAACACTGGGATTTGGCCGCCCTGTCAATTTACAAAGGCGAAACCCTTACCTACGGCGATATGGCCGTGCTGATTGAGAAAATCCACATTATGTTCGGGCAGTGCGGTGTGAAGCCTGGCGACAAAATCGCTCTTATCGGCAAGAGCCACCCGCATTGGGCGGTATCGTACGTGGCAACCATAACTTACGGTTGCACAATCGTGCCTATTCTGGTCGATTTTCATCCGAACGACGTGCAAAACCTTATCACTCATTCTGATGCGGTGATGCTTTTCTGTGGCGATATGGTTCTGCCATCGCTTTCAGCCGAAAAAATGCCGTTGCTGCGCGCCATCATCAATATGACCAACTTCACAGTTGCCTTTGAGCGCGACGAGTACAACGTGAAAGCCGTGATGGACAACATCGACGAACTTTTTGCAAAGAAATACCCCAACGGCTTCACCGCCAACGATGTGAATTATCCTGCAGTTGATGGCGAGGCACTGGCCGTAATCAGTTACACATCGGGCACAACGGGCTTCTCGAAGGGCGTTATGCTACCGCACCGCAGCCTGATGGCCAACATTGAGTATGCCATCCGCAATATGCAACTCGACGCGGGCGACCGTATGTTGAGCATTCTGCCGCTGGCACACGCCTACGGATGCGCTTTCGAACTTTTGTGGCCGCTCTGCGTGGGCACCCACATCACCTTCCTGGGCCGCTCGGCTGGTCCGTCGGTGCTGCTCGAGGCATTCAAGGTTGTGAAACCGCACCTTTTGCTGCTGGTTCCGCTGCTCATCGAGAAGATTTACAAGAAACAAGTGCTGCCGAAAATCAGCACCACTGGTATGAAAATCGCCCTGCACACACCAATACTCAGCGGCATCATCTGCAAGAAGATACGCGAATCGCTGGCCGCTTCGTTCGGCGACAGTTTCCGCGAGGTTGTGATTGGCGGCGCAGCCCTTAATCCTGAGGTTGAGGCATTCCTGCACAAAATAAAATTCCACTATTCAGTTGGCTACGGAATGACCGAATGCGGCCCGCTGGTAAGTTATGCAGGCTGGCGCAGCGCCCGTATGGGCTCGTGCGGCAAACTGGTTGACGCTCTTGAGATGACCATCGATTCACCGGACCCGGAGAAACAGGCCGGCGAGATTATGGTTCGCGGCGAGGGCGCAATGCTCGGCTACTACAAGAATCCGGCAGCGACCGAAAAGACCATCGACAAAGAGGGCTGGCTGCACACCGGCGACCTTGGCGTACTCGACAAAGACGGCTTCATCCACCTGAAAGGCCGCAGCAAGAGTATGATTCTTGGCCCGTCGGGCGAGAACATCTACCCCGAGGAGATTGAAGCCAAACTGAACGCCCTGCCTTACGTGCAGGAGCAGTTGGTGATTTCGGAGCAGAACAAACTTGTGGCTTTGGTTTATCCCGATGTTGATTTGATGAAGAATAAAGGCCTTCAGATGGCTGACCTTGAGGAGATTATGGAGAATAACCGCCGCGAGTTGAACGACACTCTGCCGAAATTTATGCAGGTATCGCGCATCCAACTGCAGGAGAAAGAGTTTGAGAAAACACCGAAACAGAGCATCAAACGCTTCCTGTACGAGAATCAGAATTAATATATAGGTGATAATAATTTGAACGTGAAGTGCAGTCGGGTTTCCGGCTGCATTTTTTGTTTTGTATACGGTGCGCCTTACGGCGGAAATTTCAATAAAATAAAAAAACAAAATTTCTCAAAATCAGTTAAATATAATTTTTGTAAAATTTTAAAATCAAATTTTCTAATGCTTTCTCGCAAAGCGATAGCCCCGAATCATATCATCCATTTCCTAACTGCTAAATCCTAAATAAATCATATCTTTGCACCCAAAATTTTACATAGCAAGAAAATGAGCAACATCGAACTTAGCGAGCAGGAACTGCAACGCCGTCAGAGCCTTGCAGAGCTTCGCAATTTGGGCATCGACCCCTATCCCGCAGCCGAATACGTGGTTTCGGCCTACTCAACCGACATTAAAAACGAGTTCAGCGACGACGCACCGCAGCGCGACGTGACCATTGCCGGCCGCATTATGAGCCGCCGCATTATGGGCAAGGCGTCGTTCATCGAACTGCAGGACAGCAAGGGCCGCATTCAGGTTTACATTGCCCGCGACGGCATCTGCCCCGAGGACAACGCTGATATGTACAACGTGGTGTTCAAGAAACTGCTTGATATTGGCGACTTTATCGGCATAAAAGGTTATGTTTTCCGCACACAGATGGGCGAGATTTCGGTTCACGCAAGTGAACTGACTGTGTTGAGCAAGAGCCTGCGCCCGCTGCCAATCGTTAAATATAAAGACGGCGTGGCTTACGACGCCTTCGACGACCCCGAGTTGCGCTACCGTCAGCGTTACGTTGATTTGGTTGTAAACGACGGCGTTAAGGACACGTTCCTGAAACGCGCCACAATCATCCGCACGCTGCGCTCCATACTCGACGAGGCCGGCTACACCGAGGTGGAAACGCCTACCCTTCAGGCAATTGCGGGCGGTGCATCGGCTCGTCCGTTCATCACGCATTTCAATGCGCTCGATATTGATATGTATATGCGAATTGCCACCGAACTCTACCTTAAACGTCTGATTGTGGGCGGTTTTGAGGGTGTTTACGAGATTGGCAAGAACTTCCGCAACGAGGGTATGGACCGCAACCACAACCCCGAGTTCACCTGTATGGAACTCTACGTTCAGTACAAAGACTATAATTGGATGATGAGTTTCACCGAGAAGATGCTCGAAAAAATCTGCATCGCGGTGAACGGCTGCACCGAGAGCAAAATCGGCGACAACATTGTGTCGTTCAAGGCCCCGTACCGCCGCCTGCCTATTCTCGACGCCATCAAAGAGAAGACCGGCTTCGACTGCAACGGCAAGAGCGAGGACGAAATCCGCCAGTTCTGCCTGTCGAAGGGAATGGAAGTTGACGAGACAATGGGCAAGGGCAAACTCATCGACGAGATTTTCGGCGAGTTCTGCGAAGGCACATTCATCCAACCGACCTTCATCACCGACTATCCGGTTGAAATGTCGCCACTTACAAAGATGCACCGCTCAAAACCCGGACTCACCGAGCGCTTTGAGTTGATGGTGAACGGCAAGGAATTGGCCAACGCCTATTCAGAGTTGAACGACCCGATTGACCAGTACAACCGCTTTGTCGACCAAATGAAATTGGCCGACAAGGGCGACGACGAGGCAATGATTATCGACCACGACTTTATGCGCGCTCTCGAATACGGAATGCCGCCAACATCGGGCATCGGCATCGGCATCGACCGCTTGGCAATGTTTATGATTGGCCAACCGACAATTCAAGAGGTGCTGCTCTTCCCGCAGATGAAACCCGAGAAGAAGGCTCAAACCGTTACACCTGACGATTTTGTTGCGATTGGCGTTCCCGCCGAATGGGCTGAAGTGGTGATTAAGGCCGGATTCAATTCGGTTGAGAATCTGCGCAACTGCAAGCCAACACAGGTGCATCAGCAGCTTAACGGCTACCGCAAAAAGAACAAACTCGAGATTCCAGCACTATCGCTCGAAGATGTGCAGAAATGGTTTTAATATCGATATAAATTGTTTGTTATGAAAACGATAAGAGCTTTTGCAGCAATTGCGACACTTTCCATCGGTTTGTCGGCTTCGGCGCAGACCAACCTGCCCGAATTCACCAAAATAAAGGTCTTCGGCAGAATGGAGGTGAGCATCAAATATGGTCAGCCACAGAGTGTTACGGTCAAGGCCGGAAAAACTGATAATGTCACATACAAAGTGGTTGACGGTCAATTGCAAATCAGTGGCGAAGCTCTTACACGCCAGAGCAACGTGGTTGTGACTGTTGGTTGCCCGAAATTGGATGCTGTTGAATTGGGCGGCAACGCAAAATGCTTCAACAGCGGTGCCATAACCACTGATATTTTGCATCTTGAGGCAGGTGCCGGCACAGAGCTCGACCTTTTGGTTGAGTCGGACTCTGTGGATGTGATGGTGGCACGCGGCGGTTTTGCCCGGCTCAACGGAAAAGCGCGCGCTGTGAAGCTGAAAACTTCGTCTGGCGGCTCATACGCTGCCGACGAGATGGAAAACAGCGTTTTCTACGCCGAGATGGGAGGTGGCATTGCCCGCACTAAAACAAACGACCGCATTGTAGCCAACCTTGCTGAAAAGGCCAGCCTGTTCTACACCGGAACGCCCAAAATTGAGACAAAAGAAGGCTCGAAAGGCGAAATTAAACCAGACGAAGAGTAAAAGTTTTAAGTTAATAAGTTATAAGTAGGGACGTGGCGTGCCGCGTCCGACAAGAAACGAAGAATAGTTAGGATTTAGGAATTAGGATGTAGGGACGTCATATTATGGCGTCCGAAAAAACGATTATCCGATTCACCAATTCACCAACAAAATGGAAATAAAATCAGCAGAATTTGTAATGAGCAACACCGATTTTCGGAAGTGCCCGCCGCCGACAATGCCCGAATACGCATTCATCGGCCGCTCGAATGTGGGCAAAAGTTCGCTCATCAATATGCTGACAAACAACCAGAAATTAGCCAAAGTATCGGGCACGCCGGGCAAAACGCAGACCATCAACCATTTCGTGATAAACAAGAATTGGTATTTGGTTGACCTTCCGGGATACGGCTATGCCAAATCGGCCAGAACAGAACGCCGCACGTGGCAGTCGTTCATTGGCGACTACATCCGCAACCGCGAGAACCTATACTGCCTGTTCATCCTTGTCGACAGCCGCCACAATCCGCTTGCCATCGACATTGATTTCATCCGTTGGGCCGGCGAGCAGGGCATTCCAATCGCCATTGTCTTTACCAAGGCCGACAAGCTCTCGAAATCGGCACTGAACATAAACACAGGCCTTTACAAACAGCGTCTGCTCGAAGATTGGGAAGAGTTGCCGCCGTGCTTCGTCACATCGTCGGAAAAGCGCGAAGGCCGCGACGAGATTTTGGATTTCATTGATGCGGCAAATAAAACCGAAAATTGAAAGGGGTCGTCATCCTTGCCTTTACACATAACTCTTTACTCTCTACACATTACACTCTATCAACCACTTAACCATTTGTTGATATTTTGAGCACATTGTTTCGGAAAAATCACGCAGCGATACAAATTATTTATAATTTTGTAGACGGTGATTCTAAAAATAAACATTTGAAAATCAATCAACTATGTTGTCTGCGCCAATAAAATTGTTCTCTGGAACCGCAACACGCTACCTTGCTGAAAAAATTGCCGACAGTTATGGTATAACATTAGGTCGCTCTTTGGTTCAGCACTTTGCCGACGGCGAATTTGCCACATCGTACGAAGAAACCGTCCGCGGCTCAAATCTTTTCATCATTCAATCGACATTCCAGCCGAGCGACAATCTGCTTGAGCTGCTGATGATGATTGACGCCGCCAAACGCGCTTCGGCCTACAAGATTATCGCAGTGATGCCGTATTTCGGCTTTGCCCGCCAGGACCGCAAGGACCGTCCGCGCGTGTCAATCGGCGCAAAACTTGTTGCCGACCTGCTCACAGCTGCCGGTGTGTCGCGCGTCATCACAATGGACCTGCACGCCGACCAGATTCAGGGCTTCTTCAATCTGCCGGTCGACCACCTTTACGCATCGTCGATTTTTGTGCCGTATCTGCGCAGCCAAAACATTAAGGACCTGACAATTGCGGCGCCCGATATGGGCGGCTCAAAACGCGCCAACGCCTACGCCCAATACCTGAATGCCCCGATGGCCATCGGTCACAAGCACCGCGCCAAGGCCAACGTGGTTGATGAGTTGCGCATTATTGGCGATGTGAAGGACCGCAACGTTGTCATCATCGACGATATGATTGACACCGCCGGCACCATCACCAAAGCCGCACAAGTGATTATGGACCAGGGCGCAAGCAGCGTCCGCGTGATGGCCACACACCCCATTCTTTCGGGCCCTGCCTACGAGCGCCTGATGGACTCGCCCATCACCGAAGTCATCACCACCGACACCATTCCTTTGAAGCAGGAATGCGACAAGATAACCGTTCTTTCGGTTGCCGACCTGTTCGCCAACACCATCAAGAGCGTTTATCAGGAACGGTCAATCAGTTCGAACTTTATTTTCTGATAAATACGAAACAAAATAGGCAAGCCCTGAATCGGAAACGGTTCGGGGTTTGTTGCTTTTGGAAGAAAAAGTCGGCCTTTCATTCCGATAGACAAGGTCGCAATTATCCGATTCACCATTGATTTTTTTTAATTATCTTTTCGGCGAGTTTTTAGAAAGATGGATACTACATATTTCTGCAATCAAAGTCTTATTCCGGTCCGCACCGAGCCACGCGAAGGGGCCGAATTGGAAACGCAAATTCTGTTTGGCGAGATGTATCGCGCAACAGAAACTGACAGCGGCTGGACACGCATCAAAATCAATTCCGACGGCGCCGAAGGTTGGATAAACAGCAAACTGCTCACCCCCATCGACGGCGACCAACTGCACCGTCTGCTGGCTTCGGAACGCCACATTGCAAGCCGCCCGCTCGATTTTATGATTGTCGACAACCAATGGCAGCTGCCGCTGCCGGCCGGTTCAGTTCTCTATGGCCGCGGCCCGAGCTACAACATCGAAGTTGGCGAACACCTTTATTCTTACTATTCTGATAGTCAGCTGTATAGCGACAAACGCAACAATGTTACTATGCTTGCCGAGTCGCTCATCGGGGCACCGTATCTTTGGGGTGGAAAAACAATGCTGGGCATCGACTGCTCTGGGCTCACCCAGGTGTTGTTCAGCACTGTGGGCGTGCAACTTCCGCGCAACGCGTCGCAGCAAGCCACAATGGGAATGCCTGTGCCGTTCATCGACAACGCCCGCCCGTGCGACCTTGCCTTTTTCGATAACGACGAAGGCTCAATTGTGCACGTTGGCCTGATAATGGGCGACAACCGCATCATCCACGCTTCACGCGGCCGCGTCCGTGCCGACTCTATCGACCATCAGGGCATCTACAACCGCGACATCAACGCATACACTCACAAATTAAGGCTGATTAACAGACTATTGCCCGAATAGCGATGCACTGGCTCGGCACCATACGACAGTTGGGCAGCGACCTTCTGTCGCTCTTCTCGCCGCCAACGTGCTGCGCTTGCGGAACGGCTTTAGTACGCGGCGAACAAATGATGTGCACCCATTGCCTGATGAAAATGCCTTTGACCAACTTCCACAAGGTTCGCGACAATATGGTTGAGAAGAGCTTCTGGGGTCGAATCCCCATTGAACGCGCAACATCGTATTTCTTTTTTGTGAAAGACAGTGATTTCCAACATATCCTACACTCACTCAAATATAATGGCCGCAGCGATATTGGCGTATATCTGGGAAAAAGATTTGGCAACGAACTGGTTACGCAACCCGATTTCAAACATTTCGACCGAATTATTCCTGTGCCACTTCACGCTGACAAACTCAAAAAACGTGGCTACAACCAAAGCGAGATGATTGCCCGCGGACTATCGAAAGCTATGAATATACCGGTTGACACCAAAACGCTTGTGCGTACCACGTTCACCGAAACGCAAACAAAAAAGAGCCGAATTGAGCGTTGGGAAAACGTGAAAAGTGTGTTTGCCGCCAATCCCGCCGTCAATCTCAACGGCCAACACGTTCTGCTCGTTGACGACGTGCTGACAACCGGCGCCACCATTGAAGGTTGCGCACAGGCACTGCTCGACAAAAATCCGACAGTGAAAATAAGCGTGGCAACGTTGGCTTATGCGCATACGGTTTAGTAAGGCGTGATGGATTGAAGGATTGAATGAGAGAAGGATTGAATATGCAAATGTGCATTTTAAAACCGCTTGGCAGTGAAGCCCCCGATAGCTATCGGGATAAACTTCTAAACAAGCGAAGCGACTAAACCTTCTATTCACTGCCTTGCATAGAGTTTGCCGGGCATTCCGCGGACAACGCCGTTCAGTTCCATTGTGAGCAGCAGCGATGACACTTTGGGCATTGTCATTCCTGTGCTGCGGCTGATTTCGTCGATAGAGAGCTCGCCGTCTTGCAGAGCGTCGTAGATTTTCTGGCTTTCGGGGTCAAGCTCGACAAACAGACTGCGCTGAATGGCTTTCGGTTGGCTGTTCCAACCCAAAACGTATTCAATATCAGCCAGTGATTCAACAAGATGCGCCTGATTGGTTTTGATGAGTTTGTTGCAACCCGACGAGAATTTGTCGGCCGGGCGGCCAGGCAGGGCAAACACATCGCGATTGTAAGAGTTGGCCAGTTCGGCAGTGATGAGCGAGCCGCCCTTGACATCGGACTCAACAACAATGGTGGCATCGCACAGGCCGGCAATTATGCGGTTCCGGCGCACGAAATTGGTTTTGTCGGGAACGGTTTTCGGGAAAAACTCGGTAACAAGGCCGCCGGTTTTCACCATTTCGGCCGCCACATCGCGGTGAGCGGTCGGGTAGATGGTGTCAAGACCGTGCGCCAGAACACCATAGGTTGGAACGCCAAACTCAACACAAGCCTTATGCGCGGCAATGTCTATGCCGTAGGCCAGCCCGCTCACAATGCTGACGTCGGGGTGGGTGCGGCTAATCTGCTCAACCAGCTCGCGGCAGAACGCCTGACCGCGCTGCGTGGCCGCCCGTGTGCCCACCATCGCCAGAAATTTCTTTTCTGATTCGATGGGCTGACCCTTCACGAAAAGCACCAATGGACTGTCTTCGCAAACCTTAAGGCGTACCGGATAATCCTTGTCGAACCAAGTAAGAATGCCTATCCCGAATTTTTCGGCAAACTCAAGCATCTCGTCGGCATGACGGTAATAATCTTCGCGCTTGATGGCATCAGCGAGAGCCTGCCCGACGCCCGGAATATGCAGCAAATCGCTGTTTTTAAGCGCAAACATTCCTTTTATCCCGCCCGAATACGAGATAATCCGTTTCGACATCATGCTGCCGATGCCCGGCACCGCCCAAAGCGCCAGACAATCACGCAAGTCAGGCTTTTCCTGCCCCATCAGTTGTTTTTCTTTTTTATTGTTTCGAGAATGGCGAATGCGCGTTTGATTTTTTCAATCTGCTCACCATCAAGCAAATTTATACAAACATCCGGATATTTTGCAACGCCACCGGGGGTATTTTTAAAAACGGAAAGGTAAGTGCGGAAACGCGTCTTTTTTATCTCATAACCAGCAAAATCGTTGGCATCAATTTCGATGGAATTGTTTTCAGTGCGGATGGGCCAAAGGGCTTTGTAGCGGACAATCACCTTGTCGGGTCCGACAAAAACTATCACAAAGTTGTTGCCAAGCAACACTGCCACAGCAACATAGGCCAGCAAAACAGCGGCGCCGCAAAACAGCCAAATCAGGTTTGTGCTGAAATTGCCCCAGTAAATCACCGCCACCGACAGCACCACCAACACCGGCACAAAAGCGTAGGCCATGCGCACCTGCGATGCTTTATTTGCGTTGTTGATTTCCATTGTCCGTCGGTTTTAGTTTGCCAATAGCGGCATTGCCATAAATACATAAAGCGTACCAAACGGGCTCGATTGGTCAATTATAATTGTCGCTTTGTCAAAGGGAATAATAATCAATACCCATACCGCTGCGCCCACCAGTTTTTCAGGCGGGTGCGGATGTTCTCTTCCTGCGGGTTCTGCTGCGGGTTGTAAAACTTGCGGCCGCGCAACTCTTTGGGCAGAAAATCCTGGTCGACAAAATTGCCTTCGTAGTCGTGCGCGTACTTGTAGTTGGCGCCGTAGCCCATCTTTTCCATCAGTTTGGTGGGGGCGTTGCGCAGATGCAGTGGCACCGACAGATTGCCCGTCTGACCGACAGTTGAGAGTGCGTCGTTGATGGCCATATAGCCCGAATTGCTTTTGGGGCTCGATGCGAGATAAATGGCACATTCCGAGAGAATTATGCGCGATTCGGGCATTCCGATTTTGTTCACGGCGTCGAAACAGGCGTTGGCCAGCAGCAGGGCGTTGGGGTTGGCAAGGCCGATGTCTTCCGAAGCCGAAATGAGCAGCCGGCGGGCAATGAATTTCACATCTTCGCCACCGTCGAGCATCCGCGCAAGCCAGTAAACGGCGCCGTTTGGGTCGCTGCCGCGAATCGACTTGATGAAGGCCGAAATGATGTCATAGTGCATCTCACCGTTCTTGTCGTACACCGAAAGATTCTCTTGCAGAATGTCTTCAACAATCTTGTTATTGATTACGATTTCAGGTTTGCCCGATTGCGCGCCAACAACAATATCGATGATATTGAGCAACTTACGCGCATCGCCACCCGAGTAGCGGAACATTGCTTCCTTTTCTTCGACGTTGATTTTCATCTGTTTCAAGTCGGAATCGCAGGTGAGAGCGCGGTTGAGCAGTTCGTCAAGGTCTTCGGGTTCAAGCGATTTGAGCACGTAAACCTGACATCGCGAAAGCAGCGGCGAAATGACTTCGAACGACGGATTTTCGGTGGTGGCGCCAATGAGCGTCACCACGCCTTGCTCAACAGCGCCCAGAAGCGAGTCTTGCTGCGCCTTGCTGAAGCGGTGAATCTCGTCGATGAAAAGAATGGGGTTCGGCTGGTCGAAAAACTGCTGGCGCTTGGCCTGGTCGATGGTGTCGCGGACATCTTTCACACCCGAACTGATGGCGCTCAACGAGAAGAACGCGCGTCCCTGCAAGTGGCTGATAATGTTTGCCAAAGTGGTTTTTCCAACGCCCGGTGGGCCCCACAGAATCATACTCGGGATGCGCCCCGACTCGATTGAACGGCGCAGAATAGCCCCCTTCCCGACCAGATGTTTCTGGCCGATGTACTCGTCCAGACTTTTCGGACGCAACCGTTCGGCTAATGGCAAATTCGGCATCGGTTCTGCTGTTTTTCGATTGGCGAAGATAAAAAACGCTAACCTAAACCAAAAATGCAAATGACATTAAATCTCGCATCAAAACACCAAACTCTCAAAATCCTAACTATCATTATCTTTGCCAAAAACAAAAAACGATGTTTGGACTGCCAACACACTTGCAACATACTGACGATGCGGAACTTAAGCAGATTTTGCAGCAAACCATAATGCTGCAGAACGGTGCCGTGGCTTCGCAGATGGCCAAGTCGGGTGTGCGCGGAATGATGAATTACGGCGTGTCGCTGGTGGATTTGCGAAACATTGCACGGCAATATGGTGTTAATCACAGTCTTGCCCAGCGGCTCTGCCCGTTGCAGATTCGCGAAGCCAAAATTCTCGCATCGCTTCTATTCGACCCGAACGCTCTGAATGATAATGATTTGACGCTAATGGCCAATTCAATAACAAACATTGATATGGCCGAGAATTTTGCGCAGAACATTGTCAGCAAAATTGCTGACCGTGACTTTTTCAGCCAACTTGCCAATGGCGACAAATGGCATCTGCTGACTGCCATCAACGCTGTGGGCTGGGCGGTTGCGCAGCATCGGCAGCACTCTGATATTTTGTCCGATTGGTTTACAGACAACATCGAATCAATTGTCAATCAGAATATTGCAGAAACGGCACGACCGATTGTGTCAACAATGACTGCCATTGCTGACATTTCGGAACCGAAAAAACTGACAATCGAAAACATTGCGCAAAGACTAATATCTTCGCAATCGACATTTGTACAAAATATTGGCAATCAGTTTATTCGATTACACCAAGATGAATTTTAATAATCAATCACCGATACACCGGAACGTGACAAAACCGACATAATAGTTTTTGGTACATTTTTTGTCATAGCACGTTTCGCAAAACTTTTTCTGACACATAATTAAAAACATAACACTATGAATTTCAACAAGACATCGAACCCGACACTGGGCGAGAAAATCATTAAAGATTACGCATTTGCCGCCACCGATGGCGCAATGACGGTGCAAGGCACGATAAACAAAATTGCTCTGCTGCTGGCACTTGTGATTGCCGGCGCGGTTTTTACGTGGGCAAAAACTATGAGCGGCGTTGAGACGGGCAGCGTTGTTGGTGTTCAAGGCTGGATGATTGGCGGCAGCATTTCGGCATTCATCCTTGCACTCATCATCACGTTCAAAAAGAACCTTGCGCCGATTCTGTCGCCGGTTTACGCCATCTGCGAAGGCCTTTGCCTTGGTGCTCTTTCGGCTTATTTCGAAGTGATGTTTCCTGGTCTGGTAATGCGCGCTGTCCTGCTCACATTCAGCGTATTATTCGGCATGCTCTTCATGTACAAGGTGCAGATTATAAAGGTCACGCAACGCTTCCGCGCGATAGTTCTGGCTGCCACCGTCGGCATTGCACTGGCTTATCTGATTTCGTTCATACTCAACTTGTTCGGTGTCAATATGGGCTTCATCTTGGGTGGTGGTTCGTTTGGGCTTATCATCAGCTTGGTGGTTGTGGCTGTTGCCGCGCTTAATCTGGTTCTCGATTTCGATTTCATCGAGAAAGGCACCGAAGCCGGCCTTCCATCGTTCTTCGAGTGGTACGGCGCTTTCGGCCTGATGGTGACGCTTATTTGGCTCTACATTGAGATTCTGCGCCTGTTGGCAACCATCGCCAGCAATAGAAACTGATTCTCACTACTGCCGGCGTCATAAGAATGGATTTACCCTTTCGTCTGATTAACAAACGGCTACAATATCAGCATAGGTCGCAAAAAGCGGCCTATTGCTTTTTTATGAGAGTCCGAACAATTTCTCGGCATTGGCGGTCGTATGTGTGGCAACATCTTCGACGCTAATCTGCTTTATTTCAGCTAATTTCTGCGCTACAAGTGGCAGAAAACTGCTTTCGTTGCGCTGCCCGCGATGTGGCACCGGCGCCAGATAAGGGCAATCTGTTTCCAAAATAAGATGTTGAATGTCAATCTGTTCGACAACAGATGGCAAATCTGATTTTTTGAATGTTAGCACACCGCCAATACCCAGCAAGAAACCCATACTGATGGCTTGGCGAGCCTGCTCAACAGTGCCCGAGAAACAGTGGAAAACACCGCGCAGACAGTCATCGGCAAGTGGCTCGAGCGCCGCAATGGTCTTTTCGATGGCATTTCGGATGTGGATTATCACCGGAAGCCCTAAATCCTTCGCCCATCGCACCTGAACGGCGAAAGCATCGAATTGCTCACGCTCGAAGGTCTGGTCCCAATAAAGGTCGATGCCAATCTCGCCCACGGCGCAAAACTGGCGGCCACTGGCCAGCATTGTCTCAACATCGTTCAGTGCGGTAAGGTAACTGCCATCAACCGATGTGGGATGCAGTCCGGCACAAGCAAAAAAATGTTTCGGGTCGGAATCGGCCAGGTTGAGCATTGCCTGCCGCGATGTGGCGTCGATGTCGGGCAGAATCAGACGTTTAACCCCCGCTTCAAAACACCGCTGAATAGCTTCGTCACGGTCAGCATCGAATTCTTCAGAATAAATGTGCGAGTGTGTATCGATGAAATCCATTTCAATTTTCCAACAACCAATCCCAATAGCTATCGGGACCAACACCCAGATTTACAACTTGATAATATTGCTCTTAATGGCATATTTCACCAAATCGACGGTGCTTTTCAGGTTGAGTTTCTGCATTATATGGTTTTTGTGCGTCTCGACGGTGCGGACACTGATAAACAGTTTGTCGGCAATTTCCTGATTGCTGAAGCCGTCGCCCCAAAGTTTCAAAATCTCAATCTGACGGGCGCTCAACGGGTCGTCGTCATCATCGGCTTGCGAATCGGTTAAATTGCTCGAAATGTAGCGATTAAGCAGCAGCTGCGTGATGCTGTCGCTGTAGTAGTCGTGGCCAGCACGCAGCGAAAAAATGGCCTGCGCCAGCTCTCCGCCAGTGGCATCAATGGTAATGTAGCCTTTGGCTCCGGCTTTTATCGAGCGCAGAATCACATCGTCACGGTTTGCGTTCGAGAGCAGCAGGATTTTCAGCTTCGGATATTTCAGCATTGTGTCGATGATAAAATTCAGTTCGGCCGTCGAAAGCTCGAACATATTCACAACTAGCACGTGCACAATGTGTTGCTTCATCTTCTCGAACAGGGCCGGCTTGTCGCTGGTGGCAATCACCACTTTAATATCGGAATAATTTGATAAATAAGCAGTTAAGCTCTCGAGAATCAGTTTGTGCTGACTGAATAATCCTACAAATACCATAAAAATGCGTTTTTTAAGTTTCTAAAATATCGCTTGCCTGAAACGCATTGCAATATTAATTTTTTTCGGTTTTCTGCAAAATGCGTGCTACACTAACTGTTAGATTGCTTTTTTTTGATTAAGGACCCGGTAGTTATCGAGAATACAGACAACACTGATTTACACGTTTTTGCCGCTAACCGATTTTGTCCGATTTAAACCGAATTTAAAAATGTAGGGTTACCACATTGTGACAGCCCTACATTTTACATTATCAATTATTTACCAAATTTTCAATCCATCACAACCCGTTTAACCGCATTGCCTGTTTTCACAATGTAAACGCCTGTATTTTTGACGGTTATCGTTGAATAGACGCGATTGTTTGCGTCCTTCTTGAATTTCAACTAACGAATGGCGGAACGGCGAGCTGAAATTAAACATTATTCGGTATGGCCAACAGTTTCATTTATCGGTAGCATTGCTAATTCGAGCGTCGAATTGGACGGACCGAATTTCCGGATTTGCGCTCATCGTAGCCGGTTGCTGACACTTTTTCTCTGTATATGTGGCAAATACGAGCGGCTGCTGGGCCTACAGAGTATATTGAAGCCGACCAATAATAGCCATCAAGTCCAACGCGGATGGTCTTTAATTCGATACGGCACCCTGCAGCAGGCAGAAAAATATGCGTATCGTTTGCTATAGAGTAAGCGTGGCCGGATTCTTTTATTGTCTGTTTGTCTTTGGTTTTGTTATACGATTTGTAAACTATATATCCAGCCTTGTTTGTTCCACTATAATTATCTGTCCATTCCCAATAGCATTCATCGTATAGTTCTTGAAAATCATCTCGGGTAGGCATAAGCCAACCGTTCCCCCAATTAGCTATGGCAGCATCATCGTCCGATTCAAGAATGGTTTTGCTATTAACAGTACCATATGTTCGGCTATTATAATATTTAAAAAGACCATCTTTATCGTAATACTTATATGTATCCCAATCGTAATATCCCTTCGTCTCTGTTTCTCCCCACGCATAGTAGTCACCATAATCCCAAGGATTTGCAGCACCGATATTACAAGTCGCCCAAAGAGTGCCACTCGTAAGACTCAAATCGACCCATTCGTGTCCGCCTGTTGTACCTTTTACAATTTTTGTTGCAGAAGGTGCTATTAAAGGCATTGTCACAAAAATGAAAATAAATATTTTTTTCATAGTTTTGATTTTTAATTATTTAACAATAGATTCAATGACTGGGACATTAATTCCACGTTTCTTTAAAATTGATTCAACCAAATCTTTTACATAAGGTTTAGCAGACGACCCAATACGTATTTCTTTAATCAAAGTCTGCGTTTGAAAGTCAAATCCTATACAATCTCCTTGAAAAACCTTTTGATAATCTTCATAGAGCAATCGCAATTCTTTCTCATTTTTCATAAGGCTTTGTTTTCGAAAGAGCAACGTAGTAAAAATTGAATGGTTTGCCGTATTTTTGAGTCATTCCTACATAATTGTCAATGTAATCAACTCTTGCCGCAGTTATAGAAATATCTCTATTTTCGGGGATATTATTAAATGCGGCGAAAATACTCCTTACATCGGATTTTATTGCAACTCCAGTTGCCGCATCAGCATATGCGTTCCACATTCCAAAAGATTCATAATCAGATAAACGCCAACAGTTAACAAATGTTTCCTTTTTAAATCTCTCTATTTCTTCTTTGTAAACTTCCGGTGTAAGTTGTAAAATATTCGCATCAGCTTCAAATACAGGAAACTCATTAGGATCAGCAAAACAATTTGCCCTTGTAAAATAGAGTTTTTCCGTCTCAAGCAGAGCTATAAATGCAGGAAAAGGAAAGTATTTCCAAATGGTTTCTCCTTCTGAAAATTCAACACCTACGTATTCGTGTTTTTTTAGCATAGTTGAATTGTTCTGATTGTTACAATAATGTCATATTGTCACAATTTAACTCCATAGTTTTCTGGAAGGTTATATATTGAGTCGAAACAAAATACACCCATTGTTCGCATATGACTTTTGTTGAGTACAATAACTATATCCACGTCGTTGTTTACAAATCTTGATATTGCCGCTTGCCCATCCCAAATTTGCGCATATAATAATTCAAACTTTGTTCGCAGTTCAGCATCAGTGGGTACAATGATTATTTCATCAATTGTCGCGCCTTTCCATTCTTTCCCAATCAAATGACTGTTGGCATTTTTAATTTTCTCGGCATCGTTATAATTCATAGTCTTTCCATCTTAAAATATAACTCCATAAAGTTACTAACTCAACACTCACACTAATAACACTTTACCGTCATTATTACAAACACATATGTCAGTATTACTGACGGTTGGCGGTGTGCAGTTCTTCGAGAAGGTGAATGAGTTTTGCGGCTTTGTCTGATTCCAAATCGCCGACATTTAGGTTGATATTGATTTGTTGCGGGCCGAGAGTTGTTTTTATGCCGTAGCACAACGCTAAATCGTCTAAAAAGTTGTGGTTCAGGGCTGTGCTTATATCAATGAGTTGCTTGACATCGATTGTGCTGCGTCCAAAAATGAAATAGATGTTAGACCGCCCGCAATTTATGCGCCGCGCAAATTCTGCCACGCTCAACCCGCTCTCGTCGAAAACGGATTTGATTAATTGCCCAATGTGAAGATTCTGCTGCGTGGCCATTACGTTATCATTTTACAATAAAAAAGCGTGGAAGTCATAACTTGCCGACATCCAGGCTTTCCACGGCCCATACTCTCAACAAGTTTTCCACGCCATCCAGCAATGGCGTAATGGAAACTTATTCTTGAGAGTGCGTCATAAAGACAATTGTGGAAATTTGGATGTCAAGAATAGCCTCTAATCGCTATTTTAATATGTCAAAATATTGTTTCTGTTTACATTATGTGTTTTAATCGTTTTTTTTGCAAAGATATTAATTGTAAAACATTTGCTAACGGAATTGTTTTAAATCGGTGTGTGGCGGAAGTGCTTTGTTAAGCCCAACTAACAAATATCTAAATACATTGCCCGTGTTTTGGATTCAATATCTTTCGCAGTAAAGAAATTGAAACCATAGTCGGTATAGAATTTCAGAATAGCGGGCGTGTTGTATGCGTCAACTGTCAGGAATCGGCACCCCGAAAACTGCTCGTCGCTCAACAGGTGCTTTAAAATGAAATCGAGAATGGCCGATGCGTATCCTTGATTTTTATAGTTGGTATTGGTAGCCAAACAACCTATCTTGATTGCCGGATAACTTTTTCGGTGCTTTTCGTTTCTAATGTTGCGGTTAATCCTGTTCCAGATTTTCTTTTCATCAACCGACATCGAGATTTTGTCGTTCAGAATGGTGCAATATGAAATTGTGGCTTGCTCGTTTTCAATCAAATAGGTTACACCCATTTTTTCGGCAAGATATGGTTTGGCGTTTTGAAACAGGAAGTTTTTCAGGTCAGTCTCTATTTCCGAATCGCCACAGTCAAATGATTTGATTGCGTGCTCGTCGGTCAGTTTAACAAACGATTCGCTCATCTATCTATTTGATTTTGAACGATGCAATACGGCATAGGTATTCATAGTTTTTCTCCATACGTTCCTGCCTCTTTTTGTCAGTTTTCTTTTTTGAGTAAAGATTGCGGACAAAATTTTCAGCATCAACGCCTTTCAAAACCGGTGTGTCTTTAATTACGTGTGCCATAGCCATTTGTTTATTTCGCCCAAAGGTACTAATTCCGATACAAAATTAGCAAGTATCTCAACATAAAATGAAATTTTGTTGAGCGTTGCATATAAATCTGCACTTCGCGAAGTGCAAAATTTCGGCAAAATTGCACTTCGCGAAGTGCAATTAATCAGATCCTTAATCCACACAAATCCCCGCCACCTTCTCTTTACCGTCCATCACAACGGTGACGGGGTGGTTGAAGCGGATATGGCGGAAATGTTTTGTGGCGTGTATTGTTTCCTGATTGTCAAGCACTTCCCAACGGATAAAACTCTTTGCCGAGTGGTTCTGTACTGCAAAATAGCCAATGTTCATCGATGTGACATTGTGGAAGAAATGCGAGCCAAGCGAAAAGTCGAGCGGATAGTCGTTCAGGCCGATTTCCACAATCACGCGAGCGTTCGAAATCTGCGACCAATCGACGGGAACGCCCAGAAAACGGTCGCTTGAGCCCCAACGCCCAGGACCAATCAAGATGTACTTGCGGCCTTCTTCAATCATCATTGTGTTCAGGCGGTTGATTTCTTCGGCCATTTCAATGGTTTCCAGCTTGTTAAACTTCTCGTTATCAATGTAAATCACGTCTTCAATGTCATTTAGCGTGCCGTTGCCCAGACTCTGCTGCGTGTAGAGCCACAGCCGCTCTTTCTGCTCAAAAATGTTGCAGTCGGTCTCAATGGTGTTTGCGCCCACAAGTGGCTTAATCTGAAGCAGATAGAACGATGGCTTGCCGTCAAGGCCAGGCGTCAGGTTCACGGCGTACTCAATCTCGACAGGCGAGCCGAACGCGTCGCGGACGGTGGCCAGAATGGTGTCGATGGTCTCGGCCAGCGGGAAGTAGTTATATTGCAGAATATCAGCAAAATTCAGCACTCGCGGCCCGTAGCCGTCGGTTCCAGGCCTAACGGTGTCATTATCAGCATTGTAAACCGATGCCAAATGCTTCAGCGTGCCGTGCTCTTCGGCGTCGTAGATGTCAACCATTTTCACGGCCGCCAGTTCGCCGTCGGCCAGAAAATCGGGGTCGGTGTTGGTCAGGTCGAGCGCGTAGAACTGCGTCTGCGTGGTCTGCAGCAGCGACTGCGTGGTGTACATTGACACCTTCGGGTAGCGCGGCGAGAATCGGTAGGCTTTCCACCCGTCGACCACGTAACTGCCTAATCCCATTGCAATTACGGCGTAACCTTCTTCGGGCTTCATATCGGCAATGGGGTAGAAATTGTACGACTGCGCCACGCCGCTGATGTGCGGATAATAGTAGTTACCAAATTGAGTTCCAACAAGTTCCTGAATAATGACGGCCATTTTCTCGCCTTCAATCTTGTGGTTGATGGCGTTGAAATAGCCCCGCGCTTGGTCGGAATAGACTGACGCATAGACCAGTTTGATGGCGTCGCAAACCAGTTGGAAGGTCTTTTCCTTGTTCTCGCCGTTGGGCACGATGTAAGTATCGAAAACGCCAGCAAATGGCTGATTGATAGAATCTTCCGATGTGCTTGACGAGCGCACTACAAGCGGTTTGTCAATATGGTTAACAAAATCGCGCACGCGCCGCTCAAGTTCCAGGCTCAAATTGCTGTAGTAGAACAATTCGCGCAGGCGCTGATACGATACTTCGGGGTCGATAACCTTGACATACAGTTTGTTACGTTCCATAAAAGTGTCAAACTCGTCGGTGCCGATGATGACCGTTGTCGGCGTGAGCAGGTTGATGCGCTTGGCCAGGTCGCCCAAATCAAGGTTGTAGATGAGCACGTCGATGAAGGCCAAACCGCGCCCCTTGCCGCCCATTGTGCCGCCCGCAAAGCGCACAATGTTGTGCTCGTCAACGGTCGAAGTCTCGTCGTACGAGAGCACCTTGCCCTTCTTTTTCTGCTCGCGATAGACGCGGATGGCGTTCAGCACGTCCTGCCGCGACTGCTCAATGTCGTTTCGGTCTTCCAGCCGCATAGCGTTGATGGTCCGCGCCAGTTGGATTTCGCCGCGCGCCATAAGCCAGATAGAGTACTGATTCTTAATGGCGTGGCGCACAAACGAGTCCTGCGGCACGTCGTGGATGAGCATTTCAAACTCACGCAGCGAGTGGGCCACCCCAATGTCCTTGCCGTCCTTGGTTCGGAACAGAAAATCGCCGTAGCCCAGATACTTAATCAGGTGGCGGCGCAGGTCGTCGAACAGGGTTGCGCTGTTTTTGTTGATGAAGAAAATCTTGTTTTCCGATGCGTTCTCAAGTTGCACGTCTTCAGTCGATTGCAGAATCACAGGCACGCTGAAGACCTGCTCGCGCATATATTTCACAAACTTCAGCCCCGCCTGCTTGTCGGGCTTGCCGCCCCAGTCGAACTCAACGTCAGAAATCACGCACAGCAGAAAGTCCTTGTATTTGTTGAAGATAGCGATGGCTTCTTCGTAATTCCGCGCGTGCAGAATCTTCGGCCGCGACCGAATTTTTGTGATTTTATTCAGTTCGTTCTTCTCAACTTCGGGCAGCAGTTTCTGCACTTGGTCGAACACAATTGAGTACAGAATCTGCAGATAACGAGAGTAATACGACGGCGAGTCTTCAATTAGCAGAATCACGCGAACCAGGCCCACCTTGGTGTCGTTGGCCACATTCACGCTGTCTTCTATCGACTTGACAATGGCGAAGATAATCGACGTGTCGCCCGTCCACACAAACATTTTGTCGACCGAAGTGATGGTGGGTATCAGATTGTTGAAGTATTTCTCGTCATCCTTTTTATTTATAAGCAGATAGACGGGAATCGAGTCGTTCATTTCCTTTATTTTGGCGCTCAAGGCGATGGGCGACTCGCGGTCGATTCCAACCATTAGAATCACAAGGTCGATGGGCGTGGTTTCGAGAATCTCGAGCGCGTCTTCTTCCGACGAAACGCCCGTGATTCGCGGCAGCGAGAAAAGGCTGTATTGGTAGATTTCGCCCATAAACTTCTCGAAAAACGTGTCGTCGTTCTCGAGCAGAAAGGCGTCGTAAAGTGTTGATACAAAGAGAATATGCTTGATTTTGTACTTCATCATATCAAGATAGACGTACTTGTCCATCATTTGTTGGTTGAAGTACTGCTGAAGCGGCTTGTGCTCTTTCGAAAGCGAGCGCCGAAGTTGGTCGGTGCGGTGCTGCTGCACGTCGATGACGGCCTTTTGCAGGATTATCTCGCTGCCTTTGAAACTGTTAAGGTAGCCCGTGATGAGCCTTGCAATGTTGGCAAGCAGGTTGCGCTCTTCGGGCAAGAAAACGGGCTCGCCGCTCTGCTCAAAATCGCGCAGATAGTAAATCTCAATGCTCCCTTTTTTGTTGTCGATGGTCGCAAATTGCTCATTCATACCCCATTGCGTTACCATAAAATTCAGGCTCGTGTATTGTTTGTCCTGAAATTTTATGCGCGCCGCAGCCCAATCGTTATGCAGCCACGCGCGGGGCAGCATATTGCAGATACTCTGCAGCGTCTCGTCGATGGGCAGTCCGTGCTTCACAATCTGCGTGGTGTAGTTGATGGCGTCCAACTCTTTGATTCTCTCGCGGTTCTGCACTTTAATGTCGGCATATTTGAGCCGCATTACTTGTGTGGCGATAATGTCGGCAACGCACTCAATATACTGATTGTCAGCCGCATCGCTCACATTGCGCGCCGTCGGCCACGACACGTTGACAGAGCCCTTCACTTCGCCCACAATCTCCACGGGCACCGATATGCGCTCTGCAGCGTCAGCCGCCAGCCCGTTGGTGTAACTGATGCCCTTGTAAACTATCGACACAAAAACACCGTCGGTTGCGTCGAAGCCCGCGGCCACGGTATTGGCCACATATTGCAGCATCGAGTTGCGGTCGGCAAACTGCGACGCTTCGGCCGTCATCAGTCCTATGGTGGCTAACATTTTGTCAGTCAGAAGGTTTTGTGAGTGCTGTTCCATAGTTTATTGCAGATAAGGGTTGTTGGTGCGTTCAAATCCGATTGACGTCTGCAAGCCGTGGCCAGGCAGAACTGCGGTGTCGTCGGGCAGGGTAAGCAGTTGGTTTTTAATCGATTCGATGAGTTGCTGCTCGTCGCCGCCAGGCAGGTCGGCGCGGCCTATGCTGTTGAAAAACAGCGTGTCACCGCTGAAAAGCAGATTGTCGGCCTTGCTGTAGAGCGCCACGCCGCCCTGCGAGTGTCCAGGCGTGCTCAACACTTTCAGTTCCGAATGGCCGAAACGAACAGTGTCGCCATTGCTGTAAAAATTTGTAGGATAGGCCACTGCACGCTCGCCGAAGCCGTAACTCTCGCAGATGTGGCCGAAATTCTCAATCCAAGCCAGGTCGGCGGCGTGGCAGTAGATTTGCGGCTGATACTGCTGCGCCACCCAGTCGAGCCCGAAAATATGGTCCCAATGGCAGTGTGTGCACAGCACCGCCTTGACAGTCAGGCCTTTGCCGATGACAAAATCGTCCAGAGCCGCATTCTCACGCTCATTGAAATTGCCCGCATCAATGATGACCGCTTCGCCAGTCTCGTCGTAAACAACGTAGGTGTTTTCCTGTATCGGATTGAAAACGAATTGTTTGTATTCCATTGCCAAAATCAGTTTTGAAAACGAAAATAACGAAAAATTTGGCAAAGCAACCAATCTCTCACAAACAGCGTCTTGCAATTGGTTTTGTTTTCCTAACTTTGGCCTATGACAACTTTGCGGACACCTTTAAGGAAAATGTATGAAGAAGGATAATAAGAGGTTTAAAAGCAAAAGAGAGCAATTGTTCGAATTATTATTTTTCAGTACAATGTGCCTATTCGGATTATATATAATAATTGACACAATTGTAAGTAGTGAAGAAGAATTAATTGCGTCTATAATGGATAGGGAACTTATTGGTGGTAGTGGACAGCGTGGAGCAATTGCATTACAGCAATTTGTGGTCAGCAATTTTGGGAAAAAAGGTTTTTTGATTTTCATTGGACTATGTGAATTATTAATGTTATCAGAATTGTTGCCTAGAATTTCAGCATACCGCCGTTTCAAAGAACGAGAGCGAGAAATCCGCGAAGGCTTGCGCGCCCCCGATGACTATGTGGATGATTACGAGCGTGCGCCACTTTGGAGAAAAATTGTAAACCTGTTTACCAAAAAACGGAAAAAGAAATATCCTTCGGAGCGCACGATGCGCGATTCTCTAAAGAAAAACAAATACTATAAGGAATAGAAAATCTGTGTTCCCGATTTCTATCGGGACTGCGTTCAAAAATCTGTGTAATCAGTGTAATCAGTGTAATCAGTGCGAAAATAAGACGTGGTTGTCGGTCTTGCAGGTTTAAATCGGGTGCGCAAAACGTAGAGACGCGGCGCGCCACGTCTCTACAGACGGCGATGGCACCATTTGTGTTTCCGTATAAATCTGCGCCAATCCGTTCAATCTGCGTTCCCGATAGCTATCGTCCCGATAACTATCGGGACTGCGTTTAAAAAAATCAGTGCGCAATCGGAGGCGCGGCAATGAAAGATGAAATAAGATACTTTGTTTGAAAAGTATTTTTAAATTTGTGTTTTAACACACTAATACTAATTGTAACAACAACAAAAATGAAACATTTACAAACACTTATGGTAGCCGCATCGCTTCTGCTTTGCGTAAGCTGCACAAACGAGAGTCAGAAAACAACGCCGCAACCACAGACAATTCAGCCGGGCGAACAAGCGCCATTGGCTGATGTTGGTCAGAAAAATTTCGGCGGATTCCAGAATCGCGACACCACAGGCATGGCGGCCCGTCGCAAAGCCATGATGGAAGCCATGAACAAGATTCGCACTCTCTCGTTCGACGAGCTCTCAATGAGCGACCCGTTCATCTACCCCGACCCCGAAACCAAGACCTACTATCTGACAAGCTCGGGCGGACGCATGTACAAGAGCAAGGATCTGAAAACTTGGGAAGGGCCTTACAACATTATCGATATCAAGGGATTGTGGCTCGAAAAGGCTGGTTTTGCCGCCGCCGCCGAAATCCACAAAATAGGTAACTATTACTACTACGCCGGCACCTGGAGCGACCACTCTGACCTGATTCAGCAAGTGCCACGCCGCTACAATGTGCCACATAATCAGACGTATCTGCTCAGGTCGGAAAATGTAGAAGGCCCCTACACATCGTTTGCCGTTGAGCCTGGCTACGACTACGAGCCGCGCGAGTGGGACTGCATCGACGGCACTCTCTACCAGGAGAATGGAAAAACGTATATGATTTTTGTTCACGAATGGACGCAAATCATCGACGGCACAATGGATTACATCGAACTTTCCGACGACCTTACCCACACCGTTTCCGAGCATCCGGTAACCATGTTCCGCGCATCGGAAGCGCCTTACTGCGGCGAGATGAACTCGTTGGGTGAAGCCACTTTCGGACTCAAAATGCCGGGTTGGGTTACCGACGGCCCGCAGATGTTCCGCACACAGACCGGCAAACTTGGAATGTTGTGGTCCACTTGGGGCAAAGAGCGCTACTTGCAGGGCATCTGCTACTCGGAGTCGGGCACCATTGCCGGCCCCTGGGTGCAGGAACCCGAGCCGTTCCTTGCCAACAACTCGGGTCACGGCATGCTTTTCCGCACCTTTGAAGGCAAGCTGATTTACATTGTTCACCACGTTGAGAACGACGGCCCCCGCAAACCGCAGATGTGGGAAGCCGACGATAGCGGCGACAAGCTTGTCCTGGGTAAGAGATATATTCCGGAATAACCTGATATATTGCTGACAGTCAATCAAAAAGCGGGATGCGGCTGGTCGCATCCCGCTTTTGTTTTGAACCACAGGTGTGAGTTGGAAAATGTTTCGCACGATAAAACAATAAAGCCTTGCAAATTTTTTATTTACAAGGCTTTAACTTAAACAATGGTGGAGAATATCGGAATCGAACCGATGACCTCTTGCATGCCATGCAAGCGCTCTAGCCAGCTGAGCTAATCCCCCAAGGCGGTGCAAAAGTATAAAATCATTCCAAACGTGCAAATTCAAAACCCAATTCGCTGAAATATTGCAGAACGCGCGGCAGGGCGAAATGAAGATTCATGCGGGCCTTCATCGAGTCGTGGAAGGTGATGATTGAGCCGCCGGTGGCGTAGCGCAGCACACACTCGTAGCACTCATGCGGCTTCACGCGATGGTTGTAGTCTTCGGGCATCACATCCCACAGAATCATGCGGTAACCCTGCTGGCGAAGCGGTTCAATCTGCTTTTTGGTGAACCGTCCGTATGGCGGGCGCATCAGGTGAGAATCAACGTATTGCGATGCCAAATCAACATCGTCGATATACTCTTTGGCGCTCACCTTCCACCCGTTCAGGTGGCTGTAGGTGTGGTTGCCCACAGCGTGGCCTTCGGCAAGAATGCGCTGATAGATTTCAGGATAATGGTCAACGTTGCGGCCAAGGCAGAAGAACGTGGCTTTGGCATTGTATTCAGCCAGATTGTCGAGCACCCATTCAGTGATGTCGGGTGTGGGCCCGTCATCGAACGTCAGATACAGCGTTTTTGGCGCGCCTTCAACCTTCCATTGGAATCGCGGGAAGAATCGGCGGACAAACTCTGGCGGATGGTTTATTACTCGAATCACGGTTTTTCTGATTATGATGTTGACTACAAGTTCTGTCTATTGCAAATCGCCAATCTTGCGCAGGAAACTCACAAGCTTTTCTACGGCCAGTCCGCGGTGGCTGATTTTGTTCTTCTCTTCCATCGACATTTCGGCGAAGGTCTGGTTGTAGCCGTCGGGCATGAAAATGGGGTCGTAGCCGAACCCTTCCTTGCCCGAGAAGCCGCGTGTGATGGTGCCCTTCACCACACCTTCGAAGATAAACTCGCTTTCGCCCATCTTCAGGCAGATGACAGTGCGGAACTGTGCGCGGCGGTTGTTCTCATTGGCAAGGTCGTCGAGCAGTTTGTGCATGTTTTTCACCGAGTCGCACTCGGGGCCTGCGTAGCGGGCGGTGAACACCCCGGGCTGGCCGTTGAGCGCTTCAACTTCGAGCCCGGTGTCGTCGGCAAACACGTTTTGCCCCGTGCGGTCGTACACGTAGCGGGCCTTGATGCGCGCGTTGCTCTCGAGCGTGTTGCCCGTCTCGGGAATGTCTTCTTCGATGCCGGTCTGGCTCAAATCCCTCACATCAAACAAGTCGCCAATCATCCGCGATACTTCGTCGGACTTGTGTTTGTTGTGTGTCGCAAAAATAAGTTTACGCATGGCTTGTGTGTTTATTTGCCTTTTCAGTGCTGGCGTCTTTGGAATATCTGCTTGAACCGCGCTTCGAAATTCTCTGACGGCGACAGGGCCGGCGACATGCAGAGCGTGCCGTCAGTGTCAATCAGAAAGTACGACGGATAGACCTTCACCTTGTAGCGGTCGACCACCGATTTGTCGCCCTTCACGTCGAGCAGCGTCCAGTTGTAGCCGTTGCGTTTGAAGAGTTTCTTCACGCTGTCAAAATCTTCGTCAATCGATATCGACACCACATCCATCACGGCTTTGGTCTTCTCGTTGAGCAGCTTGAGCTGTTCAAGGTCCTGCACGCAGGTGTAGTTGTCAATCGACACAAAATTGAGATAGACGTATTTCCCCCTGTACTCATCGACGCTGCGGTAAACGCCGGCGGTGTCGGCAAGGCAGAATTCGGGCGCCATGGTGCCGGCTCTGACGGCCTTGTTCTTTATCTCGATATTCTGTGCTATCTGCTTGTGCTGCTGTATTTTCGACGTCGATTTTATTGAGTCGAGCGCTATGAGCAGGCTGCTTGTTGTGAAATAGAAGTCATACAGCGCATCGTGAATGCCCTTGAGCAGCACCAGTTCCTGCAGTGTGTCGTTGGTTATGGCCAGGCTGTTGGCCAGCGTCTGCTTGGCCTTCATGGGGCTCTTGGCCAGAGCGATATCGGAATAGATGCGCTCGCCTTCGCGGGTGTTCATGTAAAATTTCAGGAAGTTGGTGAACATCTGGTTGAACAAATCCATGTAGGCCGGATTGTCGTAGGCCACTTCGTGCCCGTCGAAGTACTCGCGCGACATGTAGCGCCAGTCGCGCATGTAACTCACAAATTTCAGCCAGGCATACTTATACTCGCGATAGGTGCGGAAAAACTCGTTCGGAATGGTGTCGAACGACTGCTCAATCTCGTTGATGATACTGTCGACGGCTACCTGCACCGGCTTGCCGTAAACTTTCTGGTAGTTGCGTTCCGACGACAGCATGTAGTAGTTCCTTTCCAGGCACTCTTCATAGGTGTAGTCGAACATGTCGATATACATGTTTATATTGTAGCGGTCGGGATTTTTGATTCCCACCAGAAACTCTTCGGGTTCGAAATAGGGGTTCAGAATGTCGCCTTTGGTTTTGGGCTGGAAATCGGGTAGCACAATGTTGTATGTCATTGCGGTGTCGGCATACATGATTCCGCTCAACCGGCCCAGGTCGAGTGTCAGGCGGCAGGTTGCTTTTATGTCGATATCGATTCTGAAATTGCCAAGGCTGTCAACTGCACCGCTGCCCACCTGTTTTTTTGTGCCCGAGATGTAGTCAGAGCACGAGTAGACGTTGATGGTCTGCCCGCGGTAGGTTGGGTTGGTCCCGAAAAGGACTGTCGTTTGGGCATCGGCAAGGGCGGGAATGCAGAAAAGGACGATTGCGAAAAAAAGTTTAAACCGCATCATTTCTGTTTTTTACGTTTGTCAAGCACTTCGGCAATATTCATTCCCCGGGGCACGAACTGGCTCACATCGCCGCCATAGTTCAGAATGTCGCGCACAATGGTTGAGTTGACCGGCGTAAGCTCGGGTGTGGTGAGCAGGAAGACGGTCTCAACGCCCGGCTGCATCAGCTGGTTCATCTGCGAGATGGCGCACTCATACTCGAAATCGGACACTGTGCGTATTCCGCGCAGCATGAACGCCGCGCCAATCTTCCGGCAGAAATCTATGGTCAGGCCGTCGTAGGCGGCAACTTCAATTTTCGGTTCATTGCGGTAAACGCTCTCAATCAGCTCAATACGCTCATCAATTGTGAAGAATGCGTTTTTGGTGGTATTCTTGCCGATGGCCACCACCACCTTGTCGAACAGGGGCAAGGCGCGTGTCACCACCGAATGGTGCCCAAGCGTGAATGGGTCGAACGAGCCCGGAAAAACCGCGATTTTCTCTGCCATAACATTAAGCAATTGCGTCGCAAAAATAGTATTTTGAGTTGCAAGTTAAAAGCATAAAGTTTAAACGGCTTTCTGTTGAGAAGTCGTTTTTTTGTGTGACTGGCAGGTTTGACAACATTCTCAGCCAAAGAGAGCCACCTGTTGTCCAAAAAAAATTACCTACCAAATCACTTGCGAATAAAAATGCGTTTAACTTTGCCCATTATGATTCGATTAGTGGCACTTTTAATAGCGATTACGCTGCAGATTGTGGCTGCGGTTCTGGCCATCAGGCTCGTGCGCGTCACCAAATACCGCGCGTCGTGGATTCTCATCTCGATAGGT
Source organism: Salinivirgaceae bacterium (assembly GCA_017527435.1). Taxonomy (GTDB): domain Bacteria; phylum Bacteroidota; class Bacteroidia; order Bacteroidales; family SZUA-534; genus RUG13583. The sequence goes on from JAFXQB010000009.1 coordinate 118,732, forward strand.
TTCATTCTGATGGCCGTCAAGATGATAATCAAGCTTATACAGTTTATCAACGACGATTTCTCGTTCTACCTGAAGCCAGCCGACGACTGGCTGGGTGTGGTGATTTCGTTCCTGTTCACAGCCGGTGTTTTCCTGATTGGCGAGATGTTCTATTCACTGAGCCGCGCCGAGCGTGAGCACCGCCGCTCTGAACGCCGCCTGATGCGCGCCATTATTGAAACCGAAGAGCGTGAGCGCCGCCGCTTTGCCAAAGACCTTCACGACGGTCTCGGCCCGCTGCTCTCAACAGCCCGGATGTCGATGTCGGCACTGCTGCAGCATGAGCGCGACGACCACTCGAAGCAGGTGCTCGAAAATGCCAATAATGTTATCATCGAAGCCGTCGAGAGCATCAAAGAGATTTCGAACAACCTTAGCCCGCATGTGCTCACCAACTTCGGACTGGCAAGCGCCATCAGAAATTTTGTGGTCAAAGTGGGACAGTCGAAGGCCGTCAAAATCAATTTCAGCACCGTGCTCACCGACAGCGACCGTTTCAACTCGAACATTGAAACCGTGATGTACCGCGCCACCTGCGAGCTCATCAACAACACACTGAAGCACGCCGAAGCGTCGGCCATCGACATCAGTCTCGAGAAAATCCAGCGCACCCTTGTCATCAAATACGACGACAATGGCCGCGGCTTCGACAGCGAAAAGGCTGCAAGCGAGCCGAACAGCGGCATGGGTCTGTCAAACATCGCATCAAGGATGAACTCTATCAACGGTGTGTTTGTCTACAACAGCGCCCCCGGTGACGGATTTCACGCCATAATGAAAGTAAAGATTTAACAATGAACACCATACGAATCGCGCTTGTCGATGATCACTCGCTTTTCCGCAATGGGTTGAAACTTCTGCTCAGCAACTCTGCGCGCTACCAAGTAGTGATGGAAGCACCTGACGGCAAGGCGTTTGTCGATCAGCTGACTACAGAAAACGCGCCCGACGTGGTGCTGATGGACATCAGCATGCCCGTGATGAACGGCATTGACGCCGCCCGAGCCGCCATAAGCAAGGTGCCAGAGCTGAAAATCATTGCCCTATCGATGTTTGGCGAAGAAGATTACTACTACGAGATGATAAACGCCGGTGCGAAAGGTTTCCTACTGAAAAACTCCGGCATTGAAGATGTTACCGAAGCCATTGAACAGGTTGCGGCCGGCAACAGTTTCTTCTCGCAGGATGTGCTTTACAATGTCATCCGAAAGTTTCAGCCGCACAAAGAAGACGATACCACCGACGTCACCTTCTCGAAACGCGAGCTGCAGGTGCTTCAGGGCATCTGCAAGGGCATGTCGAACCAGGAAATTGCCGACACGCTCTTCATCAGCAAGCGGACAGTTGACAAGCACCGCTCGAACCTGCTCGGCAAAACCAACTCAAAAAACACCGCCAACCTGGTGATGTTCGCCATAAAGCACAAACTGATAAGCATTTAAGTCGAGCCTGGCAAGTTGGGAAAACACTGCTCTCTCGGCCACCCGCAACACACCACCTGCTATGATAGATTTCAAAATCGATAAAGTCAGCGAAACACTCTCGACCAACGAGCTGCTGAAAAGCCTTGCCGAACGCGAGCCGCTACCCGAAGGCTACACCGTGGTGGCTGTGGCGCAGACTGCCGGCCGCGGGCAGATTGGCGCTTCGTGGGAAAGCCAGCCAGGCCAGAACCTTACTTTCAGCGTGTTGCTACGCCCCGATTTCCTGAAGGCCGACCGGATGTTTATGATTTCGAAAGTGGTGGCGCTGGCTCTGACCGACTATCTGGAATCGACCGGCGGAATCTTCAAAATCAAGTGGCCGAACGACATCTATCACTTCGACAGCAAGATATGCGGCACTCTCATCGAAAACCAGTTCATGGGCGACCAAATCGTCTATTCAATAGTTGGTATTGGACTGAATGTCAATCAGGAAGCATTCATCAGCGATGCGCCAAACCCAGTGTCGATGTTCAACATTTTTGACAAGAAATTTGACCTGACCGCCGAGCTGCCGAAGCTGCTGCATCAGATTGCCGTTTGGTACCAGATGCTTGTCGACGGCTGGGAAGACAAAATCAACGAGTCGTACTTCGACCGCCTTTACCGCACCGACAAACCCTACGATTTCATAGCAATTGAAAGCGGTGAGCGTTTTACAGGGCAGATTGCCAATGTGGAATCGAACGGCCACCTGACAATCACCGACAGCAACGGCCTGCCGCGACGGTTTTGGTTTAAGGAAGTGGCGTTTGCTGACAGGTTCAATGCCGGTCAGCCTATAAATGAAATTGAAGGGGAATCGTAATTCTCACACCCGACCAATCTCTCTGTCGAGTTCCTCGTAGATTGAGTTTTGACTCATAAATTCAGGCACAATCATCTTCATCTGTCTGACAACCTTCACATTGTCCTGTTCGGCAATCATCGGCACAAACTCGTCGATTTTGGCGTTGGCCTCATCGTGATTGTACTCACGCACCTTGGCAACCATAATCTGCGGGTGCGGCGTAGGAATGGTATTCTCTTTATTTGCAAGCAGTTCTTCGTAGAGCTTCTCGCCCGGACGAAGTCCCGTGTAAACAATCTGTATGTCTTTGCCAAGTTCCAGCCCCGAAAGTTTTATCATCTTTTTGGCCAAATCCACAATCTTGACCGACTTGCCCATATCGAAAATGAAAATCTCACCACCCTTGCCCGATGCGCCGGCTTCCAACACAAGTTGGCAAGCCTCGGGAATGGTCATGAAGTAGCGTGTTATCTGCGGATGCGTGACGGTGATTGGGCCGCCTTCCTCAATCTGCTTCTTGAATCGCGGAATCACCGAGCCGTTTGAGCCCAGCACATTGCCAAACCGGGTTGTGATGAAGCGAGTGGCCGATTTGCCGTTGAGCGACTGCGTGTAGATTTCAGCAATACGTTTCGATGCGCCCATCACATTGGTTGGGTTAACGGCCTTGTCGGTCGAGACCATCACAAAGCGGCTGACACCGTACTTGACAGCCATATCGGCAATCAGGCGTGTGCCAAGCACGTTGTTGCGGACAGCCTCAACGGGATTGTTTTCCATCATCGGCACGTGCTTGTAAGCCGCCGCATGATAGACAATCTCGGGCTTGTAGAGTTCAAACACTTCTCTAACGCGCTGCTCGTCGGTTATATCGCCAATCACAATGGTTATGTTGCTTGCCGACTGCGAGTCGCGCAGTTCCATCTCAATATCGTACATCGGTGTTTCAGCTTGGTCAAAAAGCACAATGTTGTGCGGCTCAAACCTGATAAGTTGGCGCACAATCTCGCTTCCGATTGAACCCGCCGCACCAGTAACAAGCATCGTCTTGCCTTTCACCTGTTCCTGTATACGGTTGAAATCGAGTTGGATAGGATTGCGCTCAAGCAAATCCTCAATTTTTATGTTCTTAATCTGTTTTGAACTCAATTCGCCGTTAATCCAGCTTTCAACCTTTGGCACATTGAACATTGTTATGCCGTTGTTCAGGCCCAGCTCAATTATTTCCTGCTTCTTCTCGACCGATTGAAACGGCTTTGCCAAAAGCAGATGGCGGACTTCGAGTTCGGCGGTCAGATTTTCAAGATTGTCAATCGGATAGATGGGCAGGTCATCGATTTTCTTGCCGGATTTCTTGGCAATGTCATCAACAAATGCCACAACCTTGAAGTTGGCGTCGCGGTCCTCTTCAATGGCGTGCTTGGCGGCTTGCGCATTACGGTCGGTGCCGTACACAATCACGTTTTTCGATTTGGCCGTCGTTCTGAACTCAAAGAACACCGACTTGACCAGAAACCGCAACGATATCATAAAGAAAAGCGTTGTCAGGAACTCAATCGCCACAATCGACATCGGCACAATAAACGCCTGTGTCAGCCCAGAGTAGTAGCAAATCAGGTTGGTTGCCACAATGAAAAGGCTGCCCGATGTGACGGTGATGAAGATGCGTTTGGCATCGCGCAATCCGGTGTAGCGCACTATTCCGGCGTAGGTGCCGGCTATCAGGAAACTGACAAAGCGCACCCCGACAACCAACTCAACAATCTGCGTCAGCTCGCCAACATTCTCGTTTTCAGGTATTTCAAAATTGAAACGCAACAGATAGGCTATGACGATTGACGCTGTGCTTATGAACACATCAATAATAAGTACTATCCAGCGTGGTGTGTATTTTCTACTGAAAATTGACATTGCCAATTGTTTTCAAAACGCCTGCAAATGTATAATATTTTCAGTCAATCGGTAAACATCGGTCTTGTAAACTGACAAGCGGCATCCGGCATCAGAATCCACCTGCACCCAACAAAAAAAGAGCGCCTCTTGCGAAGCGCTCCTCCCCTTACTAACTAATTATGAAAAAATCACGATTTTTTTACATCATTCCGCCCATACCGCCGCCGGCCATTGGGTTGGCTGCGGGGGTTTCGGTTTTCTCCTCAACAAGCACGCACTCGGTTGTCAGGAACATTCCGGCAATCGAAGCGGCGTTTTCCAGAGCAACACGGGCAACCTTTGTCGGGTCGATGACGCCGCCGGCAACCATCTTCTCGTACTTGTCGGTGCGGGCATTGTAGCCGAAGTCGGCCTTGCCTTCCTTCACCTTGTTCACAACCACTGAACCCTCGCCGCCAGCGTTCTTCACAATCTGACGCAACGGCTCCTCAATGGCGCGCTTGATAATGTTGATACCCAGCGTTTGGTCCTCGTTCTCGCCTTTCAGTTTCTCGAGAGCGGCAATGCTACGGATGTAAGCCACACCGCCACCAGGAACAATACCTTCCTCAACGGCTGCGCGGGTTGCGCTCAAAGCGTCGTCAACGCGGTCTTTCTTCTCTTTCATCTCAACCTCCGAAGCGGCGCCCACGTAGAGAACAGCCACACCGCCTGCCAGTTTGGCCAAGCGCTCGTGCAGTTTCTCGCGGTCGTAGTCAGAAGTTGTCTTCTCGATTTGTGCGCGTATTTGGTCAACACGTGCGGCAATCAGCTCTTTCGAGCCCAAGCCGTTCACAATTGTTGTGTTCTCCTTGTTGATAGTGACTTTGTCGCAGCGGCCGAGCATATCCATTGTGGCGTCTTCGAGTTTCATACCCTTCTCCTCCGAAATGACAATGCCGCCAGTCAGAGTGGCAATGTCCTCGAGCATCTCCTTGCGGCGGTCGCCGAAGCCCGGAGCTTTTACGGCTGCAATCTTGAGCGAAGCGCGCAAGCGGTTCACAATCAACGTTGCCAAAGCCTCGCCGTCAACGTCTTCCGCAATAATCAAAAGCGGGCGGCCGCTTTGTGCTGCAGGTTCAAGAATTGGCAGAAGTTCCTTCATCGAAGAAATCTTCTTGTCGTAAATCAGAATGAACGGACTCTCGAATTCGGCCTCCATCTTGTCGGTGTTGGTCACAAAATACGGTGAAATATAGCCGCGGTCGAACTGCATACCTTCAACC
>JAFXQB010000010.1 GCA_017527435.1 Salinivirgaceae bacterium
CAAGCTGATGAGCGGCGTCTACGAGACCAGCGCCGAGTTCACCGACCTTAAAGGCAACAATCTGAATGTCGAAATCAGAAATCTGCCAGCTACCGAGATGAGAAAATACGGTTTCTCGACCGTTGAAGCCGACAAAGAGAAGGGCAAATGCAAACTGAACCCTGTCAATTTCTCGATAGTGCTCGAAGGTGGTGCAACATACAAGTTTACCAAATCGCTGCGAGCCTACGCAGGCATCAGCTTCAGCTACTGCCTGACCAATCTGCACAAAGAGTCGATAGAGCCGATCCTGACATCGGACCGCAAATACAACGGCACGCTGCACTCTGACCGCGTGGACCGCGCCAGCCTGCTCTCTGTAGGCGCAAGCGCCGGTGTGATTTGGGACTTCTGGCTCGCTCATTACAAGACGAAACCAAAGTTCTAAAAAATGATTGTTATCAAACCAAACACCCCCGAAAAGCGCATCTTTCGGGGGTGTTTGGTTTAAAACGATAACATCATTTATCGCATCAATTCATCTGCCAACTGCTTTAGAGCCGCGCGGCTGTCGTCGTTCAATTTTGTTTTGATGGTGACGGCCTGCTCGAGAATGGTTATCTCTTTCAGCGGCTCAAGCAGAGCTCGCATTGTGCGTGCCGCCGACGGTGCCCACGTGCCGTTCTCAACCAGCGCCACGGTGCGTTTCTGATAGGTTTTGTCGGCCAGGTGGCAAATGAAATCGCGCATCAGAGGCATCACGCCGCCATCGTACGACGAGGCGCAAAGCACCATTCGGTCGTAGCGGAAGGCATCCTCGACACACTCGGCAATGTCGGCTCGCGAAAGGTCTGATATGGCCACCTTCTCGCCCTTGGCTTCAAGCATTGCGGCAAGTTCTTCGGCGGCTTTGGCAGTGTTGCCGTGCAGCGATGCGTAGGCAATGAAAACGCCCTTTGTTTCTGGCTGATAGGCGCTCCAAGTCTGGTATAAACCTATGTAATAACCGAGATTTTCTTTCAAGATTGGGCCGTGCAGCGGGCAGATGGTCTGAATGTCGAGCGCTGCGGCTTTCTTCAGCAAAGTCTGAACAGGATTGCCATACTTTCCGACAATGTTGAAATAGTAGCGGCGAGCCTCGCAAGCCCAGTCGTCGGTCTCGTTGCAGAGAGCGCCAAACTTGCCGAAAGCATCGGCGGCGAAAAGCATTTTTTCTGATTGCTCGTAGGAAACCATCACTTCGGGCCAGTGAATCATTGGCGCCATTATAAATTGCAGAGTATGAGCGCCAAGCGACAGAGTATCTCCTTCTTTCACAATGTCAACGCGGCCAGCGAAATCGGTTCCGAAAAACTGCGGCAGAAAGGCTGCGGCCTTGGCCGAGCAGACAATCCGACAGCCAGCAAAAGTGTCCATCACCCAGCTGATGTTTGCCGAATGGTCGGGCTCAAGATGGTGAACCACAAGGTAATCGGGCTGACGGCCGTTGAGCGCGGCTTGCAAATTCTTCCGCCACTCATCGCTCTTGCGGGCGTCGACGGTGTCGGTAACGGCAATCTTTTCATCTTCAACCAGATATGAGTTGTATGCCATTCCTTCCGGCACAATGTACTGATTCTCAAACAAATCCAAATCGGTGTCGTCGCAACCGATATAGTGAATCGCAGAATTTTCTCTAATTTTCATAATATCAACTTTTTAAATAAAATATCAACTCCGTTTTTCGAAAAAATAAAGATATACTTTGTTTGTCAAACTGAACCAAAATAATTTATATTTACGCAACAGACGCAAAAGTGGCGGCACTATTGTCATCTTGTCACAAAGCGTTGTAAATAAAATTGTTAAACACCATAAAGGCATTATTTTATGATAGTAAAACAACTTTCGGTTTTTCTTGAGAACAAGGCAAACAGCCTTTCAACCATGTTAGAAGTGCTGACAGCACATGGTATCAATATGTCGGCCTTCTGCGTTGCCGACGCATCGGACTACGGAATTGTACGGTTCATTGTCGGCCGCCCCGAGCTGGCCTATAGCATATTGAAAGAGAACAACTACACCGTGACACTGACCGATGTGGTATGTATGGTTGTTCCCCATGAATCAGGCGGTTTACACAAGGCTTTGAAAATCATTTCATCAAACGGCATCAACATTGACTATATGTATGCCTTTGCCGACGGTGGCAGCGCAAAAGTGGTTATACGCAGCGACTCTAACGAACGGCTGATTGACATTCTTCAGGCAAACAAGATGCAACTCGTGGCTTCAAATCAAGTTTACAACGTTGATTGATAGCTACATATGAAAGACTTACTAAAAATCAGCCGAAAGTTTTTCGGCACCGACCGCTTTGTGGAAATGTGCGGTGTTCAGATTGTTGAATGTCGCGAAGGCTATGCTCGATGCGAAGTTACGATTGCCGACAAACACCTTAACGGCATCAACGCCGTGCAAGGGGGATTGCTTTTCACCATTGCCGATTTTTCGGCAGCTGTAGCGGCATTCACATTAGGGCGCGTGGCGTTGTCAATAAACGCCGACATTTCGTTCTTCAGAAACTGCAACAGCGGCACATTAATCGCCGAAGCCACTGTGATTTCAGCAACAAACAATCTCTGCACATGCAGCGTTGATGTGGTATGCAACGATACAAAACTTGCGAATGTCAAGGTAGGACTGTTCCGCACAAAACAAGAAATCCCGGAAGAATAACTGTATTAAACCATTAATATGGTAACAAATTAACGAGAGAAACATTATCAACAAAAAAGGCTGCCCCGAAGGGCAGCCTTTTTTATTCATATCAATCTATTAATCAATACACCATAACACGTTTAGCAGCGCCTGTGGCCTTATTGCGAAGGATGTAAATACCCTTTTCGAACTGACCATTCAGCACTGATGTGTTGTTGTTCTGAATTTCGACAGTACCGCGGTAAACACCTGTCACAGTGAATACATCGAATACGCCACTGTCGGCTTGCTCATTGACAATGGCTGTAGTTGCATACGGTTCTGTCCCGAATTCGATTTTATCGACATTGCAGTTGGCTTTCACCATTTCGAGACGTAACTTATAAGTTCCTGCGGGAAGGTCGGCTGCTACTTCACCCGCAACTGTTGTATAGGTGTCCCAATTTGCAGTTTTGGAAACTACAATTTCTCCTGTAACATCGGCTCCAGTATCGTTTATAACAATTTTAAACGAGCCTCCGTTTGATGAGCCGGAAGAAACAGTCGCCCTCCAATAGAGCTTCTGCGATTCTGCTACTGTAACCGTGTACACAACCCATTCTTTGGCTGCGGTGTAACCCAGTGCATAACCTTTGTTTCCTTCAACAATATCGACACCAGTACTACGGTATTTATCACCTTGGTTTGCAGGTTCACTATCGTGATAAGCCTCCCCTTCCATACCAACATCAAAGTTCTCTGCCTGGATAACACCTGGCAATGATATTGGTTTGCCTGAGTATGGCGTTGTCAGATTCTCGTTGCCTATCGACGGTGTAAATGTTATACAATCGATATTGCAAGAGGATCCGGTAATCGCTATCCGCAATTTATGAGTTCCTGCAGGTAATGCGAATTTTGTGCGGCCTTTAATATCCACATATGTATTCCAATTGTTGTTTCCTGTTTGTGGTACTTCAATTGTGCCGGTCAGATCATTACCGTCGAGATACATCTGGAATCCCGAGCGCGTGGTACCTGACGACACGGTTGCCGTCCATATCATCAATTGTTCCTCTGTGACATCAACCGTATAGTCCATCCATTCGCCCGAGTTGGTCCAGCCAACGACAAAACCATTGCCGTTTTTATCTATGTCAATTCCGACCTCATCGCGATAGAATGTGTTATTTTCCGAAAAACCATGGTTATTGTCCGGATCGCTGTCGCTGTATGCGATACTGTTCTCTCCTATATCGAAATCTTCAGCCTCAAGTTTGCCGGGCAAGACAATAGGTGTACCGTGGAACGGTTTAGCCGGCTCACAAGCCTTGATGGTGCAGCTGCGCTCGAAGAGTGTGCTGCTCACGCTGCTTAGAACTTGAAGTTTGAAAGTGAAATCGCCTTTTTCAATCGGAGTCCAAGTCAAGTTGATAGCCGATGTGTCAGCTTTGGCAAACAAAACGGTGTCGCCGTCGAATCCTTTGTAGACGCGCACTTCGGCAATATCTTCGCTGCTCGAAGCTTTAGCCTTGATGGTTGCCTCATCGCCAATCAGAACCACATTTGCCGATGGCGAAATAAACGCATAATCGCTTGCCACATCGATAAGCGGGCTTTTGGCGTTGATGGCGGCATCGGTCATCATATATTCGCGCAGCCATTTCAGTGCCGGACGCTCTTGACCATCCCTGATCAAACCCGAAGCGCCCTTCACATTGCCATCGTCAACCCACGTTTGGCCGAAAATGTACCCCCAGAGTGTAACACCGGCCACATAATCAGCCTCCCACATAATCGGGAACTGCTCTTTGTAGCGTGTTTCCTGAATCTTGTCATCGGCCTTGTTAATGTCGTACTCCGAAATGAAGATAGGCAGTTGTACGCCATCGTGCACTTTTTCGAGAGCTTTCTTAAAATCTGCTCCTGACATATCGTTCAAGTCGTGCGACTGGCAGCCAGCTGCGTCAATCGGGCCACCTGCGGCTTTAATAGCATTGATTACCTTGATGTATTCATCAGTATCCCATTGGAAAGTATTGTAATCGTTGTAGATAAGCACTGCATGAGGCCAGCGCTCACGAGCCATTATGAATGCTTGTGCAAGCCAGTCATAACCGGTTTTTCCTGGACCGCCAAGTGCTTCGACAATTCTTGTCATCTGATAAGGCGAGTGGTGGTTGCCCTGGCCATTGTTTCCTTTGACTGCCTCATTTGCCACATCAATATACTCCAAATCGGGGAACTCATTGGCAACGGCATCGAACCAGCGGGTTATGGCTTTGAGAGTCTCTTCAGCATTCAGCTGCTGCAGGTAGCTTGGAATCTGAGCACCCCAGAGCAGAGCGTGGAATTTGAACTTGAAGCCGTGTTCCTTGCAATAGTTGTACTCTCTGCGGGCTGTACTAAAGTCGAATACACCTTGGGATCGTTCAATCGACTCCCATTTGGTCTCGTTTTCAGGTGTAAGCTGATCCCAATACAGATCAAAATCAGAGCGGACCTGCCCCATTGTAGTGATGTTCCCCAAAAATTTGTTCGGGTTGTAGTTTAGAGGATGTCGTTGCGCATGACAGGTCATCGCTCCAGCAACAAACATCAACAGAAGTGTGGATTTGATTCTCATAATCTTTGTGTTTTATATGTTATACTTATTACTCAAGATTGACCGTTCGGATTAGGAAATCAATCAGTGATATTGTGTTTTTTTAACGGATTGGCTGTCAGATCCTTGTACTGCTCGCGATTGGCAAGCACATCGCAAGCCAGATATATGGCTTTCTGGAATGCGGTTGGTTCGGCCTTGTCAAGCCCGGCATCGTCGTAACCGAGAGTCTGGAACGGTGCGACGCACAATTGCGGCATACCAAGCAGATAACTAACACCATCGTCATACGACAAAGCCCGGAATGGAACCAAGCCCTGCTCATAATAGATTGACAGCACAGCATCGAACTGACGGAACAAATCGGTGCCAAAAATCACATCGGCACTGTATGGTCCCATGGCAAGCACATTCTCTTCGTTGGCTTTGGCGATGGCCGGCACAATGATGTCGCTCTCTTCGCGCTCGAGCGAATCAGAGTCCATGCAGCCGGGGTTGAAGCCGAGCACTGCGATTTTAGGTTTGTCGATAGCGAAATCGGTTTTCAGCGCATCGGACAGAATATGCAGTTTCGACACAATATTATCAATAGTGATGTGCTTTGATATGTCACGCATTGGTGATTTGTCAGACAGCAAAGCCACTCGAAGAGTGTCGTTAACTAACAATGTCATCACCGAGCCCGGATTCAGACTCTGCTTGACAAAATCGAACTGGTTGGAAACGCCGAGTTCGGCTGTCATACGAGTGTTTATCGGGTTCAGGATCAAGGCTGAAGTTTTTCCGGCCGAGAAATCGGCAACCGCAGCCTTAAGTGATGCCACTGCCGCTTCGCCCGACATGGTTGTGCCGTGTCCGAGTTCCACTTTCGCAGTGTCGTCGAGCACATTGACCAAGTTTGTCCTGCGATCCTGCGCATCGTCAGCGCTTGTCACCTGATTAAAATTAAAATTATTGATATTCAAAGTCTTGCGATAGTATCCAGCAATTTTGGGTGAGCCATAAACTATCGGCGTGCAAATTTCGTTAAAACGCTGTTCCTGAAAGGTTTTGAGCATAATCTCATAACTGGTGCCGTTGATGTCGCCTTGAGTTATGCCGATTTTTATCTTATGTTCCATCGCGATTCGTATTAGATGCGCAAATTTATAGTATCATTGGAAAAAATCCACCTTTTGGCATATTTTTTCACCAACAGCAATCGACATCGGACTGTCGTCAACGGATGACGCACGTCAGTCACCGAATCGCGTACTTCCGCCCCACTCTTTCCGAGTTTTTTTCATTTGACGAATTCGCTATCATAAATTTATGTATCTTGCCCTGCTGTTTGTGGGGGAAACAGCTTTTTGGATTACAACAGACTATTTTGAAAAAGATAATACGAATAATAGCAGTATTGGCTCTGTATGTGGCTGTATTTCAGCCATCGGGTGCTACGGCGAAACCATCCGACGCACAATCCGACGCGACAGAAGCCACATTTGAGCAGGCCGATTTATGGGCGCGCAACAGTCAGTACGACAACGCCGAGACTGCCTATACCGACATTCTGAACTCAACCGTCAACGAAATCATAAAAATCAAAGCCTGCATCAAACTGTCAGACATGTTTTTTATGACCGGCAACGCTGACAAGGCCATGCATTACATCAAACTCGCCTATCAAATCCCAGCCATCAACGACAGTTCGAACATCAACCTTCTTTTTAGAGTGAACAACGTTGAAGCGTCGCTATACCTGTCACGCAACCAACTGGCGAAATGCGACTCGATAATAAATATCACAGCGACAAAAATCCCCGAAATAACAGACCGTGAAGCATTGGCGAAATTCTTCTATGTGGCTGGTAAATACGCATTTGCGTCGAACGACTACAAAACTGGCATCAATGTGCTTCAACGGGCTTCAATGCAGTACAGCGATGAGATTATCACCCCCGAATACGGGCGTGTGCTGCTGCTCATTGCCCAAATGTTCCAGGTGAAAAACGATTTCAATCTGGCCGAAAAAAACGCCTCGGAAGCGCTGATGATTTTCGAGCGCAAGAATTTCGGCGTCAGCCGCATCGATGCATTTTGTCTGCTCGGCAACCTGTATCTGCAAAAAAACGATACCGATAAGGCGTTCGATTACTTTTCGCGGGCAAAAGCCATCAGCGACACGCTGCACGCGCGACGCGGCAACGAGACTGCCAACTTGAGCCTGGCCATCTGGTATCTGAAACAGAACGACATTGAGTCGGCGCTGCAATTTGCCAACGCACTGGACAACATCGACCCCAACAGCACCAACCCCGACATCGCCTTCAACGCCGCGATTCAGTTTGGCGAGTACTATCTGGCCAACGGCAACCTTGACCTTGCAATGCTGTACGCCGACAAAGCCAGCGAAATATGCGCGAACTCACTTGCCTGGCAGAAACACATTGACCTGCACCGGCTCTACGGAAAAATCTACCAGAAAAAAGGCAACTTCCGCAAGGCCGCCGACAACCTGATGAAAGCGCAACTCTACGCCGACAGTCTGGCCGTCAACATGCGGCAAATCGACATCGACTCGCTCGGAATGCAGCAGGAACTGCGCCGCCAGAGCGATTTCATCCACCTGCTGACCTATGAGAACAGCGAGAAAGAAAGCGCCATAGAAGACAACACAACACTGATTAACAGGCAGAAATCATCGATATTCTCTCTGATAGGGATATTTATGATTGGCTGTATTCTGACATTTATGCTGGCTTGGTCGTTCCTGCAAAAAACCAAAGACAACAAGACGCTCGAGCAGACCAACAAGAAAATAGCCCAGCAAAAAGAAGAGATTGAATCGCAGCGCGAAAACCTGCTCAACTACACCAAAGAACTAGAGCGAATGTCGCTGATTGCGCGCGAGACCGACAATGCCATCCGCGTGTTTGACGACGAAGGCAACACCATTTGGGTAAACCCCGGATACACAAGGCTTTACGGCTACACTCTGGAAGAACTGCAAAACGACAATTCGCTCGGATTCAGCACGAAAAACCCCATCGACATAAAGAAAATAATCCGCACATGGGATTACGAGAAACAATCGATAAGCCTTGAATCGGAAATCCGCAACAAATGGAAAATAAAGTTGTGGGTACAAACCACAATGTCGCCCATCTACGATAATATCAGCATGGATATCAAGCAGATAGTTGCCATCGACACCAACATCACAACGCAAAAGAAGGCTCAGCAGGACATCATTAAAATGAACGAAGAGATTACTGGCAGCATCACCTACGCCAAACACATCCAGGATGCCATGCTGCCACCTGTTTCGGTACTCACCAGCCACTACCCCGACAGTTTCTGCTACTACAAGCCGCGGGCCATTGTCAGCGGCGATTTCTACTGGATGACCGAAGAGAGCAACCGCCTGATTGTGGCTTGCGCCGACTCAACCGGCCACGGCGTTCCGGGCGCGTTTCTGAGTCTGATTGGCATTTCGTTTCTTAACAAGATTGTAAAAGAGCGTGGGGTTGTGCAACCGGCCATCATACTCAATCGTTTGAGATCAAATGTGATAAGCCATCTGCACCAGTCACAGTCGGAACTGCTGGCGGGCGACGGAATGGACATGTCAATAATCTCTATCGACAAACGCACCAGCCTGATGGAATTTGCCGGCGCAATGAACCCGATGTACATCATCCGCGATGGCCAAATCATCGAGCTCAAACCCGACCGTATGCCTGTAGGCTACTACGACAATGAAGACCGCTCATTCTCATCGTCGAAGGTGGCTATCAAAGATGGCGACCAGATATATATGTTCTCTGACGGCTACTACGACCAGTTTGGCGGCACCGAAGGATTGAAAATGAAAACGCAGAAATTCAAAGAGATACTGCTCGACTGCTGCCACAAAAGCAACAATGAGCAAATTGCCATTCTCGAACGCGAGTTCAACAACTGGAAGGGTAAGCACGAACAAGTTGACGATATTTTAATAATTGGTATCCAAATTTAAAACGACTGACAAATGCAACGTCGGTCGCACAATCATCCAACCAGAAAAATCAAAGACTAATGAGAAATCTATTACTTCCCGCCTTCTGCGCATTGGCTTTTGCGGCCTGTACAGGCAATCAGAAACAAAACGGCAAAGCATCGGAAATTGCTGGCAATGAAACCGTTGTAGCCATTGATGCTGCATTGGCTGGAAATGCGGGAACCCATATGCAAAGCACTGAACGACAAAGCGTTCAGCCTGTTTTTCTGCTGGGCAACCACATCGGCTCAAAATTCCTGCTCAACGCCGATGCAGAGACACCGGCCGAAAATGTTCCCGACTCATTGAAAAACTACAAGTACATACTCTTCGAAGGTAAGTATTATGCTGTTGATTTTAAGGGTTTTCAGCAAAAAAACAACACTGAAGACAATGGCCGCGACACACCATTGAACTTCGACAACCGGCCGGGCTGGATTTTTGCGCTGCAAAGCGGACAACTGCTGTCCGACACTGACGAATACGCGATGTTCTGGGGCAAGCCGCTTTTGGTTGACGAGCCATTCAAAAGCAAAACAAAACTTGTGAAAGTTGTAAGAGCAAATGAATCGGCAACAAACAAATTCGACAAGCTACGAGCCGAATTTGAGAAACGGTACAACCGGAAAATCACAAAATTCAAGATTGACTCGTACGTGGGCGACTACACCTACCTGATTATGCAATTCGAAACCATTGACAGCAAAGCACTTGGCGTTGTCGCACTGATAAAACCCGACGGTGGAACCATTGTCAGGGATTTCCCCGCCGAATGGGACGAAATATCAGTTTGGCGCGAAGCCGATGAAGGCGAATTCTTTGGTTTGGATGTTGACTTTGCCACCATTGAGAACGGCGCGCTGAATCTCTACACCATCAGCAATAGCGAAGAAGGGACCGGCTACCAAAACTATGTGGCACAAGGCGATTCACTCATCGTTGGCTCGATTTCAAACTACTTTTACCACGCACCTGATTAAACAATTGGAACACAAGCAAAAAAAATAGGGACCAACCACAATTAACGCTTTTAAAATCAAAATCATGGACCGAAGAGATTTTCTGAAGAAATCCGCATTAATGGTGGCCGGCGCAGCCATTGCAACACCTGTGGCAACCATGCTGGCAAAAGCAGAAACAACAAACGAAAATTATGATTCACAACAAGTTACAAATCAGAACAAGAAAATGAAAGTATTATTGATTAACGGCAGTCCGCGGCACAACGGCAATACTTTTTGTGCATTACAAGAGATTGAAAACCAACTACAAAGCAACGGAATCGAAACGGAAATCTTCCAGATTGGCGCAATGCCGGTCCGCTCGTGCCTTAATTGTGGCGGTTGCCGCAAACCCGACCAGAAGGGATGCGTTTTCGATGACGACATCTGCAACACTGTCGCTCAAAAACTGTCGGAATCCGATGCTCTGATTGTCGGCTCACCAGTGTATTACGGACAGCCCAACGGCGGCGTCTTGTCACTGATGCAGCGAGTATTTTTCTCTGCAGGTCAATACGCACAAAACAAGCCGGCAGCTGCAGTGGCGGTTTGCCGCCGCGGCGGTGCGACAGCCACATTCCAAAGCATGAATATGATGTTTCAGATGATGAACATGCCTGTTGTGACATCGCAATACTGGAACATTGTTTATGGACGCGAAAAAGGCGAAGCCAAACTTGACGCTGAAGGAATGCAGACCATGCGCACTCTGGCCAACAACATGGCATTTCTGCTGAAAAAAATCCATGCCGGCGGCCAGCCGCAATACCCCGCACGCGAAAGCTGGCAAATGATGAATTTCATAAGATAGAATCGGACTCGAAGTGACGAAATAGTGCGATGGACATAACCCACCACTATATTGAAAAAGGCGATGGCCAACCGCTGATTCTGCTGCACGGAAACGGCGAGAACTGCGATTATTTCTGCCACCAGATTGACGCTTTCAGCGAGCGTTTTCGGGTGATTGCGCTCGACACTCGCGGGCATGGCCTGACGCCACGCGGCGAAAAACCATTCACAATCAGGCAGTTTGCCGATGATTTGCTCGATTTTATGAATCTGAAAGGAATTGAAAAATCGCATATTTTAGGCTTTTCCGATGGCGCCAACATTGCAATGGCTTTCGCAATGAAATATCCCGAACGTGTTGACCGACTGATACTTAACGGCGGCAATCTTGATGCTTCGGGCGTGAAACGCGGCACGCAGATACCAATCGAAATCGGCTATTGGTTTGCAAGCCGTTTTGCCAACAAAAGCGTCGAAGCCAAGGCCCACGCCGAAATGCTCGGTCTGATGGTGAACGACCCGAATATCGCGCCAAGCGATTTGAGAAAAATCACTGTCCCAACACTAGTCATTGCAGGAACGCGCGATATGATTAAAGAGTCGCACACACGGCTGATTGCCGCTAATATTCCCAATGCCGAACTCGCGTTTGTGTCTGGAAATCATTTTATTGCGAATAAGAATCCGAAGGAATTTAATGTTCGGGTGATGCGTTTTCTGGAATGAAACCGAATCGCAAAAAAGCAACAACCTGTTTCTTGACAAGCACTTTCCGCGGTGTTATTTTTGCATTGTCAAACAATAAAAAACAATGATACTATGGAAGTTAAAGACATTTTAAGGAATCTGCGCGAGCGTAACAATCTGACGCAGGAACAGTTGGCCGAGCGCGTGAATGTTACCCGCCAGGCCGTGAGCCGCTGGGAAACTGGCGAGACGCAGCCAAACCCCGAAATGCTGAAAGTGCTGTCGCGGAAGTTCGATGTGTCAATCAACACGCTGCTGGGCTCGCCGCGCACGCTCATTTGCCAATGCTGCGGAATGCCGCTCACCGAGGACTCGATGATTAGCCGCGATGCCGACGGCAACTTCAACGAGGAATACTGCAAATGGTGCCTTGCCGACGGAAAATTCACCTACACAAGCAAAGAGCAACTTATCGACTTCTGCGTTGAACACTTGGCAAGCGACGCCTGGCCAAAAGAGCAGGTCAGAGCGCATATGGAAGCCGTTGTGCCCACGCTGAAACATTGGAAATAAAAAGGACCGACTATGCCACGCGCACGCAACAAGGCCGACCTGCTGAAATCGGCCGCCGAAAACTATTCGAAATTGATGGATTTGATTTCGAAGATGACTGAAAGCCAAATGAATACGCCATTCAACTTTCCCGCCGACGCAAGCCACAAAGAGGCGCATTGGGGCCGCGACCGCAACGTCCGCGATGTGCTTGTGCACCTTTACGAATGGCACCAACTGATGATAAAATTTGTTGAGCGCAACGCCAAAAACACTGGTAAAGACCTGATATTCGCCTTCTTACCCAATGAATACTCGTGGAAGACCTATGGCGCAATGAACATTGAATTTTGGAAGCGACACCAAGCAACAACTTTCAGCAACGCAATGCAAATGCTTGCCGAAAGCCACCGAAAAGTGCTCTCGCTCATTGAGCAATATACTGACGACGAACTGTTTACAAAAAAGCATTTCCCCTGGACGGGCACTTCGGATTTGGGTTCGTATTTTGTGAGCACCACCGCCAGCCACTACGATTGGGCAATTAAGAAACTGAAACAGCATTGCAAAATGACAGCATAATGCTATAATTAAGATTTACAGCCAAATGCAAATAACCAACAAAGATTTCGACAACGGAAATCCTTTTGATTTCGGGCGGACGTCGGCCGACTATGCCAAGTACCGAGATGTCTATCCGCCAGAGTTTTACAACCGACTTGCCGAACTGAAAATCGGTGTCGGCGGGCAGAAAATTCTGGATTTGGGTACAGGAACGGGCGTTCTGCCGCGGAATATGTATCGGTTTGGCGGCCAGTGGATTGGCACCGATATATCTGAAAATCAGATACAATACGCAAAGGAATTGTCGCAAAGGGCGGGAATGGAAATCGAGTATCAGGTTTCGGCTTCCGAAGCGCTGGATTTTCCCGCCGAATCGTTCGACGTGGTGACCGCCTGCCAGTGCTTTATGTATTTCGACAAGAAAATCATTGTGCCGAAAATTCATAAGTGGCTGAAAACGAATGGTCATTTGGCAGTTTTGTTTATGGCTTGGCTGCCCGATGAGAGCGCGATTGCCGCCAAAAGCGAGGAACTTGTGCTGAAATACAACCCCGACTGGACTGGCGCGCACTGGCAGCGCCGCACCGTGGTTGAACCTGACTGGGCAAACGGCTTTTTCAGTCTGGCAAACGCCGTGGCGTTCGACGTACCTATCAGATTTACAAGAGAATCGTGGCACGGACGCATAAAATCGTGCCGCGGAATCGGGGCGTCGTCGCTGACGGAAACCGAAATAGCAAATTGGGAAAAAGAGCATTTGGCTTACCTGCAAACCGTTCCCGAACAATTTGATATTCTGCATTATGTGACGATTCTCGATTTGAAAAAACTGAATTAGCACACTATTTATGGAAACGGACAACATTGGCGGAAATCCCGAAATCCTGCTGAAGAATCTTGGCAAAATCCACACCACCCCGATGGGTGTTGAACGAATCAGGCGAAATCTGCAACTTGCTGACATTGACGTGGTTGACTTCTGCAAAAGCAAAATCGGCAGCCCGAACGGCAACATCTACCGGCAAGGCAAAAACTGGTATTGCGAGATTGACGGCTCAATAATCACCGTCAACGCAAAGAGTTACACCATTATAACGGCGCATAGGAAGTAACGCACATTCAGCAAGTATTTGCACAAATAATCGCCCAAGCACCACTTACAACAAAAAAAATCGTATCTTGCTTTGTCATTATTAAACAAACTATTATGAAAAATTCATTCTTATTTTTAGCTGCTGCATGCACAATGATTGCGTGCACAAGCAACAATGCGAATTACAATGTAACAGGCAACAACGCAACTCAAAACGGCACTGCCGTGTACTTGTTCGACCCTCTTAGCCAGACTCGTATTGACAGCACTGTTATCGACAACGGCTCATTCAAAATGAAGGGCAAGGCCGAAAAGAATGCATTCCTGCTTGTTAACATCGATGGCAGCCAATGGTGGTTCCCGTTCTTTAACGATGGAGAACCCGTGCAAATTAACGTCGCCGATAGTACACTTTCAGGTTCTGCACTCAACAACAAACTGACTGAGTGCGACAAACGCGACAGAGATGCTTACGCTCTGTATCACCGGACTATTGAGGAAATAAATTCTGTACCCGAAAATGAACGTGGAGCCCGGCATGCGGAATTAATGGCGATGTATCAGACAGCCTTAAAGAAATATGCTGACTTCTATATTGCCATGATTGAGGAAAATATGGATAATCTGATTCCTGTAGCCTTCATCGATAGGATTCCCAGTCTGGCTGGCGAACACAAATTTAACCAACTTATGTCTTCAGACGCACCATTCACCAAACATCCGAATGTGCTCAATTTTAAGCGCAGATTAGAAGAAGACCGTGCCCGGATGAAAGAGGAAATGGGAAAAAATCAGGAAATAGTTGGACAAAAATTCATCGACATTGAAGAGCCAGACGCTGACGGCGTCGCACATAAATTGAGTGAGTATGCCGGCAACGGCAAATGGGTGCTGGTTGATTTTTGGGCATCGTGGTGCGGTCCTTGCAAAAACGAGATGCCGTACGTTGTTGATGCCTATAAGAAATATCACGACAAAGGATTCGAAGTTGTCGGTTTGTCGTTTGACAAAGATAAAGATGCCTGGTTGAAGGCAATCACCGATTGGGAAATGCCTTGGATTCACCTTTCCGACCTGAAACAATGGCAAACGGCAGCCCGTGAAGTGTACAATGTTATGGGTATTCCCGACAACATATTGATTTCCCCTGACGGAATTATTGTTGCCCGCGGACTGCGAGGTCAGGATTTAGATGACAAACTCGCTGAAATCTTCAAGTAAATCGCAAAATCCTATTCTGAACCACCCTGTTGAATATAAGAAATAATATTCCGCATGCCTCGCCCCGATTTCGCGCAAATAAAATCGTACGCTGAATTCAGCCGCCATTATTGGTACAGAGAAGAATTACAGCAGATTTGCAAACAGTTGGGCATATCGTCGTCGGGCATGAAGACTGAATTATGCCACAATATCGAAGAGTATTTCAAAGGGAATCGGATTGTCGAAAGTCAACCAAAGCGAAGGATAAAGCCAACCGATTCTCCCCTTTCACTCAACTCCAGGCTAATTGACTGCGGATTCACCTTTGGTCCGCGCTTCCGTGATTTCTTTGCCGAACAGACTGGCATTAAGAACTTCAAATTCAACGTGGACATGGTGGCAACGGTGAAAAAAGTACGGGAAGACAACGATAAATCATTCACAATCAACGACCTTCTCGATATTTACTACGGCAAAAAGACATACGCGAAATACGACAACTCCGCCTTGCAGTGGAACCGTTTTGTTAAGGATTTCTGCGCCGACCCGAAAACATCCCGTTTTCGTAACAAGCTGAAAATAGCGGCATTACTATGGCAGGAAGTGCGCAACTCGACACGCGAGAAATTCTATACCCCAGATTTGCTGACCGAATTTGCCGAGAAACTTGACGCCGACAAGACCTGCGAGTGACAACCGCAATCGCACATCGATTTTTCTTCCAAAATTCTTTGTTTTAGGGTGTTGCATAATATTCAAAAAGAAGTAATTTCGCAGCCGATTTACGATAATCTCTTTCAGTGACATAGGGGCCTGATACATTACGTAAACAAATTATTGAATTTTAAATATTTACTACAATGGATTTAATGAAAATCGTAGAGAAGGAAATCGTAGGCGAAAATTCCTTCCCTGAGTTCAAAGCTGGTGACACCATCACCGTCAGCTACAAAATCAAAGAGGGTAACAAAGAGCGTATCCAGCAGTTCCGCGGCGTTGTTATTCAGCGCAGAGGCAAAGGCGTTACCGCAACTTTCACTGTTCGCAAAATGTCGGGCAACATCGGCGTTGAGCGTATCTTCCCGGTTAACTCGCCGTTTATCGACAGCATCGAAGTGAACAAAGTTGGTTCAGTTCGCCGCGCACGCATCTTCTACTTCCGCAACCTTACTGGTAAGAAGGCAAAAATCAAAGAGAAGAAGAACGTTACCGCCGCAAAAGAGGATTAATAAGTTTCTCAGAAATATGCAAATCCCGGAATCTCAATGGTTTCGGGATTTTTTTTGCCCCTAAGGGGATGCGTCGGAAAATCGAAAAACAAAGGCTAACAAATTGTTCATTATTCAATTCCGATAATTGATGATAAATGATACATTTGCGCTGAAAATGTGAAATATATTCTTAAAACGTATCATAATGAAAAAGAGTCCATTACAGATTGCAAGGGCCGCCTATCAGCCAAAGTTGCCGGCTGCCCTTAAAGGTAATGTCGTGCTGAGCGAAGGCGCTGCAACTCAATCGGTTGCCGACCAGGCCGACATCAAAAAACTTTTCCCGAACACCTACGGAATGCCGACAATCCAATTCGTTGCCGGCGAGGCAAAGAAGTATGACGCTGTGAATGTGGGCGTTATCCTTTCGGGCGGACAGGCACCGGGCGGACACAATGTCATCTCTGGCTTGTTCGACGGCTTGAAGAAAATGAACCCCAACAGCAAACTCTACGGTTTCCTGGGCGGTCCTTCGGGCTTGGTTGACCACAAATATGTTGAACTGACTGCCGACATTATTGACGAGTACCGCAACACTGGCGGCTTCGACATCATTGGCTCGGGCCGTACAAAACTTGAGGAAGTTGAGCAGTTCGACAAGGGTATTGAAATCTGCAACAAACTGGGTATCAAGGCTATCGTAATCATCGGTGGCGACGACTCGAACACCAACGCCTGCGTTCTGGCTGAATATTATCTGCAAAAGAAATGCGGCATTCAGGTTATCGGCTGCCCGAAGACCATCGACGGCGACCTGAAGAACGAAATGATTGAGACTTCTTTCGGATTTGACACTGCCACAAAGGTTTACGCTGAGGTTATCGGTAACATTCAGCGCGACGCCAACTCGGCAAAGAAATACTGGCACTTCATTAAACTTATGGGCCGCTCGGCAAGCCACGTGACGCTTGAGTGCGCACTGAAGACTCAGCCGAACATCACGCTCATCGGCGAAGAGGTTGAGGCCAAGAAACAGACTCTCGACGACATTGTGACCTACATCGCGCAAGCGGTTGCCAACCGTGCCGCCAAAGGCCTGAACTTTGGTATTGTGCTTGTTCCAGAGGGACTTATCGAGTTTATCCCTGCCATCAAGAAACTGATTTCAGAGTTGAACGATATGCTGGCCGCCAACCAGGCCGAGTTTGACAAGGTTGCCGACGACCAGAAAATCGACTATGTGGTTAAACACCTGTCGAAAGAGAACGCCGCCATCTTCGAGAGTCTGCCTGTGGCCGTTTCGCGTCAGTTGGCTCTTGAGCGCGACCCGCACGGAAACGTTCAGGTGTCGCTCATCGAGACCGAGCAACTGCTTGCCGAAATGGTTGGCAAGAAACTGGCCGAGTGGAAGAAATCGGGCAAGTTTGTGGGCAAATTCGCCACACAGCACCACTTCTTCGGCTACGAAGGCCGCTGCGCCGCTCCGTCGAACTTCGACGCTGACTACTGCTACTCGCTGGGCTACACGGCTTCGATGCTGATTGGCGCTGGCAAGACTGGCTATATGTCATCGGTCCGCAACACCACGGAGCCTGCCGACAAATGGATTTCGGGCGGTATTCCTATCACCGCAATGATGAATATGGAAAAACGCAACGGCAAGATGAAACCTGTTATCCAGAAGGCTCTTGTGAAATTGGACGGCGGTCCGTTCAAGTATTTCGCTTCGAAACGCGACGAGTGGGCCATCAACACCGACTTTGTTTACCCAGGCCCAATCCAATACTTCGGCCCAAGTGAAGTTTGCGACCAGCCGACTCACACTCTGCTGCTCGAGCACGGAAAGAACATTTAATCAGTGTTTAAATAGCAATGAAAAAGCCGTTCAGATTGAACGGCTTTTTTTGTGGGGATTCTCTCACTGACTACACAGCCCCCGAGGGGTGTCGAGGGCACTGATTATTATTTATTTTGGAATGATATAGGTGTTGCGTTTTCATAGAATTTATTAGGGGGTGTGCCTATTTCTTGTATCCCTTTTATTCTGAACTGCCATAACCTCATATCCTGTTTATAGTATTTTTTCCATAATTTAAAATATTGTGGGAAAGTGTCTTTTTTGCTTTCTGTATATTTGATTTCCTCATTATATTCATTATCAGTAATTTTTACATCGCTTTTCTCATATTTATCTTTTTCATTCTTACGATATTCTGCGACATTTATCCGTGGACATTGAATAACTTTTTCTACTTTCTTATCATCTATCACCCATTCCTTATCTACTCGCCATTCAATAACGGCACCTTTAGCTGACAGTACCCCCGAATAATACAAATCATCGTAAAGGTGAGATGAGCAAGGGTCATAAAGAATATCATTGTTACGGTCCTCTTTTTTGTACATCCTATAAGAACGGATTAAAAACGATGCTCTGTATTTTCCGTCTGGATTTTCAAATGTTACGTCTATACCCGACTGGTGTAAATTAAAACTGCCAATTTCAAAATATGGATATTCGTTATTTGCAATCTGCCTATAAAAAACAGGCAATTGACTAACTCTATCTTTAAAGTTTTTAACTATTTTTTTGTAACTTTCTGGAAGATGCTCATTTGTATGATACATAATATGGTCTTTTATATCGCCTTCTTCTTCGTGATAATAAAGTTCTATAGCACCTAAATCAACAACATATTCGTTATTTATTAGAAAATATCCATTACAAAGAATGTCTATTGCGCAAGTCTCAAAGCATTTTGCTATAACCCGATATTTATCTTCATCGGTTTTACCATTAAACTCATTATTATTAATGGCTTCAATTCTTGCCACATCAAATTGTTTCAAAATGTCAATTAACGTTCCCATAATCATTCATTTTTAAAATTAGACATACACAATATTACAAATTAAAACTCACAATTCGAATTAGATAAGCCCGGCAAGCATTCCTTGCACGGCAATTTTGGGCTCAAAATCTTGCATATATATTATCCAACACTCATCGGAAGTTGCGGAAATCCATTTTTCCACACCTTCATTTGTAGTATCTGGATATAGTTCCTTGAAATAATCTCCAGCTTTCTTTTTGTATTCTTCCAGCTTTTTTCGGTGATTTTCCAATACTTCCATATTGGCGGGATTCAGAATCAAATCGTCAAGGCCTTTCTGCGCTTCCGGGTCACCTTGCTCCACGGCTTTTGTGTACCATTTTTTTGCTTCGATAATGTCTTTTTTCACACCAAAACCCTCTTTGTAGCATTCGGCAAGATTGTTTTGAGCCATAGCAAATCCTTGTACAGCGGCCTTTGTGTACCACTCAACGGCTTCCACGGGGGCTATTTTCACGCCTCGGCCATATTGATAGCATAAGGCAAGGTTGAATTGCGCCAAATCGTTGTTTTGCTCCGCCGCTTTAGTAAACAACCTAAAGGCTTTCTTCTGATTTTTCCTTACACCTTTGCCTTCCTGATAGTACGAGGCCAGATTACACTGCGCTTCCGCAAGTCCTCGTTTTGCGGCTTCCGCATACCATTTAATTGCCTTCGAAAGGTCGGGTTCAACGCCAATCCCATCTTGGTAACAAATGGCAAGATTGTATTGAGCTTCCGCATATCCCTGCTCTGCGGCTTTTGTGTACCACACGACTGCTTTTGCAGGGTTTTTCTTAACACCATCGCCATCTTCGTAACATACACCCAAGTTATATTGAGCCTTGTCAAGACCTTGTTCGGCGGCTTTCTGATACCATTCTACAGCCTTTGCAAGGCTCATTTTAACGCCACATCCATATTCATAACATAAGGCAATACTGAATTGTGCCTCATCAATGCCTTGCTCTGCGGCTTTTTGATACCATTCCGCCGCCTTTTCGTAATCTTGTTTAATGCCTTTGCCATCCTTGTAGCATTCGGCAAGATTGTATTGGGCTTTTGCTTCTCCCTGCTCTGCACATTTGATCAACCACGCCGCTGATTTTGCATGGTCTTTATCAACTCCGTTTCCAAACCTATAGAACATTGCAATGTTGAATTGAGCTTCAGGCATTCCTTGTTCCGCAGCTTTGGTGTACCAGTCTGCTGCTTTTACAAAGTTCTGTTCAACGCCTTTGCCCAATTCGTAACAAACGCCGAGATAGAATTGTGCATACTTGTCACCTTGTTCTGCCGCTTTCGCGAACAACACTGCGGCTTTTGCCCAGTCATTTTTTGCTTTGTAGTATTTTGCCAGATTATATTGTGCATCTACACAACCTTGCTCTGCCATTGTTTTCAGTTCTTCGAATGTCAAATCCGAATACTTATTGTTCTGTATTTGAGTATTTTCTTTCATTGTTTTATATTTTGATTGATTAAAGGATTTAAAAATTTTTGAGTGTTATTTTTCAAAAGCACAAGCCGGGTCGGAAAAAACAATGTCGCGGTTAGGGTATTTTTCCCAAGTCACACAATGGATTGCACCGCCATTTTTAATGAGCGGATAGGCATATATTGGCATAATTCTGGAATCGGGGAACAGTTTGCCGAAAGTCTCTATTGCGGCGACATCGCTTTCGCAACTGAAATCCTCCGAAAGACAAGGCAACAGAATGCCACCGGGGACTTGCAGGTAATTGATATAGCACCACGTGTCAGAGCCTTTCCAATCAGGTAGTTCCACCACTTCGAAATGCGCGCTCAAAATCTTCAAGAGCCGTTTGTGGTATTTCTTATTTCTTTGTTTCCAGTAACCGGTGAGCAAAATTTTGTTGTCGCCAAGATAAGCGACCATACCATCGGAATGTCCGTATGGTTCTTTCATATCCCAAGGCAGCAGGATTATTATTGGCCATAATAGGTTCCATTGTAAATCGGTTAATAATGTGTTTGCCGATATTTGGGGATTTTCGCTGAAGATTTTGTCGGTCATAATCACCTTGTTGCCACAACGTACATAATTCCCGCCATCGAAAACAATATCCATGTAGTCACTCAAATGCTCCATAATACTTTTGCAGGCATCTTCTTGCTCCGTGATATACTTCTGTTTGGTTTTATAATCAATCAGATAATCGGGACTATACTTATATCTGGTATACATGCCGTAGCTTTTTGATACGCAAACGGGCATATAATCTCTGCACCAATAGTCTTTGGTGTTTTTCAACTCGCGGTGTTCGATTTGCAATTCATCGAGTGCGGCAAAAATGGCTTTGGCAACACCGATCGTTTCGGGTGTCTTGGCGAGCCATTCCGATGTGTAAATAATGGGTTTTTCCATAATAAGAAAATTTAAATAATTAAAAGATTTTTATATATTATTTTAATAATCAATGTCTTATGATTTGTTTCGTGGGTACAATAGTATAGGCGAAAATCTCACAATCCCAAAATTTTGTGTTAAGAATTGTTAAGATTTTTGCAAAAATTGTTAACATATATTATTGATTATCAATAATATATGTTACAAACAAAGAATAATGTATGTATCTGATTGGAATTAAGTCAGTTACATGTATTTGGCTGACTTCCACAAGTTTTGTGGCAATTACCCTTTGTACTTTCCCCGTACAATCTGGTACGAGTTTCGGGTGAGTTCGCGAAGAAGGTCGGCGGGGGCGGTGCGGGCATCAACGCCAATCCAGTGTTTGGGCGAAAGGTTGAACGGGCGGCCAACGCTGTCGTAACGGGCTTTGAGTTCCCCGATGCGGTCGGGCTGGCACTTGAGCGTGACAATGCCATAATCGTCGCAATCGAAAAAGGTGAACATATGGCCGTGCACGTAAAACACCAGCACACTCGCGCCGTGCGGGAAAGCCGCAAACGGCATCTTCTCCACCACATCGGCGCCAAGCGAAAGACAAAAGTCACGGTATGTCTCAATGTCGAGCATAACGCAAAGATTGAAATAATTAAACAAAAAAAGGCAGGAAAACGCCTGCCCTTTCGATTGTTTAATCAAACTCAATCTTCACCCCGCCCATAACGGTAGCCTTCGGCATCGGGTAGCCAGCGTTGATTTCGTACTCTTGCGCCAGCAGATTCTCGCCGCGGGCCCACAAGCTGAAGTTCTTTGTCAGGCGGTAACTGCCCGACAGGTTGAGTAGGCAGAAATCTTCGGTCTTCTCGTTGGCGCCGACGGCTGTGTAAAGGTTATGCACGTACTGCAAACCCGCCATCAGAGCCAGTTTGCCGTAGTTGAAGTTGGCACCCGCAAAGCCCTTGTATTCAGGCGCGGCCACCACCTTGTTTTCCATATGCAGCAGCGAGTGGTTGGTATTCAGACTCACGTGCTCGTTCAGCGTGTAGGCGGCTTCGAGTTCAAGGCCGTAGTTCTCAATCTCGCCTGTGTTCACGTTGCGCGGCTTGCCGTCAACAGGTTGAGTCTGAATCATATTGTCGCCTTTCAGATAGTAGATGTTGGCGCCGTAAGTGAGTTTGCCAAAGCGATGCCGCCACGACAGTTCATAGTTCCAAATACGCTCTGCCTCAAGTTCTTCGTTTGATGGCGGATAAAGGTACATCTCGCGCATTGTCGGGTTGCGGAAGCCCTTGCTAATCATTGCTTTGGCTTCGGCTGTTGCCATTGGGCGGAAAACGATGCCCGCCTGCGGAATCCACTCGCCGCCTGTCACCGAATTATGGTCGAAACGGATGCCCGCATCAACTGTAAACCAATCGATTACGTCTTGGCGGAAATCAACATAACCTGCAACTTCGTGTCGTGTCGATTTGGCTGTCTGCTTGTTAGGAATTGTCATCACAGTATCGGTTTTCTTGTCGGTATAATAGGCATCGCCAAAAATATGCTGATAATCAAAGCCTACGGTCACGCGGTTGCCGCCGAAAAGTTGTGCGCTCTGATAAACCGAGACGCCCGTCAACGCGTCTTTCGAACGGAAATAGCGGTCGGTTGTCAGAGTATCAACCTTTGTTCCGTCATCGATTTTGTGGCGACCAAAGTTAGAATAGACGCTCACCGCGCCGCTTGTGCTGCCATAGTTGTTCTCAACGGCCGCAGTCATCACACCGCGCAGAATCCACTGCTCGGCACCATAGACGGGCTCGGTGGTGCTGCCAGGGTACTTCGAGTCGAAACGGGTAATGTCGGCATTGGCGTATGCGTTCCAGTGCTCGCTGATGTCGTAACCCAACTTCACGTAGCCGCCCACCTGCTCAAAATCCATATTTGGCCGATGGTTGTCCGACCTGTTATAAACGGCCGACACGGTGCTCGAAAACTTGCCCACACGCGCCTGGTTCGACGCTTCGGCCATCAGCGTTCCGTGGCTTCCGCCGCCCAGATTCACGCTGGTGCGGACGCCGTCCTGCTTCATCGAATGAGTGACGATGCTGATGACGCCGCCCATTGCATTGCTGCCGTAGAGCACCGACGCAGGGCCGCGCAGCACTTCAACGCGTTCGGTCATCATTGTCTGATAACTGTCGGAAATTGGGTGGCCGAAGATGCCCTGATACTGCGGATGACCATCGATAAGTACCAGAATATCAGTGTTTGGCGTTCCGCCGATACCGCGCACATTGATGGCGCCCGAGCCGCCGCCCGACACGCCGAAGCCCATCACCGCGCGGCTGGTCAGAAACAGGCCTGGCACTTGCTGCATAACGGTTGGCAGCACCGAAATCTGATTCTGTTCCGTCAGTTTGGCCTGGTCGACAACCGAGACCGTCATAGGCAAATGCCTGATATCTATCGGGGTGCGAGTTCCTGTCACTACCACTTCCTGAATGTTGACTGTGTCGGTCTGCGCCGATGCCGCGCCGTACGCCATTGTGGCGGCCAATGCGCCGATGAGCATTTTGTTCATTGCAATTGTTTAAAATTTTGCGCCAAAAATATCAATTCCCTACAAAATCAGTAGTTTGATTTAGCCGTATTTGAAAATCATATAGGAAAGGGCGATATTTCCCGAAATACCGCCCTTTTCTATAGTCCGTTGTCTGATGTCTGTAGTCTGACGTCTGTGGACTGATGTCCTTATTTATCCAAATCCACCACTGTGTATTTCATTGTCCCCAGCCCCAACTGCTCGGCGTAATCGACAATGTAGGTGCCGTGCTGGCGGTTGATGCGTTTCTGCAGCGCGGTGGCGTCGTCGCCCGATGTCGATTGGTAGTTGAAAACAAGGTCAAGGCAGGCTTTGTCGAGCGCCACGGGGTCGGTCGAAGCCAGAATGCCGATGTCGTTCATCTCGGGCCGAGCGGGCGAACCGTCGCAGTCGCAATCAACTGAAAGATTGTTCATCACGTTGATATATACGATGTTGCGGCCGTCTTGCTTGAAATAGTTGTGCACCGCTTGAGCGGCTGCCGCCATCGATTCCAGAAAAGCGTCCTGCTCGGCAACGCGCCAGCGGGTTGTTGACGCGCCTGCCGAGTGGATGTAGAGTTTTCCGCTGTGCGAAGCCACGCCGATGCTCTGATTTTTGAGCACACCGCCGAACCCGCCCATTGCGTGCCCCTTGAAGTGCGCCAGGTTTATCATAAAATCGTAGTTGGCAAGATGTGAGCCAACAATGTCATATTCAATATGTTTGGTGTCAGTCACGGGCAGTTTCATCGTGCCTTCTTCGTCCATAATATCAACGGTGGCAATCTGCGCGTAACCACGTTCTTCAATGGCTTTGCGATGGTCGGCGGTGGTAGAACGGTTGCCGCCGTAGGCCGTGTTGCACTCAACCAGCGTGCCGCCCACGCTCTGCACAAGGTCTTTAATCAGTTCGGGGCGCAGGTGGTTCGATTTCGACGACTCGCCAGTCGATATTTTCACCGCCACGCGGCCCGTGGCATCAACGCCGAGAGCCTTGTAAATCCGCACCAGCGCTTCGGGCGTAATCTCTTTTGTGAAATAAACCACACTTGCGCTGACATTTTCGTCAGCCGCAGCGCTGTTCGGCGTTGGCTCGCCACCCGAGCACGAAGCAACGGCCATAAATCCCGCAATTGTCAGAAATAGAAAACGTTTCATACCAAATATTTTTTTTGTTCATTGTAAAAGTATGGCAAAAAAATCGGTTGGGAAATACCCGAATTTCGGTTCTTTGAGCACATTTATCGGTATTTTCTGCCAGCCACGCTTCCACCCTTTCGTTTTCCGCCGGCAATCGCGCCACGCGGACCACCGAACCTATGCCTGCTCTTGCGGCAGCGGGAACGACACGAAGAACGATGTGCCCTTGCCCACTTTTGAGTAGAACCAAATGGCACCGCCGGCGTCTTCCACAATGTTCTTGACAATGGCCAATCCGAGACCGGTTCCGCTGGTTTTGGTGGTGAAATTCGGCTGGAACAGCTTCTTTTCTGTTTCTGGCGAGATGCCTGTTCCGTTGTCCTGAATCTCAACAATCGCACGCCCTTTCATACAGCGAAGCGAGATATTTATTTTGCCTTTCTGCTTTTTGGGTATGGCCTGAATTGCATTTTTAATCAGATTATTGAACACTTGCAGCATTCGTTCGTTGTCAGCAATGATGTTCACCGTGAGTCCTGCAGGCTCGACAAATGTGATTTTGGTTGTTGTGGTGTCGCGGAAGAGCTCAACACTCTGGTTGATGCGCTCGTTAAGGTTCACTAGTTCGGTGCGGCCTTCGGGCATGCGGGCGAACTGCGAGAATTCCGACGCTATGGACGACAGGCTGTCGATTTGCTCAATCAGGGTGCGAGCGGTGTTCTCGAACCGCTCGTTGAAATCGGGGTCACCGTTGCGCTGCGAGCGTTCGAGCAACTGAACGCTGAGTTTCATCGGCGTAAGCGGGTTCTTGATTTCGTGAGCCACCTGCCGGGCCATCTCGCGCCATGCGCTCTCACGTTCCGACTTGGCAAGCCTTGACGCACTGATACTCAACTGTTCAAGCATCAGGTTATACTCATTCACCAGCTCGGCAATCTCATCGTCGCCATCATATTCAACACGCTGGTTGCTCTTGCCAAGGTCAAGGCTGCGAATTCGTTCCTGCACACTCACAATGGGCCGAGTTATGCGGTTCGACAGGAAAATGGCAATCACCACGCTCAACACCACCAGCACCGCATAAATATTGATTACGGCCACCGATACACTTGTAAGCTCTTGACGCAAAGGTGTTTGCTTGATAAAATACGGCAGATTGATGTAAGCCAGCAGCTTGTTGCGCGAGTTGATGAAGGGCACATAAGCCGAATAGTAGTTGAGTTTGCCGATGCTCTCACTCTGCACAATTCGCGATTTTTTGTTCATTTCAAGCTCTCGGAAGGCAGTGGCGTTCATCTTCTCACTCGTAAGCTTGCGCGAGTAAATCTCGCGGCGTGAAGTGGCAATCAGGTTTCCCGTCTGGTCGTAAAGATTGATGTCAGTAAGCAGAGTGTTCGATATCGATGCCATGAGCGAGTTGAGCTCGTCGGCCGGAATGCGTTTGATGTCGGTAATGTTCGAGTAGCGCTGCTCGATTTCCATCAGCGCCGACTGCACCTTGCTCGACATTATCTCGTTCTGTGAGCGTTTATATTGATTGATAGTGTAATAGACCACACCGCCAGCCACTGACACCGTTGAGATGATGAGAATGACCAGAATCGACACCAGCACCTTGTTTTTTATGGTGAAACGAATGTCGAACATCTTGGTGTAGGAATTGCCCAAAACCAGTAACAATGTGATTATCAATAGGAAAAACACAAATGTATAGGTGAGCGCAATCATAATATTAAAGGCTGTGATGGTTGGCGTGCTCACAATAATGCAATTCTCGCTGTCGCTGACGTACATAACGTGGTCGTAATGTTCCATACTGAAATGGCTGAACTCACCGTCGTGCTGGCCATAAACCTGATTGTCGAACGCATAGGGGAACGTGCCAGAGCGCGCTGTGAGTCGGCCGTTCTGGTATTTCGCATAACTGATATGCTGTTTGTAGCGGTCGGTGCTGAGCGGTTTCTCAAGCAGCAATTCGGGATAGCCAAGCACTTCATAATTGAGTTTCGGCGCCAGGCTGAAGAACAGCGTCACGGTTTCCTTCTGACGCGACGGAACGGCGATTCGTATCAGATAACTTGTTTCCGACGATGCGTTCTTGATTCTGAACAGCCCCTGCACCGGCGTCTGCGAGCCGTACTGCCGCAAATAGCGGTTGTAATACTGATGGCAGTTCTGTTGGTTCTGGTCGGGACCGAAACTGATTTCGTCGTGCTGGTCGCACACCGTCAGACTGAAGTTGTAGCGGTTCAGATAACCATTGAAATACTGATTCTCGATGTATCGGTAAAGGTCGTCGTGGCTGTATTCCGATACGGCCAGAATGGTTGCTATCTGCTTGTCGGCCTTCATATTATTGATAATATCCGACAAAATGACTTCAGCGGCTGGGTCCTGCATCTGCGAAAGATTAACGCAGAGCACTTCATTCTCTTCGGCATGGCGCATACGGCTCTCAATTCGAGTGAAATTGGTCACGTAAATCGAAATCAGGCCAATCACCATTACTTCTGAAGCATAGTTGACACGATTGGTGTAGCGCAGATAGAGCCACAAAACACTGACTACCAGGAACGATACACACATCTGAATGTATGGCGAGCTTGGATAGTTGCAGAGCAGCAGAGTCGTCGCTATAGCCCACACAGGCATCACAATCAGTAGCGCCCGCCAGAAACTGAAGGTTTTGAGCAACTGAATGACTGCTTTGTCGAGCAGAAGCAGAAATCCCACAAAACACAACGCAAGTATCAGATAACCAAGTACACCGTAGATGTTGAGATTAGTTATTTCATATATCTCAAACGGAAAATTCGAGTCGTGGATGAGTGTGTTAAGCGTGTATGTCAGGAAAACATAATATGTCATGAGCGCAACCACCCAAAGCACCGAGATGGCAATGCGGCGCACAAGCGAGTATTTGTCGAGCCGCTGTAGATGCACCTTAAACGAATAGACAAATATCAGATACACAATCATTACCACGCTAATCAGCAAATCGCCAAGCGACGGGAAAATCACCGATGCGGCATAGTGCTGCGGCGAGAAAATGCCTAGCTGAGAGTAGTAATCCTGCGGCAGAAACATCTGAATGCCTATTCTGGCCGCCACTGCTATCAGCGTAAGCGCGAAAAACTTGCGGTTGCTGAGCCGGTTCTTTTTGATTCCCTTCTGAGCGTAGAGCATCAGCAGTACGAACGAGAGCAACAGCAGCGGGAACGCCACACGGCGGCGCTTGCCCGAGTCGTTGGTGTTTTCAAGGCTGAATGAGAACAGATAGTTTCCGTCAGTGCTGTAGACCGCGTTTTCCGACGTGCGGTCGTTGTTGTTAAGGCTGAGATTGCTCTTTATGCCGAACGATGAGTGCAACTTGTTCTGCAGAAACTCGTTCTCATAGGTGAAATCGGTTTTCACCACAATCACGCTCACCACAGTCTGCTGCTTGTTGGTCTTGTAACGCGGTATGACGCAGGCGTTGCCCGTGTTCACAAACGGCTGCTTGTACCACATAGTGCCGTCAGGAATGGCTATTGAGTTGTTGGTCCAGTATACCAGATTGCGCCCCGAGTACACATAAAGAATAATGCCATGGCGGTCGAAAAGACGGTCGGGCCGCGGATTGTCGCCGTTGGCGAACTCGTTGATTCGATCGGATTGCGCGTACTCAAACAGGGTGTCGGCAAGCTGCTCGGCCAGCAGTTCCTTCTCGTGTAAAACCTGAATAAACTTCTGGCGCTCAGGCTCAATGTTCTTCTGGCCGCCGTCGGAACTGAGCACCTTCAACCCCACCGCAAAGCAGATGATGGCGTAGAACAATAACCGGTGACGGGCAAGAAAGTGCATTTATCGTTTTTTAAGTTTTGAGTTTTAAGTTCTGGTTTCAGCTCATTTTATTAATAATCAAAGATTATTCGCGCCAATTAATTCGTAATTCAAAATTCGTAATTAAACATGGTGATACGGTTCGCCTTTCAAAATTGTGTGGCAACGGTACAATTGTTCAACAAACAATAATCGAACCAATTGATGCGGAAAAGTGAGTTTCGATAGCGAAATTTTTGCATTGGCTCGGGCGTACACTTCGTCAGAAAAGCCGTAAGGGCCGCCGATCAAGAATACAAGCCGCTTGTGGCCCTGGTTGAAAATGCCGCCCATCCATTCGGCCATACCAACCGACGTCAGCTCACGGCCGCGCTCGTCGAGCAGCACCACGTAATCGCCCTGTTCCAACTGCTTCAGAATCAGCTCGCCTTCCTTATTGCGCTGCACTGTTTCGCTCATACTCTTCGAGTTACGAATATCGGGCAGAGCCACAAACTCAAAAGGTGTGTAGCGCACAATCCGCTGGCAGTATTTGCTGATGCCGGTGTTCAGATATTCATCGTCGGTCTTGCCGATGGCGTAGAGAACGGTTTTCATATTGTGTTAGATATTAGGCGTAAAATTGATTGTTGATTGCTGCAGTTCGTTGTCTGATGAGAGAAGTCCGTAGTCCATAAAAAATATTACCTTTGCCGATGGTCAAAAATATGAATTTGAAAATGTTTTCGGCAAAAAAAATGATTCTACTGACTGCAGTGCTGGCCGCACTGTCGGTTTGTCCGCAGCAGGCTGTTTCGCAAGTGGTTGTCGTTGATTCGGTTGTCGACTGCATCACACGCACCATTGCCGACGGCAACGCCGACTCATTGACCGCATTCTTCAACAAGCGCGTCGAGTTGCTGATGCCCGACTATTCAGTTGTGAGCAGCCGCAACCGGGCAAAAATGATTCTGAATCAGTTTTTTACCAAAAACAAGCCGACGCAGTTCACCGTGCTTGCTCAAAACATCAGTCCCGACGGCATCTCGGTCATCGGAACACTCGACAGCGGAATCCATCGCTACAGAATCAGTTTCCTGACCAAGCAGCAATCATCACAACAACTTGTATATCAATTTTCTATAGAATAACATGAACAATCAAGAGTACATAAAGGATTTTATAGCCCGCGCCATTCGTGAAGATGTTGGCGACGGCGACCACACATCGTTGAGCTGCATTCCGGCCGACCAGCGCGGCAAGGCCCAGCTGCTTGTCAAGCAAGACGGCATTCTGGCCGGTGTCGAAGTGGCCAGGATGGTCTTCGAAGAGTTCGACAAAGACCTGAAAATGACCACATTCATCACCGATGGCACACCCGTGAAGAAAGGCGATGTGGCATTCATTGTCGAAGGACGCGAACTCTCAATCCTGCAAACAGAGCGCCTGGTGCTCAACTTCATGCAGCGTATGAGCGGAATCGCCACACAGACAAGCCATTACGTTGAGCTTGTAAAAGGCTTGCACACCAAAATTCTTGACACCCGCAAAACCACACCCGGGATGCGCGTCTTCGAGAAAATGGCAGTGGTGATGGGCGGCGGACAGAACCACCGCATCGGGCTATACGATATGATTCTCATCAAAGACAACCACATCGATTTTGCCGGCGGCATTCCGCAGGCCATCAATCGCGCCAAAGAGTATCTGAAGGCCAAAGGCAAAAACCTGAAGATTGAAGTTGAAGCGCGCTCGTTCGACGAGATAAAACAGATTATGGAAATCGGTGGTATCGACCGCATAATGATTGACAACTTCTCGATTCCGGACACCAAGAAAGCAGTTGAGATGATTGGCGGCAAATATGAGACAGAAGCATCGGGCGGCATCACCGACGCCAACCTGCGCGACTACGCCGCCACCGGTGTCGATTTCATATCGGTTGGCGCGCTAACGCACCAAATCCGCAGTCTCGACTTGAGTTTGAAAGCCATAAAATAATGAAGATTAAACAGATAATCGATAATTGGAAGGCTCGGCTCGATGCTGTCATCGAGTGGACCAAGCGCCACACGCTGCCCGGATTCGGCCGTCTGTCGATCTTCGAAGTGGGCTCGTTCTTCGTTAAAGGAATGTCGAACGGCACACTCGGCATCCGCGCGGCAAGTATCGCCTTCAACTTCTTCTTGGCGGTGTTCCCGGCGCTGCTTTTCCTGTCAACGCTTATCCCTTACATCCCGATTCCCAATTTCCAAACCGAGCTGATGGATTTGCTCGAGCAGCTCATCCCATCAGACACGTTCGAGACCATCGAAGAAACACTGGCCGACATTGTGATGTATCCGCGAAGTGGCTTGTTATCAATTGGTTGCGTCACCACCATCATCATTGTATCGAATGGTGTGACGGCTGTCATCCGCGCCTTCAACCAGTCAATCAACGTGCACGAAACACGCTCGTTCGTCAATCTGCGCGTGTCGTCGCTCATTATGGTGGGACTCATCACTGTGCTTTTGACCACAGCCATCGCGTTGCTCATTTTCGGCCGCACAATTCTGGCCTATCTCATCGCCAAACGCATTCTTTTCGGAACGTTCTCAACGGTATTGTTTTATGTAGTTCAGTGGCTTATAATACTGACGCTCTGTATTGTAAGTGTGTCTGTGATTTATTATTTCGCACCTGCAAAACACACCCATATGGGATTTATTTCAACAGGTTCGGTGATGGCCACGCTGCTATTGCTGGCCACTTCGGCAGGATTTGGTTATTATTTGGCTAACTTTAGCAATTACAATGCATTATATGGTTCGATAGGCACACTTATCGCGATACTCGTATGGCTCAACATCAACTCGAGCATTCTGCTTTTGGGGTTCGAACTGAATTTAAGCATTCAGGCGGCGCACGAGAAGAAAGCCGAAGCACTGCCACAAAACACTTAAATTTTCAATAGAAACAATTTAACATTCAAACAGATATGAAAAGAATCAAAATCACATTGGCCACTTTGCTGCTCGCGCTGTCGGGCACGCTGTCGGCGCAGATAACTGAAGTTGGACTGGCATCGTTCTACGCCGACAAGTTCGACGGCCGGATGACCGCCAGCGGCGAGACTTTCAGCCAGAAGAAGATGACCGCCGCCCACCGTACTCTGCCATTTGGCACAGTGGTCCGCGTCACCAATCTCGACAATAATCTGTCGGTCGACGTCACCATCAACGACCGCGGTCCGTTTGTCGAGAAGCGCATTATCGACCTGTCGCGTGCTGCCGCCGAAAAACTGAATTACATCAGCAAGGGCACCACAAGTGTCAAGGTTGAAGTATTGAGCCTGCCCGAGACGAATGCTGCAACGGCAACCGAGATAAAACGCAATTCGTCGGCACCGGCCTGGCCGGGTTCGCAGCCGGCTGCAAACGAGCAACCAGCTGCAACACAAGTAGAAGCCGCACCACGCACAACTCAAGTAACTGAAGTTCAGGCACCTGCCAACGAATATTTCAAAATCGAATCGACGCCCATCCACCCAAAAGGCTTTGGCGTGCAGCTGGCATCGTATCAGGAAGCGGCCAATCTGGTAAAGCGTTGCGCTGAAATCAAATCACTGATAAACAAAGACATAATGATTCAAATCGGCGACAAGGATGGTGTGAAGGTTTACCGAATCATTGCCGGCCCGTTTGAGACGCGCGAAAAGGCCGAACATTTCAATAAGAAACTGACTGATTTCAGCGGCAGTTTCATTGTAACTCTCGAATAATCAACCGTTATGAACGTCGCCATCTACAGTCAGTTGTTTGGCTCGCAGCATCAGCCGCTGCTCGAAGTGCTATTTGGCGCGCTTCAGCGGCACAAGGCCTGCATTTGGCTGCACCCGTTGTTTGCGCCGGTTTTCAAAATATGGCAGCAGAGCAGCGGCCAAACCTATTCACACATCGACACATCGGGCCAAATGCCTGACAATCTCGATTTTATCATTGTTCTAGGCGGCGACGGCAGTTTCCTGAAAGCCATCAGCGAGTTTGAGCACCTTAACGTGCCGTTTGTGGGCATCAACACGGGGCGGCTGGGTTTCCTGGCCGACATCTCACCCGACGATGTGGCAAGCGCCATCGACGCTATGGCTGCCAATCAGTTCATTGTTGAGAAACGTCCGCTGCTTGCGCTTCAACCGCAAATCAAAGAGATTAAGCACCCGTTCGCACTCAACGAAATCACTGTCCACAAGTGCGACAGTTCGAGTATGATTGTCATCCACACCTACATCGATGACAAGTATCTGGCAAGTTATTGGGCTGACGGACTGATAATTGCAACACCGACAGGCTCAACAGCCTACTCGATGAGCGCCGGTGGCCCCATCTTGTCGCCCGCATCGCAGAACATCATCATCACGCCCATCGCATCGCACAACCTGACGGTGCGGCCGCTCGTCATTCCCGACTACAGCACCATCCGCATCACGGTTGAAAGCCGCGAGCAGAACTATATGCTCTCGCTCGATTCAACGTCGGTGGTGTTGAGCAATCCGTCGGAAATCACCATCAGCAAGTCCGAACGCAGCGTGAGCCTGATAAAATTCGACGGCCACGGATTCTTCTCAACCCTGCGCAACAAACTGATGTGGGGTGCCGACAAACGGAATTAAGGCGATGGGAAACCTTTGGGCAAAACTTTTCGGCAAAACCGACAACACAACCGTGCAAATCGCGCGCAACGCTGTGGTTGAAGGCATCCGCTATCTGACCAACATCGCCATTCTGTGGTACCTTAACGAGCGGTTGCTCGGTCCCGACTGGCTGGCTGTGTCAACCTTTGTAGCGTCGCTGCTGGCCGGATTGCTCAACTACGGACTCTGCACCATTTGGGTGTTTCACAAGAAAGCAGGCGGTGCGGGCAAGAGCCTTGTACAGTTTGCCGTATTCACGCTGATTGGCGCGGCCGGACTGGCCATCAACATTGGCATCACCACCGTGCTCACCAACCGCTGCGGCGTTTATTTCCTGATAAGCAATACGATAGCACAAATAACGGTCTTCTTCTTCAACTTTTTTGTGCGAAAGAAAGTGGTGTTCGACCATAAGTGAGAACGCCTTGAAAAATCAAGGGTGCGATTGGCAAATTTGATTACATTTGCGCCCGATTCGGTTCCATAGTTCAATGGATAGAATATCAGATTCCGGTTCTGACGATTAGGGTTCGACTCCCTATGGAATCACCAACAACCCCTTGCAATCATGTGTTTGCAAGGGGTTTTGTTTTAGAGATTCACCGGTTTTTACAAACGGAAAAACAATACCCGCCGCGCAACCATTTGTCGCACGGCGGGTTTGATTTGTTAGAAACAGACCTTATTCAACCACGAACTTGCTGACAGTCTGACCATTATCAGTGAAAATCTTGATAAGGTACATGGCCGGCTGCAGATTCCAGTCGGTGGCATCAATCTGGAATGTCGACATTCCAGCGGTACCAACTGTATGGTCGACAATGGTCTGACCGCTCATGTCGGCCACCACATAGCGCAACTTGCTGCCACTGATTCCGCTAACCGAGACCTTGATGTTCTGGCATTGGCCCGGATTCGGTGCCACGCTTGCATTCAAAACCGGTTTGTCAGCATTCTCAATAACAACAGCAACCCAATCGGCGGCAACTGTGACAGTGCCGTCAAAATCGGTCTGAAGCAGACGGTAGTAGTGCGTTCCTGCAGACT
This sequence comes from Salinivirgaceae bacterium, assembly GCA_017527435.1. Taxonomy (GTDB): domain Bacteria; phylum Bacteroidota; class Bacteroidia; order Bacteroidales; family SZUA-534; genus RUG13583. Next base: position 34,860 of record JAFXQB010000010.1, read on the forward strand.
GGTTGATGTGCAGGTAATCATAATCGGCGCCTTCTCCTGCCCCGCCTTTAGCCGCAATTGTGTCAACAGTTTCCAACTCGCCGTCGAACATGTGCTCGATGGTGAAATAATCATTGTTGTGTTCTGTTGCAGTACTCCATGTGAGTGCCACATCGGTGTTGTTTGGTGTCACTTCGGCGTCAAACGAGATGAGTTCGATTGGAAGTGGATTAATATCAGGCCGCTTTGTACCAAAAGTAACATTCACACCACCTTCATCAGCAAGAGCCACGGGTGCTGATGCGAGAGTTCGCCGCGATGCTCCTTGTCGCATGGTTGATGATGTTGAAGACCCTTTCTTAATCTTTATCACATTACCCGAAGTCACAGTTCCTGCCTTTCCGTCACCAGACATCGTGCTTCCGCCAAATCCGTAACTGTACCATTTTCCACCACTGAGCACAGCCACCAGCAATTCATCTTTATTAGTGATTTCACTGTACTCTGAATCGTTCCAATAAAGCGTCAGTTTTGCGTCAATGTCATTTTTGTTGCTTAAGTGCCACGATTCCAAATGACTGATTTTTTGAACATTTGCTTCATCAAGGATACCAGCCGCCTGCGGTTTTGAGTTTCTGTACTCAGCCACCATAAAATATGATGTTGCTCCCGTGCCTGAAATACCAATCTGCGCCAATCCGCGTTCAGAGCCAATCGGGAAGACAAAATCACCGCTTCCGTCCCGTTCCATCTCTCCAATCACATACGAATCGGCATTTCCGATTGTTGATTTTGCGCCAGCCAATATAAGGCGTGACGATGATGTTGAGTGCAACTTTCCTTTTATCAAATTAAGATTACCCGTCACCTTAATTCCTGATCCAAGGTCAATCTGCGGTGAAGTTGGCGAAGAGTTGTTAATGGTGAGATTGTAGAGCGCACGGTTAGGCGTGATGCTGAGAATCTGTTTTTCAGAGCCATTAAGTTCCAATGTGCTTGTACCATTAATAAAATCGCCGTATGTGGTAATTGTCAAGTTACCGCCAAGCGAAATGGTATGGCTTCCGGCAGCAAGCGTTGTGTAATTCTTAACGTTTATTGAGCCTGCGACTTTTATGTCTGAAGTGAGTGTTTTTGTGCATTTATCGTTTTTGCTCAAACCACCTTCGAAAACAATGTTGTAGCACGAATCCAAAGCAACATTCTGGTCGGTTTCACTGCAGATATACACTTCAGAATTGGCTGCAGCCAAAACTTTGCCGTCCGCGCCAGAGACATCCTTCATAAAGTTGATTTTAGCACCAGGCGCAAGCGTCAGTTCGCCATGGATGGTAGCGTTGCCGAAGACTGTCAGCGTTGCACCAGAAGCAACTTCGAGTTTGCCGCCTTCATTGATTGTCATATCGTAGCATTTGCCAGTCGATGTTACTTTCGGCGTGTTGTTGCCATCCGGAACTTCATTGATACGGATGTTCACTATCTCACTCGGGGCGTACTTGCCAGACCAGTTGCTCTTTGTTGAGTAGGCGTCTGTCAAAGCGTCATTCAGCCACGTGATTGTCGGATAGGTGAATCCGAATGTCAGCTTGCCGTCTGCCGCTATCGGAACACGGGTGGTGATGAATCCCCGCATTGTGTCAGCTTCAAAACCGGGCAGTGCATTGATAATCTCACTGTCATACTCTGTCTCACGGTCAATCTGGCGTGTCCACTTGTTATCCTTGTAAAGCACAACCGACACTACATCCATATCCTTCAGCCCACTGTATGTGCGGTTGTACCAATAAAGCTTAACCTTTGGCATTGTTGTACCCGAATTGCGATTCAGAGTCCAGTATTCCTTTTTACTGATTTGGTTCACATCGGCATCCAGATTAGTCTGATTGTCAGGCATATCACTATGATAGCCGACTTGGAACTTACCAGTAGCCCCCAGATCAAAGATTTCGATTGGCGCATAACGGTCGTTGCCGCCTATCGGGAAATGGAAATCAGCCGAACCTTCCTTCTCAACAGTACCATTAATGTAACTTTCAGGACTTCCACCGACAATTGTAGCATCTGCAGTCAGGCAAATCGGGTTCGATGCGTTGCCTTTCAGAATACCGTGGGTAAGTGTCAGCACGCCTGATATTGTCTGTGTGTAGGTTGTTGAGAAAGCCGCCAATTTAGGATTGTTGAACGTTACGTTTGTGAATGTTTCCGGCTTGTTGATGTCTTGCATTACCGTGCCGGCAAAGATGACAGCACCCGTGCCGCCAATGAAGTTGTTCTTCTGCGAGCCCGATGCAGGCCGGTTCCAGTTGCCGCGGCAAGTGATATTGGTTTCGCCAAGGGCCTTCACTGTCGTGCCGACGGTTATATCCTTCACCACTTCAATATCGACACCGATATTCTTTGTGTTGGTGCCGATCAGTTCCAAATTATAGAACGACAGTGATGTATTCGACGATATGGTCTGTTCCTTGCTGCCATTCAGTCTGACGGTTCCTTCGCCATGTATGAAATTGCCGCCTGTTTTGGTGAAATTTCCGCCAACTTCAAGAACGCCACCATTACAGTTGACGTTTCCGCCGCTAATCGTGAAATTGTTCTCAATCTTAAGCGGCTTGCCGGATTCAACCGTGAATGTCACTGTTGCGCCGCCCACGTTCTGCACTTCGAAATCGTAGAACGAATAACCGTTCATTGAAATGTCGCGGTTCGACGATGATGACCAAATCACTTTTGAAGAACCACCGTGGATGAACTTACCAGAATTGGCGAACTGGCCGTTGATTGTCACCGTGCTCGGTGTGGCGCCATCAGATGCCGTAAAGGTAGCATTCTCGCCAATCGACAAGCCGAGTATAGGATCGGTAACGGCAAGATTCTTACCATCCTTTATTTCCAAAGACGCCCCGGAATAAACGTCTATACCTTTTACTTCAACATCACCTTCACAGTTTCTGTCAATAACAGGATACACACCATGCTCAACAAGCGGTATAAACACTCGTGTTGCCGCATTCGGCGTGCCTTCCTGCCCAAGTCCGTTGTCCCAGTTTTTCGGGTTAGACCAAAGGTTTCCGTATAATCCTGACTCATCATCATTTCCACTCATATCCTTATTGCCGATCCAATGGCGCACTTCGCCCGAATACGACCATCTGACAGCGCCGGATATGGCCGACGGCTTATCTTCATCCACGTCGTTCTCGAAATAGTAGCCGGCAATAACGCCCACTGCGTCGCGAATGTTGATGTTGCCAACAGATGACAATCTGCTTCTCTTTACATTGTATTTCGCGCCAGCGTTGAAATAGACATTGCTTATTTGCAACTCGGCATCAGCAGCCGCCAGATTGTTTTCAAGCCACATATAGCATCCACCTGCTGTTCCGCTTGAATACTGGCCGTTCGAAAGATTGTCCGCAGCATTAATTGTTGATCCTGATTTCAAATGCAGACCATCGGCGTTCAGACGCTCAATCTTATAATAGCGGGCCGCAATCTCGCCGTCCACCGTGAACGAATATGTTCCTGTTGTCTTCTGCGACGTCACAATGGCTTCGTGGTTTTCACTGCCGACAAGCGAGATAAGTCCACCGCTCTTGACATTGATGTAGGCGTTATTGCCCATCTTAAGCTTGCCGTCATCAACAAGATAGAGCGTACCAGCGATATTCAGATTATCGACACCTGTGCCGTCGCCCAAGTTGATGGCATTGTCACCGACAGTCAGCGAACCTCCGTCGAGTTCGATATTATGACTGATATACAACTCATTGTCTGTCAGCGAATAATTACCCGACTTGAATTGCACGTTATTGTATGTGCTGCGTCCGGGATTGAACGTGTGAGCACTTCCGGGTGTTGCGCTGAAAATAAGCGTGCGGGTTTGCGGCATGAATGTTCCGTTGTTTGTGAAATTGCCGCCAACTGTTACATCGTAAGAGCCGACATCGAATGTGCCTTGCCTGATTTCGAAGTTTCCACCAACCTTCAATGCCGATTGTGCCTGGACAGTTCCAATGTTGTCAATCAAAAGATTGTTGAAACTCAGCGTTTTGTTCTGAATTGTTTTGACGCCAACACCAATCATCTCTACAGTACCAGCGCCTTCAATCAGTTTGCCCGATGTACCAATCACCCAGTTGCCATAGAGTTGCAATTTGTCCAGTTCAGATGTCATTGTCAGTGTACCATTAACTGTGATATCAGATGTCGCAATCAGCGCGTATCCGAGAGTATCAGGCATTTCCGACTCAAGTTTGATTGTCAATTCAGCTACTTTATTGATGGTAAGCTTCTTAGCGCGTGCGCCACTATGGTCAATAATCGGATACTTGTTATTGATTGCCGCCATCGACGGGATAATAACATTATTCGACTCACCCGGAATTGTGTGCGGCACTTCAACACCATTAAGCTTGGCTGTCCAGTTCATTGGATCCCACCAGTTGTTTGTATTGGCGCCGGCTGTCCAGATATACTCAACATCACCCTTCCAATTGATAAGGCCGTGCGGGTCGTTCTCATAGAGTTCACCGGCAAGCAGACCTGTGGCGTTGTACACATCAATACTACCTGTCGAACTTTCTGTCTTCTTGATGTTTACCGCGCCACCGCCAGGGTTATTCGGGAACGAAATGTCAACAATACTGTCAGTTTTGATGAATTCCTGATCATTGCGGATATCAATGCAGACACCAGCCGAAACCACATTGCTGAAAATACCATGGCTGAAGTTCTTAACACCATGAATTGTGGCATCTTTCGATATGATTATACCTTGTTTTGCCAGATATGAGAAACTATAGTACTCTGCCTTGATTAAGCCACCTTCAACAGTGAAATAGTAACGGTTCGAACCACCATCGTTTGTAATCTGTGCGTAATTGACATTGTCGCCAACAGCTTCAAAGGTACCACCCGCCTTCACCACGAACGATGATGCAGAGCCGATGCGCAACTTTCCGCCAGGACCGACAATGTAGGTTCCGTAAATAAGGCTGTTATCGTATGAGTTGCCAAGCGTCACAACATTTCCGTTTTGGTTGAATGTGCCGTTCTGCAAGGTAAAGTTTCCATAAACCTTCAGGTCATCATTCACAACAAACTCGCAACCTGCGCCATTGATAACCAAATCGTTAAGAATAGAGCCCGCCGTTGTGATGTTGCAAGTTCCGGTTGGGCGGTAGAGCTCGTAGCAGCCCGAGTTGTTGATGACACCCGGTGAACTTACTTCCACATCACCGCCAATCCTTACGCGGTAGCCACCGACACAATTCATTTTGCCGCCCTTGACATAAAGCGAGCCACCCACTGTCAGGTCAACAGACGCTGCATAGAACTGGTTTGTTCCGGTTTTTGCCACTTCAATATCGTAGAACGGATTATCGACCGACACACCAAGATAAGCATACTGGTTGCCAGTGCTGCCATTGAAAATCACTCGGCCTTTTCCTGGAATAAACCTGCCATTGGTCTGGTTGTACCAGTGTCCTGCCAGGTAAATGTTCTTGTTGTTGGCATCGAGCGTTCCGCCGTTCTCACTGATATTCAGATTTTTCAGCACGATTATGTCACCTTCAAGCGTCTTGTAGGTATCGCTGTTCATATATAGATAACCATAGCGTACATTGTCGCCGCCACGGATTGTCTGATTCATCGGACCATTGTAGTATGAGTAGCAACTTGTTCCTGATACTTCATAGTTTGCAAAAGTCGGATAGTTGTTCTCACCGCGGGCATATACATTGATAGTTTTTGTACCAGTCATTTCAAAAGTTCCGTCACCGCTGATATGATTGGTCAGCATATCAAGGTTGCAGGCTTCCAAAGTCAGATTGCCGGTCATTGTGGCATCGGCGCTGATATATTTGGTGTTCAGCGTCATGTCAATATCGTGGAACTTGCCGCCCCAAATGTACTGTGCGTGATTTCCGTTGAAGACAATCTTGCCAGAGCCCACATATCCTTTGTCCTTCGGTGCTTCCCAATAATATCCCGTGAAGGTATGCTGCTGATTGCCATCGTTGAAAGTGGCATTGCCGTCAATCAGCATGTTGCCTTTGATTGTAAGCGGACTGGTTGCCAGCAACGTGGCGTTGTCTTCAACAATTATGGTGCGGGTTGTGCGGGTACTACTATTGTATGTGGCGTCGAACGTGCCGGCAATGGTCTTTGTGCCTTCATTCGAGAATCGAACGCGGCTGAATTTACCATTCGTGATTGTCTGGTTGACACCATCGAACTTAATGAAGCCCGTTTCAACATTGTTGAATGCACCACCTGCCGCAATTGTGTAATTGCCTTTCACACTGTAAACATAACTTGCAGTTGAAGGCCAGAGAGTTCCTTGGTTAATATCGACATTACCGTTGAAATTGACTGATGAACCTGACAGCATGAAGGTTGCCGCGCCGTCGAAACCTACATTGTTGAAATCGGATTTATGTGGCGCAATTGTCACACTGCCACCAGCAGCCTTGAAGCGCACAGTTCCGTTTTGCGGGACAAAATAGCCCCTTGTGGCAATGTTCCAGTCACCATAAACATCAACAACAGCGTCATCTTCAATGGCGAACACACCGCCATCCTGCACGTCAACCGAACCTTCGACCTTCAAAGCTGGTGCCGAAAGCCCCTTTTCAATTGTCAAAGAACCATTTACAATAATAAGGTCGTTGCAAACCGCACCGTTATTATATATAATAGGTGCGTTAGCTGTGAGCGGTATGCGGACTGATTTGGCTGCGGTTGGGACTTCCATCGGGAACCAGTTGCGCATATCGAACCAATCGCTGCTGACCCTACCGGTCCACACAAGTTCAGCAACATCAGGCCAGTTGATTTTATGTGTGCGCGGTGCCATTCCCGTTTTGTAAGGTTTCGAGAATGCGTGCATCTCATAAAATTGGGTTCCAAGACCACCATTGATTGTTCCGCCGAGTGTTATTGCTGTTGCAAGAGTGCTGTCGCGCAACATGTTGAAGTGGGTGCCTATTGTCGGCGTTCCACCATGGTTGAACGACAGGTTGTTAATGTTCGGGTTGGCAACATTTATGGCGTTGATAATCAAATATATAAATGTATCAACAACCGTTTCTTTGTCTTTAGGCCGCTTGTAACTTGTGCTTGTGTACATATTCGACCAAATACCGTTTGAAAGGTTGTTGGTCGGGTCAATTGTCGCATCTTCGTGGATGTTGAAACCCGTCGGGGCCACATACTGAATCTGATAATAATTAGCGGCAATCTCACCATAAATGTCAATTTCAGTACCGCGGTCGTTGCTGCCTGTGCTGCGGCCAATCACTGCATTGGCGTTGGTCTCGCCCACAAGCGACAGTTTTCCGTAAACACGCAAATGAGTGTTATCGTCCTGATGGTTGAACTGAAGTGACGCACCGCCGTCGACATAAAGTTCGCCGTCGGCCAAGACATCAACATACTCGCCGTCAGGCACATAAGGCGGTTCTGTAGAATTGGCGTCATCATTACCAACGACCAGAATGTTCTTGTTCAGATGGAATGTAGCATTCTTACCAATTGTCATACCATCTTTTAATGTCATCTGATCTTCAAGCTTGTATGTGCACTTATTTGCTGTATACTTGTTGAATACAACAACATTAAAGCTTTGGTTATTGGCTTTAATACGTTTTTCTTCGGTGGTTTGCGAATCGAAATATACCGTATCGGTCTGACTTGTGAACGAGCCGTTGCAAATCCAGTTGCCTTTCACGTAAACCGTTTTGCCTTCAGCCGCAGTGCTGCCAACCGAGAAGGTCACACCTTCATCGATGGTGAGATTGCCGACATGCAGATCTCCTTCCAAAATTTTTGAACCGGCATTTGAGAACTGAATGTTCTCGCAAGTGATTGCCGGCAGGTTTTGCGTCGTATTGCGGTTGAACACAAGAGTAGCGTCCTTTGTATCCCATTCGCAATCATCAGCCAGCTCAATTTTCGGTGAAGCAAGGTAGTGCGTGAATCCGCCCATAAGGAATTTTGATTTTTTCCCGATGCTGAACGTACCCGCATTCAGTGTGATGCCGTTGTTCTTAACAACAACCGTATCGTTGTCGGTAATGATGATGCCGTTGAAGATGTTGTCCGCACCCATAAATATATAGTGCGTGGTATCACCGTCGAAAGTGAACGAGCTTCCATAGTGGCGGAATGTTCCCTTGTTATCAATAGTGTCGCCGCTGAACACAACGGCATCGTTGGTGCTGAACGATGTTCCGGAAGCAATTTTTATTGTTCCGGAAATGTTCACTTTTGTGTCATCGAGTTCCTTTACACCCGAGCCGCTTAATTCTATGTTCTTAAGGTTCAATTCGGTACAGTTGCCGCCAGTTGCTATTTTCTGGTCGCCGTCGGCCAGAAGGTATAGTGTTGTGTCTGTCCGGTAGTTGCGCAAATCGTTCGACGCGCCCCACAAATAGAACCTGTGGTCTTGCGCATCCACTGTTGTGGCATCCTGGGCGTTGGTGAAATTGCCACGGACAGTAAGGTCGCCGTCAAAATCGACTGTTCGCACAACCGACGCGTTCAAATACAAGGCACCATAAACAACATCTTGTGTGTAAACCGTCTGGTCGGCTGACGCTTCAAGATAGGTTGTTGTGGTCTCGTCGAGCAGATAACTGCCGAATCCTTGCGGGAATGCCACACCCCTTGATTTTTCCACAGACGAGTGCAGCTGACAGTTCACACTCATTTTGAAATGTTTATCCGGTTGGCCGGTTATCTTGTTGCCGCGCATGTAGAACCGTGTTTCGGGGTCAAATTCCATGTCGCCCGTCACGTTCCAGTCGCTGCTTGCATACAAATAGCCCGTACCATGCTTGTAAACATTGCAGAAGTCGGTGATGTTAGCGCTCACATCCCAACTGCCGCCAATGTGATCGAGTGTGCCGTTGTCGCCCCATCTGATCTGCTTGCCGTTGTTGGCCATTGCTATAGTACCAGTAAGGGTAATCTTATGATTATCAACATCAAGGATTGCCAGAGAGTCGTTGATATTCAACGTCCCGACAACCGAGATGTCGCCACTCATAGTCTTTGTTGTGCGCCTGATGCTGAAACTGCTGCCACTCGAGCCCTTATACTCGTTCCGCAGAACCAAGTTATAATATTGAGCCGGACTGATTATCTGGTCAATCGAGTCGCGGTAGTAAACCGAACCACCAACCAGTTCCGTGTTCATATCCTTCGGGAAATTGTCTTCGCCGTAAATCAGCAACGCGCCGCCGTAAGATATGAATGTGCTGTTGTCGGTTACACCGTTGATTGACCCGTAGCGGCCAATCACAACATCAACACCGCTCACCATCTCAACCGACCCCTTGACGTTGGTTGTGTCATAGAAATGCTTTGTTCCGGTTCCCTGCAGAATAATATTGTTGAATGTTGTAATTCGCGTGTCACGTTTCGCAGGGTCATCATTGTGCTTTCCGAAATAGACAGTACTTCCGCTACAAATCACAGCACCGTCACCGCTCTGCGCGAATGCCGTTTCACCTTTGTAGTTATACCAGTAGGTTGGCCGACCAATCAGATGAATGTTCGATGTTCCCGCATCAACTTCGGTAGCCGTTTTGTTTATGATGAAATACCGACGGACAGATATGTCGCTGGCAATAACCTTTTTAGACTTGCCGGAAAAATCTATACGCCAGAATTTGCCACCACTGATTGTCTGAATTTTACTCTCGCTGTCAGCGTTAAAAATAACTTTCGACTCACCTTCATCGAAAATGCCGCCATTGTTAATCCAGTCACCACCAATGTTGATGGTTCCGGTACCAGCCATCAATGTGGCATCATTCTCGAGTATAATATTCTCGTTGATTGTGATTGTTCCAAGAAGCGATAACGAACCGCTGCCTTTAAGTATCATTGTGCTCATCGGCTGGCCTGCCGGAATCGACAACTGATGAACACCTGCCTGCAAATCAAACACTGTCGGCTGATTGTTTGGCGTATACGTGCCACTACTGATCCACGAGCCATTCAAAATCAGAGAGTCCCTTTCACCAGTTTGGACTAGTTTAGAGCTCTTCATCATTGTGAGCTTGTTTCTAACTCTCATACCACAAAGGACGCCTTCGCTGACATCTTCGCCATTAAGCGTAAGTGTGACACTGCCGTCGATGGTAAGTGTCTTAACATCAGCCCGTGATGTGATTTTTATATTATTCTTTCCTGACACAAATTTAAGATAAGCTTCATCTGCTGCACCTGGGACTTCACCCCCAGCCCAGTTTTCGCCATCGTGCCAACTTTTGCCATCACCTTCACCTGTCCAAACAAATCCTGTTGGCTCTTCCCAAATGATCAACGTTCCGGGCGTGTCTTTTTCATGACTTTCACCTGCCAGCGAGCCACTGTAGTTTGTAAGCGTTATCGGCTTTGTACCGTTAGTACGCTGCACATTGTAGGTCGGCTTATTTTCACGCGCATTGAACGAGACATTGTCTATTTTCTTAAACCCGTCACCGATCACCACTTTTTCACCGATAGTCAGCAGAGCGGTTCCCGATGAATTTGAGAACATACCGTTACTAAGATTATGAGTCTCGTCAATTGTTCCGCCAACAATATTCAAACCGTTGCCATTGGTTCCTTCAATGCAATAGTTGTCGGCGTAAACCTTTCCCGAATCCTGCCTTATGTAATAGTAATTATCCACTGCCGCGGCCTGTATTGTTGCCGGGTTGCCTTCCGTACCGACAATTCTCAGCGTTCCGCCGCTGTTTATCAAATACCGCGAACCAAGCATGGCCAAGGTGGCCCCAGCATCAATGTTGAGCGTACCGCCCTTCTCAATTCTGATATTGCCGTTTTCATTAAATGTTATTGTGTGCCCGTTCAGACAGAATTCGCCTTTGCGAATGTGTATCAGACTATCCTGGCCTGCTGTTGCGGTAAGCGTATATTGAGTATAATCGCTCATCAGGTTGTATTTGCCGCCACCAACAACTTCAATCTGCCTGATTGTATTACTCTCGCCCGGGTCAAACTCATAATCGTCACCACCTGCCGCACCGCCCAGAAGCAGCCGCGACTCAGCTCTGTAATGTGAGTTCATTGAGAATGTACCGCCCAAGTTCCACAGGTTGGCGCCAACATACAAGGTGTTCCAATAAACATAGAAGATACCTGTGTTGATGGTGAAATTGTTTTCAACGTACATGTCGTTCTGTTCCGACTTGATGCTGTTCTTTACCTTGTAAATCGGATATAGACCTTTATAATTGGTTGGGTCAGAATTGTTTATCACAACATTATAGAACGACTTATAATCGCGCCCCTTGTTGTTGCTTTTAATAGAGTCGCCTGTGTATATATATGAGCTGTTGCCCACAAATGTAACCGTACCTTTGTGCGGAATGAATTTTCCTGTCGAACCATGGTCAGGCCCGCCAGGTCCCCAGACATTGTTCTTCCAGGTTCCGCCAACTTTTATTTCATAGCATGTGGTGCCACCGTCAGGACTGACTTCAAGGGTTGAAAGAGAATCGATTTTCAACTGGCTCGACACGTTAATCATACCTGTCAGCATTTTCTTGCCAGTTCCGGCAAACGTCACACTGCTGAATGCCGAACTACTGATATACTGATTACCGCCGCCTTCATCATCATCATTACGGTCAAAAATCACTTCCGACGAGTGGTTGAATGTTCCGGCGTTTTTCCAGTCACCCGACACCCATAATTTGCAACTACTTGTAACAATGGCGTCATGATCGATAATCACATCGCCATTAATATCGAACTCGTTGGTTTTCAAAGCTTTGACCGCACTTCCGGTAAAATGCATTGTCGGGTAAGTGTTCTCGGTGTTGCTATTGCTGATGGATTGCTCTGCTTCACTGCTTGTGAAATGCAGACTCGCCCCTTTGGTGTGCACAAACTTGCAACCTTTGTACAGATAGAAGTCGCCACCAATTATAAGCCGGTGATTGTCAATATCAAAATTACCCTTGCTGGTTGTGGTCATCATATTGTTGCCGACAAACACATCGGTCTGGAACCGCACCGTGTCGTCTAATTTCTTGTCGATATAAACATTATAGAACCGTGTGTTGATTGTGTCACTACAAGCCACATTCTGTATGTGGGTGGCGCCGTTAAGGTTCAATCGTCCGTAATCCTGATGATAGATGCCGCCACCACCATCGGTATTATCAAAATCACCATACAGGTTAATGGTGCGGTTGTCGGCATTGAACTCACAACCTGAATAAACCGACAAATCACCTTCAATTGTGAGCGTACCCTTCAGTGTTTTCACACCGCTACCACGCACCTGAAGATTCGGAAATTTGGTGCTTACAATCTCTTGATTGCCAATACCGCACAAAACGATTGTTGATGCCGGATTGATATTCAGATTAGCTGCCGCCAGCTTCCAGTCGCCTTCAATGTACAATTCTATGCTCTCATCTTCGATAGTAAGAATTGGCGTTCCGCTGCTCACGTTTATCCATCCCCTGACGGTTGTTGTTCCTTCAAGTTTTTTGACCGTGCTTCCGTAGAGTGATATATTGCCATAGTTGAGCACCGGTATGTTCTGCGAGCCTTTTGTGGCGTCGAATATCACAATGCTGTTTTTGTCGAGCTCAACATTGCCGAAAGTCCCAATAGTCTCGCCCAAGTTGTCGGCCCCACTCACTTTGATGCGCGTATTGTTGCCCAAAACCAACTGATTGTCGCCCGATCCGCTACCGGTAATCACATAATCGTCGATGTCGAGAGCAAGAAAGAGCTGCTCGTTTGTACTTGCGTTTTCCAGTTTGAGCTCGCCATCAACTTTAATGTTGCCGCTGATGGTTTTGGTTTGTGAGTTGGTCGGGTCACTGCTTGTGAAAATCAGGTTGTTGAACTCATAAGTTCCATCAGTCCGCTTATAGATGACCTGGGCGCGGTTGCCGTTCATTGTCACCGTACCAGTTGACAAAATCGACGATTTGCCCTTAACATCCGGATTATCAGCTATGTTATACCCGATAGTGTGTTCAAATCTGCCCATATTGACACTTATCTCATCGTTTGTACCCGAGTAAACATACAGGTGTCCGGCAATGTTGGTCGGACCGTCGAATGTCTTATTTTTGTATTGCAGATAAAGATGTCCGTAATCGGCCGCATGAACTGTCTGATCGAAATTCGAATTGTAGTATGTGGTGCTTGTGGCGCCTATTGTTATAGTTCCAAAACCTGTCGGATAATTATCAGAATGGCCTTTCAGATAGAACGCCGTACCATCATTAACAACAAAGGCCTTGCCCGGTTTTCCAATCATTTGAGCGGTGAGTTCGGTCACACCATCATATGTGCCGTTCAGCACAAATGAATTCGCTTCCAATGTGACATTGCCTTCAGGCCTGAAAGTGTCGCCGGCCTTTACCGTGGGTGATCCGCCCTTCAACGTTATGTCACCGCTACCCAATGTGAATTCGCCATTGCTACTGTCGTTATACCTTATGGTGCCGCCTGCGATTGTCATCGGACTTTGCAGATAAATACCGCCTTCGGCAACAGCACCCACGAAAGTATGATGGTAGCCTGTTCCGTCATCGACCATCTTGGCCGTGGCCCAAGCCCGCAACTCTGCTGTCGAGTTTATGTTGCCATGGAAAGTTTTGATTCCTTCGCTTCCTTTTGCCCGGCATGATATTCCGGCAAAAGTCACATCACCATCAAGGATAATGGTTTGATTTCTATCGGCTGCTGTTGTTTTATCGTTCTCACTTGTATAACTGCCCCAGAAGCAAGTGTACTCGGTGTTTGAGTCGAAAGTACTTCCCGCTTCAACCGTAAAATTTTTATAGAAACGCAGAGAAGCCGATGTGCTTACTGTTGAATGGTCTTTGACAACAAAATTACCGCAAATCTGCATCTTGCATGACAATACCAGGAATCCGCCACCCGAGACTTCTATATCATTGAAAAAGTTATTGTTTCCATTTCCCGAAACGGATTGGACCGTGGTGCCATCAAAAATAATCTTGCCACTCGAATAATCGAACCCAGTTTTAGCGCTTGCATTCTTTGTAAAGTTTCCTGCCAGATTCATTGTGTGGCCATCCAATGTGAATTTTGTTGCCGAAGCACCGATTGTAAACGCACCGTCAATGTCCAAGTCCACATCAGCAGTGACCGTTCCCGACGCAACTTCAAAATTGTTGAATTTGGTTGTCCCCGAACCTTTTACATGTTGCGATGTTCCATTGAAAACCACATTCACAACCTTGTTTGTGCTTTTGCGGAACTCAACCACACCGTTGTTTTCAAAATCGCCCGCCACCTGCAGAACGCGTGTACCGCTCAAATCAGCCACATCCACTGTACAAGCCGCGTTAACCAGGAACTTCCCAGTCACTGTCGCACATTTGAACGTCTCATTCTCACGGCCGAAAGTCAGTTTTCCGCCATCTTGCACCGTCAGGTTCGCAACTTTAATCGAATCACCAATGGTCACGTTGTGCTTAACGACAAACGATGCTGATCCGTCCAAGAACGTTTCTGCCGGTATACTCGCGCCCCATGTCGCCTGATTATTGAAATCACCAGGTGCCACTGACGTATATATTGTTTGGGCCGAAGCGGATTGCATTACAAACAGAGCCGAAACGCCCATCAAAATCTTGTGTAAACAATTCTTTTTCATACACTTGCTTTTTTGACAATTAAAACGCCAAATATACTATCCCATATTATTATGTATGTGGTTTTGTGGCGAATTGTGAATACTATTTGATAAATAATAATGCGATATAAGTTATGAACAAAATAAGAACACGAAATTAACCATTGGCACCAACCGGACGCCTTCCCCGATATTTCCCAGTGCCACAGCAAATTATAAATTATGGCAATGCCATTCTCTTGTTCCTTCGCGAAAATGGTTTCGAGCAAGAATTATCACGCAAATCAGCGTTTCTGACGTGTCTGTAAACCCGCAGATGGCTAATGAAAATTTTTGTATTTTGCCGCGATTATAGCGTGGCGGCCAACGAACCGCATAACACTATAAATCAGTTGTTTGCAAAACTTATTAAAAACTAACGCGCACTGTTTTTTACCGAAGCGCGCACTACAACAACGTTTATGAAACGCGGAATTATTGCACTCGCCATTGCAGCCACTATGCCGGCAATGGCACAAAACAGCAGCGAAGCAACAGTGCTAACCATCGACAACAAGGCCGTCAGTGTTGGTGAATTCGAACGACTCTATACGAAGAACAACACCAATGCGACATTCGACTCGCTGTCGTTGAGCGAATATATGCAGCTTTTTATCGACTACAAGCTGAAAGTGACTGAAGCCGAGCAACTTGGTATGGACACCACCGCCGATTTCCACCGTGAGTTCGACGAGTACTGCACCCAGCTTGAGAAGCCCTACTTCACCGACCCGTCAGTTGACGACTCTTTGGCACGCGAAGCCTACGAGCATCTGCAATGGATAGTCCGCGCATCGCACATTCTGGTCAACTGCAGCCCCGATGCCAGCGCTGCCGACTCTCTGAAAGCCTACAAACGCATTGAGAACATCCGCAACCGCGCACTGAAAGGCGAAGACTTCGCAAAACTAGCCCGCACAAATTCCGATGACCCATCTGTTTCCCGCAATAGCGGCGATTTAGGCTTTTTCACCGCATTCTCAATGATTTACGAGTTTGAAAAAATGGCTTACCTGACCGAAATTGGCGCAGTGTCACCCATTTTCCGCACACGGTTCGGCTATCATATTCTGAAAGTTACTGACCGCCGGCCAAATCCCGGACAAGTGAATGCGGCACACCTGATGATAAGGGTTGACCAGAAAGCCGATGAAGCGACAAAGAAAGCCGCCGCCGACAAGATTAAAATGATTTCTGACTCACTGGCTGCCGGCGCCGACTGGGCTCAAATGGTGAGCCGCTATTCCGAAGACCCAGGCACCCGTAACCGACAAGGCAACCTGCAATGGTTCGCTGCAGGTGAAATGGTTCCCGAATTTGAAGAAACAACCTTCTCTCTGAAAAACATCGGCGACATTTCAAAGCCTGTACTCACATCGTACGGCTGGCACATCATAAAACTGCTCGGAAAAAGACAGGTTGACCCATTCGAGAATCTTCAAGAACAGATAAAAAAACGGCTTTCGCGCGATGTCCGCAGTCAAATGGCCCAGAAAGCTGTAATTGAACGTCTTAAAAAGAGTTACAACTTTACCGAAGACAAGGCCGCGCTCAATGAATTAGCCGAGACACTCGACACCACAATCTGGCATGGACAATGGGATGCCAACAAGGCCAAAGGACTCGACAAGACCATCTTCTCAATTGCCGACACCGTTCGATTCACACAGAGCGATTACGCCAAAATACTGGCACACCACGACCCTATGAATAAAAAAATACCCGTTGAGATAATGCTCAAAGACGACTACGAAAAACTTGTCGAAAAAAGCATTATGGACTTTGAACGCAAGCAGCTGACCCGCAAATATCCGGAATTCGGCTATTTACGAACCGAATATCACGACGGAATCCTGCTTTTTGCTCTGATGGACAAGATGGTATGGACCAAAGCGTCCACCGACTCTGCCGGACTTGAGCAATTCCACAAAGCCAACAAGCAGAACTATATGTGGGGCGAACGTTTTGAAATTGCATCATGTTCATATATAGGTGACGCGATTCCAAACACCGACAAGAAAAACGTTGACACTAAAATAATTGCAGCGCTGAAGGCTGGCACAAAAAAAGGTGACTACGAAAAGCAAGTCAGAACGTCAATGACCAAATTGGGCATTGAGCCCGATAGCATCGGAATGGGTGGCGATGCAGGAAAATACAACATTGTAGACGGCAAATGGTGCGACATTGACGGAATCCGCATCGACAAAGACTCGTGGGGAAAAGCAAAATCAAAAGTCATGAACCACGAAGGCCGGTCTTATGTATTCTACCTGGTGCGCAAATTGTCGCCAACGCCCAAAACTCTCAACGAATGCCGCGGCGCAGCCATCGCCGACTACCAAAACAAACTCGAAGCCGACTGGATTGAACTGCTTCACAAAAAACATACTGTGAAAATCAACGAACCAGTATTCAAATCATTAATAAAAAAATGAAAATGAAGCACATACACACAAAGGCCCTGCAAATCGGTCTGGCCACTGCGGCAACCGCCATTCTGATGGTGGCGACAAGTTGCCAGTTTCTGACCCCTAACACACATGACGACACCATTCTGGCCAAAACCAGCAGTGCGGTGCTGACACTCAAGCAGGTGAGCAAACTGGTGCCAACAAACCTGAAAGGCGCTGACAGTGTGCAATTTGTGCAAACCTATGTCGACAAGTGGATTCACAACCGGCTAATGCTTGAGCGCGCCATTGCCAACATTGATGCTGAAGGCTACGAAAGCATTGAAAATATGGTGAACGACTACCGGACGGCTCTGCTCGTCTACAAATACCAGCAGCTATACATAGAACAAAATCTTGATACTCTGATACTTGACTCGGAAATAGCAGAACACTATGACAAGTACGGGAACAACTTTCTGCTCGACAGTTGCGCTGTAAAGGCCGTCTTTGTGCAGATTCCAAAATCGCTGCCCGACGGCTACAAAATCCGTAATATGATGCGCAGCAACAAGCCCGACGACTTGGTACAGCTCGAAGAATTCTGCTACAAAAACGCCCGCAATTTCGATGTGGGGCTCGACTGGCGCTACCTTGACAATGCTGTCTGCCAGATGCCGGAAGGCTCAATCAGCAACCCGATGGCAACAGCCAAAAGCGGACGCTTCATTGAGACAAGCGACTCACTCTACAACTACTACTTTATGGTCAAGGATTTTCTTGACGTTAACGAGCAGGCACCATTGGTGTTCGCAAAGGAAAAAATCCGCGAAATCCTGCTCAACCACCGAAAAAACGACCTGATACGCAATCTTGAGATTAAAATATACGTTGACGCAGTAAACAAACAGAGATTTACAAACTATGTTAATTAAAATAAGGAAAACGGCCATCGGGCTGTCGGCAATGCTGACACTGGCACTGCCATCGGTGGCACAGGACAATGGCGTGGTAATCGACAAGGTGGTGGCCATCATCGGCCGTCAGATTGTGATGCACAGCGACATCGAGACGCAGAAAATGCAGATTAAGGCACAAAACTACGCCGTACCCGAAGACATCGACTGCCAGATTCTGGAACAAGGCATGTATCAGAAACTACTTGTCAACCAGGCTATTGTCGACACAGTTGAAGTGAGTGAAGCGCAAGTGAACGCTGAAACCGACCGCCGGATAAACTACTACGTGTCGCAAATCGGCAGCGAAGAGAAGCTGGAAGAGTACTACAAAAAACCGATGGACGAAATTCGCGAAGACCTGCTCGACATTGTAAAAGAACAACTTACGGCGCAGAATATGGAAGACGAAGTTACTCGCAACGTGACGGTGACGCCACAGGAAGTGCGCGACTGCTTCAAGGCTCTGCCGAAAGACAGCCTGCCCATGATCAACACCGAATTTGAGATTGAGCAGCTTTCGGTTTCGCCGAAGGTTGAAGAGACTGAAATTCTGCGAATTAAAGACCGTCTGCGTGAGTTCAAGGACCGCGTGGCCAAAGGCGAGAGCTTTGCCACTCTTGCCGTGCTCTACTCTGAAGACCCCGGGTCGGCAATGAAGGGCGGCGAACTGGGCTTTATGAGCCGGAACGACCTTGTGGCTGAATTTTCAGCCGTAGCCTTCAATCTGGTGCCCAACGAAGTGTCGAAGGTGGTGAAAACCGAATACGGCTACCACATTATCCAACTCATTGAGAAACGCGGCGAACGCATGAACTGCCGCCATATTCTGCTTAAACCGAAGATTTCGGCAAACGAAAAGAAAAACGCCATGATGCGACTGGACACCATCCGCCAAAAGATTGTGAACAAGGAAATTACGTTCAAAGAAGCCTGCTGGATGTTCTCTGACGACGAAGATACACGTCTGAACGGCGGCGTGATGCTGAACCCCTACACCGGCACATCGCTCTTTGAAGCCGAGCAGCTCGACCCGAAGGTGGCCACTGCCATCCGCAACCTTGAAGTTGGTGAAATATCGAAACCGTTTGAGTCAGAAGACGACCAGGGTAACACTGTCTGCAAGATTGTGCTGCTTCGCGCGAAAACCAAACCGCACAAGGCTAATCTGTCGCAAGACTACCAACGCATTCAGAATATGGCAATTGAGAAGAAAAAAGGCGATGTTCTGGAAGAGTGGCTGGCAAAAACCATCGAATCCACCTACATTAAGATTGACGACGATTTCAAAAAATGCAAGTTCCACAACAAGGAATGGTTAAAAACTGATTGGCAATGATTTACGATAATGACGTAATGGCCGTCGATGCCTTGAAGACGAATTTCGACAAGATAACCGCCGAGATAGCGAAAGTGATTATCGGACAGGACGATGTGGTGCGCTCGGTGCTGCTGTCGGTTTTCAGCGGCGGACACTGCCTGCTGGTGGGCGTTCCCGGATTGGCCAAAACACTGCTGGTGAACACAATAGCCGACGCTTTAGGATTACAATACAGCCGCATTCAGTTCACACCCGACCTGATGCCGTCTGACATCACCGGCTCTGAAATTCTAAACGAGAAACGCGAATTCAAATTCATAAAAGGTCCCGTTTTCGCCAACATCATTCTGGCCGACGAGATTAACCGCACGCCGCCCAAAACACAGTCGGCACTGCTCGAAGCGATGCAGGAACGCAGCGTAACCGTCTCTGGCACACGCAACAAACTGCCCGAGCCATTCTTTGTGCTGGCCACGCAAAACCCCATTGAGCAGGAAGGCACCTACCCCCTGCCCGAAGCCCAGCTCGACCGTTTTATGTTTATGGTGAATCTCGACTACCCGTCAATCGACGACGAGATAAGCATTGTGACAGCCACCACATCATCGGCCACGGCAAAAGCCGAAACTGTTATTTCAGCCGACGACCTGATTGATTTCCAACAACTTGTGCGCCGCATTCCGGTCAATGAGAACGTTGTTCGCTATGCGGTGAACGTAGCGGCACAGACCCGTCCAAACACACCGGCAGCGTCGGTTATGGCAAGCAAATATCTGGTTTGGGGCGCCGGACCGCGCGCATCGCAATACCTGATTCTGGGTGCAAAAGCTCATGCGGCTGTTTCGGGCAAATATTCGCCTGATGTTGAAGATGTTAAAGCCGTGGCGCCATCGGTTTTGCGCCATCGCATTGTGCGCAACTACAAGGCTGAAGCCGAAAATGTGACCGACGACATCATCATTTCCGAAATCCTGAACAACGTAAAGTTCTGATATGCTGACACATCGGTCGTTGATTGGTTTTTGTGTGCTTCTGTTTGCGCTATTGGCTGCCAATCAGTCGGTTGCGCAGAAAAAGACGAAAGTCGAACTGATTCAGGCCAACGCCATCCGTTCCGACAAGAACATCTGCAATGGTGCCCGGCGGCTCATCGGCAACGTCAAATTCAAACAGGACAGCGCCATAATGGAATGCGACAGCGCCCACTTCTATTCCGACCGCAATATGTTCGACGCCTTCGGACACGTGCATCTCTACAAACAAAACAACAAGAACATCGATGTGCGCGCCGACTTTCTGCGCCACGACGGCGATCGCAAAATCGCACATTTCCGCCGCAACGTGGTGATGCGCGACAGCTCGGTGACGCTCACCACCGACTCGCTCGACTACAACCTGAACACCGACATCGGCTACTACGAGCACAACGGCCGCATTGTGGACAGCCTGACCGTGCTCACAAGCCGGAAGGGCTACTACTACCACCGCGAGCGCGAAGTATATTTCCGCAGCAATGTGGTTATCGACCACGATAGCGGTGAGTATCAGATGTTTACCGACACCATTCGCTACGGTTTGGACACAAAAATCATTGATTTCTTCGGCCCCACCGAGTTCTATAACGACACCAATTATATGTATGCCCGCTACGGCTGGTACAACACCGAGACCGAGATTTCGATGTTCAAGCACGATGCACTGTTCCGAAATCCCAATCAGACAATCACTTGCGACAGCATGTCGTTCGACCGCCTGCGTGAGAGCGGAACAGCCTACTCTAACGTGGTGGCCATCGACACAACGCAGAACCTTATGGTGACCGGCGACTACGTTGAAATCCACAAAGAACCTGAACTACTGATAGTTACCGATAGCGCGCAAATCATCTATACCGTCAATGGCGACTCGCTCTACCTGCACGCCGACACATTGCGTGTGTGCCGCGACACATCGGGCCGGCATCGCACCTTCAGCGCCTACTGGCACGTACGCGCCTATAAATCGGACCTTCAGCTGCAAGCCGATTCCATCTTCTTCTCAATGGCCGACAGCATTGCCCGGTTCTTCGGCAACCCCATTTTCTGGGTTCAAGGCAACCAGATTACCACCGAATACATGGAAGCTTTTGTGAAAGACAACCAGTTGAAGAAATTTATGCTCTATCGCTCGGGAATGATTATCGCACCGCACGACAGTACCCATTTCAACCAGATAAAGGGTGCGCAAATGACTGGTTACCTGCGTAATAACGACCTTTATAAAGTTGATGTATTCAAGCGTGCGCAGACGCTCTACTTCCCTGTTGACGACGACCAGATTGTGGGTGTGAACAAAGGCGAAAGCACCGATATGACCATCTACCTGAAAGACAGGGCAATAAAACGGCTTGTCTATCGCTCGCAGCCACATTCCGACATTTTCCCGATTGATAATATTGCCGAATCCGATATGCGCCTAGGCGGCTTTGTCTGGTTCGACGGCATCCGTCCCAAATCACCTGCCGACATCTTCATCTGGCACAACAACGAGTCGGCCGCAGCGAGCCGCCGCATCACCGCGCCAACAACCACACCCGATGCCGCACCCAAAGGACGCAAGCCCCTTCCGCCCAACCGCCGCAGCGCCAAACCTGCAGGCAAATAATCAGTTTGCCGCAACCAAATACGCCGCCAACTATCGGCAGGCACTTTCTGCCGATTATACCTGATTAAGCCAAAACGCTGGCACTCAACATTATAAGTCATCATCATTTTTTATTTTGCTCTGTTGTGCGGAAAGAACTTTTTTCTACTTTTGTGCCGTCATGGAGAGATGGCAGAGCGGTTTAATGCACCGGTCTTGAAAACCGACGTAGGTAACACTACCGGGGGTTCGAATCCCTCTCTCTCCGCCAAGCGAGAGTAACAAAATTTCAAAACCTTGACTCACAACGAGTTGGGGTTTTGTAGTTTTTGGGGGATACCTTGAAAATAGCCAAAATCTGTTCGAAAAGTGAGACTGACAAAAGTTTCAAAGTGAGACTGAAAAATGTTGGCACTTTTTTTATCTTGGATGACAGCTTTCCTATAATTGGGCATTATGGTTGTGAATTGCTTTCAAAATTGTAATTTTTCGGCGCGGGAACAGGGGTCGGGGTAGCCGACGTGCCGCCGATACCGTTGTGAATTGCTTTCAAAATTGTAATTTTTCGGCGCGGGAACAGGAATCTGGCCAAATGTCACGATAACGGACAGTTGTGAATTGCTTTCAAAATTGTAATTTTTCGGCGCGGGAACAGGTGCGGACAATAGGGAATGATATGAAGGGGGGTTGTGAATTGCTTTCAAAATTGTAATTTTTCGGCGCGGGAACAGGAATTCTTTAAAAGACAAGAAATTAAATAATGTTGTGAATTGCTTTCAAAATTGTAATTTTTCGGCGCGGGAACAGGCTAAATTATCGTCTTCACAATGGAATACAAGTTGTGAATTGCTTTCAAAATTGTAATTTTTCGGCGCGGGAACAGGTGGCGTTACTCGTACAAAAAATTTGCTTTCGTTGTGAATTGCTTTCAAAATTGTAATTTTTCGGCGCGGGAACAGGCTACTTCGGCTTTGAAGGCCGCGTTGTTCTGTTGTGAATTGCTTTCAAAATTGTAATTTTTCGGCGCGGGAACAGGCGGATATGCTCGACAAGGTTGTCGTTTGCCGTTGTGAATTGCTTTCAAAATTGTAATTTTTCGGCGCGGGAACAGGTTCCGTCAATATTCCGTTTTCGTACCGATAGTTGTGAATTGCTTTCAAAATTGTAATTTTTCGGCGCGGGAACAGGTTTTGCGACCAGTCAACGCCAATATTTTCCGTTGTGAATTGCTTTCAAAATTGTAATTTTTCGGCGCGGGAACAGGAGATTATCCAAAAAACGCTGATTCACAACAAAATGAAACCTGTTTTAGAAACAGAAAATCCGACCCTTTTGAGTCGGATTTTTTGCTTTATGCGGCTGTTTTTTCGGTTCAAAACAACTCCAACTGCTGAACTGGGTGAGCGGCCTCAACGGGCTTCTTGCACGAGAAAATCTCCATCTCGCCAAACTGCTTGTCGGTAATGCGCAGAATGCCTATCTGCCCAAACTCGGGCATAATGCTCTTCACCCGCTTTATGTGGACATCGGCATTCTCCGCGCTCGGGCAGTGGCGCAGATATATCGAGAACTGAAACATTGTGAAACCATCGGCCATCAGCCTCTTGCGGAAATCGGCGTATGCCTTCTTCTCCTTCTTGGTTTCGGTCGGCAAATCGAACAAAACAAGCACCCACATAATCCGATATTCACTGAAACGTTCCATCAAACTTCAATTACAGGATAGACAATCTTGCGGGCATCGCCGCTGAAACATTTGTAGAGCGAAGCCGTGGTTTGAGCCACAGCCGTCATCAGTGGGCTGCGCTGGCCGCCAATCACAACGTCGAGAACGGGTATCACAAGCAACTCGCGCTTCAGTTCGGTTGTGAGTTCTTCGGGATAGCCGAATTTGGCGGTAATACTGGTCACAAGCAGGTCGATATATGGGCGGTACGGCTCCATAATGTCGTCGGCCAGACAGTAGGCGTTGTATTTGTTGTGGTGGTGGATTCCCAATGTGGGCAGAAGTCCGCTCGCCACAAGACTCCGAGCCACCACGGCCCGCAGTATGGCATAGCCGTAGTTGAGCAGATTGTTGGGCGCTACGCCGTCGCGGTCGCGTGTGAAATCGGCAACATCGGGGAACATATTTTTCCAATAATATGCGGCTGCACGGCCTTCAAGGTTGTCGGCATCGCCACTGCGGACATCGTTCTCCCACACAAGCATATTTTTGACAACTGCGCCGCGTGTCTGCTTCAGCACCGCCGCCTGATTGTGGATTTTGCACTGCACGGTCTGCTGCCACAATTGCTTTTTGAGTGGCAGCGATGCATCAATCTGTTCGCGGAAACGCTCGCTTTGGGTGGTGTTGCCGCAAAGCGGAAGCATCAGCCCGACGGGCAAATGCGAGCCGTCGCAAGTGATTATTGCACAATTGTTTTCGAGCATCGCCTCAATGGCGCCCTGCGTTATGGTTATCTGACGGTTGTCGAGAACTACCACGCCAATGTCCTCAATTGGGACTGTCCTAACCGTCGATTCTTTGAACGTTTCGGGCAGGTCAGCCTTCTCAACCTCTGGCATTTTAATCACCAATTGGCTGTTGGTCAGCGACAAATACGCTGGATTGCTGAAACAGAGTGTGCGCTTAATCATTTTTTCTGCTATTTAGCTCGATAATGTTGCCCAATCGGTCGACTTTGAGTGGGACACAAATTTCTTTAATCATTTCTCCAGTAATGGCTCGCTCCGTCTTATTCAATGAAGAAAACTCAACTTTATCAACAATCGTTTTTGCGACTTTTTCATTAACGAAGAAACATTGGTATCCTGACGAAGACACCATTTTATATATTCGTTTCTTATCAACAACCTTTATCCCATCTTTCAACTCTTCATTTGTTGGAAGATAAACCAAATCATTTGGTGAAAGGATAAACAAAAGCGTGACATCATTAGAAATCAATTCATTATCTTTTAGATATGATTCCATATTTGACTGCCATTTTACGCCAAACTTTTTCTGGCAATCAATCATTAC
Source organism: Salinivirgaceae bacterium (assembly GCA_017527435.1). Taxonomy (GTDB): domain Bacteria; phylum Bacteroidota; class Bacteroidia; order Bacteroidales; family SZUA-534; genus RUG13583. The sequence goes on from JAFXQB010000010.1 coordinate 59,845, forward strand.
GTTCAAAGGAATTGTCAAATAAGAACGAACCACTTTTGTTTCTCCTGTTTCTTTGTCCTCAACATTTGTTGCAAATACGGCAAAGAACAAATTTGTGCCTTTATCTGCCTCTACAAATTTGGCCATCTTACTTCCAGTCTGCCCAATGGGGAATTTATTTCCTTTTTCAAATCTGCGAACTTTATATATTGGATAATGGAACTTCCCTTTGTTGAGTTCGACAATGTTTCTATTCATCTCATCTATACCATCAGCAGAAAATGCAAGTTCAGGATTATTGTTTTTTGCTTGTAAATGTGCTTTTAGTATTTTCTGTATGCCCGTATCTGTTATTCCTTCAATCTTTTCTATAGCTTTACTATATTCCTTTATGCCAGACATATAGCCAACCAAATCGCTCAAGAAACGCGTAGCAAAATATCGGTCGTTTGTCTCTTTGGTGAAATAGTAAACATATATTTTCTTAACATCAATGTCCGACCATACATCCTTGTTGTCCTCCACATATTTTTTAATGTATTTGGCATCGCGTCCTGCTTTCAAAAGCTCTAATATTTTGGCTTTGAAATCCTTGTTTACTATCGCTTTTGGATTTTTCAATGCTTCGTTTAACGAAACCGTCTTTTTAAATCGCAAATTCACTTCACCAAATACAGTGTCTTTGTGCATTGATTTACGGATAGCCCAGCTATCACCCTTCTTTTGCTTTACAAAAACTTTCTTTCCATCACTATCATAATGCTGATATTGATTGGTTGTTTTGTTGATTACCCGCAAATTCTGTTTGAAGCTAACAATAATATTTTCCAATTTTTCTTTTGCGTCAACCGTAAAATTATCCCACGGTTTCAAAAATTCTTTAGCCACTTCTATCTCTTTTCCGTCAATTAGTTTAGTTTCAAATCGGCGCAGTTTTCGCTGAAGTTGGTAGCGATTTGCATTGTGTTTTGAATGTGCGGCTTCGTTATTGAGTAGGTTAACGTGGTCGCGGGTGGCGCAAGCAATCACAATTGCATCCATAGCGTGGTGGCGGTGGTCAATACGTTTTTTATTGAAACCTCTTTGCAATTCAAGCGGCATAGCTGGTATTTCGTGTCCTTCTGCGCTTATTGCAGTGAAAACATTTTTGCCTGTCAGTTCATTCAATCTCTTGAATCGTGGTAAAACAATGCTGTTCCAAACATCGCCCATACCCCAATCCTTTTTCAAATGGTCGGTTATTGAGCCACTGCAAGAGATTAGATTTTTTGAAACTGCTTCTTGCTCGTATTCGCCATTAGGTAACTTCCAGCGAACAATGTTTGATAACAATCCTTTTACAAGTTTGCTGATATAACGGCTATCGTTCAGTTGCCGTTCAATAAAACCATCGGGTATATCGTCCATCAACAACTTCTTCATCTTGGCTCGGTTGTTATTGTAGTGGTCTTTCACAAACTTCTCGTAAGCCTCAACCGACAGAATTTCAACCGTGTTTCCTTGACTAATTTGGACTTTTTCCCCTTTGTGATTCTTGATAAATTCAAATCCCAATTGTCTGTTTTTCAGTTTGTTTACTTCGGCTTCGCAAATCACTTTGTTGCTAAACGAATCATCAAAGTAGCGTGATTGTGGAATCACGTGCTCAATCTCATAAGCTGAAGTGAAAAGTTTTGCAAGCGGAATCATTTCTCCTGTGTAAGGCGAACGATATTTCTGCTCCAACCAAAGTTTATAGCGCACAATATCAGACTTCGAAGGTTGGGCTGTTTTTGATATTTTGCTGACAAAATCAAACTCTGGGTCTTCCTTTGTTAGATTGTCAAGTGCATTTTCCTCGTATATGCGCAATATATCCTGCTGACTTGGTGAATACGGACGAACGTTTTCAATACCCATTTCTGGATTCATAAACTCCAGAAGCATTGCCTTGATACGCAGGTTTGTATTCTCGTTTTGCAAAATGTTTTCAGTCATCCGTCTACGCTTGTCGGCGGGATTTTTCATTTCTCGACCAAGTTCGACGTGAATTTCGTCAATCTGACCTTCTTTTCTCCAAATATCTCGTACGGTGCGTAATGTTTCTGTAACAACTTGTTCCACAATCGGATTCCGTAACGAATGTTGTTTGAATTCCTTTAGATAATTATCAATGTCTTCTGGCTTGTTCCATTTGTCAATCTCCTTTGCTTCCGAGTGGCGGTCGTAAACAATGTAGCAAGCCAACCAAATAGGCAAACCTTTGAAATGCGTTTCATCAGTCAAATTGATAGCCTTTTCACGAACACGATTTTTTATGCTCTCGTCATACTCTCCTGTGATAATTTTTTCGATTCGTTCTTTCGTTTTCGTGTCAATTGCGTCAATGCTCCAATATTTGCCAATTCGCATCAACGGAAGCAGTTTTTTGATTGCCTTTTCAGAATATGAGCCATAATCTTTGGCAAAAGGTTTGATTTTGGCAAACACTTCTGCAAATGACTCTGGCAAATGGTTCTTTTCGGCATACTTTTTCAGGGCCTTGCCAATCTCAATTTTATCCTCTACTGAATAAAGAATGTGCCAAAGCGCCATTTCCTGTTCTTTGGTCAGGAAGTCAGCACTAACACCGCATTTCGTCAGTCCATTTAATATTGTTGTTCGTGTTTCATTACAAGGGTATTCTTTGTCCTCGACATAGTTCCAGCGATACGGATACTGGTCTTTGCCTTTTTCTTTTTTGAATTTGAAATACGAATTGAGCAACGTGTCCTGTTTGATAGAAGCCCTGTCGTTAAGCCAATCGAAAAGAGCCACATAGTCATCTTCATTTTTCAGTAATTCAGCAGTAACATCGACATCCGTTTGAAGTTTTCCTGCAGATACATTTCCAAACAAATCTAATTGCCCATCGCTGATAGTTCGTTCTCTCTGATAAATTTTCAGATTTTGCAAGAATTGCCACAACCTAAACTCTTGAAACAAAGGATTTGATTTGGCAACACACTTTACTGGGTGTTCATTCCCGTCTTTGTCAAAATGCGATTCATAAGGACAATCACTTATCAAAGACTTTTTACTCTTCAACGGACGCTGATAGAACAATATGTCGTTGATAAATAGATTGGTGAAGTTGGGATTTGCAATATTATTACGGTGTGCTTCATTGTTCGGATATAGTTCATCCACACAAGCCTTATATAGTTTTTCATCTCGTAACTCTGGAATCAATGCTTTCTGCACTTCAAGAATCTGCATCAACTCGTCTTTGTAATATTTGCGTTCAACAGTCCGAACAAGTTTTCCAATAATTTTTTGATTCGGATTTTGAAGAAGCGCATCATAAATATAACAACCGACAGTCTTGTGACTATTCTTGAGATCTTCCTCTGTTTTCATCTTTATCAATTTCCACTCGCTATCCCATTCTGCTTCCGTAGGAATCTTGAAACGTCTACTTAATTGACCATCTTCGTATTTGTCATTTCCGTCCTTATTTATATCGACAGTAACAATTATATTTTTTTCTAACCCAATCCAATTGGGAATATCCCTTTTGAAAATTTTTCCAACATCACCATTTTGAAGTACAACATTCAAAACCTTTAACCCTTTATACAATTGCCCTGTATCAACAATATCAACAACAGTCTGTTTGTCAAAATATTGTCTCGTCTTTGGCGTAACATTTTCTTCTTCATCTTCTCCACGAAGCTGATAATAACCGCGTTTTTGATTGAATTGCAACAAAATCCACGCAAGTTCTTCCTTTTTCAATCGCCAACTTAATGCTTTTTTACGCAAATAATAAATAGTCCAGTCATAAGGCACTTTTTTATTATTGGCAACAAGTTGTGGTTGATTTTTGGCAAAATCAGCAAGCATCTCATTGAATGAATCTTTGAAAATGAATTCATAATTACCATCAATACCTTTAGTCCAAGCCAATTTCGGTTCTCCATTGCCAACAAACTTGCCATATTCATCTATTTGGTTTGCAAAGTGTTCTGGCAGAAAATTCATAAGTTTCAGCACACGTAACAAACGCTCCCGACGCAGAAGATTACGCTCTAACAACCGACGCACGCCGCGAAAGCCTGTGCGGGTTGCCGTTTGTGAGACAGAATTTCCCTTTTCGAACTCGCCCAAAATGTCTGCCGACATCGGGATAATACGGCTACCAGCCGCACTGATTCCTGTCGGCTTTAAATATGTTGTTTCATTTTCGCGTTTTTCTTCGTTCGCATTCACCACCGCCCAACCAATACTGTTAGTGCCCAAATCGAGACCTAATATTTTCTTCATAAAATTGCTTTATTAAATTTCCCTTAAAATTAAGATATTTTTTAAGCAGGAATCATATATTTGCAATTACAATTTTGAAGCAATTCACAATAAGGATTATTCCGTTGTGAAAACATTAGGCTGCCTCGTCCTCAACGGGGCTTTTTTATTGCCCTTCCCCGCCCCACTCCGTAATTCACAAGAGAAAGTTGGTGGCAAAGATTATGGGAATCAAAAATTTTCCCATGAAAACAAATAATGCGACATAACATAAAACTTCTGTGAGTTTTTTGTTGCGATAATGTTTTGTATTGTCTTTTATGCTAACTTGTCGGCAGTTTTATTGGAATTCACAAGCAACAAGTTATGAGAATCTTATATTTACTGCTAACACTGTTGCCAATGTTGACATCGGCGCAAGTGACTGAGTATCTTGACAATATTAGAGCGAACGGGAAAACAACAGCAACACCTGAATACTTATGGACACAAACCCGTGTTGCCGAATTGACAAAACAATTGCAGCCATATGCCGCCGACACAATTGCCGATGTGTCAGATGAAGCTTACTACATTGTCTTTATGGCGGGCTCAAAGTCAGATAAAACTGAAGACCGGCAAACAGCTGTGAGTTTTCTGGCAGAAGGCCTCAACAACAGCAGCACACGAGTTGTATCAAACAACATAAACCGTTTGCAGCATTTTACCCAAGCCGACATTGACTCAAAATCCAAGCAACTCATCGAAGAACGTCTTGACAAATGGAATTCCATGTACTACATGCGAGTGGCAAAAATGGCCGCGCAATTAGGTGTTGGCCGCAATCAGATTCGTGACAGACAAATGCTGGAAAAGGGTGCCGATGTTGAAACAAAATGGGCTCTGCATCTGGCATTGGCGCGATTAGGTGAGCAACCCGACATTGACTTCGTCACACGCCGCGCATCATCAATACCATACGATTATGCTGAAGACTTGATACGAACCATTATCCCCGAGCTCATCTACACCCGTCAGAAACAGGCCATTGATGTGTGTGTGAAAATATTGCAGGACGATGGCTGCAAATGCGCATCGGGCAATCCGGATGTTGATGCGAAGATTCTCTGCGGCTACCGGATAATGGAACTGCTTGCACCTATAATCAAAGATTATCCATACAAACCGTCGATTTCGGGTATGATAGAAGCCGACAACTACGAAGAAGCCTTACACGTAGTGCGGGAATGGTTATCTGATAATAAAGAATATGAAATTATTGAATAGCATAAACCGAACCTAACTTAAACAAAACAAACCTTTTAAAATTATGAGAAAAACTTTTTTCATTATCATTGCTTTAACATTGATGACTCACATCGCTTATGCCGACATAAGCATAGAATTATTCTCCAAAGGCGATGGAAGCGCAACATCGCCATACATTATTGAGAAGGCATCGCAACTGATGTTCATGTCGTTTGTGGTAAACTCCGGAACCCCCGGTTATGACACCGCCCATTACAAACTTGCAACTGATATTAACCTTGAAAATGAATTGTGGAACGGCATTGGTACTATAACAAATTCATTCAAAGGCCATTTCGACGGGGATAATCACACCATATCGAATCTGCGTATCGCAAACAACTCATCGGAAACAATCTGCATAGGTTTGTTCGGGCAAATTGATAACGCATTTGTAAAAAACATCACCATTAAGGGATCGGTATCGATCAATAAAAACTCATCTGTACAGGACTATTGTGGCGGCATCTGCGGACAAGCAAAAAATTCTTTAATATACAACTGCCATAACGAATGTGAAATATCAGTAAAGGGAGAGAATAACACAATGTTTTCATTGGAAGATATGGCATATGTTGGTGGAATTTGCGGATATGCTGTCAATTCTGAGATATTTTTCTGCCACAATTCAAACACTCTGTCGACAGAATCGTCAACCAACGGCTCAACTGAATCGACATTGATTATTGGCGGCATCTGCGGTCATGCAAACAACACAAAAATTAAATGTTGCTATAACGACAAAAAAATAACCGTTAAATCGTCGCAGTCAAACAACAACCCGCTATATCTGAACAAAGCCACCCATTACGCAGGTGGCATTTGCGGCTATGCTGAAAAAATGACAGAGATCAACTCTTGCTACAATGCAGGCTCCATTCAAAACAATTCTACAGCAGCTTCGGGGAACATTATGAATCCGAAGCTTGCAGGCGGTATTTGTGGTTATCAAAACAAATCATTAATAGTAAATGCATCGTTTATAAAGGACGCAGGATGCTCAAGCACTCAAGGCGGTGCAGAAGTTGACGCTAGTATAATGAAGACAGACGCATTTGTGCAAATGCTGAACATGAGCAACCCGTTGGCTTTTGTTTTGGAAGGAAATAATACCTTTCCTAGCCTGAATAAAATATATGACATACACATCGGCACATCGTCGGAAGGTGAGATAAGTGTTTCCGCAACAGACTTTTTCAAGGGTAAAGAAATCACACTTACAGCAACCCCCGTGGTTGGATTTCATTTCTTGAAATGGAACGATGAAAATACCGACAATCCAAGACAAATCACTGTAACAAAGAACGACTCTATCATTGCCGTATTCGAAATCAACCGACACTCGGTTTATGTTGATTTTAACGGCGACATGGGCTCAGTTTCGGGTGCAGCAGAATACAATTACGGCGACACCGTCAGCCTTATGGCTAAAGCAAACATTGGCTATAAGTTTGCAAACTGGAATGGTGGCATTCCGGCAGATTCAATCGGTTTTATTATAGAAAACGACACCACAATAACAGCCAATTTCGACAAACTGTACAAAGTGTCGGCGGCCACAAGCGACTCGGCCAAAGGTCTGGTAGCAATTGCCGGACCTGACAATAACGGATTCTGCGAGAAAGACTCTGTTGCATCTTTCACGGCAAACGCCAAAGAAGGATTCCGTTTTGTGAAATGGACCGACGGCGACACTACCAATCCACGTGCAGTCAGCATAACATCGGATACCACCCTGAATGCTTATTTTGCCAAATGTCATACAGTTACAACATTGTCCGACAATGATTGGGGACATGTTGAAGGCGGCGGCATATATGAGCACGATTCCACAGCCCTGCTGCTGGCTGTAGCCTCGCAATGGGTGACAGGCGGATTCGGATTCCTGAAATGGAACGACGGCAACAGAGAGAACCCGCGCAGGATAACCGTCACCAAAGACACTTTGCTTGCCGCCATCTTCACAACACATGATACTGTATATGTGCATGATACACTATACATCCATGACACCATCAACGTAACATCCGTTACTAGCAAGCAAGCAATTGATGTCAGCATTTATCCGAACCCAACCATCTCTTATGTCAATGTTAGCGCATCAGAGTTTTTCTCATATATTCTGACCGACGCCCGCGGGGTGGTGCTCCGGCGTGAAGACGAGAACACTTCGTTCCTCATTGATATGTCGGAATATGCTGACGGCGTCTATTTCATTACCACATCAGACGGACGGACTCACAAGATTGTTAAGAATTAAAAATCACTATACCAATGGCATTTGCCGTCGGTGCGTTTCAGACCGCAGCCAAAGTTGTAGGTGTAGGTCAGGTTCAGAGAGTACTGTGTCCCGCTCGATTTGGAATTGTTGGTTAGAGCCGAAAAATTCAGATCAACAGTGTGGTGCTGCAAGAACGAGTAGTTCAGCGACGCTCTTGTGTTGATTATGGTGTAGTCGGTTTCTGCATCAACCGTGTTATAATTTGCCGAAACACTCGCTCTCAAATTCTTCACATACGAGTTTGAAAGTGTTGCGCTGTAGGTGTACACATCACTTTTTTGCTCACCGGCATCAGTGTGGTTGAAATTGGCCGATAACGAGAGTGATGTCTTCGATGCATTGTGCGATATTTGGTACGATGCGTTCAGGTTGTGGATATTAGTGCCCGTAAAGTCATCGGTATATTTCTGCACATGCGACGCCTTTTGGTAACTGTAGCTTGCCGAAACAGTCTGCGACAAGGCTTGCTGATCGCCAAATGAATAGCTTGCCGCTCCGTTGGCACTGAAATTGAGTTCAGTGTAACTCAGTGTGTCAAGATTCTGATACTGATTGGTTTCCGAGACCTTTTCAACAACATCTTTTATATAAACATACGATTGTATGTTAGACACCGAACCGTTGAACGACAGCCGCTCAATAGGTGTCAGTTGAAGACTGACGTTGTAAATGGCCTGGGTGTTGGTGTTGACATCCTGATTGTCAAGATTGTCACGCTGATATCCCACATTACCGCTCAGGTTGATTTTAGGACCTATTCGGGTGGCGAAATCAACGGTCAGGTTTCTGAAATCGTCGGTGTTGTGATATGCGGCAAACGATGTATAGTTTGGCGACACCTGCTCGTACGAAACACCAATAGAGCCAAAACTCACCGATTGGCTGGCTGAAACCTTGTAGGCCTGATACCTGTGTGTGTCATCGGAATTCTCCAATATTGCCGAGCCGGTGCTGTCGCTTGAGCAATTGTTATCGACAATGCTCATGGCATATTGGGCCGAAACAGTTGTGTTTTCAAACGGATGCGCATCTGCGTTTATTCCGAAGGCGATGTTCCCTTTCGGGGCCCAATATGTTGAATCCGATTTATTGAGCGACAGCGATTTCTCGACATCGTTCGTGCGCACCACGTTGGCACTCACGTTAAACATTTCGCTCTTGTAACCCACCATCACGCCTCCGCTCATACGTCTGTAGATGGGCTGCATCAGGGTGCTGTCAAATTCAACAGCCTTGTTGAAACGGCCATAGTAGGCGCTGAACGACAGTGGAAAATCTGGCGGAGTCAACTCAACACCACCGCCCATAAACTCACGGCCCGCAAGGGTATATGGCGAGAAGGTCATCGATGCGTAGCCAATATAGGTCTTTATCCACCGGTACGACGGCGCTATCGAAAACCTGTTGAACGGATAGGCTATGGTTGACGCAAACTTGTTGTTGGTGTATGAGAAACTTATCGGCACCGACACCACCCCGAAAAGAGTTGTGTTCAGACTGCCCGAAAGGTAGTAGGAATATGGCAAGTCATTTTTCAACGAGTCTTTGGGCCATGTGAGAATATGGCTCATGGTTACGGCTCCGGTGCTTTTCCATGGATCGGCCTTGATGGTTTGCTCCACATCCTGCGAAGTGCCGGCTAATGGCATAGTTAGGTTAAGACCAACAAGAAATAGAATTGGAAGGCGACTTTTGTGTCTCATTTTATTTCTTTTACTTCGCTCAACAACGATTCACTTCCATCAACATAAACAGCCTTGACCGCATAGCGCAGACGGTCGCCAAACGAAATTCGCGTGTCAGCAAACTGACTCTCCTGCGACTGGCTGTAAGGTTTCAAAGGCTCATCGCCCACAGCGCGGAACACAACATAGTATGAAGCATTGGAAACCGATGCCCATTTCAGAGTCACCCGGCCGACTTCCTTAAAAACCGAAAGAGCTATGCGCGATTTCTTAAGATTAACCTTATGCATGCGCGATTCCGACGGCTTCGACTGATTGCCGCTCTCATCAACGGCCACAATCTGATACAAATATGTTTGCAAGTCGTCGGCTGTACTATCAACAAACAGGCTTGTGGTTGGTTGCGGCGCTGTCCACACGTTTGTGTAAACGCTGTCGTCAATCTGCCTGCGCCGCACTATATGGGCCGCGACATCGGAACTGCTGCTTCCCACCCACTCCATTTTTGGAAATCCGTTGGCATCGGCAGTTATTGCTCTGAGCAATGGCGATGTTGGCGGAATGGTGTCGGGACGCGACAACTCAAGTGTTTCTGACGGTCCCGACAGATTGTCGCGGGCATCGATGGCACGCACCTGATAGTAAATTTTTCTGGTGAGTGTGTTCAGATTGACCGTGGTTTGAAAAACCGTATCGTTGAATATTGAGTTGGTAATCAATGCAAATTCAGTATTTGGCAGGTTCGACGTGTAGACGCGGTAACCGGCAATGTCACTCTCCGTGTTGGCCTTCCAACTGATTGTGGCAACGCCCGCCGTGTCGATGGTTCCCACAACTGCAACCGGCGGCGCTGGCGGGAAACTGTCTATCAGCCCGACGTAGGTGACGTATGGCGACAGTTTCTCAGTTTCGGTGTTGTAGGCCGACACTTTATAGTAGTTAGTCATTCCGGGCATCAGGTCGGTGAAACGGCGCTGGCGCGGGTTGTTGCCGTCAAAAATCTTGCGTAGTGGCACATTGGGACCGCTCTGCGAATAGACGCGGAACCCCAACACGCTCGATTCAAGGCTGTCGGGAAACGCCCACTCCAACTCAACACTGCGGTTGTCGATAACATTGTAGTTGACAATGGTTGGCGCCATATCCAGCGGTGGTGCGGCACACGCCTCAACCGAATCTGACGGCTGGCTTATGCGCCCGAAACAGTCAACTCCGCGAATGCGGTATAGAAACGGCACGTTGTTGACCGGCAGCGAGTCGGTGTAATAAGCCATATTGGCACTGCGTGGCGAGTCGCCGGTGATGCTGACAACATTCTCATCGGAAAGAGCCTGGAATGTGGCGCCGCCGTCGTCGGAACGCTCAACAATGTATGCTGTGTAGTAGTCTCTCATGATTGTAACATCCCATTGCAGATTGACGGCAAGGTTGCCGCTTCGGGCTTCGGGTGCCGGCAGATTGGCCATTGGTGTCTCAATGCCGGGATTCACAAAATCCATGGCGGTGTCCTGCCTGATGGTGTCGGGCAGGTTGGCCAGAAAGACATGATACAGATACTTCTCGTTTTTGTTCACGCGGGTATCGGTATACATCAAACCCGACAGCTCGGCGGCTTTGGGCGACATGTCAGCGGCATAGAGCGCAAAAGCGAAGCGCTGCTGCTGCTGACGATACTGCTGATAGATGGCTCTGGCTGTTGACGCCGCAGTTGACGGTTCCACCTCGCCATAGAGGCACTCTGCGGCAATAGCCACATACTTGTCGTCGGCAAAGGGTTCCCATTGGTCGATCGGTGCAACTTTGACATGAGCTGTAAGTATGTTAGCCGGATTCTGAATCTCTTCGGGTGCAAGCACCTCGCCGTTGCGCAGTATGGTGTAGCGCTTAATGGTGTAGCCCATGGTGTCGGCAACGCGCCATGTGGCATAATCGGCGGGCGCCCAACGCAGCACCACGCCGCCACCCGTCACACAATGCTGCATTTTTGTGGTGTAAGTTTGTCCCACAGCCGTGCCGCACGCAGCGCACAGCAGTGTGAGAATTAGTTTTTTAAGGTTTGACATGGTTAGTTGTTATTTTTCTATCAATCAGCTTTTTATTATTATGTTTTAATGTAATAATGATATAACCGGATAATAAATGCCCGATTATTGTCCCCCGTTTTTCGTTATCACAAACATACAATATTTCTGCGAAATACAATGTGTTTGGACAATAGCAATTCCCCCACAAATTTCAAATAATGCATCTACAGAGACGATGTATACATCGTCTCTACGGTATAGGGTGCTCAACCCAACCCCACAAGGCCGCCATCTCCGGCAGCCCTGCGTGTTTTTGCGTTTGTTTGCGCACTTCCCCGATAACCATCGGGACGCAAGATTTTGAATACGATCCATAAGCCGGGCATCACAAGTCCCTGACTACCGACGGCAACAAATAAATGGGTTTGTTGATTAAGGTACCTTCGTTGGAAACATCTTTCGGTGAAATCAAGTATTGCCTGCCAACAAACTGCGAGTATTTCACGGCAAACTGCGTGATTGACTCGTGGTTTCGGATTGACGAAGACTTAACTTCAATCGGGACAACCCTGTTTTTGGATGTCAGCAGAAAATCGATTTCATAATAGTGTGTGCTGCCGTCCTTCTGCCAAGTGTGATAATATAGTTTTCGGCCGCTTGATGCGATGATTTGAGCGGCTGCATTCTCGAACAAATATCCCAAATCGGCGTCCAACTTGTCGGAAATCAACTTTTTGTAGATATCCGACTGGGGCGTGTCCGAATTGTTGAAAAGCATTGTCACAAAAAGCCCTGTATCAGACAGATACAATTTGAATTTATCCACATCGCGCGTCTGACTCAGGCCGACCGACGGCTGCGTGATATGATAGCACGGCGTAACCGTCTTTGAATCAATCAAATCGAACAACCGTTCTTCGTCTTTCACGGTTTTTTGCTTGCCCGTTGCCGCCGACACCACAAAACGTTTCCGTTTCAGCGCAAGCTGACTTGGAACCGAATTGAAAATGTCTGACAATCTGCCCGAAGGGTCGATTTTCTTCAAATCATCGATATACAAACCGATTATCTCGCGCTTGATTTTGTCGATTTCCTCGAAATTCTTTTTCCGCACATACGCGTCAACGGCCTGGGGCATACCGCCGACAGCCATATAAATGCGGAAATTGCGCATCAGCGTGCGATTGACGGCGTTCCCCACAGGCAAGCCTGTTTCGTACAGTTGCTTCAGATTGTCGGCATTACCCTGTGTCGCCCACAGAAACTCTTCGTAATCCATCGGATAAACATTGATTTTGTGCTCTTCCGACGGGATAAGTATGTCTTTCACATTTTTCTTTATCGAGATGAGCGACCCCGTCTCAATGTAATCGTATCTGCCATCTTTCACAAGATGCTTAATTGCCTGACGCGCACGTGGATACAACTGAATCTCGTCGAAAATTATTACGGATTTTCTCTCGTGAAGGGTGACATTGGTCTCTGCCTGAAGTTTCAAAAAAAACAAATCCAAATTCGTGATGTCTCTCATTATCTCAAGCATCGCCGTTGTGGCTTCTGAAAAATCGATTTTGATATACGATTTGTACTCGTTTTGGGCAAAATGCTCGGCAATGGTTGTCTTGCCAACACGCCTTGCGCCCTCAAGCAGACACGCGTATCGTCCCGCATAATTGTTTTTCCACTCTAAAAGTTCGTTGTATGCCTTTCTCTTGAACATATCGGATTCGATTCTAAACATTTACAATGCAAACATAAAGAAAAGTACCAATATTTCGAGCTAAAATATCGCAAAAAGTACCGATATTTCAAGTAAATATCACAAGAAAAGTATTATTATTTCAAGCTACATTGGGTTTGTGGACTTTTGAACGCAGTCCCGATAGCTATCGGGAACGCAGATTTAACGGATTTTTCTATGCCGCACAAATGCCTGCCGCCCACGCCGCCTGCACAAACGTGGCGCGCCGCGTCTCTACGTTTGGTGCACCCAATATAAACCCGCACCGCCGCCATTCCCGGCAGCCCTCGCGGTGTTTTGCGTTGCGTTTCGGGCGCATCAATCTATTTCAGCAACTCTCTCGTTTCGGCATTCTCCAAAATCCGCATTTGCTGAATGGCTATTTTGTTCAGTTCAGTCAGTCTTTCTCGTTGGCACATTCCTTTGTTGATGAACACTGCGTTCAGGTTTTCCATATTGGCAAGGCAAATGAGTTGGTTGATTGTGGCGTAATCGCGGATGTTGCCTTTCAGGTCAGGATTGACTTCGCGCCACTCTTTGGCTGTCATACCGAAAAGGGCGACATTGAGCATATCGGCCTCGTCGGCATAGACATACGACTTCTGCTGCGAGGTGAGTTCCTGCGGTATCAAGTTCTGCTTGATGGCATCGGTGTGGATGTGGTAGTTGATTTTGGCCAATTCGCGTTTGGCTGTCCAACCGAGCACCTTCTGCTCGTCGGCCTTAAGGCGCTGGAATTCTTCAATAAGGTATAATTTGAATGGTACACTTATTGCCGACCCAAATTCAAACGCTATGTCACGATGAGCGTATGTGCCGCCGTACTTCCCGCGTTTCACGATTATGCCTATCGCATTGGTAGCATCAATCCACTCCTACACGCTCATTACAAAACTTGGCAAACCTGCCTGCGATTTAAAGTGGTCAAATTCGACCACTTTAAAATTGGGGTTGTGAATTTGCTCCCACGTGCCAAGATATTCTATGGTATATCGGTTTCGTATCCAATTCTTTATAATGTCGGCAGCGCGGCTTTCGCCATCTTTTGCGTTGGTCATATCGGTCAGTGATATGTAATCTTGGTCGTCAACCGACAGCACTGTTATCTCTGTGTCTTGAACGTTGATTTTTGCCATAGTAGATTGCTCGTATCAAAATATATTTCTTAATCCATCGAAATCAAATGTTAAAGGGGTGGAATTCGACCCCTTTAATGCAAATATACCTTTTTGCACTCAAATAACAACTTTACCGCGCAGCGCCTCAGCCTTTTTTAACGCATTCCCGATAACTATCGGGAACACAGATTTTTCTATGCCGCACCATCACCTCACCGCCTGTAGAGACGTGGCGCGCCGCGTCTCTACAGGCGGTGCACCCAATATAAACCCGCAAGGCTAACAACATAGTTTTTTTGAACGCAGATGACGCAGATTTAATGGATTTCACTGATTTTTATTGCACTTTGACATCTGTGTTATCATTAGGTTTCAATTTGTTCAGTCTTCTGAATAAAATAATTTTAATTGTGATTGAAATAATTATCATATATAGCATGTACGCCGTCATAAGGCTATATATTTCTTTTTGTGAGATTTTACTTCCTCCTACTATCATTCCGACAAAGAATAGAATAGGTATAGGTATATCTATAGGTAAAAAAGAAATATACTTTATTGTATAGATATAATCGTTAATGTTTCTCTTAAATATCAATATAATTCTCATTGACAAATAGTAAAACATAATAAATAATAGAATTTCTATTTGAAAAGTATAATTCCCTAAGAGCGGTATAAATCCAATTATAGCAAGGATTATCTCCCATGTAACAACTTTATTAATTGTGTTTTTTAATTCGGCCATATAATCATCTATTAATCGTTCCTAACCAATATGTGTCTTTGTTTTCAAATCGTATTTCAATATTTTGAGATTTGCTGTAATCTTCAAGTATTAATCTTTGGGTATTAGCATCATTATTAAATGAATTACGGACTGTGCCGAACATTGACTTTTTAAGAACATCATAATACAATAAACCCGCTAAATTCAAATTCACAGACAACCATTTAATTGGAATTTTAAAAGTTTTATCACCATTAAGCAACGCTATTTGCAAGGCAAATATTCCGTCCAAACGAGCAGACTTGTCATCTTGTTTAACTCCCCAATTGACAATACTCCTTACCGATTCCATAGCGTTTGCTGTATCTTTATCTTCGGCTACTAACTTTGCAAGTTTCATTAACTCCAACGTATGCTTTACATAAAGCATAAATAATTTTGGACGACGAATTATTTCATCAGGTTTACCTCCATCAAAAGTATGTCCAAACGTAAATGTATTGCATATGTTTTCAGTTCCATACATCCTATATGAATTTTGAGCAGCATTAGGTAGGTATTGTAGAATTTTTCGCTGTAATTCATTGTTCGATAGAAACAATGAATTTACCGCTTCACTTATATCTTCTCCACCATAATATAAAGGATTGGCTCTAACTATACATGAACTTGCCGCAAGTACAGATTTAACAATTTTCTTTTTTGTCTCTATTGAATCAAATGGCGAGTATATCTTACCTTCCTTTTCAATTATCATATTTCCTTCATCTACGAGAGTCACTTCATTTTTAATAAATGTATCAAAAGCACTAATGTATTCTGACAAAGAAACGTCATCATCAAGTCCTTTTGCGTCGTTTTCGATATCAAAATGGGCATAAACATCACCAAACCTATGCAATAGATATTGTGTGTAATCGTTAGTGAAACCCAAATCATCTTTATGAAAAATGGCATAGGCTGTTGCTGCGAGTTCTACACCATGATAACCTCCCGTGAGTGCATGGTAGAGTTGCTGTAATCCTCCTATTGTCCATGTTGTATTCTCCAACATATTACCTGCTTGTTTTTGGGATTCACTTAATGTAATGCGCTTTCCCTCAATCACAACATATCCATTCGATATATCTTCTTCAGAAATCACATAAGAATCTGGTTTTTCCGCATACCTACCCAACTCTTCTGCCTGTTTATATTTCATTCCCATCAACATACCCAAGTACGTAAACAGATAATAATGCCCGTCGGTGGTCCATTCCCCCTCACTCTCATCCGCCAAGAATCCAAACAGCCCCTTGCCATGGTTTTCGTGCATCCAAGTCCACTGCTTGTGGTTTAGGGTGGTGCCATGTTCGGTGTAGTCCATAAGGTTGGTGGTGGTGCCTTCGTCAGCGCGGAAGCTCTCTGTATTGGCCGAGAAGGTGTGGTGCAGGGCAAAGGCGCCGTGCGAGAGCTCATGGGCAATGGTGCGCGCAACATCAAACTGCTCAAAAATGAAGCCGTGCTGGTAGCCTACGGGCATGTAACCCGAGACAATGGTGCGGTTGCCGTCGGCATCGAGCTTGGTAACGTTTTTTACTAAAAACAGATAGTAGGTGTCGTCATTGGCATCGGTCAGGGCGTTTATGGCGGCTTTCTCATCGTTGCTGTAAACGGTGAGCGGGCCGCTGCCGCCGTGCACAAAGCCGCTGCCGTCGGCGTAATCAATGGTTATGCCGCTGTGAGTGCTGAGTTTAACGCTTGCCACGGCGGGTTTGAAAATCTTATTCAGCTCTTTTTCAAGAGTTTGTGCGTTTGGCGGAGTTGCGCCATTCACAGGCACAAGGCAGACGTTTATCTCGCGCGGCTCAAAGGTGAGCAGGTTGAGTTTGCCAACCACTTTTGTGGTGCTGTCGGTTTCGGCCACATGGGCATAAACGGGCGTTTCGCCGGGCTGCGGCTCACCGCGCAGGATTATGTCGCCACTGGTGGTGGCGTATGGCACGCCCATCTGGTTGCGGAAGGTTACACCTTGCATTGGGTCGGCGGCAACCTTGTCCTGCTGCCACTGCGCCACGCTCTTATAGGCCGGGCGGTAGCTGCCGCCTTCAAGCGGCGGGTAGATTTCGGGATGGTTGTTGGTGGAAGCATCGTAAGCATCAAAACCGTAGGTTTGCGCACTGCTCGGCATGAAGACAACATCGCCGCTTGCGGCTATCTGCTTGTCTTTGCGCTCGTTGTCGCTCTTAATGAGCGTGTTGTTCTTGCCGGTGTTGTGGTACTGCTCTGCGCTCATCAGCTGCTGGTCGCCGGTGACAACCATCTTGTTTCCTTGCGAGTCCTCAACCATGGTTTTGTTGGCTGTGCTCAGGTCCTGCGTAAGGTCATGCTCAGAGCCGTCTTCCAAAATGGCAATGTATCGGCCGTTCTCGTCCTTGTAGATGGTTTGAACGGCATAACCGAGTTTTATGGTGTCGCTTATCGAGTTGTCGAAGGTGGCGTTTGCTATGCCGTTTCTAATGTTCTGAATATTTTCGGCCACGGTTGCGGGGTTCACCATCAGGCCGTCGTTGTGCACGCTACGCCAACTGCCGTCGAGTATCACGCCGTCGGTGTTAACCTTAAGGTCGGTGTAGTCGCAGCGCACCTTGGTCCTCCACAGCTCGAGCCACAGGTAGAACTGTCCGCTGTAGACATCTTCGCCGGTGGCATTGGCCGAGAGCACAATGAATCGTGTGCGGCCGGTGCGGTTCACAATGGTGTCGCCGGGCTGCAGCTCCTTCAGCTCATAGTTTTCAATGTTGCGTTTTGCCGGCCCGTCGTCGCAGCCGCAGTCGGGGCACTCATCGTTAGTGGGCGGTGTTCCGGGCGGGTCAATGCTGAAATCGGTCCACGGTGACCAATCAGCCACAAGGTCACCCTTGCACTCGCCGCGCACGCGCACGCGCCATGTAGTGCCCTGCGGGAAATCGTAGAGCCGGAACTTGCTGTCGTAGCAGTCGCTGACATCCGAC
>JAFXQB010000011.1 GCA_017527435.1 Salinivirgaceae bacterium
CAAGCTGATGAGCGGCGTCTACGAGACCAGCGCCGAGTTCACCGACCTTAAAGGCAACAATCTGAATGTCGAAATCAGAAATCTGCCAGCTACCGAGATGAGAAAATACGGTTTCTCGACCGTTGAAGCCGACAAAGAGAAAGGCAAATGCAAACTGAACCCTGTCAATTTCTCGATAGTGCTCGAAGGTGGTGCAACATACAAGTTTACCAAATCGCTGCGAGCCTACGCAGGCATCAACTTCAGCTACTGCCTGACCAATCTGCACAAAGAGTCGATAGAGCCGATCCTGACATCGGACCGCAAATACAACGGCACGCTGCACTCTGACCGCGTGGACCGCGCCAGTCTTATATCGGTGGGCGCCAGCGCCGGTGTGATTTGGGACTTCTGGCTCGCTCATTACAAGACGAAACCGAAATTCTAATAATGATAAAAAGGGCTCTGTAAGAGCTCTTTTTTTTGTTGCTACGACTGAGAAAAAATATAAATTTGTTGGCAAAACATTAAGTATGCTCGATTTAGGCCAATATATCGTTCAACTTCTGCTGTCGCACGATTGTGTGATTGTACCGGGTTTTGGCGGTTTTGTGGCCAACTATCAGGATGCCGTTCACAACGAGTCGAGCCATACATTCTATCCGCCATCGAAAAAGATTGTGTTCAACAGCAGCCTGTCGCATAACGACGGATTGCTCATCAGCAGTGTTGCCGAGCAGTTGGGTGTTGGCTATGATGAAGCGGCGCAGCTGGTGGCGCAGAGTGTTGACGAAGCGTGGATTATGCTTGAAAAAGGCAACACGCTGAAGTTGGAAGGCATCGGCTTTTTCCGCTATAGCGATGATTCTGCCTTAACCTTTGAGCCGCAACTGACAGAGAATCTGCTCACCGAATCTTATGGTTTGTGCTCGTTCCGTTTTCCGCCGTTGAGTTACCAATCGCAACCAGAGACAGTCATCAACAACGATAATATCAGAAAAATGCCAGTCATCGACACAAAAAAAGTGCTGCGTTACGCGGCCGTTGTTGTTCCAATAGCGGTTTTGGTGGGGATTATTCCCTTCTACAGACAGTATCAGCAGACCGAGACAGTTCCGGTGTCAATGCCGGTCAATCAGCCAATTGAAGATACCATATCGGCTACCATTCCCGCACAGTCAGTTGATTACGCCATCGAAGCATCGACCGACAAACGGGCCGCCTTGTTTTATAACGAGACTTCGAGTCAAACCACTAAAGTTCAGAAAAATAAGCGGATACAAAGTGGAATTTTCTACATTATTGGCGGCAGTTTCAAAGACCGCGCTAATGCTGAAAAATATGTGAAGAAGTACAAAAAAGCAGGTTTCGATTCGGAAATCATTGAAACTGATAATCTTTACAGAGTATCGCTGGGCGTTTATGGCGACAAAGTGATCGCACTTCACGAATTGCGCCGTATCAGAGCGAAAGAAGATTACAGCAACGCCTGGCTCTATACAAAGGCGGATTAGCCGACATTGGAAACGGCAGAGAACAGCCACTTTTCATACCTTACATTTTTTATTTCTGCAGTCTGAAATCTGTAGTCGGACGCCTTTTTTGTGTGTTCCAAAATCATATACCTTTGCGCCCGCAAAAAAAATCGAAAAAAAATCGCAACCCACTGCAACCTTTTGATGTTTTCCGCATCATTAGAGCGTGAAAAAAAATAAAACTAACAAAATGAAGAAAATTATCTGGCTGTTGGGCATTTGCGCGCTGACAGCAAAAACAGCAGTGCCACAGCAACTTGCAATAGCATCCCCGCAAGGGAAACACACGATTAGCGGCACGGTGTCGGACGCGTCGACGGGCGAAGAACTGATTGGCGCGACAGTTTACATTAAAGAGTTGGGCTCGGGAACAACCACCAACACTTACGGTTTCTACAGCCTGACGGTGGCCGATGGCGACTACGAACTGGTGGCGCAATTCATCGGCTACACGCCCGTGACAAAGAGAATCAGTCTCTCACAGAACATCAAGGTGAACTTTAGCCTTGAAACGGCCACAACCGAGATTGCTCAAGTGGACGTGAAGGGCGAGAAACTCAACCGCAATCTGATGAACCCCGATATGGGAATGGAAAAACTGCAGATTGCCACCATTAAGAGCATTCCCGCGCTGTTCGGCGAGACCGATGTTATCAAGAGCATTCAGTTTCTGCCTGGCGTCGGCACTTCGGGCGAAGGATTTATCGGCTACAACGTGCGCGGCGGCGGCACGGGGCAGAATATGATGCTGCTCGACGAAGCCACCGTTTACAATGCCGCCCACCTGTTCGGCATTTTTTCGGTGTTCAACAACGATGCCTTGAAAGATGTGAAATTCTACAAGGGCGGAATACCCGCAGAGTACGGCGGCCGCCTGTCGTCGTTGCTCGACGTGCGAATGAAGGAAGGCAGCCCGCAGAAGTTCGGCGTGAACGGCGGCATTGGTCTGCTCTCGAGCCGTCTGACTATTGATGGCCCGATTCTGAAGGACCGCTGCTCGTTCATTGTGTCGGGGCGCCGCTCGTATATGGACATTTTCTTCCCGCTCTACCGCGACCAGATTCCCGACGACACCAAACTTTACTTCTACGATATGAACGCCAAAGTCAACTTCCGCGTGAACGACAACAACCGCTTGTTTGCTTCGGGTTACTTTGGCCGCGATGTGATGAACTACGCTGGCGTGATGCAGATTGACTACGGAAACCGCACACTCACAACACGTTATAACCACTTGTTCAGCGACCGTCTGTTCTCAAACCTGTCGGTTATCTACTCGCACTTTATGTATGGTTTGGAAGAGAGCGACACCCGTTGGGAATCGTCAATCCGCGACTGGAACGCAAAGGCCGATGTGACCTTCTTCGCCACGCCGCAGAATACGCTGAAAACGGGCGGACAACTCACTTACCACAAGTTCACGCCGTTCATTGTGAAGGCTGGCGCCAACAGTCCGAATTATATGAAGAACGTTTCGCAGCACAACAACTCGCTCGAGTACGCCGCCTACGTGACGCACGAGACCAAAATCGGCGGAATCATTGATGTTGACTACGGCCTGCGCCTGTCGATGTTCCAGAATTTTGGCAAGGCCGAAGTGGTGAATCTCGACGAGAATTACAATGCCGTCGATACCACCCGCCACACAAAGGGCGTCTTCAACACCTACAAGGGGCTTGAGCCGCGCATTTCGGTCAACTGGCGTCTTACCGACAAGGCCAGCCTGAAGGCCAATTTCCAGCAGACCTATCAGTATGTGCACCTGGCCAGCAACACAATGTCGCCGCTGCCTATCGACTCGTGGTTTGCCAGCAACCCCAACGTTAAACCCGAACGCTGCCGTATGGTTTCGCTGGGCTATTTCCAAAACACACAGAACGATATGTACGCCTTCTCGGCCGAAACATATTATAAGAAGATGTACGATGTGGTCGATTTCAAAGACCACGCCGATATGTTTGTCAGCGACGACATTGCAACGCAAATCCGCACAGGCCAGGGCTATTCGTATGGTCTTGAACTGATGCTGAAGAAGCAGGAAGGCCGATTCACGGGCTGGATTAGTTACACCTATTCGCGCACCTTCACCAAGGTTGAGACAATCAACAACAACGAGTATTACCCGTCGAACTACGACAAACCGCACGACCTGTCGGTGGTGGCAACCTACGATGTGCTGCCGCGTCTGCACCTGTCGCTCAACTGGGTTTACTCAACTGGCGCGCCGCGAACCTTGCCCACGGGGCGTTTCGAGTACAACGGTGTGATTGCCCCAGTTTACGCCGAGCGCAACAAACTGCGCCTGCCCGACTTCCACCGTTTGGACCTTTCGGCCACCTTCGACTTGAAAACCGTCGAGCGCAAAGGCCGCCCCTGGCTCGAGCAGAATCTGAACCTGTCAATCTACAACGTTTACAACCGCCACAATGCGGCAAGCATAATGTTTGAGCAGGACGAGCACGACCCGTCGGTGATGACCGCTGAAAAACTCTATATGTTCAGCATTTTCCCTTCGGTTACCTATAACTTCAAATTCTAAACTGCGATGAAACACAATATATTGACAATAGGCATTTTAAGTGCGATTTTCGGCACTGCCTGCACCGAAAAAATCGACATTGACCTGAACGAGGGCGAGAACAACCGTCTTGTGGTTGAAGGCTACATATCGACCGACACAATGCAGCACAGTGTCCGCCTGACGCGCTCAACGTCGTACTTCTACAACCAGCCTGCCACACCCGAAAAGGACGCCATTGTCACCATTAGTGACAGCGAGGGCAACGTTTTCCCGCTCACCTACGACGACAGCACGGGCAACTACTTGACCGCACCCGATGTTTACGGCGTGCCAGGCCGATTCTACACTTTGAACATTAAACTGAAGGACGGCGAAGAGTATGAGGCTGTTGACGAACTGATTGCGCCAAACACCTTTGACACAGTGTATTACGAGTACACCAATCTGCAATATGGTGTTGATATAGGCTCGTACTACTATTGGTTCTACACCACCTTCACCGAAAAGCCATATTTTGACGATAAGTATCTGATTTATTACTATTTCAACGATACATTGTGGAACCCGACGTTCGATGATGTTCTGTATGCCAGCACCGCCAGTTATATGGACGGTTGCGGACACTTTGAGGATGTTCTTTTCTGCGCTCACGACGAGGATTCAATCCCGCACAACCCGCACGTCCGCTGCGATTTAGTGACTATCAGCATTGGCTATTATAACTTCGTGAGCCAGCTTTACACCGAAACAGTTGGCCAAACCGGACTTTTCTCCGGTCCGCCAGCCAACGTCTGCACCAATATTATTAATAAAGACAAGGAGAAACCCAATGGTTTGGGCTACTTCTCGGCCCGCTCATACGACACATACGAGTTTGATATTGTGAACGATAAGAAAGACGGCAAGCCGATGACTGAAGGATTGAAGGACTGAATGAGAGAAGAATTGAATAACTGAATGTTTGGTGAAACCGATGATAATTGGTTATTAATTTGAACGACGCAAGGCCGTAGTTAACTGCGGCTTTGCTATTTTTTGATTGAGATTTTACAAAAAGGGTGATGGCTCAAAATGCAACTGATATTGTATACTTTGGTATTTGTCTGAAAGACAATATTTTCATAACCGCGGGTGAGCGAAGCGTAACCCGTGGTATCGAAACTATGGGTAGACAGTCTGAAAGACTGAACTTAAGCGGGTTCACTCTTTCAGAGTGTAGGTTTCCTTGTATTGCTACCGGCGGCTGCGCTACGCTTGCGGCCGGTTATGCAAATCACGTCTTTCAGACGTTCTTTTAAAGAAATCAGATGATAACGCAAAAAAATCAACAGCGAAGCATTTAAACCAGTTAAACTTTAAACCTTTAAACAATTCACCGATTCACCGATTCACCAATTCACCAATTCACCAAAAAAGATGAACCGTAACATACTCACAATCGGCATTTTATCTCTCACTTTCGCCACCGCCTGCACCGAAGGAATCGACATTGATTTGAACGAAGGCGAAAACAACCGCCTGGTGGTTGCTGGTGAGATTACCAACGAGCCAGGCCCCTACAGCGTGCGGCTCACACGTTCCACTTCCTATTTCTACAACCAGCCCGCACCAGCCGAGTTGGGCGCCAAGGTGACCATTTCCGACGGCGTGCAGACTCTTGTCCTGACCGATGACGACAACGACGGCACCTACTGGACCGATTCTTCGGCTCGCGGCGTGCCAGGCCGCACCTATACGCTCAACATAGAGTTGACCAACGGCGAGACCTACACCGCCGTGGACCATATGCCTATTCCAAACCGCTTCGACACAATTTATTACGAGTACGTCAACGAGGAATACGGCCTGACTTTGCCCCAATACCACTATTTCTTCTACGCTTCGTTCACCGAGCAGAAGGGCGTCGATGATTGCTATATGATTTACGTTTACTTCAACGATTCGTGCTATAACTCTAATTTTGAAGATGTTAAGTGGGCCTATGCTGGCAGTATGTACGACGGTTGCGGGGTTTTCAAGGATATTCAGATATGCGATGCCAACGAAGACTCGATTCCGCCAAGGCCCGAAGCGCGGTTCGATTTATTCTCGATTAGTCCCGAATACCGTCAGTTCATTAAGGATATGAGCGACGAAACATTCGGCAACAGCACAATCCTGCAAGGCCCGCCAGCCAACATTTACACCAATGTCAGCAATGGCGCGCTCGGATTCTTCAGCGCCAAATCAACCACCGAGCCGTATCGGTTGAAGTTGGAACCGAAGAAGGAATGAAGGGAATAGGAAGTTTGAGAATTGGGTAATTGGAAATAATCTGAATGAAGGCTGATGCTTATGTAGTTGGCTTTTTATTGGGGTGGCATCTTTACTCTTTAAACCTTATTCTAAATAATTACCTTTGCCCCGTAACCAAAAAATCATAAAGCAATGGGTAAGAAAGAAAAACCAAGGTTTCTCGATTACCTAAACGCCGTTAAAAAGGCCGACAGGGAACGGGAAATCGCGCAGCACGGCAAGCTGATATCGACGCGGCCGCTGCGGATTGTGAAATCGAAGAAAGTTTACGACCGTAAACGCGACAAAAGAGATTGCTCGAATACAACGATGGCAGTCTCTTTTTTTATTCCCCAACCTTCTGCATCACCATCAGCCCATCCCTAATCGGGAACAGAACATTCACAACTCGCGGGTCGGCGTGTACGGTGTCATTAAACTGCTGAAGGCTGTGCGTGTGGGCGTCGGCGGGCGGGGTGTCGCCGTTGATTTTGCCGTACCAGAGCACGTCGTCGGCAATGATGAAGCCGCCAGTGCGCACTTCGTTGATAATCAAATCGTAATATTCGGGATATTCGCGCTTGTCGGCGTCGATGAAAACCAAATCGAAACCGCCGCCCAGCGTGGGAACAATCTGCCGCGCGTCGCCAAGGTGATAGACAATGCGGTCGGCGTAGGGGCTGCGATTGAGAAACGAGCGGGTGAAATCCTCCAGTTCGTCGTTCACGTCGATGGTGTGCAGCACCGAGCCTTCGGGCATTCCGGCGGCCATACACAGGGCCGAATATCCCGTAAAGGTGCCCAACTCGAGCACGCGCTGCGGCCGAATCATTCGGCAGAGCATTTCCAGAACCTTGCCCTGAAGGTGCCCCGCCACCATTTGCGGACGCAGGATTTTCACGTACGTCTGCCGCTCAAGTTCGTTAAGCAGCGGGCTCGCGGCTGTGGTGTGCTCCTCAATATATTGGTCAACGCTATGGTCGAATCGTTGCGGCATTGTCAAAGGTGAGAGTTAAGGGGTAAATGTTTAGATTGTTGTTTTATCGGTGAATTGTTTAAAGGTTGATCCCGATAGCTATCGGGGGCTTCGCTGTTTAACAGGTTTAAAGTTTAGAAGGTTTAGTGCTTTTGCTGTTTAGAAAGTTGAGTTTCTAAACCTTCTCAACCTTCTAAACTATCTCAACCAATTCCATTAAATTGTTAATTATCTACTCCTAAATCCTAATTCCTAAATTCTAACTCCTACCTAAAGAGTTTCACAATATCATTTCCATTGGCATAGATGAGCAGTGCCAGCAGCAGTGCAAAGCCGATGTACTGCGCCACTTCCATAACCTTGTCCGACGGTTTGCGGCGCGTCACCATTTCAATGATGATGAAGAGCGCGTGGCCGCCGTCGAGAGCCGGGATGGGCAGAATGTTGAGCACGGCCAGCATAATGCTTAAGAAACTTGTCATACTCCAGAACGAGTACCAGTCCCACGTGCCGGGGAAAATCTTGCCAATGGCGATGAATCCGCCAAGCGACTCGTAGGCTTTGGTTTCGGGCTTCACAATCAGTTTGAACTGTTTCAGATAGTCGCGAGCCACCACAAAAGCCTTTTTGGCTCCGGCCGGAATGGCAGCAAAAAAGCCGTATTCCTTCTTGCGCAACTCGAAGATGCCGTCGGTGCTCGCCTGAACGCCAATCAGCCCGGTTGAGTCGATGCTGACGGCAAACGATTGTTCCTGTCCGTCGCGTATCACATTGATATTCACCGTCGAATTCTTGTAATTGGCAATGGTGGCGCGGAACTCGTCGAAATATTCAGTCCTGATGGTGTCGATGCCCACAATTTGGTCGCCCACCTGAATTCCGGCGGCTTCGGCAGCCGAGCCTTTCACAAATCTGCCCGCCACAAACGGGAACCGCGGCGAAATGAACGTGCCGCCCTTGAGCAGATGCGGGATGATGCTGTCAGAAATCTGAATGTCAAGCACTTGGCCGTCGCGCTCCACCTGAATGGTCTTCGACTCGTTCAGCAGAATGTAGGCCGTGATGGCTGTGGCCTTCTCAACCCGCTCCCCGTCCACACTGATAACCTTGTCGCCGTTCTGCAGGCCCGAGCGCAGCGCCACCGAATCGCACACAATGCCGTACTTCATATTCTCGGTGGGCAGATACTCCTCGCCCCACGTGAATAGTATTCCGGCGTAGATGCCCATTGCCATTATCAGGTTGAAAACCACGCCCGCCACAATAATCAGCAGCCGCTGCCACGGCCGTTTCGAGCGGAACTCGTCGGGTTTGGGCGGCAGAGCCATTTGCTCCTTGTCCATACTCTCGTCAATCATTCCGGCAATCTTCACGTAGCCGCCCAGCGGCAGCCAGCCAATGCCGTACTCCGTGTCGCTGTTTTTCGGCTTGAACTTGAAGAGCGAGAACCACGGGTCGAAGAACAGATAGAACTTCTCGACTCTTGTTTTGAACGCTTTCGCGATGATGAAATGCCCGAACTCGTGGAATATCACCAGAATAGACAGGCTCAAAAGCAGTTGTGCAATGCGGATTAATGTTTCCATTTATTATTTATTGTTTAATTGATTTACTGAATGAACGACTAATTGTTACACAAGCAGTTAGCTTTTTTGAAATTCGGCAATCGCCGCCTTTGTTTTATAGTGCAAATATGATATTTTTTTTGAGTAAAGCGTAATGTGCAAACGCAGAGCGTATCCTCATAAAAATGCGGCTTTTCTGATTTATTCGCTCATAAAAGTGTGTTGATGCTAATACGCCAGGTATGAAAGGGCTGCGCGTGTCGATGAAGCAGCATATTGAGCAAGATTGGATGGAAAACATTCCTCTGACAGCCGTCGAAGCTTATCTGACGAAAATGATTCGACTACGGACAATGAACGCACGCAGTGCGTCCATACTATGTGTGTTGTCTCGTAATTCATTAACTTCTAAATCTCAAATCTGCCCCTCGCAAATTCTCGCGGTTGGGCTTGATTTCTTCATAGTTACTCATCTTTTACACAACGATATAAATAAAACTCACATTCTCTCCCCGTTTTGTCAGTCACCATTCGTCCAATACCTCTACTAACGTTACTTAATAATCTTATGACAGGTTCATTTTTATATTTGGTACTTGTCAAAAAGCAGACAGCTTTACCTTTATAGAATTCCGCATTACCGTAATCCCATTCTTGATACCACGGTATACTCACAGGGTGCGCATTAAATATATGACTCCCCTTCAGCGTTTTAGTTGAGTCTCTATAATCTTGCCATTCATTATCAAAAATCAAATAATCTCTTATGTTTGTTTCTTCTCCAACATATATATCATATAAATCCCAATCTTTTCGCCCACGCCACCACTCAGGCATGGTTGTGTCTAAATACATATCAAGATAATTTATCCCATGATAATACGAACTAATATTTGTTCGTTCAATACCAAAATGTGATTCCAAATCTTGCCAATCATCGTCCGAAGCCAAATGAAACCCCTCAGGTATTAAGATATCACTATATTTAAGTGCATAATCGGTGTAAACCTTCATTTTAAGACCGGATTTCAGTGTAATTGTTTTGCAAACAGCTCGTCCCCAATCGTCTATGGAATCTAATTCAGCACGTATATCATCTTGCATCCATATTTTGTTTCCAATTTTTTCATAACGATAAACATTATAGTTACTATCAGCAACATAACCGTCAGTATTCAAGAAAATTCCTTTTGTTGATATGGGAACAGGAACAATATCGCCGTTGATATTGCAATTAATTGTCAACTTGAATTCATAAATAACAGGCTCATAATATTTCCCATTAGCCTCGTCCCACCAACTATGGTAAATCTGATATTTCTGATTGCCCAATGTGCCGGCTGAAATGTAGCACGAATCCTGTCCCTTAGGCACTTTAATGGGATTTTTGTCATAGTTGCAGTCTTTGTTGGGTGTCATTGTAACCTGTGCATCTTCAAACATATCGTTATGCTCCCATTTTAAAACTGTCGCCCAATCGCCTTCAACATTATGCAACTCAATCTTTGTCGGGGTTGGAATATAATAAAATGAACGGGGTTCGGTTTCCGCATATTCAAAAGTAGGATCATATTGGTGATGACCATCTTGAAGCAATTCCGAATCCCATAAACGCACTTTCCAATAGTATTTGATATATGGTACAATTTCTTCCTTTCTAATTCCTTCTTCCATATTATCCGGACTTGTTCCCAAATAATAGTCGACAATCATATATCCAAATGGTGAATTTGATTCTTCCCAATTAAGGAACCACAAATCTTCAAGTGAAGTTGCCACAAATCCGTCTTCCATTAGAACTAATTGTTCCAATTCATCATTTGTGATAAGTCGGCCATTATCTTCTTCTTTGCAAGAGTTGAAAGCAACCAAAAGTGCCAAAGCGGCGATAGTGGTTTTGAAAAGGTTGGTGTTCATAGTATTAGTTATTTAAATTGTTGCTATTATTCAGTTTCGGTTGGGCATTGGCAAAATTCTTGATTTCGTTTTTGAGCCATTGCGTGAGTTTTGATTCCACGGGCAGGTTCAAACGATACTTCGTGACAAACAGGTTGTCGTCGATACCATCGGTGGCATATTGCACAAGTTCTTTGCCGGCTTCGGTGCACATCAGAATTCCGACAGGCGGATTGTCGTCGGGCTGCATAACGTTGTGCTTAAAGTACGACAGATAGAGATTCATCTGTGCCACATCGTCGTATCTGAGCCGCACGGCTTTCAGGTCGATAAGCACGTGGCACTTTAGAATGCGGTTGTAGAAGACAAGGTCGCAGAAGTAGTATTCGTCATCGACGAGAATGCGTTTTTGGCGGGCCTCGAAGCAAAAGCCTGTGCCTAATTCGAGCATAAACTCCTCAAGGTGGTCGATAAGCGCCTGCTCAAGTTCGTCTTCTTCAATTATCTCGGTGTCTTTCAGCCCCAAAAAATCATAAACGTAAGGCGATTTTATGGTTTCGGCAAGCGACATCTGTTCGGCCTTGTTCTGCACATATTGGCTCATTTTGGCGGGATTGCTGCTAATTCCGCTGCGTTCAAAATAGTTGGTGTCGATTTGCCGTTTGAGTTCGCGCTTTGTCCAAACACCTTTCATTGTCTCGAGTTCATAAAAGACTCGGGCCAAAGGATTTTCAACGCCCATAATGAGCGAGAAATGAGTGAACGATAATCGGCTAAATAGTTTATCAGCAGGGATTTGTAAGTCCGAATCCAATTTGGCAACCAGCGGTTGCCAAATTGATATTGGATTATTTTCAGATTTGGCAATCAATGATTGCCAAATAGGCATTTCACCGCTTTCCAATTGGGCAACCAGCGGTTGCCCAATTGTATTTTGTTCATTTCCAAATTCTTGTATAACATAATCGCTAATCGGTTGAGCCAATGACGGAAACTCCAAAAAGAATTGTCGGTAAAGTTTCAAATTACGATACGACAGCGAACGCGAATTGAGCCTTTCGGCCAATGTTTGAAGTGTTTTGGCTCCGTATTTTGCGCGGTCGCTACCGTTTTGCTCAAAGTTAACTATATAATAGCCAATCAGCCAGTTACGGGCAGTAATATTCCTATTGATAGCCTTTGCGGTATTGTCGGCAAAAGCCTTATCAAGGCTTGATACCGTGTCGAATAGGTTATTGAAAGACAATTTGTTGGTGTCTGTTTCTGCACTCATATCGGCTGTTTTTCTGCGCAAAAATTATAAATTTATAACTCCTAAATTCTAATTCCTAATTCTCAAACCAACCCCTCCGCAAACCTCCGTGCCTCGCGGTCGGTTGCCACATAATCCTCGTAGGTTGGTTTGCCGACGAAGGCGATGGCGTGCATTGTCCGTTCGATGGTTGCGGCAATGTCAAGGAATCCGATGCGCTCCTTCAGGAAGGCGGCCACGGCCACCTCGTTGGCGGCGTTCATAATGGCCGGCATATTTCCGCCCTTGCCCAGAGCCTCGTAGGCCAGCGCCAGACAGCGGAACTTCTCCAAATCGGGTGCCTCAAATGTCAGCGGCTGCTGATTCTTAAAATCGATGCGGCCAAACGTCGATGGCCAGCGGTCGGGGTAACTCAGCGCGTATTGGATGGGCAGACGCATATCGGGCAGGCCCATTTGCGCCTTCACGCTGCCGTCGATGAACTGCACCATACTGTGGATGATTGACTGCGGATGAACCGTCACCTCAATCTTCTCATACGGAATGCCGAAAAGCCAGTGAGCCTCAATCACTTCCAAGCCTTTGTTCATCATTGATGCCGAGTCGATGGTGATTTTTGCGCCCATATTCCAGTTGGGGTGCTTCAGCGCCTGTTGCGGCGTCACGGTGCGCAGTTCGTCGATGCTTTTGGTGCGGAACGGTCCGCCCGAAGCGGTGATAATCAGTTTCTCAACCTCCGGCTCGCCCACCAGGCATTGGAAGATGGCCGAATGCTCCGAGTCAACCGGTGTCACCTTAACTTTGTGTTTTGCAACAAGTTCGGTAATCAGTTCGCCAGCCACCACAAGCGTCTCCTTATTTGCAAGGGCGATGTTCTTTCCCGCCTCAATGGCCTTTATTGTCGAAGACAGACCGGCATAGCCCACCATTGCGGTCACCACAGTGTCAACAGTGCTCATTTGCACCACGTCCTCAATGGCTTTCGAGCCAGTCCAGACTTTGATGTCAAGGTCGGCCAGAGCCTCGCGCACCTCGGCGTACTTCGTCTCGTCGGCAATAACCACGGCGTTCGGTTTGAACTCGCGCGCCTGCTCAATAAGCAGTTTTGCGTTGTGTCCGGCTGTCAGAACCTCAACCGTGAGTTTGTCGGTGTGGGCGCGTGCCACGTCGAGTGTCTGTGTGCCGATTGAGCCTGTCGAACCAAGAATTGCAATATGTTTAGTCATTATGTATCAGAAAATTATGTAGTCGGTTGGATTGAGCGGCGTGCCGTTCTGCCACAACTCAAAATGCAGGTGCGGCCCGGTGGTGTACTCGCCCGTGTTGCCAATGATGCCAAGCGGCTCGCCAGCCCGAACGTGGTCGCCTATCTTTTTGAGCAGAAATGAGTTATGCTTGTATTGCGACACAATATTGTTCCTGTGCTGAACCACAATCACATATCCCGCCTCGAGCGTCCATCCGGCCATAATCACCGTTCCATCGAGCACCGACAGAATGGGGTCTTTGGCGTTCGACACAATGTCGATTCCGTAGTGGCCCGTTTCAGGCGAGTGCGGATTGGTGATGTCGCCCTTAAGCGGGCAGTAGAAATGCATTTTGATGGTGCTCAACACGGTGGGCAACACCGTTTCATCTTCAATGTAGTGCACGTTGAGCTGGTCATCATCGATTTGCCGGTAGAGCGACGAGTCGAGCTTGATGGGTGCTATTTTGTTGTCAATCTTTTTAATAGAATCTTTGTCAATAAAATGGCTCTTGGTGTTTTTCCCGACAAGTATGCTGTGCAGGTTGTCGAAGTAGAGCTCACCCTGCGACATTGCCCTTTCGAGCGAATCGACTTTCAGGAAATTATCTACCAGCATCTGTTGCTCGTTAGCCGACGGGTAGCCGGGCACATACTGGCGCAGCGGCGTGAAGTTGACCATCACAATGCCAATGCCCACAAGCAGCAGCACCGCAAGACTGACAACAATAATCAGGTTGCGCAGCGACAGCACCGCACACCACAACTCTTTGAGCGTGCGGTCGTTAAGAATCGCTATCCGGTAGCGTTCCGATAATCGGTTTTTCTTTTTTGCCTTGTTCATTGCTGTTTACGCAAGGCGCAAATATAATGGTTTAAACTTTAAATCGGCTCACCGCTTGTACGACCATTTGCAAAGGATTTCACGCTCGGGGTCGAATATCACATTTTCAATCTTGAACCCGACTGGCACAACAAACTGCTGCACAGGCTCGGTGTTGTAAAGCCGAACATCTTTTTCGTTGTCGCCGCCTATCAGCCTGACAGTTACGTGCAACGGATAGAATTTCACCGACGGGTGGCTTGTGGTTTGTTTGATGGTGATGGTCACATTGTCAGCGCCTTTTTGGTCGGATGTGATTTTGTAGATTGGATAGCCGATGCCGTGAATCCAGCGATTGAAGAAATCGGCGAGCGATGTGTCGGCCGCAGCCTCAAAGCATTGCCGCGCATCGTCGATGGTGGCAAAACCATTGCCAAATTTTTCGAGAATGGCGCGGGTGCCTTTTTGGAACGCGTCGGCGCCTATCTCACTTCGCAGCATCAGAAGTGTAATGGCGCTTTTGCTGTAGGTTGTCGGCACGTCGAAAAGAATGCTCGGATTGGTGGTGTCGGCGGCGAAGATGGCTCTCTTTGCTGTGAGCGCGCTGTTGATAGTATAATCTTTCCAGCCGATGGTCAGATCGGAATAGAATTTCTCTATCATCAGCAATTCGGCAAATGTTGCAAAAGCCTCATTAATCCAGACATTTTGCCACCCTTTGCAGGTCACATAATTGCCAAACCACTGGTGAGCCAGCTCATGGGCCATGGTGCCAATGTCGCTTTGTGACATCACCGACATTGTCTGCGACTCAAAGCTCACTGTGCCTTTGATAAAGGCCTGGCCGTACTTCTCATCGGCAAACGGATAGGTGCACCAGTAATCGCTGAAAAAGTTCAAGAAGTTGGCAATGTGTCTTGAGTTTTTCATATTGTAATTCATCGACTGATAGTAATAGTCGACAATACCAATCCTGTCGCCGTTTGCCATCACCGCCGCCCCTTCGGTGAAATCGTATTGTCCCACCGCCAAGCCAACTGTGTAGTAGTTGATGGGGTGGCGGACCTGATAGTGGGCTGTGTGCTGGTCGCCAGCTTCCGTGTAGCCTTGCAGTAAGCCGTTGGCGGCCACTTTGTATGCGGCGGGGCAGGTTACATAGATATCCATCGAGTCGATTTTGTCCAAAAGGTTCTGACGGCACGGCCACCAGTCGCGGGCACCGTATGGTTCCGACAGTGTCCAGGCAATCCGGTCAGTCTTGTCGAATCCAATCGAGCCGAAGCTGCTTGCAACGGGTTTGCCGGAATATTCAATCTCTATCGAGTCAACAACGCCAGCCGTAATGCTGCCTGGCAGTGTTATCACAAGTTGGTTTGCCTTGTGTTTGAATGGCACTGCGGTGTTGTGATACATCACCTTGTCTACACGCAAATGATTTGAAAGGTCGAAATCGATAGAACTGATGGGTTCTGCGGTTGATTTGAAATTAAACAGCACCTTTCCCGATATGTACACTTTGTCGGGTGAGAATGACCATTGGGCGCGGCAAAAGGTCAGGTCGATGCCAGGGCCCGCCATCAGGTTGCCTATGCTTGCCAAAGTAATCATTATGGTTAGTAGATATCTCATTCTATTGTTCGGTGCTACAGCTTTTTGCGGGTTTATAATATAACTCTGTTCAAGTATTTGTTCAGCCGATTCTTATATTTCGACAGGACCACCGACTCTTTCATTATCTTGGCTATTTCAAGCTCGTTATCGCTGTCGGTGCTGTCCTGCAACTCTTTCATTGTCTTCTGCAACTTGTTGAGCGACTGCTGTACAATCACGGCCTTGTAGCCATATATAACGTTGTCAATCACTGCTTTCAAGTCGCGGATTTCAGGCGCTATGTACGGATTGTGTTTCTTCCAAAAATCATCGCTGACTTCGTTTTTTGGTACAAGCAGGTCGACGGCGAATTTGCTCATTTCGGAATCGGTGCTCAGCGTGAACGTTGTCAGGCCGGGTTTCTGTCCTTTGCTGCAGACGCTGGTGTATAGCTCGAGCATCCGCCGGCAGACGGGCGTTTGAAACTCTATGTCGCTGTCAGTGAGTTCTTTTTCAATGTACTGCTCAACCGTGACATCGACCGACGGCTCGTCGTCCTTGGCAAGGGTGAAAAGCACGTCGTTGCCGTAGTTGATAAGGATTGAGAGCAGTTCCGACTCATACTCGCGGTAGCGGGTGCTCACCGACATGCTTTTGTCGGTAATCATCTGCGCGGGCTTCGACTTTTGCAGTTCGCGCTGCTCGGCGTCGTACCACTGCTCGCGTTTTTTGCTCAGCCGTTTGTTTATCTCGATGTGAAGAAGTCGCTCGTCGATGCCCATCTGTTCAGCGCACTCTTTGGCGTAGAGTTCGCGTTTGATGCTGTCGGGCACCACTGAGATTGATGTCACAATGTCGCTAATCAGGTTCGATTTCTTAACGGGGTCGTTACCGGCGTCGTTGAGCAGCAGGCGGGTTTTGAAGAGAAGGAAGTCGGTTTCGTTTTTGGCAATGAAATCTTCAAGTTCCGACGCGCTGTGGTTGCGTGCGAATGAGTCGGGGTCTTCGCCGTCGGGCAGAAGCAGCACTTTCACGTTCATCTCTTCAGCCAGAATCATGTCGATTCCGCGCAAAGCGGCGTGAATACCGGCTGCGTCGCCGTCGTAGAGCACAGTGATGTTGGTTGTGAACTTGCGGATGAGCCTTATCTGCTCAATGGTGAGCGCGGTTCCGTTGCTGGCCACCACATTCGTGATGCCGCTCTGGTGCATGCTCAGCACATCGGTGTAGCCCTCAACCAGAAAACATTTGTCGTTGCGCACAATGGCCGATTTGGCCTGGAAAATGCCGTAGAGCGAGCGGCTCTTGTCGTAGATTTCCGACTGCGGCGAGTTCATGTACTTGACGTTCACGCCTTTGGTGCGCGCGTCGAGCACACGGCCGCCAAATCCGATGACCTTTCCCGTCAGACTGTGGATTGGGAACATCACCCGACTGCTGAAGCGGTCGAATATGTAGCCGTCGTCGTGCTGAATCGACAGGCCTGTGCTTACCAGGTACTTCTGCTTGTAGCCGCTGTTGAGCGCGAACTCTGTGAAAGCCTTGCGTTCCGACAGGCTGTAGCCTAATTCGTATGCTTTTATGGTCTCTTCGTTGAAACCACGCTCTTTGAAGTATTTGTATCCGATGGCGCGCCCCTCGTCGGTTTCCGTCATATTGCGGATGAAGGTGTTTTTGGCGAACTCGTTCAGCACCAGCATGCTCTCGCGGTCGTTCTGAGCTTCCTGTTCCTCGGGCGTGAACTCTTTTTCCTTTATTTCGATGTGGTACTTGTTGGCAAGATATTTCAAAGCCTCGGTGTACGACATCTGCTCGTGTTCCATCACAAAGTTGACGCTATTGCCACCCTTGCCGCAGCCGAAACACTTGTAGATGTTTTTAGTTGGCGATACGTAGAACGACGGTGTTTTCTCGTTGTGGAACGGACAACAGCCTATATAGTTTGTGCCGCGTTTTTTAAGGCTCACAAAGTCGGAAACCACCTCAAGAATGTTGGCGGTTTCAAAAATCTTATCAACTGTTTCCCGTTCTATCATTCTGAATGTCAGAAAGATTATGGTTGTTACATTGGTCGTCGGCAAAGTGCCGAAAAACTTTTAAAGTTAAGAAAAAACATAAACCAATAACAACCCGCGCTGAGTTTTTCATGTGACCGATTGTGTCAGGCGCGCAAAACTGTCAGTCAATGAAGAGTTTTCGGTGTGTATTTATTTCTTATAGAAGTTTTTAACAAACCGCGTAAACTCGCCTTGGCCAAAAATGACGCGGCGCACAAAGCACTCGCAGAAGCCGCAGCCGTAGCCGCCGAGCTGCACGTAGGCCGCAGGAACGGCCAGCAGAGCCACTTTCAACTCTTTGGTGGCAATGAGCGCGTCAATGAAAAATGCCAATGAGGGCAGTGGCAGCAGGCACCAGAACGGCCACCACAGAAATCCTAAAACAATGAGCCCGATGTTGCCCAAAAAGAACGCCGCGGGCAGTGCGTGAACCAGTTTCATTGTGCCGGGGTGGCGCTTTTCGAGATTGATGCGCGCAATGCCCGAATTGTAAACCTGCTTGAAAAAAGCCTTGAACGTGGTGCGGCGCTTGTGGTAGACAAACGCGTCAGCGATGAGCCCCGCCTTGCAGCCGTGCTCAATGAGCCGCATACTGAAATCGACGTCCTCGCCAAAGCGCATATCGCCGAATCCGCCCACGCGCGCAAATTCGCCGCGGCTGATGCCCATATTGAAGCTGCGCGGATAGAACTTGTCCATTTTCTCTTTCTTGCCGCGGATGCCGCCGGTGGTGAGCACCGATGTCATTGAGTGGCTGATGGCTTTTTGTATGGGTGTGAACGACGGATGTGACGCGTCGGGGCCGCCGAAGCACTGCAGGCCGCGCTCGCTCACCGCTTTGTCAACAGCGTCGAGATAGCCGTCGGGCACAATCACGTCCGAATCCAGAAAAATCAGATAATCGCCCGCAGCGTGCGCCGCACCGTTGTTGCGTGCCGCGCTTGGACCGCCGTTGGGTTGCTCCAGATAGTTGATTGGCAGCCTTTCGGCGAATTTTTCCACAATGTGGCGGCAGGTGTCGGCCGAGCCGTCCTCAACAATGGTCACGTCGAAATCGCGGAAGCGCTGCGCCGTAAGTGACTGCAGCAGCTCGTCAACCTCGTCGGGGCGGTTGTAGACAGGCACTATGAATGAGTATTTGGGCATTCTCTTTAAGGTTTAGTGGTTAGAGTTTAGGGTTTAGTTTTTCTAAACAGCGAAGCGTCTCACCTTCTCAACAGCGAAGCGCCTCAACCTTTAAATAATCCAGTTCCCCAATTGGTCGTCCATTTGGCCTTTCACGTAGACGTTGCTCTTGTTGAACACCGTTGAGTAGGGCTCAACACCGCTTGTGAGCCACACGTTACCGCCGATGACCGAGTCGTGGCCGATGATGGACTTGCCGCCCAGAATGGTGGCGCCAGCGTAGATGGTCACGTTGTCTTCGATGGTCGGGTGGCGCTTTACGCCCGCCTCGGCCTTGTCCACGCTCAAGGCGCCCAGAGTCACGCCCTGATAGATTTTCACATTGTTGCCGATGACGGTTGTCTCGCCCACCACAATGCCCGTGCCGTGGTCGATGCAGAACGAGTGGCCGATGGTGGCCCCAGGGTGTATGTCGATGCCCGTCTTGCCGTGGGCGTACTCGGTGAAGAGCCGCGGCACAATGGGGATGTTCTGCTCATAAAGTTGGTGCGCCAGACGGTAAACCACAATGGCGTAGAAACCAGGATAGGTCACAATCACCTCCTCGATTGATTTGGCGGCGGGGTCGCCGTTGAAGATGGCCGTAGCGTCCTCAATCATACGCAGATAGAGCAGTTCGAGCGAGTTCGAGAAGGTGTCAATCTCGTCTTGAATCTGCTCGTCGGCGAGCGAGAGTTGCGCCAGCACCTGCTCCATAAGGTGGCGCATATCGTAGTAGCGGGCCTCGGTCGATTGGTCGTCGTCGCACAGGATGGGGAACAGGAAGTTGACCGTCTTGGTCAGCAGTTGGTGGCTGAGCGACTGCGCAGGAATCTTGCCCGCAGCCTGCCTGCGGAACTGCCCGATGTGTTCGAAAAGTGATTTATCCATTTTAAGTTATCGAAGTTTTTTGAGTTATCGAAGGTACAAGTTTTTGGTGAATTGATGAATCGATTTTGGGACTTCGGACTACAGACGTCAGACTTCAGTCGAGAGTAAATATTTGTTAGTATTCGTAAAGTTCATTTAAAAATTCTGTTGTCCGTTGTCTGTAGTCTGTTGACCGAAAATCACACCGTCAGCGAAACCCCGCACGCCATTAGCACCAGAATCAGGCCGCCTGCAATGATTCGGTAAATGCCGAAAACCTTGAAGCCGTATTTTGTCAGGAACGCTACAAACCATTTCATTGCCAGCAGGGCCACCACAAAGGCCACAATATTGCCGATAATCAGCACGCCCAGATTGTCGGTGAGCAGTTGCAGACCCTCGTCAGAGAGCAGCAGTTTGAGCATTTTGTAGCCCGACGCGGCACACATTGTAGGCACGGCCAGAAAGAACGAGAACTCGGCGGCCGCCTTGCGAGTGAGTTTCTGCGCCATACCGCCCACAATTGTAGCCATTGAGCGAGAAACGCCCGGAATCATTGCAATGCATTGGAACAGACCAATATACAACGCGCGGCGCTCGGTCAGTTTGGTGTCGTCAGAGCCGTGATTGAAAATCTTGTCGCAAAAGAGCATAAACACACCGCCAACGACCAGCATTACGGCCACAACCGTCACGCTCTCAAGCATTTCGTCAATCTTATCGCTGAAAAGCAGACCAATGACAGCCGCTGGAACAAACGCCACTAGCAGTTTCCAGTAAAAATCGAATTTGTGCAGAAATTGCTGCACGCCCGATGCACCCTCGGGTGCGGGCTCGGTGTTCAAGCGGAAGAAACGCTTCCAATAGAGCACCACAACCGACAGGATGGCGCCAAACTGAATTATCACCGTGAAGGCCTTCACAAACGCGTCGCTCTCAACGCCCAGCAGGCCTTGAGTGATTATCATATGTCCCGTCGACGACACCGGCAGAAACTCCGTCAGCCCCTCGACTATTGCAATAATGATTGATTCGATAATACTCATAAATATTTGTTGATTGAATGATTGATTAACTGACTATTTATCTTTTACTACAATATTTGTAGATTTTGATATTGTATATGAACTTGGCATTTTTTGACCACTAAGTGGAATAAGACATCTTAAAACACCTCTGTTATAGTATGGTATAAAAAGGCGGCAAGCAACATATTCAACATTATTTATAACTGTGGTTGTTTGAGAAGCATATAAATAACATACATTTTCAGTATCGCCCATAGAATACGCATAATCACTCTCAAATAGTGTTGTAATTTCACCTGCAATATTTGTTTGGTCTCCTTCCATAATAGCACATATAGAATCTAAACAAATAGTACTACTATTGCCTTTTAACAACTTATCTGTAATATCAGTTCGGCCATCCTTAAATAAAAAGTAAGTGGTTAATTCCCGTCGTTTTATACCAAACGATTCTTCTATATCAAGCCAATCACTGTCCGTAATAAAATGATAACCACCTATTACATCGTTTTCTCTGTGATTATTAAGATACTTATTACTTCCTATGAATATATTTTTGGATATATTATATAATGATGAGAAAAAACAACTACAACAAGTCCATTCTGTTCCATCATAAAGCAGGCCTGTTCCTGATGTCTTTTGTTTAAATAAATCTGACCCCGCATGATACGTTATGGTATCATTCATTATAAATAGTTTGAATTCTTTTATAAAAACGTCGTATTGTGGTGCAACTAAAATATAAACTCCTATATATTTTTCGCTTTCTGAATTTGACGATAAATTTTCTACATTGTGTCCTATTTGACGCTTTTTAACATATGATGGCAAGTCTTCTTTTGGCTCAATATATAGAGAATCTGAGCTAAATGGTATTATGAAATCTTTGTTATATGAGTAGGTCTCACCATAGCAACTTTCATTAAAAGATAAGTTTATTTTAGCAGAAAAATGTTTTTTAAAAAAAACAGTGTCATTATTATTGATATAGAATGGTTTGATTTTTAAACTATTAGCGGGCTGACCAACACCTCCGTTTCCCCACTCCAAATCATAAAAAATACGTTCAGGCAAACAATAAATAATAAAAAACACAGAATCAACATCATATCGTTTCGTGCCATCCATAAGGTATTCTACTAATTTGACTCTGTATCCATTAAAATATTCCAAACGAATATTATTGGTTTTGTTTAACTCCATATTATCATCAGAATCACCTATATATAATTCAAAATGTAGCTCGTCTGCAACATCAAGCCAACTTATGCTTGTGCGTTCTACGAACAATTCTTTTTCATCAGTGCGTATTTCCACATTATTCTTGATATTGTGGCCACTCAATTCATAATGAGAAATGTTTTTACAGTGTTGAATTTTTTCTTCAATACTCATTCCTTCTTCTTTGCAACTTGTAAAGTTCAAAGCCACAAATGCTGCTGCGGTGGCGGCTAATAATAAATGATTTGTTTTCATTACTATAATAGTTTTAAAAATTAATTATTTATATTCCAAATTTATCTGATAATCACTTGTTTTTGTCAGGAATCACCCAATAGCCATATCTGTTGCTACCTTCACGTTTTATCAAATTGTTGTCAAGCAGCACTTTCAAATCACGCTGTATGGTTTTTCTGTCAACATTGAGTTGTTCTGAAAGAGTTGTCGTGTTTAATGCGACATTTAATGCGACATTCCGAATTATCAAATCAAGTATATTTTGCTGTCTTTCAGTTAGTTCTATTGCGACATTTAATGCAACATTTTCTGTCGCATTATAGTTTTTAATGGTTATTCGAGTGAAATTCGGCATAAAGGTGAAGCAACTGCGGTCGTAAACCTGCATCACCTTCATCATTCCCGAACCTAAAGCCTCAACCATCTCAACATCGCGGAAAACACGCATCAGTTCTTTGTTGCGGGGATTCGACACGCCGTTGAAAAACTCATCCTCGGTCATATCTTCGGGCAGCCGTCCGCACGAAGTTATCTCAAGCCTGTCCGAAAAAATCTCAAACTTCGGCGGCACTTCGGTGAAATAACTGTTGTGCACAATGGCGTTGATAACAAGCTCGCGCAAAGCGTTTTTGTCCCATAGCGGTGTGTCGATTCGGTACGGATATGTCTTTTGGGTTCTTATCTCATTCTCGACATCGAGTTTGTCCAAAAGCCGTTTTGTGGCGGTCAGCAGGCAGCAGTAGCCAAACTCATTGTTCGAAATCAAATCGCAACGGTCGGTGCCTGCGTATTTCCCCAATTTGATTGACATTCCGTTCTCATCGGCAAGCAGATACGCCACATAGTTGAACCGCCCGTCATCGGTCAGCAGTTCAAGATTGCGCAAATAGTTGTCGTTCAGGGGTAACTTCTTTTCCTGATAGTAAATCCGCAACTGACTGAAAGTCAAATCCTGCCGCGGCGACACAATGTTGCGTAGCGAGTTGCGGACACGGTGGGCGAAAAGATTTTCAATCATATCGGTTGGCATAGGCTCGGCGGCGGTGCCAACTCTTATGTAGCAGCCGCGTGTGCTCATTCCGTATTTGGTTTTGTAATACGGTTTCTCGCTTCCCGACGCAAGGAAAATCTTTATAACATCGGTTCCGTCAATGTTTTCGGCCAACACATCGAACAAGCCCATCGGCGAAGGCGAGATATTTTTGCGGATACGGTCTTTTATCTTCAGCATATCGCCGTCGATATCCTTTACACCCACAACTCTCCCGTCCTTGTCAAAGCCAACGTAAATGATTCCGCCCTCGCGATTGTTGAGAAAGGCGATAACTTCCTTCTCAATATCGAGTTCGTCGGTCAACTCACGTTTCAGTTCGATACGGTTGGTTTCGGTCATTGATTTGTTGATTTTTTTTTCTAACCAAACTAATTCAAAATTATCAAAAAATATTGTATTTCAAATTTTTGCGGACGCGACGAATCGCGTCCCTACATATTTCAATTTTCAACTTTCAATTCCTAAATCCTAACTCCTAACTATT
Source organism: Salinivirgaceae bacterium (assembly GCA_017527435.1). Lineage (GTDB taxonomy): Bacteria > Bacteroidota > Bacteroidia > Bacteroidales > SZUA-534 > RUG13583. The sequence goes on from JAFXQB010000011.1 coordinate 23,776, forward strand.
TGCCGCTGCCGCCTTAATCGCACCCAAACTGTGGATTCTCACGACACGGTTACTGTCGGTTTCCGAAATCTTTTGCAACTGCTCAACAAAAGGCAGAACAAACTCCGGCCTGCGCTTGCCAAGAACACGGAAAATTTCGGGTGCTTCCATACGAACCTTGTCCTCTTTATCTTGCAGAAGTTCAGCAAAAACCACCATATAATTTTCAAATATGTCAGGTGTGTTTGTGGCAATGTTTTCCGAAGCCCAAATAAAACTCAACCTGACACTTGCCACCGAGTCAGTCGCAAAGCGGAATAAATCTTTCCAAAACGGCTCGATTAGGCCAAAATCAGCACGGCCGATTCGCCCGAGCGCGTTGATTGCACGCTCTCGCAAAAGCGGCTCGGAATTGTCAAGAAAAGTTGCAATCGAAGGAACGCTGTCAGCAACCGCAGAAGGATATTTCAGCCCCATTTCCGCAAGAAGCCACAGCGCTTTCGCCTTGATTTTCAGCGATTCCGACGACAGCAGCGACTTTACATAAGGAATGTTCTCCTCCCATTTGTCCTTGCTCTTTGTCAAAGCCCCAAGTTCCTTATATAATTCCGTTTCTGTCATTTCCAACTTTTATAGTGCGCGGTGCGTCCCAGCACAAAATTCAATTATTTAATCGGACGCGGCACGCCACGTCCCTACACCTAAACAATGTTCAGCGGACGCACGCGGTGCGTCCCTACCAACATTTGCCTTTGTTAATCGGACGCGATTAATCGCGTCCCTACCAACACCCAATCCCGATAGCTATCGGGACCAACACCCAATAACTCCTAATTCGTAATTATTAACTCCTAATTCCTAACTCCTAACTATCTAATATCCATACGTGCCAGCGGCGCCACGTCCTGCGTGGTGAACAGCCCCGCCTGATACTTGTAATATCCCGTGATGGCAATCATTGCCGCGTTGTCGGTGGTGAACGATATTTTGGGGATGAAGATTTTCAGTCCCTCGCGTTCGCCGTAGTCGAGCAGCGCCTGCCGCAGTCCCGAGTTGGCCGAAACACCGCCTGCCACGCCCACCTGACGGATGCCCGTCGCCTTAACCAACTTCTTCAGTTTGTTAAGCAGAATCTCGATGATGGTGTTCTGCAGCGACGCGCACAGGTCGGGCAGATTCTCCTTCACGTAGTTCGGGTTGGTCTTCACCGCGTCGCGGATGTGGTACAGGAAACTCGTTTTCAGGCCGCTGAAACTGTAGTTGTAGCCCTCGATGCTCGGTTTGGCGAAACTGATGGCCTTGGGGTTGCCCTCTTTGGCCAGTTTGTCGATGATGGGGCCGCTCGGGTAGGGCAGTTCCATAACCTTGCCGCACTTGTCGAAGGCCTCGCCAGCCGCGTCGTCGATGGTGGTGCCCACCACTTCCATATCAAGCGGGCTGCGCACAACCACCAGTTGCGAGTTTCCTCCCGACACCAGCAGGCAGATGAACGGAAATTCGGGTTGGTTGTTGTCGTCGGCGCTCTGCTTCACAAACAGCGCCAGCACGTGGCCCTGCAGGTGGTTCACCTCAATCAGCGGCAACCGTCGCGCAAGCGCAAAACCCTTTGCAAACGACGTGCCCACCAGCAGCGAGCCCAGCAGGCCAGGTCCGCGGGTGAAGGCCACGGCCGAAATCTCGTCGAGCCCGATGCCCGCGTTTTTGATTGCCGCGTCGATGGTCGGGATGATGTTCTGCTGATGCGCGCGCGACGCCAGTTCGGGCACCACGCCGCCGTACTGCTCGTGCACTTTCTGACTCGAAATCACATTCGAGAGTATCACACCGTCGCGGATAATGGCCGCCGAAGTGTCGTCGCACGATGATTCTATGCCTAAAATTGTAACGCTCATAAAAATATGGCTGCATTTTGTGCTCAAAAACGATATTTTTGGGCACTTTTAATTTAAGGCGCAAAGGTATTAAAAAAGCCGTTAAAATATTGTCTGTTTTTGTCCTGATAATCGTCGGGATGGTGGTGCTTGTGTGGTCGGCTCTGCGCTCGCCGCTCATTCAAACCATGCTTGCCAATCAGATTACCGCCGTGCTGAGCCGCACGCTCGGCGCCGATGTGTCGGTGAAAAAGGCGCGCTACTATATCCGCCAGGGGCTCACCCTGCAGGACGTGCTGATTCGCTGCCCCAACGGCGACACACTGCTCTATGTGCCGCAGCTGTCGGGCTACCTGCGCTCAATAAGTGCGAATGAGCGGCAAATAGGCATTCAGCGGGCATACATTCGCGGCGTGCAAGCCAACATTGTCCGCACCGACAGCGTTTTCAACTTCAACTTCCTGCTCGAATCATTCAACAAGCCCGACACCGCCGGCAGTCCGTGGAAAGTGGGCGTCGATGAGTTCACTTTGGTGCAGACAAACGTCTCATTCAACGACAATGGCAAACAGCACAGGTTCAACGATATAAGCATTGATATCAGTGATTTTTCGCTCGGCGGCGATACCATTTCGGCGCGTCTCGAGTCGATGAGCACCGGCTACAACGGCGTGGCCGAGATTGGAAATCTTGAACTCGATTTTATGATGAGCGGGAAGACAATCGCCGTCAACAATCTGAAGTTCAACTCTCAAAACTCGAGCGCGGCCATTGGCAACCTTAATCTGACAGTCGGACAGCCGCTGCAGTACACCGCCGCAATCGACAACCTGCGCCTTTGCCCGACCGATTTTGCTCAGTTTGTCCCGATTTTTGAAGGCAACGACCAGTGCGTCACGCTGAAAGGCCGCTTTGGCGGAACAACCGAGAAACTGCGCGGCAGGCAGGTGCAGCTTATGTTTGGCGACAGCTCGCTGCTCAGCACCGATTTCGCTGTGCGCGACATACAGAATATCGACAGTCTCAACTACAATCTGACGGTCAGCAAGTTGCACACCACAAGCCGCGAGTTGTGCAATCTGCTCGGCGCCTATACAAAAATCGACACCGCCAAACTTGCGGGCAACATTGGGCCGCTTGGTGCAATAGTGTTTGCCGGTCAGGCCGAAGGCTCGCTCAACAATATCACTGCTTCGGGGCAGCTCGGCACCGGCATTGGCAGTCTGAACCTTCAGGCGAATGTCGACAAAGTCGGCAGCCATGCCTACGATGTGAGCGGTTGGCTGAAATCGACGCCATTGGCTCTCGACAGCTACATCGGCAACAAAGCCACATTGCGCACCGACCTGCAGGTGAACGGATTCATCGGTGGAAGCGCCACCAACATCAACGTGAACGGAATGGTGAACGATATCAGATATTCGAATGTCGATATTGACTCAATAACCATCAACGGACGGTTTGCCAACAAGATGTTCAGCGGCAATCTGAGCTCGTTCGACCCCAATCTGCGGTTCGATTTCGACGGTTTGGTGAATGTCGGCGACAGCCAGACCTACAATTTCCGCTCGTGCGTCTATTATGCCAATCTGTCGGCTTTGGGGATTGTTTCCGATTCGTTGGCGAATCTGTCGTTCAATATGAATGCCGACTTCTGCGGACCAAGTGTTGACCAAGCCGATGGAACCATCGAGATAACCGACCTGTACTATTTCCGCGACTCGACATATCTCGCCACCGACACCGTGCTTATTGCGGCCGCCAACAGCGACAGCGGCCGCGTGGTGACGCTCACGTCGGAATTTGTGAATGCATCGGCGAGCGGCAATTTCAACTTGGCGCGGATGGCAAAGAGTGTCGGGCGGTTTGCCAACAGCTTCCTGACCGATGAACCCTATGAGCCGTCAGAAACGCACAACCAAATCGGACTCAATGTGGTGATTGACTATCCGCATCCACTGACGGCAATGTACGCGCCTTGGCTCAGCATTGCGTCGGGCACACGGGTGACAGCCGAGTTCGACGACAGCACAGCCGCTTTCAGCTTGAACTTCAGGTCAGGCAACATTACGGTGCGCAGCATCGAAGTTGAGAATATCGGCCTTGAGATGCACAACAAGGGCAACCAGATGTTTGCCGGACTCACTTCGGATGCTCTCTATTTTTCTGATTACGAGTCGATGAAGAACATCAGGGCGACATGGCAGTTGGCAAGCAGCGTTTCGGACCTGAACATCAATTGGAACAACCTGCTCGACAAGGGCAACAATAGCGGCAATGTGAATGTTGAACTAGCGTTTGGCGGCAACGGCGAGCGACTGCGCGTTGGCATCAGACCGTCGTGGATTAGCATTCTCGATGACACAGCAACAATCAGTCCGGCATCCATCACGCTGCGCGACACGGCAGTGGTCATCGAGCACATCGAAATCGGCAACAATGCAAGCCGCCTGTATGCCGACGGCGTGCTGTCGGACTACCCTGACGACAGTCTGACTGTCGACATCAACAATGTGAAACTCGAATTTCTGTCAGACATTTTCGCTCTCAAAACGCGTTTTGCCGGAACGCTGTCGTGCCAGTCGACAATGAAGGACCTGAAAGGCGAGAAGCGCATCGACGGCGATTTGTCAATCGGCAATTTTACCATCGACGGGCAACGGTTCGGCAATATCAATGCTGACGCGGCTTGGGATATGGAACAGCGGCGGTTGCTTGTGGGCGGCGCGCTGTCTGATGCCGGTGGCTCAAAGACAACATTCGGCGGCTACATCGATCCGTCGGCATTCTATATGGATCTTGACGCCGAAGCTACGCATCAGGACGTGCAGTTCCTGAAATTGTTCCTGTCGGGTGTGTTCTCGGAACTTGCCGGCACCTTCAGCGGCAAAATGCATCTCGAAGGCAGGCTCAACTCGCCAAAATGGTACGGGAAACTTGGGCTCGAGAACGCTCAACTCACCGTCCGCCCCACTAAAGCCACCTATATTGTGAATGACACTCTCGAGTTCTCGGAAAACCGGATTCTGTTCAACAATATTCTTGGAAGCGACGGCGAGAATGGCACGGCACGGCTCAATGGCAGCATTTGGCACCGCAACTTCAAAGAGTTCAATCTCGATTTGAAAATCAACTGCGATAATGTGATAGCTCTTAACACCCGCGCCACCGACTCACCGCTATGGTACGGAAAAACTTACGCCAGCGGCATTGTCAACATCACAGGCTCGAACCGCAAAACGGTGGATATTGACATCAGCGCCACCACAATGCCCAAAAGTATGTTCTACATAACGATGGAAGGCCGCAACGACTTGACAGAGAATGATTTCATAACGTTCGTATCGACAAAGAACGTGAAGAACATCAACGATATGAAGAAGTCGCGGCGCGAAGTGGCGATTGCGGCCCCGCGCTCGGTGCTCAATCTGAATCTCGACCTTAAAGTGACGCCCGATGCCGAAATACAGATTGTGTTCGACCCCACCATTGGCGACGCCCTGCGCTCAAACGGTTCAGCCGACCTTAACATCCGTCTCGATGACGGAAAATTCTCAATTTATGGCACTTACCTGATCAGCAGCGGAAACTTCACCTTCACGTTACAGAATGTCATCAGCAAGAAACTCGACCTTCAGAGCGGCAGCTACCTGACGTGGACGGGCGAGCCGCTCGGAGCCACCATCAACATCGATGCGGCCTACAAGCTGCGCAAGGTGCCAGTATACTCGCTCACTCTCAATGAAGAAGACCGCGAAAAACGCGTGCCTGTAAACTGCCACCTGCTGATGACCAACAAGCTTGTGTCGCCAAACATCGGTTTTTCAATTGATGTTCCCGCCAACACCACATACGTTGAAGAGATTGAGCAATTGAACAGCCTGCCCGAAGACGACCTTAACCAACAAGTCATTTATCTGTTGCTGTTCAACAAGTTCTATCCGCTAACAAGCGCATCAGAAAGTTCTGCCGGCACAACGGCGGCCAACCTTGGTGCCAGCACGGCCAGCGAGCTGCTGTCGAACCAGCTCAGCAAGTGGATCAGCCAGGTGAGCACCAACTTCGACCTTGGCGTGGCCTACCGCCCCGAGACCGAGATCAGTTCGGAAGAGTACGAGTTGGCGCTGTCAACATCGCTTTGGGACGACCGCATAACGGTAAGCAGCAACTTCGATGTGAACAACCAGGACAAATCGGCCGAGAACAGCACCCAGTACACCACCGACTTTTCTGTTGAGTTGAAACTCAACAAGAAAGGCAACGTGAGGCTCAAAGCCTTCCAGAAGGCCAGCGACGACCTTATCTATGACGATTCGCCATACACCCGCGGCTTGGGTGTGTTCTACACCGAAGACTTCAACGATTTTGGCGAACTCTGGCGCCGCTGGTTCCGCCGCAAACGAGTAGCAAAACCTGTTACCTATGATGCTGTGGGTGAGACATCGGAACCGGCAAACAGTGGTGGATTATGATGTAATGAGATGCAAAAAATAAAAAATGTCCCCCGAAACAATAAATTACTATATTCGCACGCTTTTTTTAAGGTTCTCTGAACCTGTATTTTTTGAAATTTTAAACAAAACATAAATGAGAAAAACAATCAGTTCAATAATGCTCGCATTGTGCGTGTCATTCACATTCTATAACTGCGAGTATCGCGACGACTTAGTTGGCAACTGGCGTGGACCGTCACAATTAAATTCAAACGGTCGTGGTGGAGCATCTTGTTTCGTTATCGATGATATGGCCTATTTTGTCGGTGGTCGCGGATACATAAAGAGCGAAGCTTATTTCCTTGACACATGGCAGTTTGATCCAGAGCACAATTCATGGAAACAGTACGCATCCGTTCCTGCTGAAAAGGGCCGTTATTATGGTGTTGCATTTGCTGCAACAGGTGCTGATGGGAAAACCAAAGGTTACTACGGAACAGGTATGGGTAAATCGGCTGAATTGTTCAAAGACTTTTATGAATTTGATCCTGAAGGCATGACTCAGGTTTCGGGAACTACTGGAACAGTTAAGGAATTGCCTGGAGTTTGGGTGGCAACCGACTCGCTTCCGGGTGAACCTATTTATGGTATGGTTGGATTTACTATTAATGGTGTTGGATATGTCGGCGCTGGTCAAACGAAGAATCAGGGTTATGCCAACACCTATTATTCATATAATCCTGACAAACCACAAGGCGAAAGGTGGCAGATTGTTGAGCATATCAATCCGGCAAAACGTTGCTTTGGTAGTGTGTTCGTGATAGACAATCGCGCTTATATTGTTGGCGGTATTGGCAATGGTAATTATGTGCGTGACTTTGAACGTTTCGACCCCAGTGTTGACAAAGGTGATTTCCGTTGGTATAAAATAACGCAAGATTTTGTTTACGACTATCGCATAAACGAATACTCAAAAATCTATCGTCAACAAGCTGCCGCATTCTCTATCAATGGCCGTGGTTATTTGTGTTGCGGACTAACAAGTGGCGCTAAATCAGATGTTTGGGAATATGTTCCTTATACTGGCCGCGACAATATGGGTGTTTGGCACGAAGTCTGCTCATTTGAAGGTTCACAACGTTATGCCGGTCAGGGATTTGCAACATCTTATGGTGTGGGGTACGTTGGCATGGGCATGATTGGAACAGGCAAAGACCAGCAATACGATGATTTATGGGAGTTCCATCCTAACGAAGATTACGATAAGAGGCCTGCCCGTTAAATCCCGATTTGATAAAATTAAAAAGGGAAATCTATGGTTTCCCTTTTTAGTTTAACCAAAATGATTGTAGATGAATAAAATTCTGCATATAATACCAATAGTTTTGCTGGCAGCCGTGATGTGCGGTTGCGATGAAGATTATTACGGCAATTGGCGTTCGATCTCAACTCTTAACGCCAAAGGTCGTGCTGATGCTTCTGCCTTTACAATTGGTAATACGGCTTATGTGGTTGGCGGATATGGTTTTTATTTTGTGCCCACCTATTTCAATACAACATGGTCGTTTGATATGGATGACTACTCGTGGCATGAGTGCGACACCTTTCCTGGGAAGCCGCGACGTGCTGGTGTGGCATTTGAAATTGGAGGTAAGGGTTATTATTGTGGCGGTATAGGAGTCGATAATGAATTATATGGTGACATGTTCGAATTCGACCCAGAAAAACCCGAAGGCTCACAATGGACAAAACTCGAGGCTGACCCGTTCCCTATTGGTGGTTTTTACGATGGCATCGGTTTTGCTATAGACGGTATTGGTGTTGTTGGATCTGGCATGACCGCATCGCATGGCACATCGGGCGATTACTATCAATTCGACCCCAGGAAACCCGAAGGCTCACGGTGGAGTAGGATTAAATCGGAAACGGTAAAGCGGCAGGGGGCTTGCGTGTTTGTTATCGACCACAAGGCCTATATTATTGGAGGGCGCTCTAACAACTACCGAGTGGCCACGTTCGAGTGCTACAATGCGTCAACCAACGAGTTCACTGTCATCAGCGACGATATTGTCAGGGACTACAATATAGACATCCTATATCGTTACAGCGCTTCGGCATTCAGCATTGGCAATGATGGTTACGTAACCTGCGGCGTGAAGTTCACCGGCGAGGTGCTGCGCGATACTTGGCGCTATACGCCCGACGCTGGACTTGGCCATTGGCAACCAATCGGTGATTTCGAAGGCCCGAGCCGTTATTCGGCCACTTGCTTTACTTACGGCCGGAAAAGTTTTTTACTTTGCGGACAAAACGGCAACTTCTCAACTAGTTTTAAGGACGATGTGTGGCTTTTCAGCCCCGACGAGGAATACAATAAGCGAACATCAAGATAAGACGACAAAATGCCGGCTAACATTTTCGACATCGTGGTTCTGATTCTGCTCGGAGTGGCAGCCGTAACGGGCTTTTTCAAAGGTTTGATAACCATGCTAACATCGCTTGTGGCTATTCTGCTAGGTGCGTGGCTCACAATGAAGTTTTCTTACATTACTGGTGGATTTTTGCAGGCGCACTTTAATATCGACGGACAGTACGTCACGGTGGCGTCATTCGTCATCACATTTCTGATTGTCGTTGTGGGCGTTCATCTGCTTGGTCGCGCCATTGGAAGCCTTGTAAAAGCCATTGCGCTTGGGTGGGCCGACAAGATTCTTGGTGTGGTTTTCAGTGTTTTGAAAAGCGCCTTTATCATCAGCGCTATTGTGTCGGCGCTCAACTCATTTGGCCCGTCGTCGTCAATCTTCAGTGAGGAGATGCAAAAGGAGAGTGTGCTCTTCAACAAGATTGCACCCATTGCGCCGTTTGTTTTCGAGCAGCTTAATTTCAATCTTGGCGACCATATTCCCGATAACGTGGGGGATGTTTTGCCTGAAGATGCCAAAATATTGTAAAACAAGAATATAATAATTAAGACTATGAATTTTATAGAAGAACTGACATGGAGAGGCATGATTCACCAGATGATGCCCGGAACCGAAGAACTACTTACAAAAGAACAAGTTACAGCATATTTGGGAATCGACCCCACGGCCGACTCTCTGCACATTGGCCACCTTTGCGGCGTGATGATGCTGCGCCACTTCCAACGCTGCGGTCACAAGCCGCTGGCTCTGATTGGCGGTGCAACCGGCATGATTGGCGACCCATCGGGCAAGAGCCAGGAGCGCAACCTGCTCGACGAGGAGACTCTGCGCCACAACGTTGCCTGCATCAAAAAACAACTGTCGAAATTCCTTGATTTTGACAGCGATGCACCAAACCGCGCCGAGCTGGTGAACAACTACGACTGGATGAAGGATTTCACTTTCCTCGATTTTGCCCGCGAGGTGGGCAAGCACATCACCGTCAACTATATGATGGCCAAAGACTCGGTGCAGAAGCGCCTAAACGGCGAGGCTCGCGACGGTCTGTCGTTTACCGAGTTCACCTATCAGCTGCTTCAAGGTTACGATTTTCTCTATCTGAATGAGCACAAAAATTGCAAACTGCAGCTTGGCGGCGCCGACCAATGGGGTAACATCACCACCGGCTCTGAGCTCATTCGCCGCACCAACGGCAACGAGTGCTTCGCGCTCACCTGCCCGCTCGTGACCAAAGCCGACGGCGGCAAATTCGGCAAGACCGAGAGCGGTAACGTTTGGCTCGATCCTGTCCGCACATCGCCGTACCAATTCTACCAGTTCTGGATAAACACATCGGATGCCGATGCCGAGAAATACATCAAAATTTTCACCACTCTCACCAAAGAGGAAGTCGACGAACTGATTGCCGAGCAAGCCAAAGACCCAGGACTCCGTCCGCTGCAAAAGCGCTTGGCCAAGGAAGTTACCATTATGGTTCACTCGGAGGATGACTATAATATGGCCGTTGAGGCATCGAATATTTTATTTGGCAAATCAACCAAAGAGAGCCTGCTGAAACTCGACGAACGCACATTCCTTGAAGTGTTTGCCGGCGTTAAGACATTCGAAATCAGCAAGTCGGAACTGGCTGCCGGAGTTGGAATCCTTGACCTTCTGGCCGAGAAAGCACAGGTTTTCCCATCGAAAGGCGACCTGCGCCGCAACATTCAGGGCGGTGGCGTTTCCATCAACAAAGAGAAGGTTACGGCACCCGATATGGTTCTGAACGATGCCGCACTGCTCAACGGCAAGTATCTGCTCGTGCAGAAGGGCAAAAAGGACTACTCGCTGCTGATTGCGAAATAACATTCCTATTGATTAATTAACAAGTCGCACATGTGGGCTACTGCGTGTGCGATTTTTTTGCCATGCGGCCGCAAATTGCTAACTTGCACCCAATAGAAAACCACAACAAAATGCTGCGTAAATTGCTGAAACATATCATATTGATTGTCAACATTGTGTTTGTGGCACTGTTGTTTGTTTCAGGTATTGCCCGTTGGCTCAATCCTGCTGAGCACACCGTCATTGCGCTCATAGGGTTGTTTTTTCCGGTGTTTATGCTCGTCAACATTGCTTTTGCTATATGGTGGGCGGTCTGCCGCAAATGGCTTTTCCTGCTGCCACTGGCTGCGGTGGCCTTGTTTGCGCACCGCTATTTCGATTTCTCTTCGGGAAGCGGCGGCGCTGCGCCAAACGGACGGCAAATCAGGATTCTGTCGTACAACGCCCACAATTTCGGCCTTCATGCGCGGCCCAATCACGTGAAGATGATGAAAGAGATGACCGAATTCATCGGTTGCGAGAATCTCGACATTGCCTGTTTTCAGGAATACAGCAATGGCGATAAAGATTTGCCGGTTCACCAGCAACTGAAGAACTCGTTCAAATACAGCCATTTGCAAATCCGCAAAAGTCCGTATGCCTACGGCGATCTTCGCGATGGGCTGGCCACCTACAGCAACTATCCGATTGTGGGGCGCAACAGTGTGCCGTCTGATGGCGAGACCGATAACATCATCATTTACACCGATATAGCCGTCGGCGCCGACACTCTGCGAGTGTTCAACTGCCATCTGCAGTCGTACAAGTTCTCGGTATCGGAATATGATTTTATCGAGAAGGTAAATTCTTTGAATTCAGATGTTTACGACAAATCAAAGCAAAGCGAGAACCGTGAAGGCTTGCTTAGCGTCTATCGCCGGATGCGGAAGGCGTACGAGTGGCGCGTGAAGCAGGCAGCTACGCTTAAACGGCTCATCGGCGAGTCGCCATACCCCGTTGTGGTGTGCGGCGATTTCAACGACACCCAGTCATCGTATGTCTATCGCCTTGTGAGCCGCGGACTGCATGATTCGCAGCGGGTGATGACGACTGGCTGGCGGAACACCTACCGTCGTTTCTTCCCAGGCATACGCATCGATTACATTCTCTACAACGGTCCAATGAAATGCGTCAGCTGCCGTGTGCCGCAGGTCGATTATTCCGACCATCGGCCGGTGGTGGGCGAGTATCAGTTTGAATAAAATCAATCAAAAAAAATCCGTCACAGCAGCTGCTGCAACGGATTAAAGCAGATTTGTTGGTTACAAATCAAATCATCAGCGCGCCCACAAGGCCCAGAATTGCGTAGAATTCAGGCAGGGCGGCGTAAATCAGTGTGTTGGTGAACACGTCGTGGCCCTGGCTGACGCCCACAATGCCGTTGGCGCAGACCTGGCCCTGGCGGATTGCAGAAATCAGGCAGACAGCGCCAACGCACAAGCCGATGCCGAAAATCAGCAGACCCTGCGACGCGTCGGCCTGTAACTTGCCGAGCATCATAAAGAAGGCAACAAAGCCGTAGATGCCCTGCGTTGCCGGCAGCGCCGACAGCACCATAAAATTGCCCGATGCCTCGGGACGCTTCTTCAATCCGCCCTCGGCGGCGTTTCCGGCAGTCGATGTTCCGATTGCACTTCCGATTCCGGCCAAAGCCAATACCAAGCCCAAGCCCAGATAACCTAAAATTGTTTCTACCATAATCAGTAATATTTAATTGTTAACATTCTCTGTCAAAGGATTATAACGACGTCCGGTACCCTCGTAGCCGGAATTTTTGAAAAACTCAAGGAAATTCAGTCGCAGCGGATGGACAAACGCGCCCAGAACGCACATTGCAAGATTCAGCGTGTGGCCGACAATCACAATCAGAATGAAGAAAATCCATCCTGCGCCGCCATCGCCAAGTGCCTGTGTGCCAATGGCATTGAACGCCTCGCCAAGTTTCGCGCCAGCAAGGCCGAGAGCGTAAAGGCGAAGGTAACTCAAAACGTCGCCGAGCAAGCCAGTAGCGGTGTTGTAGGTGTTCCACAGGCCGACGCCGAAGTTTGCCAGCGGATTACGGTGAAGGTCGTTCAGGAAGTAGATTCCCAATGCCGAAACCACACCTAACACAATGATTATCACCTTTGTAACGGCAGCGTCGATTGCGCCCGCGAGCACCATTCCGCCAACCACCACACCGCCCACAATGAGCAGCGTCCAGCCCCAGGTGCCGAGCGAGTTCAGACCGCTGTGCTTGGTGGCCTGCCACGTTTTAATAATCATCGCCAAGCAAAGATGCACCACACCAACAGCGATAGCCATAATCATAGTGCCGTCATAACCAGCAATTTGCGATGGCAGCATCAGCCGCTTGACCGCATCGGGAAGGCACTGCCAAGTGAGCATATCGGTTGAGAAGAAGGTGTGGAATAGCAGTCCGATGACCGTTGTGGCCACGCCCAACGTCACCACCAACGGCGCGATTTTCGGCAACTTGCCCTTCAAGCCGAAGCCTAAAAGTGCGAGTATCAGGCCGTAGCCCGCATCGCCCATACAGAAGGCGAAGAAGAGCATAAAAAATATTGAAATCCAGACTGTTGGGTCGAATTCCGAGTATTTCGGGCGACCGTACATATCGGTCAGTATCTCGAACATCGACACAAAGCGGTTGTTTTTCAGTTTGATAGGCGGATTGTCGGCTTCCTGCGCCGCCTCGGTGAAGTAGCAGACGTTCGACGAATCGAGCAGTTGAAGCAGCGCCGACTCGTTCTCTTTGGGTGCAAATCCTTCAAACACTGACAGATAATCGTCGGCAGCCTTCTCGGCCGAAGCGTTTGCCAGTTGGCGGTCGAGACGGATGCGGCACTCTGCAAGTTCCTGACGGACAGTCGGTTCAAGGCTTTTCAAACCGCCAAGCCGCGCATCGCACGCCGCTATTGACTGGCGCAGTTTCTCGGCCTCGGCTTGCGCTGCTCCAATCGGGCGCTCTGGCTTTGGCAATTCCTTTGCAGGAAAATCGTATTCGTCTGTATCTGAAATGGTTACAAAATAAACAAAGTTGTCATCGGAAGCAATGGTGGTGAGCGCATACTGCTCGCTCCACTCCTCGCTGAAGGCTTTGCGGGCAACCTTGTAGAAATGCAGTTTCAGGCCAGCAGTCTCAAGCCGCTGAATGTCTTCGGGTTTGTAGTCGCCCCACGGCGCAAGGTCGGCAATTTCGGCCTCAACAGCCGCCAGTTGCTGTGCAATGCGCTCGCGTTCAGCCGCAGTGCCGATTATGTCGGCAGCCGCATCGTCGGTTTTGGCAGCGGAAGCGGTTGTGGCGGGAATCTGCTTCAGCACCTCGAGCGCCTTTTGCAGTTGCTCAACCCGTGCCGACACCGCCTCCGACTCCTCGTCGACAGGCACTTGCGAGCGCGTAATATCCACAACGCCAACCTTTTGCAGTGTACGCAGAAAATCGTCGGCATCGCCGCTCAAAAGCACGAAGTTATATTTGGTCATTTCAGTTACCATCTTCCGCCTCCTCTGCTAAATGTTTGTTTTTCACAATCTTCTGCGATGCTTTCGACAGATTCTCCTCGTCCTCCATAAAGCGTTTTATCTTGCGTATGGCCTCGTTGTAGCCTGGAATCTGCACCTTCTCGTACAGATTCACCTTCTGCGTCGTCTTTTTGCGGTTGTAGTCCAGAATGCGGCTCACCTCGGTGTAAATCTCTGATTCTATGCCGATTTGCGCCAGATTTTTCAGAATCCGCACGCCGTCGGCATACCACATCGGCTTGGCGAAAAGATTGATTTCCTTCACGTCGAACAATACCTCGTCGAGCGCGGGCGTGGCCACACCTGCAATCTTCACAGTGCGCAAACGGACATCGGACACCGAAATCAGCCCTGGCTCAAACTCGTTCCACAGTTGCGCCATATAGTCGTACGAACGGAACTCATTTTCAAGTTGTTGCGCCAGTGCGTCGGACCGCTGTTTGGCCCGCTTCACCTCCATCCGCAGCGCCGATTCCTTGCTTTTCAGCGTCGGAAGGGCGCGGGTGCGCATCTTCAACTGCTTGTTGAGTTCGTTGAGCGACGTCTTGTTATATTGGAACTTGATGGCCATAGCGCGTTAATTTCCTTTCCAATATTTCTCTATCAGTTTGTCTTTCAGACCAGTTTCGGCCTTTGTAAAGTATTTGCCGAACAGTTCCCACGCGGTGTCGAGCATCTCGGTAATGCCGATGTTGACATCGATGGCCAGAAGGCGCGTGGCGTACTCGCGGGCGTAATTCAGGCAGCGCTGGTCGTAGTCGTTCAGGTCGAAACCGTTCTCCAACTTGGTTTTGGCGTTGGCGGCATCGGCGTAAAGGCGCACCGATGTGTTCATCACGGCGCTGTGGTCCTCGCGCGTTACCTTGTTCTGTACCAGCTGTTTAAGTCGCGAAAGCGAACGGAACGGGTCAACAATCACCTTGCCCGAGTCGGGGTCGGAACGCAAAAACAACTGACCTTCAGTGATATAACCCGTATTGTCGGGAATTGCGTGAGTGATGTCGCCATCGTTCAGAGTGGTGACGGCGATAATCGTAATTGAGCCTCCGTCAGGCAGTTGCACGGCTTTCTCGTAGATTTTCGCCAAATCGGAATAGAGCGAGCCTGGCATCGAATCCTTCGACGGAATCTGGTCCATACGGTTGCTCACAATGCTCAACGCATCGGCGTAAAGCGTCATATCTGTCAGCAGAACAAGTACTTTCTCATTCTTATCGACGGCAAAATACTCGGCTGCCGTCAGCGCCATATCGGGAATCAGAAGGCGCTCGACAGGCGGCTGGTCGGTGGTGTTCACAAAACTGATAATCTTGTGCAGGGCGCCAGCGCTCTCAAATTCGTTCTTGAAAAAGAGATAATCGTCGTTGGTCAGGCCCATCCCGCCAAGGATAATCTTATCGACGTCGGCGCGCAGAGCCACCATACTCATCACCTGGTTGTAAGGCTGGTCGGGGTCGGCGAAGAACGGTATCTTTTGGCCCGACACGAGCGTGTTGTTCAGGTCGATGCCCGCAATGCCCGTGGGGATGAGTTGCGACGGCTGGCGACGGCGGAATGGGTTCACCGACGGACCGCCAATCTGTCTTTTCTCGCCCTCAACGGCTGGGCCGCCGTCAATCGGCTCGCTGTAAGCGTTGAAGAAGCGTCCCGCAAGGTCGTCGCTCACGTTGAGTGCGGGCGGCTCGCCAAAGAACGTAACCTCGGCGTTGGTGGGTATATCTTCCGTTCCGCCAAACACTTGCAGTGTGACGCTGCGCCCTTTGATTTTCACAACCTGCGCCAGACGCCCAGCCACAAGCGCCAGTTCGTCAGCCGTCACGCCGTCGGCCTCAAGCGTCACCGTGGCCTTGGTGATGGCCGTCAGGTGCGTGTATATCCGCTGAAATGCTTTTGCCATATTTATTGTATTTTATTTTCGACAATTGTTCTTAATTCTACCAAATCGGCAAATTTTTTATAATCAAAATGCTCTTTAGCATACTTGTAATATGACTTCAAATCAAAATTATCTAATCTATTGCAGATAGATTTTGCGAGATCCTTTCCTTGGAACCAAATAAGATAATCTTGACGGTCAAAAAAGTCTTTGTCAAATCTTGTAAGGAATAAATTAACTTTTTGTTTTAATACAGATTCTGTCCATTGTTCAGTCTTGATTTTGATTGGACGAATAAGCTCATACGCCTCTGCAATACACTCATCCAATCCTAATTTTGAGGGTAAAATACCATCTTTCTCTGTCCAACGCGTACCAAACGAAACACCATCACGCAAGTCGCCCAGAGCGTGCCTCACTGCCTGATAATCTTTAATATCGTATGCCGCTTCATTCATTAGATATAAAACGTCAAAAACGGAAGCGAAAAAGCCTGGATTTTTACCATTAACAAAAATAAAAATCGTTTGATAATCAAGTAAATAATTTTCAATGGTTGTTCTATAACTAAAAAAAACGTGTCCATCCTTTATCAGTTCATCCTTATTAGGTACGGGCTTGTCAAAATCACGATCCCTAAACATCAAGTAATCATCGGCTTTCGCTGCAGACAGATTAGACCTCTCCACATAACTCATAATTGCTTTTGAACCCATTTTACCGCCAATTGGTTTAATCTCAATATTAGGCCGCAGATCACCAAGAACTTTTTCCAGAATGTCGTAATCGTGACTTCCGCGAGTTCCTTCACAATATATGTTGCACAACTTCATAGCCTAATTATTTCTTCTTTGTTAAACATAACAGTGACATTATCAGAATGAGAGGTCAAGATGAACTGATTGTTGTTTCCAAACAAAGGTAAAGCCCGAATAAGTGCTTGTTGCAAAGGGGAATGAAGATGTAGTTCAACTTCATCAATAATGATTATAGAATTGTTGATGTTATACCGCGCAAAATCCATCAAAATCGGGAAAATAGCTCTTTCTCCTGCCGACATTTCTGATATTTCATATTGGTTTTGTCCGTCTGACAGGAAAAAATCTGGAACATCGTGGTTCTCAATAGAATCATCAAAACGAGGAGCCGCTCCAACTAAATGTCTATTAGGAAATACTTTACTATATAATTGATTTAATTTTTCGTAAAAATCAACCTGACCTTCTTTCACTACTCTTCCTTGAGATAAATCAATATGAAAATAATAATATTTAGTAAGTGAAGACCTTATAGCGTCTAAACTATTTGTCTTACCACTATTATCATCAGCAAAAGGAGAATTTAGAGAAAATGAATTTCGATTTTCGGTATACCAAAATATACTACCCACATTATTAAAAAGGCTCAATGGATTCGGCTCAAATTGTGATAATTGTTTTGCATACTGATAACCATATAATTGAAAAAGCGATTTCATTTTTTTTGCAACAGTTTTTCCCTTCCCGTAATCTAAAGACAAAAACACCGTTTCGTCCTGACCCGGTTGTGTATTGAAACGGTTTTTTTCGTCCATTTTTTTCAGTCTATCATAATAAAATTGCGTGGTCTGAATCTCCGTCGGACTCAAATCAACCTTGATATCAATTTTCAAGGGTGTTCTTCCTGACTGGATATACCTATAATTAAAACCACTCCAATCCAAATCCTGAACACGAAATCCCGGTCTTGTCAATGGTGCAATAGCGGCGACAATGGCCTGTAAAATAGATGTCTTTCCACAACCATTCTCACCCAAAATAAGGTTCATACCATTCACATTACCTTCCTCATCACAAAATCGGATAGTTTTTGTTTCTATGAATTTCTTATAATTCCTAACTGTAATTTCACGAATTTTCATATTTGTGCGGATTTTCTTGTTATCTGTTCTTCAAGTTGTTTAAAGTATTTGTCGAACTGTTCCGACTTGTACTCCGAATAATTCATCTGTCGGCAAATGTTGATGAGCCCCTTGAAGAATGTGGCGCACTCCTCAAAATTGCCGAAATTAAACTTGTGGTCGCAAATGTCGATGACGGTGTTCAGCATAAACTGCTGACGCTCAAGCGGTGTCGAACTGTCAATCTCGTCGAACGCGTCCTGCTGAAGAATGATGAAATCCACCATTTCCGACTTCCAATACTGCTCGTGATAGGCGATTGGCACGCCGTCGTCGCCCAAAATGTTAAT
Organism: Salinivirgaceae bacterium; assembly: GCA_017527435.1. GTDB lineage: Bacteria > Bacteroidota > Bacteroidia > Bacteroidales > SZUA-534 > RUG13583. The sequence goes on from JAFXQB010000011.1 coordinate 41,975, forward strand.
CTGCTCGAAGGCCTCTTTGCCGCGGCGGATGATGTATTTGGTTTTGATGACCTTGTCGGCCCATCCTTTTTCAATTCTATTGTCAAGATACTCAATAATTTCGGGGTATTCCAGATATTTTGAATACGAATCAACAGGGTCAACAGCGGGATAGCGTTTCTTGTCGGCGCGGTTCTGCGAAAGGCCGTAGAAGCAGCGTGCCGCCTTCTTTGTCGATTCGGTGACGGGCTCCTTCAGGTTTCCGCCTGCTGGCGACACCGTTCCGATGAAGGTGATTGAGCCCGTGGCGCCGTTGTTCAGCCTTACGAATCCAGCGCGGGCGTAGAAACTTGTGATGACCGACGACAAATCGACTGGGAAACCATCCTGTCCAGGCAACTCCTCAAGGCGGTTGCTCATCTCGCGCAAAGCCTGTGCCCAGCGCGATGTTGAGTCGGCCAGAAGCAACACTTTCAAGCCCATCGAGCGGTAGTATTCGGCCAGCGTCATCGCTGTGTAAACCGACGCCTCGCGGGCCGCAACGGGCATATTCGATGTGTTGCAGATGATGATGGTGCGTTCCATCAGCGAGCGGCCAGTGTGCTTGTCCTTCAGTTCGGGGAACTCGGTGAAAATCTCAACCACCTCGTTGGCACGCTCGCCGCAAGCCGCCATAATGATGACGTCGGCGTCGGCCTGCTCGGCCAAGGCGTGCTGCAGCACCGTTTTTCCGCAGCCGAAAGGCCCTGGAATGAAGCCCGTTCCGCCCTCGGCAATGGGGTTCAGCGTGTCGATGCAGCGGACGCCCGTCTCCATCACCTTGTAGGGGCGCGGCTTGTCGGCGTATGCGCCAATGGCCACTTTCACAGGCCAGCGCTGCACCATTGTGACGTTGACATCGTCGCCATCGGCATCGGTGAGCACGGCCACGGTGTCGTTTATTCGGTATTCGCCCGCTTTCGCGATGCTTTTGACGGTGTAAGTTCCTTTAAATGAGAATGGTACCATTATTTTGTGCGGCAACCATCCTTCTTTCACCTCGCCCAGCCAGTCGGCAGCCGAAACCTGTTGGCCAACCTCGGCTAAAGGTTTGAACTTCCACAGTTTAGACTCGTCGAGAGCCGGCGTGTACTCGCCCCTTTTTAGGAAAACGCCATCCATTGTCGCAAGGTTGTTCTGCAGACCGTCGAAATTGCTCGACAGCAAGCCCGGGCCGAGCGTTGCCTCAAGCATATACCCTTGAAACTCAACCTTATCGCCAGCCCGCATTCCGCGTGTGCTCTCGTAAACCTGCACCGAAGCCGTGTTGCCCGTCACCTTGATGACCTCGGCCATCAGGCGCGTTCCGTGCAAATCGACAAAGCAGATTTCGTTTTGAGCCACAGGGCCGTCAACCTCAACCGTAACCAGATTGGAAATTATTCCCGTTACTTTTCCTGTTGTCTTCATTATATTATATTTTCTTGTTTTTCAATTATTTTCGGTCAAGCCGAAACTCCTTTGAACGTTCCCCTCACCTCGCCGAGCAACTTGCGGAACATTGTCTCGCCGGCCTCACGGTCGAGCCGTGCCCAGCGCTGCACAATGTGCGCCTTCACCAGAAAAGCCAGAATGGTGTTCATATTGAAATAGTCCATTTGCGCTATCTCACTGGCCTTGTTCCATTTAAGCATGTCAGCCTGCTGCTCGCGCTGAAGGAAATCAGTGTTGGCCAGAACCTCAAGCACTCGTTTCTCATCGTCGAATTCGGCATCGGGCAACTCAACCAAATACTTGTCGGCCTGCGAGTTAGTAGCGCGTGCCACATACTCGGCCTGAAGGTTGCGCATCCGCGCGTCGAAATCAAAATACTCGCGGATGAAGCGGTTTTTGGAATTTGCCGTGCGACCATAGAAATCAGCATTGAGCGCCGCCTCGTCGAAACTTTCGTCGAGCAACGCAACCAACTGGCAATCAGCATCCGACAGCAGTTCCGCAATCTGCTCGCGCACCTCGGCATATGAGAACTGCGAACTGCCGAAATTGGCAGTCAGGTCGGGCAAACCAGCCACGATGTAAACGTAGTTGTCCATCTATCCGAACAGTAATTTTTTCGCCGCAGGGCGCAGATACGAACTGATGAGCCGCGTGAACTCCTCGTCAGTGAACTGCAGCATGTAGCCGCCGTCTTTGGGCGAGATTTTGAATCCTGCGTTCAGTTTTTTCGAGTATTCAACAGTCAGATTGGCGTTGAGTTGGCGCGCAGCCTCACTTTTCAGGAATTTCTCGGCAGCCGCCTTAACCGATTCGGGCAGAATGACGTCCAAATCGGCTGGTGCCGCGTCGGCTGGATTGAAGGCCTTGACGATAGCCATCAGCATCTGGCTGGCGAAATCAGTGTCGGCAAGAGTCTGCCTGACAGCCGGCTCCACAGCCTGTGCCACAATCATTGTCTCCACCTCGTGCCTGATGGCGGCCACGCTCTGCGCTCCTGCCATACGGATGTCGGCCTCGGTTTTCTGCTTCAGTTCGTCGGCCTGCCTGTTGGCTTCGGCCACAATCTGCGCCGCCTCCGCTTTCGCCTGATTGACAATCTGTTCGGCCTCGGCCTTGGCTTTCTGCACCAATTCCTCACCATCCTGTTTACCTTTCGACAGACCTTCGGCATAAAGCCTGTCAGTCAATTCTTGCAGTTTGTTTTGCATATATGTTTGTTTATCAATAATCTAAAGTGTGCATAATGGCGTTTCGCAGCGGAAACACGGACATTGACAAACATAAGAAAAAAGAATGATTTTTGGTAAATTGTATGATAAAAAAGGCTGCCCGATAGCAGCCTTTCGCGTGTATGCGGTTTTTCTCCTTTTACAGTTTCAACATCTCTTTCAGCGCCTTATACCCCGAAAGGCTCACTTTGATTTTCTCGCCGTTGCGCAACTCAACAAGCTGCTGCTGGCCGTAGCGCTCGATTCTCGAAATCTTGGCCACATTCACAATGTATGAGCGGTGAACCCGCACAAAATCGGCCATTGGCAGGTTCTGCTCGTAGTATTTCATTGTCTGCTCCTTAAGCCAGCGGCCCGATTCAGTGGCTATCGACACGTAGTCGCCGTCGGCTTTGATGAAGCAAATGTCGGCAATGTTTATAACGCTGATTTTTTGACCGTTGCGCACGGTTATCTTATCAATCGGTTCAATGGGCGCCTGCTCGGTTTCGGTGGCCAACGGCTGTTCAATGGTGTCGGGCTCGTCGTCGGCATTAAGGTTGTGGCTGTAGGTTTGTGCCACCAGACCGAAGAGCAGAACCAGAACCAGAGCGCGGGCGGGCACGGTCTTCGCGAAAGCGGAAAAACATTCATTATCAATCGAATAATTTACAATTGATTCAATGCCCACAGTGCTCACCACAACAAAGAATCCGATTATCAGCAGATACTGGTTGAAGTAGGCATTGCCAATAGGCTGCAGAACATATTTCATTATGTTCCAAACAATTATGCACTCTGCGGCAAATGTCGCGGCAAACGCAAGACAATCGAGAACAACCGCCCCCGCGGTTTGCCCAGCCAGCCAGCCGAACGCCGCGCCATAGCAGGCGGCCACAACTGCAAGAATTGTGACCGCGGCAATGGTCGATGCCTTATTTCTCAAAAACGGGTTCATCGGTTATTCAATTGCTCCGCCGCCCAATACGCAGCGCCCTGTGATGATTAACTGGCGTGTGGTGTCGATGTCGGTTGCAAAACGTTCGTCGGAAATGCCGCCCATAACAAAACTGCACTGGTTCACAACTTTCCAGTTCGACGGAACCTTGAGTTTGAATCCGCCCATTGTGGCGTCGATATTCAGAATGGTGTCGCCTTCGGGAAGCGTTGTGTGGCGCAGGTCAAGTTCAATTCCGCCGCAAGTTGCGCTGATGTTTCCTCCGCGGAAAACGGGCTCCATAAACACCTGCTCGCTGCCGCTGAACACAAATCGGTAGTTGATGCGGCCGTCGGTGTCGGTTGTCTGCTCGGTGTTGCCGTATTTCTGTGAAAATTTTGTTCCGCACACGTGCTGATGGCAGCGGTTTCGACTCGGTTTGGTGAATATCAGAATCAATCCGAAGCCAACAAACAGTGCTGGCCAGAAGAAAGTGAAAAACTGCTGCGAATCGACTCCCGCGTCAAGGAACGTTTCTCTAATCAGTTCGCCCCAACGGTGAAAGTTGGTCACAATGCCCACCAGAAACCATATCAAGCTGTTTCGGAACTCGCCCTGAAAGAGTTTCGCCAGACCAATGGCTAAAAAGACTGATTGAAAGCAAAAAAGCAACTCGGTAAGCGGCTGGGGCAGAAATCCTGCCGTTTGCATATAAAACACTGCTCCGCAGAGTATCAGTACCAAGCCCCACGACAAACGGCGGCGGCGTTCAGAAATTCCCAAATTTTCCATAATTCAAATTTTTTGTGTTTAAAAATACGTTTTTTGATGTCACAATCGAAATAAGTGCTGCGGCGGTGCGCGTCATTTTCTTTCGACACCGCAAAAGTATTGTGGCTGTGGGCTTTCCGAAAGGGCATATCGGTGAACCGATGTTTTTAACCCGATGAATGAATGGTTTCGGCTGGTGAAACGGCGGCGGTTTTGCGGAAGTTTTCGGTCTTTTTCTGATGAGAACCGAATATGAAATCGCTATCAAAAACAAAAACTCGCAGACTTGCGAGCAAATTTAGTGAGTGATTTGCGAGTCGCAAGTTTGCGAGTTGATGGCGGATAACGGTATATCGTCCTTATTTACAATATCTTTCCAGCATAACCTTCATCTCGTCGGCCACCTTGCAGGCGGCTTCGGCTGCGCGTTCGGCAAAATCCTCGCCGTTGCTTGCGTAGATGATGGCGCGCGACGAGTTGACAATCAGTCCGCACTGCGAGTTCATTCCGTAGCGGCAGACCTCCTCGAGCGAGCCGCCCTGCGCCCCAATGCCAGGCACAAGCAGGAAATGGTCGGGGGCGATGCGGCGGATGTCCTCAAACAACTGCCCCTGCGTGGCGCCCACAACGTACATTAACTGGTCGGCGGTGGCCCACTGCTGGCTGGTGCGCAACACCTTCTCGAACAGGCGCTCGCCGTTGGCGTCGGCGGTGAGCTGGAAGTCGTGCGAGCCCTTGTTGCTTGTGAGCGCAAGCAGAATCACCCATTTGCCCTCGTAGGTCAGGAACGGGCTCACGCTGTCCTCGCCCATATACGGCGCCACGGTTACTGAATCGATGTCCAGTTCCTCGAAAAACGAGCGTGCGTACATTGCGCTTGTGTTGCCGATGTCGCCGCGTTTGGCGTCGGCAATGATAAACTGCTCGGGATAGTTCTGCTTCAGATATTTGATTGTCTTTTCGAATGATATCCAGCCTTTTACGCCCATACTCTCGTAAAACGCCAGATTCGGCTTGTAGGCGATGCAATACTGCGCCGTAGCGTCGATGATGGCCTTATTGAAGGCGAAAATCGGGTCCTCGTCGCTCAAAAGGTGTGAGGGGATTTTCTTGATGTCGGTATCGAGTCCGACGCAGAGAAATGACTGCTTGCGCTTTATGTTTTCGAAAAGTTCGGTACGTGTCATAATTGCTTTGTTTAATTATTTAAGCATTGTCTGTGTTTCCAAAATTTGGCATAAACCTTCTTGGATCTTCTTTTTCCTGACGTCGTTTTAAACGTTCTTCTTCAGTTTCAACTTGAACTGATGGTTCGTTTTTGTCAGTTAGTGTGTTTTCTTGTTTTATGTTAGAAGAACCACTTTTTCTCTTTATAAAATAATAACAAAATCCTGCACAGATTACTAATGCGCAAATAATGGCGGCAGTTATTGACTTTGTGGCCAATAATATAACTCCTAAAATAGAGTATATTATGCCCCAATATTGCATTTCAATCCAAAAGAAAGTGTGTATTCTTTTTACGTTGATTTCTTTGCCCGTTGATTTTTCAATAAAAATTTTAGGATCTTCATTGTTCCATAAGTTTCCCAAAGACCAGCAAACAGCGGCAGAAGCAAAAAATGAAAAAACAACAGCGTAAAAATCGTATTCTTTAGGAAAGATAGATAATCCTATTACCCCAAATAATATCAAGGATAATGCACATATAATTCCTCTTCCTGACCAAATTATCATAATCGTAGATATTAAATTTTTTCAAAAATATAAATTTTACAAATCCGCTTCCTTAAGTCGCTCGGCGTTTTCGGCTACAATCAAGTGGTCGATGCAGTCTTGGATATCACCGTTGACAAAGGCGTCAAGGTTGTAGATGGTGTAATTGATGCGGTGGTCGGTGATGCGCCCTTGCGGATAGTTGTAGGTACGGATTTTGGCCGAGCGGTCGCCTGTTGAGACCATTGTCTTGCGCCGCGATGCAATATCGTCGATATATTTTTGGTGCTCCTTGTCGTAGATGAAGGTGCGAAGGCGGCTCAACGCGCGCTCCTTGTTCTTTGGTTGGTCGCGGGTTTCGGTACACTCAATCAGAATCTCGTCGACGGCACCAGTAATGGGGTTCTTCCAGTTGTAGCGCAAGCGCACACCCGATTCCACCTTGTTCACGTTCTGACCGCCAGCGCCGCTCGAACGGAAGGTGTCCCACTTGATTTCGCCCTCGTTAATCTGTACGTCGAACTCGTCAGCCTCGGGCAGCACGGCCACCGTCGCCGCCGAAGTGTGGACGCGGCTCTGCGTCTCGGTCACGGGCACACGTTGCACGCGGTGCACTCCCGACTCGTATTTCAATGTTCCATAAACACTTGCGCCTGTCACGCGGGCCACAATTTCCTTGTAGCCGCCGCTTGCTCCCTCGCTGCAACTCGACACTTCAATCTTCCAGCCTTTCGATTCGCAGTATTTGGTGTACATACGGAAAAGGTCGCCAGCAAACAGCGCCGCCTCGTCGCCGCCCGTGCCGCCACGGATTTCGAGAATGGCGTTCTTGTCGTCCTCGGGGTCCGACGGCAGAAGCAGCAGTTTGATTTCCTCCTCCATAGGCGCCACCTTCGGCTCGTTCTCGTCGAGTTCCATTTTGGCCATTTCGCGCATTTCGTCGTCCTTCTCGGTGTTCAGAATCTGCCGCGCCTCCTCAATGTTGGAAATCAGCGTTTTGTATTTCTTGTAAACCTCAACAATCGGCTCAAGGTGCTTGTACTCCTTGTTGAGTTTCACAAACCGCTTCACGTCGGCAATAACCTCTGGGTCAGTTATTTGCTGCGCCGTCTCCTCGAATCGGATTTTTATTGCTTCAAGTTTTTCTAAAAGTGTATTTTCTGTTGCCATATTTTATTTATTGTCAATTATTTTCCAATGCCCGTATTGTTTTCGCGCTTTTTGCTTATATCCTATCGAATTGCGTGGTTACGTATTTGGTGTGTTGCTCACGACCTCTCTTTAAGGCGCCATTTTGGCATCTTAAAGCTGAATTTAATTGTTCATCAGCGTCGCTCATTCGTCTGTCTTGTCAAAATCATTTATTAAGGTGACCATCTGATTAACAAAATCGTGCACAGGTTTTGCAAGTGTCTGCACCTCCTCGTCAGAGACATCGTAGGCGCAGTTGTAATCGGCTTTTTGGCGCAGTTGAAAGAGACGAGCAAGCAAACTACCAGTTTCCATCGGTACAATATTGGTTTTCACAAAATTCTTGCTGAATTGCATAATCACTCCCGAATGCGTGTGGCCGCTGATTCCGCGTTGAATAAACAGCGCTTGAACTATATGAAAACAAGCATAATAGAAGCGGTTTATGGCCAAGTCGAAATGGGAAAGTTGCATCATCTCATCGGCTTGATTCAGAAAATGCAACGATTTTGCAACTTGTCTTTCTACTAATAACTGTTTGTTTTCCATTGTCTTATGTTGTCAGTAGATTTATGGCATCGTGCTTGACATTCTCGTAGAACGGCACAGCCTGATACGATTGCCATTCTTTGGTTGTGTACATTATCGGGTTGATTTCTTCGCCCAATTCGCAACCAAGCAAAACAAACGGATAACTCACTGAATCATAGTCGGATTGAGTAAGCGTGTTTTTGTCGAGTACAAGTAAAATATCCCAATCGGAACCTTTGTGGGCAGTGCCACGAGCCTGTGAGCCGTAGAGTAATGCCATACTTCCAGTAGGGACAACTTTTGCCGCCAAATGCTTGATGTCTGACAATATCCTGTTTTTCTTACTTGTATTCATATCGTTACAAATTGTTCAGCATTACAAATATAACAAAATTTGTTGCTGATTTCATTTGCCTTAAAACGCCTCACGCATTCAGTTAATCTATCAATCTATTAATCAATCAATAAGTAAACTCCCCAAACTCGCTCTTGATTGTGAGCCAGGTGTGGTCCGACGGCTCGATGCGGCCGATGATTTGCGCGTCGATGCCGAACGATTTTGAGATTTCGATGACTTTCTGCGCGTCGGCAGCGTCGAGATAGACTTCCAGGCGGTGGCCCATATTGAACACCTTGTACATTTCGCGCCAGTCGGTGCCGCTTTGCTCTTTGATGGTGCGGAACAGCGGCGGAACGGGGAACAGATTGTCCTTCACAACGTGCACGCCGTCAACAAAATGCAGCACTTTGGTCTGCGCGCCGCCCGAGCAGTGCACCATTCCGTGGATGGCGGGGCGCAATTCGTCGAGCAGGCGCTTCACAACGGGCGCGTAGGTGCGTGTGGGCGACAGAACCAGTTTGCCAGCGTCCAGCGGCGAGCCTTCAACCTTGTCGGTGAGTTTCAGATTGCCGCTGTAAACCAACTCGTCGGGCACGGCAGCGTCGTAGCTTTCGGGGTATTTCTGCGCCAGATATTTCGCGAACACGTCGTGGCGGGCGCTTGTCAGGCCATTGCTGCCCATACCGCCGTTGTATTCCTTCTCGTAGGTGGCCTGACCGAACGATGCAAGGCCCACAATCACGTCGCCAGGGCGGATGTTGGCGTTGTTGATGACGTCGGCGCGGCGCATACGGCAGGTCACTGTGCTATCGACAATGATGGTGCGCACCAGGTCGCCCACGTCGGCAGTCTCGCCGCCAGTGGCATACACGCCCACGCCCATTTGGCGCAGTTCGGCAAGCAACTCGTCGGTGCCGTTGATGATGGCCGAAATCACTTCGCCAGGAACCAGCATTTTATTGCGGCCTATGGTGCTCGAAACCAGAATGTTATCCACTGCGCCCACGCAGAGCAGGTCGTCGATGTTCATAATCAGCGCGTCCTGCGCAATGCCTTTCCAAACGCTCAAATCGCCCGTTTCCTTCCAGTACAGGTAGGCCAGGCTCGACTTGGTGCCAGCGCCGTCGGCGTGCATAATGTTGCAGTAGTCGGGGTCGCCGCCCAGAATGTCGGGGATAATCTTGCAGAAAGCCTTGGGGTACAGGCCTTTATCGATGTTTTTGATGGCATTGTGCACGTCTTCTTTCGATGCCGAAACGCCGCGCAGATTGTATCGTTCTGTATTATTCATATCGTTAAATTAGAAAAGATAAACCACTAAAAATGAACTGATTATCAGTAATAAAAAGAGAATTTCGCCCACAGCGTTACGCCTTATCTGCATAAAATAGAGCGATGTGATGAAGGCCAGCGCTATGGCCACAAAAACCAGCATTGTCAGGCCCGCGCAAGGTATCAGGAAAAATCCCGCTACCGAAATGATTATCAGCCAGAAAAACAGCATAAAATACTTGCGCGTCGTCACCTTGTACATACGGATGTACTGCGACATTACAACCAACTCAATCAGCACAATCAGCGCCATATAGCAGATGGCGGCTATCTGTACAATGCTCAAATTCAGTGTAAAATCTTGTGTCTCAAAGAATTGTTCCATTCGGTCCCAGAACAGCCCCTGTTGGTCGGTCATAAACATTCCGAAAAGGTAGAAGCCGAAGGGCAGCACAAAACCCAGCACCAGCGCAAGGAACTCGCGGATGTCGAAAAACCGCACAACAAATTGAGTGGCAATCACAAAGAGCAGCATTGCCGTCAGCGGCGGGTAGAGAAGAGCGCCAATGCCCAGTAGCAGGCCGCTCTCAAAGTAGTATCGTTTCTGTTCGGGCAGGTGCTCGCTGTCGAATGTCCGCATAATGGTCAGCATAAACAGAAGGTTGGCCAGCATTACGGGCAGAATGTTGTAACTCTGTGCCAACATACTTATTATCAGCACAAAGAACAGCGGCGGTGTTATCACCTTGTCTTCAACAATGATGAATTTCAGGTCGATGCGCTGAAGCATAAAGGCTTCAATCAGCATAAGCAGAAAGGCTATCATTTGGGCCGTCCAGTAGTTGGGCAGCAGCATTTGCCGAAGGTTGTGGAACAGAACAGTGCCGTCGGTGATGGCAGGCTGCCAGTCGGTGTTGCTGATGACGGGAAGCCACAGCAGCACGGCCACGGCAACCGTGAACAGGTGCATTACGGGCGAGTTGCTCTTGTATAGTCTTAATAACATATTTTACAGATTTTGAAGGTCTTGACCGATGTCGCGGCGGAAGTAGGCGCCGTCGAATTTGATACCGCCGATGCTGCGGTACGACTTGTCGAGCGCAGGTTGGATGCCGTCGGCAAGCGATGTCACGGCCAGAACGCGTCCGCCGTCGGTGAGCACGCGGCCCGAGTCGGGTTTGGTGCCTGCGTGGAACACGGTGCTCTCGGTCACGCTGCCGAGCCCCGTAATCTCAAAGCCCTTCTTGTAACTCTCGGGGTATCCGCCCGAAACCATTACAACCGTGATGGCCGTCTGCGCCTTCATTGTGGCCTTCGTTCCAGCCAGGCGGCGCTCGGCGGTGGCGGCCAGCAACTCAAGCAGGTCGCAGTCCAGTCGCGGAATGACGACTTCGGTTTCGGGGTCGCCCATACGCACGTTATACTCAATCACATACGGGTCGTTGCCGCATTTTATCAGGCCAAAGAAGATGAAGCCGCGGTAGTCGATGTTGTCGTCGTGCAGACCGCGGATTGTGGGCTCAATGATGCGTGTGATGACTTTCTGCTTGAACTCGTCGGTGCAGAACGGAACGGGCGAAACGGCGCCCATACCGCCTGTGTTCAGGCCAGTGTCGTGCTCGCCAATGCGCTTGTAGTCTTTGGCTTCGGGCAGCAGAACATAGTCGCGGCCGTCGGTGAGCACAAAGAACGAGCACTCAATTCCCGACAGGAACTCTTCAATGACAACCTTTGCCGATGCGTCGCCAAACTGACCGTCGAGCATTGTCTCAAGGCTCTCTTGTGCTTCTTTCAAGTCGTTGATTATCAGCACACCCTTGCCCGCTGCCAGACCGTCGGCCTTCAGAACGTAAGGCGCCTTCAGCGTCTCAAGGAAACGCTTGCCGTCGGCCACCGTGGCCTTTGTGAAACTGCGGTAGGCGGCCGTCGGGATGCCGTGCTTCTGCATAAACTGCTTGGCGAATTCCTTGCTGCCTTCCAACTGCGCGCCTTCGGCCGAAGCGCCCACCACGCCAACGTTCTTTGTGTCGGCGTTGGCGGCCAGAAAATCGGCGATGCCCTTCACCAGCGGCTCTTCGGGGCCCACAACCACAAGGTCGATGTTGTTCGACTTTACAAACTCGCCAATGGCCTGAAAATCAGTTACCTTGATAGGCACGTTGGTGCCCACGGCGGCTGTTCCAGCGTTGCCAGGCGCAATGAAGAGTTTTGTCAGTTTGGGGCTTTGCGCCACTTTCCACGCAATGGCGTGCTCACGGCCACCAGAGCCAATAATCAAGACGTTCATATCTATTTGTTTTTAAATAATTTAAGAATTTGTTCAAGGTCTTCGGGGGTGTCAACCGACAGCCCTTCGTCGGTGGTGACGGCGGTCTGAATCTGATAGCCGTTCTCGAGCCAGCGCAACTGCTCAAGCGACTCGGCCGACTCAAGGCTGCTCTTGCCCAACTTTGTGATTTCCAACAAGATGTCTTTGCGGTAGCCGTACATTCCAATGTGCTGCAGAAACGGGTGCTTGTGCAGCCACTCTTGGGGTTCGCTTCCGCGGATGTGCGGAATGGTCTGACGGCTGAACAGCAGCGCGCGGCCGTTCTTGTCCACCACCACCTTCGGCTTGTTGGGGTTGAAGAGCGTCTGCTCGTCGTCGACGGGTTTCACAAGCGTGGCAATCTGCACGTTGCTGTCGTTGAACAAGTTAGCCAGCAGGTTGATTTGCTTTTCAGCGATGAACGGCTCGTCGCCCTGAATGTTGATGACCACGTCAACCGCCTGATGATAGTCCTGCTCGAACTTGAGCACTGCTTCAGCGCAGCGGTCGGTGCCGCTCGGGTGCTTGTCCGACGTCATAACAACCTTTCCGCCAAACGCCTGCACAGCGTCGTAGATGCGTTGGTCGTCAGTTGCCACAACCACGTGCTCAAGCGCCTTCGACGCCTGCTCAAACACTCGCTGCACCATTGGCTTGCCCGCAATGTCGGCAAGCGGCTTGCCAGGAAACCGTGTGGAAGCGTATCGGGCGGGAATTATACCTAAAATGACCATTATCTAAAATTTTGCGCCAAATTTACTAAATAGTTAGGGCGGGTTCAAAATTCGGCAAGGTTATTTTTTATCTATGTTCAAAGTGTTGCAACTGTGCGGTTTTGCAACTGTCATAGCCGTCGAAAAAATCCCCATTCCCAATTTTTTTCCTTCACAGAGTATCACCCAATCAAAAAATATTCTACCTTTAAAAGACGCTTTCGAGCGGAAAATTACGTAGTCGTTCCTGATTCGCCAAATAGGTGGTCTTTAAGCAACTACGCCAAACTTGAATATTATTTTGATGATATGGGACTTTTAAAATCATTGGTTGCAACGTGCCTTTTGTTGGCGGCAAACCCGATATTTGCGCAAGACACCATTACGAATCAGACAGACACGGCGGCAGCCATTGCACCGTCAGAAAAAGGTTTCGACGCGGGCGAAGTCATAATGCACCACATAAAAGACTCGCACTCGTGGCACTTCTACGACCGCTCGGCACCCGACGGCAGCGAGTCGGCAGTGGCCATTCCGCTACCTATTATATTATATAGCGACGGCCACCTTGACGTTTTTATGTCGTCGGCGTTTGACGAAGGCAAGAAGACCGTTGTGCGTGGCGGGGGCAGCCGTGAGTACATTCTGCACCACGACAAGATTTACTTTGCCGAGAACGGCCAACTCAAGCACGACGAGCGCGGCGCCATTCTGAACGCCGCACCGCTCGACCTTTCCATAACCAAAAACGTGGCTTCGATGATGCTCTCGGCCATTCTGCTGCTCTGGATTTTCATTGCCACCGCGCGCGGCTACAAAAAATACGGCGAAGTGCCCACAGGCCTGCGCGGATTTACCGAGCCGCTCATTCTCTTTGTCAAAGACGAGATTGCAGTGCCCAACCTGGGCGAGGCGCACTACCGCAAGTATCTGCCCTACCTGCTCACGCTCTTCTTCTTCATTTGGATAAACAATATGCTCGGCCTGCTGCCAATGGGCGCCAACCTGACAGGCAACACCGCAGTAACAATGCTGCTTGCCCTGTTCACATTCATAATCACCAACGTATCAGGCTCGAAGCACTATTGGAAAGAGATTGTTTGGATGCCTGGCCCGCCCGTTCTGGTCAAGCCGATAATGACAGTGATTGAGTTGATTGGCCTGTTCACCAAGCCCTTCTCGCTAATGATTCGATTGTTCGCCAACATTACCGCAGGGCACATTATTGTATTGAGTTTCATTTCGCTGATATTCATATTCAAGAGCGTGCTGATTTCGCCCGTTTCCATTGTCTTTGTGCTGTTTATGGACGTTCTGGAGTTGCTCGTCGCAGCGCTGCAGGCCTACATTTTCACAATGCTGACGGCAATGTATATTGGTATGGCGGTGAAACATTGATTAGTTAGGAATTAGGATTTAGGAGTTAGAATTTTATAGTTAGAATTTAATAATTAACAATTTAAGACAAATGTAGGGACGTGGCGTGCCGCGTCCGTTATAGGATAAAATCGAGTTAAATCGGTTAGAAAAATGAAAAAGATTCTGTTATCGGCGGTTATGGTTTTTGCAGGCACCCTGCTGTGGGCGCAGGCATTCACGGGTAATGCCGCTTTTGATTCTAAAATTAAAGCCGAAAGCCAAAAGTTGGACGACGGCGGTGTCGCATTAATCGACGAGGCAACAGAGACCGCCTTGCAGCGGGACGACGAGGAATTAGAAGTATCAACCAAATTATGGCCAAAGAATAAATTGACAGAGAATGTGGTGCTTCCGAAATTTTACAATAAGGATGAGGTTGAGGCTTCGGTTTATATGACCACCAAACTTGAACTGACGTGGTTTTTTGCTTATGTTAGCAAGTGCGAGCGTGCCGATTTTGAGAAATATATTGAGGAGTTGAAGACCGCAGGTTGGAATAACGATGTTTCATTGTCGCGTGGTGAGAACGTTTGGGTGTTCGATGCCCGAAACGAATCGGGGTTGAAAATGCACCTTTCACACGACAAAAAAGACAATTGGGTAAAAGTCCAGATTAATTCGAGAGACGAAGAATGATAATTTGATTATACGTTTAATTAAAAATTAAATTTTATGGAACCATTTTCAGTAGGTGCGGGTTTGGCAGTATTAGGTGCTGGTCTCGCAGTAATTGGTGCAGGTTTGGGTATCGGCCGTATCGGCGGTCAGGCAATGGACGCCATTGCCCGTCAGCCCGAGGCTGCTGGTCAGGTGCAAACCAATATGATTATCTCGGCAGCATTGGTTGAGGGTTGCGCACTGTTCGCAATCGTTGTATCACTGCTTGCTTCGTTGTAATCTGCAAACACCAAAAACAACTAAATGCCACTTGCAGCGATTGGCTGCAAGGGCATTTTAAAAAGGAAACTAAAAACGAAACAATATGGATTTAGTAACCCCACAAATCGGATTGCTTTTCTGGACCGTCCTAATCTTCCTGGTGCTGGTCTTCCTGCTTGCGAAATTCGCATGGAAGCCAATCCTGAAAATGGTTGAGGAGCGGACAAAGAACATTGAGGACGCGCTCAACTCGGCCGAGAACGCCAAAAAGGAAATGGCTGGTCTGAAGGCTGAAAACGAGCAGATTATGAAAGAAGCGCGCGCCGAACGCGACAAAATCGTGCGCGAGGCCCGCGAAATGAAGGACAAGATTATCGAGGAGTCGAAAGAGACGGCCAAGGCCGAAGCCGACAAGATTCTGGCACAGGCCCGCAAACTCATCGACGACGAGAAGCGCGCCGCAATGAACGAGTTGAAGGACCAAGTGGCTTCGCTCTCAATTGAGATTGCCGAGAAAATCCTGACAAAGGAACTTTCCGACAAGAAGAAACAGGCCGAACTCATCGACGACATTCTGCAACAATCAAACCTGAACTGATATGGACCAAAGCAGAATAGCCGTCAGATACGCCAAGGCACTCTTTGAACTGGCACAGGAGAAGAAACTGGTGGAGCGCGTGAAAGCCGACACCGACCTTGTGGCTCAAGTGTGCGCCCTGCCCGAAATGGTGCAACTGGCCGAAAGCCCCGTTATCAAGCCGTCGGCAAAGGCAAAGGCGTTCGACAAGATTTTCAGCGGCAAGGTTGACGCGCTGACACTCGCATTTCTGCAAATGGTGGTGGCTAACCGCCGCGAGCGCTACATTGGCGCAATGTGCCGCAATTTTGCGAGCCGATTCTACGATTACGCCAACATCCGCCAAGTGCACATCACCACGGCCGCGCCCATCGACGAAAAGACGACCGAACGCCTGCGGAAGGCCATTGCCGAAATGTGCAAGTCGGAGGTGGAAATGACAGCGTCGGAGGACCCGAGCCTGATTGGCGGTTTCGTGCTTCGCATCGGCGACCAACAGTTGGACGCAAGCGTCAGTTCGAAACTGAACAACCTGAAACAGAAATTTACTCAAACATCGATTAATTAGATAAAAACCAAAATATTATGGCAGATATCAAACCATCGGAAATATCATCGGTTCTGAAGCAGCAACTTGAGGGCTTCAAATCGGCAAACGAATTTGACGAGGTGGGCACCGTGCTGACCATCGGCGACGGCATCGCCCGCATCTACGGGCTGTCGAACGCACAGTCGAACGAACTTATCGAGTTCGAGAACGGCGTGAAGGGCATTGTGCAGAACCTTGAGGAGGACAACGTGGGCGCCGTTTTGCTGGGCCCGTCGGAGGGAATCAAGGAGGGCGACACCGTGAAGCGCACCCGCCGCATCGCGTCTATCAACGTGGGCGAGGGGCTGCTGGGCCGCATCATCAACACCATTGGCGAGCCTATCGACGGCAAGGGCCCCATCACTGGCAAACTCTACGAAATGCCGCTGGAGCGCAAGGCGCCTGGCGTTCTGTTCCGTCAGCCTGTGAAAGAGCCGCTGCAGACGGGCCTGAAACCTGTTGACGCTATGACGCCAATCGGCCGCGGACAGCGCGAACTTATCATCGGCGACCGTCAGACAGGAAAAACGGCCATCGCCATCGACACCATCATCAACCAAAAGAGTTTCTACGACGCTGGAAAACCCGTTTACTGCATCTACGTGGCAATCGGGCAGAAGGGCAGCACCGTGGCCAACATCGCCAAAACGCTTGAGCGTCACGGCGCAATGGCCTATACAATAATTGTTTCGGCAACGGCTTCGGACCCTGCCGCAATGCAGTTCAACGCACCGTTTGCGGGCGCCGCCATTGGCGAGTTCTTCCGCGACACTGGCCGTCCTGCGCTGGTTGTGTACGACGACCTTTCGAAACAGGCCGTGTCGTATCGTGAGGTGTCGCTGCTGCTTCGTCGTCCGCCTGGCCGCGAGGCTTACCCTGGCGACGTCTTCTATCTGCACAGCCGTCTGCTGGAGCGTGCCGCGAAAATCATTGAGAGCGACGAGGTTGCGCGCCAAATGAACGACCTTCCGCCTGTGCTGAAGGACGCCAAGGACGAGAACGGCGAGCCGCTTGTGAAGGGTGGAGGCTCACTCACCGCGCTGCCAATCATTGAGACGCAGGCAGGCGACGTTTCGGCCTACATCCCGACAAACGTTATCTCAATCACCGACGGACAGATTTACCTTGAGTCGGACCTGTTCAACTCGGGCATCCGCCCTGCCATCAACGTGGGTATCTCGGTATCGCGTGTGGGTGGTAACGCGCAGATTAAGAGTATGAAGAAGGTGGCTGGTACGCTGAAAATCGACCAAGCGCAGTTCCGTGAGTTGGAGGCGTTCTCGAAATTCGGCTCTGACCTTGACGCCGCCACAAAGGCCGTGCTCGACAAGGGCCGCAAGAACGTTGAGATTCTGAAGCAGGGACAGTACGCCCCAATGCCCGTGGAGAAGCAGATTGCCATCATCTACTGCGGCGTGAAGGGCTTGCTTGCCGACGTACCAATCAACAAAGTGCGCGATTTTGAGGCCGATTTCCTTGAGACAATGGAACTGAAGCACCGCGACACGCTTGACGAACTGAAGGCGGGCACATTGACCGAGAACGCTGAAAACGTTATAAAAGAGACAGTTAAAGAAGTATCGGCTAAATACGCAAACTAAAAGTAAAACGCTATGGCAAACCTGAAGGAAATCAGGCAAAGAATTGCTTCGGTGCAGACCACGCGGCAGGTCACAAGTGCTATGAAACTTGTGTCGGCGGCCAAACTGCGCAAGGCTCAAGACGCCGTTATCAAACTTCGGCCTTTTGCCAACAAACTGGCCGAAATACTGGCGAACCTGTCGGAGACGCTGAACGAGTCGGGTGAGTGCGCCTTCACCAAAGGCCACGGCGACGGCACCCGCCTGCTGGTGGTTGCCATCAACTCGAACCGCGGCTTGTGCGGCGCGTTCAACGCGAATGTGAACAAGGCTATCAATCAGGTGATTGCAGAGCAACGGGCGCAGGGACTCACCAACGCCGACGTGATTGCAATCGGCAAGAACGCCTTTGAGTTCGCCAAACGCAGCAAACTTGAGGTGACGGAGTTCAACGAGTTGTACTCGACACTCGACTTTGCCCACGCCCTGCCCATCATCGACCAAATAATGGGCGACTTTGCCGCAGGCAAGTACGACAAGGTGGTGCTGGTTTACAACTTCTTCAAGAACGCATCGACGCAGGTGGTGACCACCGAGCAATTGCTGCCGATTGTGCCCGCAGCCGAGGCTGGAGGCAGAAACACGGCCACAAACTACATTTTCGAGCCGTCGGAGGAGAGCCTGGTGGAGAAGATTCTGCCAATGTCGCTGCGAATGCAGTTCTACAAGGCCGTACTCAACTCGTACGCCGCAGAGCACGCCGCGCGAATGACAGCAATGCACAAGGCCACCGACAACGCAACCGAACTGCTGCGCACACTCAACCTGCAGTACAACAAGGCGCGTCAGGCGGCCATCACCAACGAGATTACTGAAATTGTGGGCGGCGCCGACGCTCTTAAAGATTAATTGACAGAGAATGAATAAGATATTAGTGACAGGAGGAGCGGGATTCATCGGGAGCGCGTTGGCTGAAAAGTTGATTAGCAACCCCGACAACTATGTTGTGATTGTCGATAATCTTTCGACAGGCAACATCGGCAAACTGCCCAACCTGCCAAAAACCAACTGGAGGTTCATCAAGTGCGACGTGAACGACTACACGGAGATTGCACCCGTTATGACAACCTATCAGTTCGACTATGTGTTCCACTTTGCAGCCGTGGTGGGCGTTCTGCGCACGCAGCAATACCCCGTGAGCGTGCTGCGCGACATCGACGGAATCAAGAACGTGCTGTCGCTCTCGAAGAACACAACCGTGAAGAGGGTGTTTTTCTCATCGTCGTCGGAGATTTACGGCGACCCTGTGGAAATGCCGCAGAACGTTTACACAACGCCGCTCAACAGCCGTCTGCCCTACGCGGTGGTGAAGAACATCGGCGAGGCCTTCCTGCGCTCTTACAAACAGGAGTACGACCTTGACTACACCATTTTCCGATTCTTCAACACCTACGGGCCCAAGCAGAGCCGCGATTTTGTCATCAGCAAGTTTATGCTTGCCGCGCTCAACAACCGCGACATCACCATCTACGGCGACGGCCTGCAGACACGCACCTTCTGCTACATCGACGATAACATCGACACCTGTCTGACAGCCTTTTACGAGAACAAGGTGGTGAACGGGGTGATAAACATCGGCGGAAACCGCGAGGTGACAATCAAGGAGTTGGCGGAGATAATCATCCGCGAGACGGGCTCGAAATCGAAAATTGTGCACGTTGACCCGCTCAAAGAGGGCGATATGCGCCGCCGCCAACCCGACAACTCGGATATGAAGGCGCTGCTCAACCGTCCGCTCATCAAGGTTGACGAGGGCATACGCAAGATAATTGAAAAAGGACTTTTTGAACTGAACATTCAATAATGGAAAGCACGGCCAACATATTGAAAACCATTGAGCAGCGCATTGCCGCCCTGCCTTTGCAGCGCGAGCCGCAGGGGCTTTACGAGCCGATTGTGTACTCAATGGGCAACGGCGGAAAACGCATCCGTCCGCTGCTGACTGTGCTGGCCTGCCAAATGTTTGATACAGACAAAGTTGCTGACGCATACACGCCCGCCATTGCGTGGGAAATGTTCCACAACTTCACGCTGCTGCACGACGACGTTATGGACCGCGCGCCCATCCGTCGCGGAAAGCCCACGGTGCCCGCCAAATACGGCGACAACACAGCCATTCTGTCGGGCGACACAATGCTGGTTGAGGCGTTCAGCATTCTGCATCAGACCAAGAGCGACAGTTTCAGCAAGATAGCCGAACTGTTCTGCCGCACGGCGCAGGAGGTTTGCGAGGGGCAAATGTACGATATGGAGTTTGAAGAGCGGGCTGATATTACTGAAAATGAGTACATTGAAATGATAAGGCTGAAGACGTCGGTGCTGATTGGCGCCTGCCTGAAAACGGGCGCGCTAATGGGCGGCGCATCGGACGACGACGCGCAACTGTTGTACGACTTCGGCATCAACCTGGGTCTGGCGTTCCAACTGCGCGACGACCTGCTCGACACCTTCGGCAACCCCGAAACGTTTGGCAAGCGCATTGGCGGCGACATTGTGTGCGGCAAGAAAACCTATCTGCTAATCAATGCGTTGAACGCGGCATCGGCGCAAGACCGAGCCACTATGAACGACTGGCTGGGGCGCACGGAGTTTGACGAGGAGGCGAAAATTGAGGCCATCAGGGCAATGTATGTGAAGTACGGCATCGACCGAATGAGTGAGAAAAAAATTGAGGAATACGATAACAAGGCAACGCAGATTTTGGATAAATTGAGTGCCCGCGGACTGGAGGTGAGCCCGCTGCGCGAATTGAGCCAAAA
This sequence comes from Salinivirgaceae bacterium, assembly GCA_017527435.1. GTDB lineage: Bacteria > Bacteroidota > Bacteroidia > Bacteroidales > SZUA-534 > RUG13583. The sequence continues at coordinate 62,280 of JAFXQB010000011.1, forward strand.
ACTGCTGAACCGCGACAAATAGAAAAGTGTAACTATTAATCTTTCAAAGATATGGCGAAGAATATTGGCAAAATCGTTCAAATCATCGGCCCTGTGGTGGACGTGAGTTTTGAGCAAGAAGGCAACCTGCCTAACATTTTGGACGCGCTGGAGATTAAGCGCGCCGACGGCAGCACTCTTGTGTGCGAAGTGGAGCAACACATTGGCGAGAAGACAGTTCGTGCCATTGCAATGGACTCAACCGACGGTTTGAGCCGCGGTGTTGAGGTGGTGGCCACTGGCGCGCCAATCAAAATGCCTGTGGGCGAGCAGATTAACGGCCGCCTTATGAACGTTACGGGCGACACCATCGACGGCATCGGCGCTCTGCCAAAGGAGAACGGCTACCCGATTCACCGCGCGGCACCAACCTACGACCAACTCTCGACCGAGTCGGAGGTGCTCTTCACGGGCATCAAGGTCATCGACCTGATTGAGCCCTACACAAAGGGCGGCAAGATTGGTCTGTTCGGCGGCGCTGGTGTGGGTAAAACGGTTCTAATTCAGGAACTTATCAACAACATCGCCATCGGCTATTCGGGCATATCGGTGTTTGCTGGCGTGGGTGAGCGCACCCGTGAGGGCAACGACCTTCTGCGCGAAATGATTGAGGCTGGAATTGTTGACTACGGCGAGGAGTTTAAAAAGAGTATGGAGGAGGGCGGCTGGGACCTTTCGAAGGTTGACACCGAGGCCCTGAAGAACTCGAAACTGGCAATGGTGTTCGGCCAAATGAACGAACCGCCTGGCGCACGTGCCCGTGTGGCCCTGTCGGGACTGTCGGTGGCCGAGAGTTACCGCGACGGCGACGGCTCGGGCAAAGGCCGCGACATTCTGTTCTTCATCGACAACATCTTCCGTTTCACACAGGCTGGCTCGGAGGTTTCGGCGCTGCTGGGACGTATGCCATCGGCCGTGGGCTATCAGCCGACTCTGGCCACTGAAATGGGTAATATGCAGGAGCGAATCACTTCGACAAAGAACGGTTCAATCACATCAGTGCAAGCCGTGTATGTGCCTGCCGACGACCTGACCGACCCCGCACCTGCCACAACATTCGCCCACTTGGACGCCACCACTGTGTTGAGCCGTAAGATTTCGGAGTTGGGTATCTATCCCGCCGTTGACCCGCTCGACTCAACATCGCGAATCCTGACCGAAGAGGTTGTGGGCAAGGCTCACTACGAGACGGCACAGCGCGTGAAACAGTTGCTGCAGCGCAACAAGGAGTTGCAGGATATTATATCGATTCTGGGTATGGACGAACTCTCGGAGGAGGACAAACTGGTTGTGCACCGCGCCCGTCGTGTTCAGAGGTTCCTGTCGCAGCCGTTCCACGTTGCAGAGGCATTCACAGGCCTGAAGGGTGTGTTTGTGAAGATTGAGGATACCATCAAGGGATTCAATATGATTATGGACGGCGAGGTTGACCAATACCCCGAAGCCGCCTTCAACCTTGTGGGCACAATCGAGGACGCTATTGCCAAAGGCGAGAAAATGCTGGCGGAGGCGAAGAAGTAGTTATTGAGGCAATAGGCATTAGTGATTAGGATTTAGGAGTGTTATGGTGGTTTTGGTTGTTATAGCGGTAGTAATGATTGCTTTGGGAGTTTTGCTTCTTAAGGGCAAAGCCGATAGGTTTATTGCTGGTTATAACACTGCAAGCGAAGAAGAACGCAAACAAGTAAACATCAAGCGGTTGCGTTTGGTGGTGGCCTTATGCCTTTGGGCAACAACGGCAGTTTGCGTTTTGGTTCTTCCTAACCTTCCAAAGCACGAAAAGCCTGGAAGTGAAGCGTTTATCGTAATGGGAATAATTTTCGCAATAGCCATTGTGACAGTTATTCTGGCAAATACTTGGTGCAAGAAGAAAGCGGAAGATTAAACAGTAGAGACGTGGCGCGCCGCGTCTCTACGATAGGCATAAAAACAGAAGGTTATGATTTTTGAAATCGTATTTGGGATAATTTGTTTTGTTTGGGGCGTTGTCATTCTGACTGGCAAGGTCGATAAATGGTTGATTTATGGTGGCAAAAAACAAATGAACGAAAAGCAATTCCGATTAATAACGGGTATTGGAAATTTATTGGGTGGTTCTTTGTTTTTTCTTGGAGGCTGCTTTGGTTGCGACTCAATCATTTTAGTTCTGCTTGCAATATTGTCTATTGTAATAATTACTTTACAAAATACTTGGTGCAGAAAAATGCCTGAAAACCAAACAGCGTAGTGCTAAACCTTCTAAACTTCTCAATAGCGAAGCGACTCAACTTTTAACTCTAAACTTTTAAAGAAATGATTGCAGAAATAGTAACACCCGACAAGACGGTTTATAGCGGCAGCGTGACGCTGGTAAGCGTACCTGGCGTTATGGGCGCGTTTGAGATACTGAACAACCACGCCCCGATAGTTTCGGCTTTGGGCAAAGGTCAGATACGGATTGTTGAGGACAACGCCGACCACAGCGAGCAACTGTTCGAGGTGGAAAGCGGCATTGTCGAGGTTAAAAGCAATAAGGTTAACGTGCTGATTGAGAAATAACCGTCAACGCTGAATAGGTAAAAAAGCCGCTTCGAAAGAGAGCGGCTTTTTTTTGTGGGTGGAAAACAAAACCAGGCTGTCCAAAATTTTGAACAGCCTGATTTGTGTGTAGAAGTTGGACAAGTCCTAACTATCTGCATTAGAAGAACTTGACAATCTCGTCGAGATTCTTGTGCTGCGGCTGGCGGGGCTCACCACTGCGGTAACCCAACGAGATTACGGCTGTAATGGTCTCGCTTTCAGGAATCCCGAACAGACGGCGCAGAGCATCGGCATCGCGCATACCCATAATCAACGTGTCGAACCCCATTGCGCGGGCCTTCAGAACAAGGTAGGCATTAGCCAGGCCGTTGTCGTAGGCACCCCATTGGTCGCCCAGTTCGTTGGCTGGATTTTCACGGAAGAAACCCGATTTGCCGCGCTCGAAAGTCGAGATAATCAGCACAGGCGCACCTTCAACATTGCGGCGGTTGCCACCGATGTAGTTCTTCACGGAGTCAATCATTGCGGCGCTTTGTGCCACATAGTATTTTGTGGGCTGCTGGTTTGCACCACGATGGTGCTTCCTGTGCGCTTAAAAGCAGTTCGCGCACCTCAGCCTCGCTGATGGTTTTGGTGGCATCGTAGCTGCGCACGCTGCGGCGTGTTTTAATCACATCGTCGAACGACACGCCGTTTGAAGCCATTTGCCCGTTGTTGCAACCGACCAGTGCGGCCGCCAATGCAACTGTAAATAAAATCTTACGCATAAAAATCTGATGGACTTCTAGTTAATAATGCCGAATGCTGTTTTGCCGTTTCTGCGAAGTCCGAAACAAAACTGGCAAGCAACAACGCAATAAAAATAACCACAAATTATGCAAAACCGATTGATTTTGGACGATTTCCGATAGCCGATTGACGATTATTTTAGGGAAATAGCAGAATTTCATCCAAACGCGAACGGAAAACAGAGATGGTGTGGCTGACAATTTGTTAACAACCATTTAAAAAATCCGCCTTGCCACAAAAGCCATTTCGCGTGCGATTGGTTAGTTTTGCTTGTTATAAAAATCACTGAAATGGGCAAAGACATTTTCGACACGCCGCTGATGAGGCAGTACAGTCAGATTAAGGCCAAGCACCCCGATGCCATTCTGCTTTTCCGCGTGGGCGATTTCTACGAGACATATTGCGAAGATGCTGTGAAGGCGGCAAAGATTCTGAACATTACGCTCACCAAGAAATCGAGTTCGACGACGCCCATTGATATGGCTGGATTCCCGTATCACGCCATCGACACCTACCTGCCGAAACTGGTGAGGGCGGGGCAGAGGGTGGCCATCTGCGAGCAACTTGAGGACCCGAAACTCTGCAAAACGCTTGTGAAACGCGGTGTTACTGAATTGGTTACGCCTGGTGTATCGACAAACGACAATATACTTGAGAACCGCGAGAACAATTTCCTGGCATCGGTTTACGTCGAAAAAAAGATGGCGGGCATTGCGTTTCTCGACATCTCAACTGGCGAGTTTTATGTGGCCGAAGGCAGCGTTGAGTACGCTAACAAACTGATACAGAGTTTCCGACCGAAAGAAATCATCTACAAGCGCGGCACCAAGGAGCAGTTTCAGGAACTGTTCGGGATGGGGTTCTACATCTACGCCATCGACGAGTGGGTGTTCTCGGAGCAGGCTGCAACCGACCGTCTGCTCAAGCATTTTCAGACGCAGTCGCTCAAAGGGTTCGGCATCGACCGACAGATTTTGGGCACAATTGCCGCTGGTTCAATACTTTACTATCTCGACATCACCCAACACTCGCAAATTGGCAACATCACGGGAATCCGCCGCATTGCCGAGGACGAGTACGTGTGGATTGACCGTTTCACGTTTCGTAACCTTGAGATTTTCAGTCCGTTGAACGAAGACGGCCACAGCCTTATCGACATCATCGACAACACGCTGACGCCGATGGGCTCGCGAATGCTGAAACGCTGGGTGTCGCTGCCGCTGAAGAATGTGACGGCCATCAACGAACGTCAGCAGATTGTGACTTATTTTATTGATAATGTTGAGGCTAAACAAACTGTTGAGGGCGAACTGAAGAACGTTGGCGACCTTGAACGACTCATCAGTAAGGTGACGTTCGGGCGCATCAACCCGCGCGAGATGCTGGCGCTGAAGAACGCTCTGAAGGCCATCGGACCTGTGAAAAATGTGTGCGAGCAGTCGGGTGTGGCGGCGCTTCAGGCTATTGGAGAGCAGTTAAATCCTTGTGCGTCAATCTGTCAGCGTATTGAAAAAGAGATTCAATCGGACCCGCCTGTGCAGATTGCCAAGGGCGGTGTGATAAACGAAGGCGTGAGTGCCGAACTCGACGAGCTGCGCCACATCGCCTATTCGGGCAAAGACTATCTGATTGAACTTCAGCAAAAAGAGAGCGAAAGAACCGAGATTCCATCGCTCAAAATCAGTTTCAACAACGTATTCGGCTACTACATTGAGGTGCGCAACACCTACAAAGACCGCGTGCCCGAGGAGTGGATTCGCAAGCAGACGCTGGTGAGCGCCGAGCGCTACATCACGCCCGAGCTGAAGGAGTACGAGGAGAAGATTCTGGGCGCCGAGGAAAAGATTCTGGCGCTTGAGCAGAAGATTTACAGCGATTTGGTGTTTGCCGTGTCGGAGTTTGTGTCGGCTATTCAGTTGGACGCTAGCCTGTTATCGAAAATCGACTGCCTGCTGTCGTTTGCAAGCACGGCGCAGATTCGAAACTACAGCCGCCCCGATGTTGACGAAAGCCGCACGTTTGAAATCCGCAACGGCCGCCACCCCGTGATTGAGACGCAGATGCAGCCTGGCGAGGAATACGTGGCCAACGATGTTGTGCTGAACGACGACGACCAACAGATTATCATCATCACGGGCCCGAATATGGCGGGAAAATCGGCGCTGCTACGGCAGACAGCTCTGATTGTGATTCTGGCGCAGATTGGCTCGTATGTGCCCGCGCAGTCGGCGCACATCGGCTTCATCGACCGCATTTTCACCCGCGTGGGCGCGTCGGACAACATTTCGGTGGGCGAATCGACCTTTATGGTTGAGATGAACGAGGCCGCGAGCATCCTGAACAACATCAGCGAGCGCAGCCTGATTCTGCTCGATGAGTTGGGCCGCGGCACATCAACCTACGACGGCATCAGCATTGCGTGGGCCATTGTTGAGTACATCCACGACCACCCGAAATATCGCGCCAAGACGCTGTTTGCCACTCATTATCACGAACTTAACGAGATGGAAAAGACGTTTGAGCGGGTGAAGAACTACAACGTCTCGGTGCGCGAGGTTGAGAAGAAAGTGCTGTTTTTGAGGAAGTTGGTTCCTGGCGGCAGCAACCACAGTTTCGGTATCCACGTGGCACGGATGGCAGGAATGCCAAAGAGCGTGGTGGCCCGCGCCGAAAACATTTTGCGCGACCTTGAGAAATCGCGCCGCAATGTCGAGACCGATGTCAAGCCACAGAGTCAGTCGGGTATTCAGTTGAGTTTCTTTCAGTTGGAAGACCCTGTGCTCAAAGACATCCGCGACCAAATAAAAAATCTCGACATCGACAATCTTACGCCTATTGAAGCGTTGAATAAACTGAATGATATTAAGCGGATTACGGGACTTTGATAGGTGGAAGTTTTGGTGTTGGGTGTTTGGTGTTAGGTAAAGTTGAGAGTTAAGATGTTTAAAAGGTTGAGAAAGTTGAGAAAGTTTAGAAGGTTTAGAAAGTTGAGACATTAGGAAAACTAAACAGCGAAGCGCTAAACCTTCTAAACAGCGAAGCGACTAAACATTCAATTCACCAAATTAAACGATTAAACAAGATAAAAAATGAACACTCTTTGGTCACAATTCAAGCAGAGCAATATGCTCAACAGGTTGATTTACATCAATTTGGCGGTATTTGTTGTGGTGAAATTGGTCGATATTGTGATGATGCTGTCGGGCGTTCAGGCGGCCAATCCTGTGGTTGAGTTTCTGGGCGCTTACGCGGGATGGGAAAATCTGATTCGCCATCCGTGGGGCGTGGTCACCTATATGTTTCTGCATCAGGGATTTCTGCATATTTTGTTCAATCTGCTATGGCTGTTCTGGTTCGGGCGGATTTTCCTTGAGTACTTCACGGGCCGCCAACTGCTCAACGTTTACATCTGCGGCGGCATTGCTGGCGCGCTGCTTTACACGCTGGCTTTCAATATTTTTCCCGCTTTCGATGCCACATATGCGATGGCCATCGGCGCTTCGGCGGCGGTTTACGCAATTGTCTTGGCCACAGCGGTTTACGTACCAAACTACACTGTTTATCTGCTGTTTTTGGGACAGGTGAAAATCAAGTGGATAGCCGTTTTTAGTCTTATTTCGGATTTGGCGATGCTCGACGGCGCCAACGCTGGCGGCCATATTGCCCACATCGGCGGCGCGCTGTTCGGAATATTCTACATTGCAAGTCTGCGCAAGGGAACCGACATTGCCGCGTGGGTTGGCCGCGTAATCGACGCTGTATCAGGCATTTTCAAGCGCAAGCCGAAGATGAAGGTTTCGTACAAACGCACCGATGGCGGTTACCGACGCGCCGAATCGGACTACGACTACAACGCACGTAAACACAACGAACAGAAAGAGATAGACGCCATTTTGGACAAGATTGCCAAGTCGGGCTACAACGGCCTGACCGAAGACGAGAAACGAACCTTGTTCCGAAACAGTCGTAACAACTAGATTGATAATATCGCACAGATGACACAGATAACACAGATAACACAGATAACACAGATAACACAGATTTTTATTTTTGAATTACGATTTACCGATTAAACAATTGACCGATTCACCGATAAGTATGCGCAAGATTCTGACACGGATTATTATTTGGACAGCAATTGTGCTGGTGGTTCTTGTGGGCGCTGTTGTTGGCGGTACCATTCTGCTGAAAGACAGGCTGATAAACTACAGCATACAAGCCATCAACAACGAACTGAACGCGCCCGTGAACGTTGACGGCATCCATTTTTCGCTCATCAATACTTTTCCGTACGCATCAATAGTGCTTGACAATGTGATTGTTAAGTCGCCTGCCGAAGGTTTCAGCCACAAGGGTTTTGGGCGCACTACAGCCGACACATTGCTGGCTGTCAGGAAGTTATCGCTGTCGTTCAACATCCGCAAACTCTTGGACAACGAGTTGGAACTGAACTCGGTGAAGGTGACCGACGGGCGGATTTTTATTCTGATTGACAAGCGCGGTAACGATAACTTTCACATTATCAAAGAGAAAAAAACATCGACAGGCAAATCCGATATGCAAATCAATCTTGAGCATTTGGGACTGAAAGACTGCAAAATACAAATCTGCAACCTTTACAAAGGCAACGGCGCCGAATGGTATATGCCTGATTTTGAAGCGGAAGGCAAACTCAACAACGGTCAGTTCGAGATTGGGACAAAGGGCTCGGTGGCGCTGCAATGGATTGTGGCCAACAATATTGAGATTGTGCCGTTGGCGCCCACGCGCATCAAAATGGACCTTGCAATGAAGAACGACACGCTGCGAATCAATAAGGGCCAACTATCGTCTAAAGGCATCAACATCAGCGTTTTAGGAACTGTTCTGCTCACCAACGACACCTATGTGGACCTTGCGCTGCACGGCGATAAGATTGAAGTGGCTAACGCGCTGCGTTACTTTACTTTAGCCACTCAAGAGAAGCCCACCGTGCGCAGTTCGGGACTGGTTGGGTTCGACGCCACCGTCAAAGGCAAGTTCAGCAATCTCTCGTCGCCGAAGATTGTGGCAAATTTCGGGCTCGACAACGCCGACATCAGTTACCCCAAACTCGACCTTAAACTCAACAGTGTCAGCCTGAAAGGCACGTTCAACAACGGCGGCTACGCCAACAGCCCCAAGTCGTTTGTGTCAATCAGCGGAATCAATGTCACTTCGGGGCAGAGCCGCTTGACGGGTAGCCTGCGCATCGACAATCTGAAACAGCCGCACATCAATGCCAAACTGAACACCAACGGTCGGCTCGAAGAGTGGAACCACCTGATTTTTAGCAGCCGCCCCGACCGCTTGACGGGCTCGGCCGACGGCTCGCTCACCATCAGCGGCCCCATCAACCTGAACAAAGATTTCGACTTGAAAGCCTTTCTGCGGCTCAATCCGCGGTGCCAACTCAAACTGCAGCAGGCAAGTTACACCAATGGCTCGAACATCACTCTCACGGGTGTCGACGGTGCGGCCACGCTCAATGGCAGCGCACTGACAATCAGCAACACGGGCGGGCGCTTGAGCAACATCCCCGTAACGTTCAGCGGCAGCATCAGCAATCTGCTGAAGGCCGTGGCTGAACCATACCCAACGATGGATATTCGCGGTACGCTTTCTACAGATGCGTTTGATTATCAGCAAATTGTGCCGTTGTTTGCCAAATCGGACGGCGAGCCGTCGAAGATTACCTACAAGGTTGATTTGATGGCTAGCACCAAAGGCTTCAGTTACAAGAAGTTCCGAGCCGATAACATTTCAGGACGGCTGCGCTATGCGGGCGAAAACATCGATGTTGACGGTCTGAAATTCAATGCGTTGGACGGCAGCGCCGATGTTCGCGTGGCCTACCGCAGCGGCAAGCACCGCGAGTTGGCTTGCAAAGGTTCGGTCACGAGCATCGATATCAATCAGATGTTCAGCACTTTCGACAACTTCGGGCAGACTACCGTCACCAACGAGAACATTGAAGGGCGGTTGAGTTCGAATTTCACGTTGCTGCTGCCGTTTGCAGGCGATTCGGCCGACGTGCGGAATATGGATTTCGACGGGCGGCTGAAGATTGCCAACGGCCGTCTGCACGGGCTTGAAGCGCTCAACAGCGTGGCCGATTTCACCCGCATCGACGAGTTCCGCGACCTGCGCTTCTCAACGCTCACCAACGATATGACCATCAGCGGCGGCACCGTCACAATTCCAAAGATGGACGTGGCCTGCAACGCCTGTGATGTGGCAGTTGCGGGAACGCAAAAGTTCACGGGCGATTACGAGTATCACATCACGCTGATTTTGAGCGACTTTATGCGCGGCAAAGCCAAACGTCTGCAGCAGACCACGCCTTACGGCATTGTTGAAGACGATGGCGGCAACCACACATCGCTCTACCTTGTGGCCACCCGCACGGGCGACAAGACAAAGGTAAAATTCGATAAGGTTGAACTTAAACAGCAGTTGCGAAATGAGTTACAGCAGCAAAAAAAGGAAGTGAAGCAGATTCTGAAACGCGAGTTCGGTCTGTTCAAGAAGGACACCACCATCAAAACCGAAGAGAAAAGCACCACCCCGCCGCCCGCATCGGGCTTTGTGATTGAGTGGGATGATGACGACGAGTGATACAATATATCGCACCGCCCAACGTTATATCTGCTATGAACGCTTATAGAAATAAAATATTCTGGAAGACATTCATTCTTGTCTGTGCAACGCTAATCGGCAGTATATCACTCTATTATACTAACGTGTTGGCGCGAAGTATGGCCGACGAAGAACAGAAGCGAATGCAGATTTGGGCAGAAGCCACACGTCAGATAATTATCAGCAACAATGAAAATGAGATAACTTTCTGTCTCGAAATCATCCGCAACAACACGACGATACCGGTCATCCTGACCGACGATGATGACAATGTCATCTCAACAATGAATATTCCCGATTTAAAGGCCAATGACACAACATATTACCACGAACTGCTAGCCGATATGGCGGCAAAGCACGATCCAATTGTCATCAATCTGCCGATGAACCACAAAAACTACATTTACTATGACGATTCAACCGTCCTGAAGCAGTTGGCGCATTTCCCGTTCATCCAGATGTCGATAATCGCTATCTTCCTGATGGTGGCCTATTTGGCTTTCAGTTCGTCGCGTAGAGCAGAGCAGAACAAGGTTTGGATTGGAATGTCGAAAGAGACGGCCCACCAGTTGGGAACGCCCATCTCGTCGCTGATGGCGTGGATTGAGATTCTTAAACAGGACGAATCAAACGCATCGTATGTGACTGAAATGCAAAAAGATGTTGACCGTCTGCAGATGATTGCCGACCGCTTCTCAAAAATCGGTTCCCTGCCGACACTTCAGCCTTGCAACCTGTCGGAAGCCATCAACACGGCGGTGGGTTATATGCGCACCCGTGTGTCGTCGAACATTACGCTCGACGTGAAGGACAGCACTTCGCACTCGGTTATGGTCCGGCTCAACACATCGCTATTTAACTGGGTGATTGAGAATATGATAAAGAACGCCATCGATGCTATGGAAGGCAAGGGCTGCATCACCATCAAACTGAACGAGACGCTGAAATTTGCTGAAATTCTTATAACCGACACCGGCAAAGGCCTTGCCAAGAACCAGTTCAAGGCCATTTTCTCGCCCGGCTACACCACCAAAGAGCGCGGCTGGGGACTCGGTTTGTCGCTTGTGCAGCGCATCGTGAAAAACTACCACCGCGGCAAAATTATGGTGCAGTCGTCGGAAATCGGTGTTGGTACAACATTTAAAATCTTGTTACCGAAGGTGTCAAACTGATAGTACCAACAGATATTTTGGTCAGTACTATTTGATTTCATAAAAAAGCCCCACCATATCCGGCAGGGCTTTTTTCTTTATGAAAGGAATTGTTATTCTTCCTCTTTGTGTTCGGCCTCGTAGGCTTTGAGCAGTTTCTCCTGAACGTCGCTTGGCACTTGTGCGTACTCGGCGAACTTCATTGTGTAGGTTGCGCTGCCCGATGTGAGTGAGCTCAACGCTGTTGAGTATTTGTTCAGCTCGGCCAGCGGAACGCGTGCCTGCAGCTTCTCGTAGCCCGACTCGCTGCTCATACCCATAATCATTGCGCGGCGTCCCTGCAGGTCGCTCATCACGTCGCCCATATACTCCGACGGCACAAGCACCTCAACGTCGTAAATCGGCTCCATAATCTTCGGACCGGCAGCCTTGAATGCTTGGCTGAAAGCGTTGCGTCCGGCCAGTTTGAACGAGATTTCGTTCGAGTCAACCGGGTGCATTTTGCCGTCGTAGATGCAGACGCGGATGTCGCGTGCGTATGAGCCTGTCAGCGGGCCTTCTTCCATCTTCTCCATAATACCCTTTTGGATGGCCGGCATAAACCTTGCCTCAATGGCGCCGCCCACAATGCAGTTGCAGAAGATGAGCTTTCCGCCCCACGGCAGTGCAATCTCCTCGGTTCCGCGAAGGCTGACCGACCAGTCTTTGCCGTCAATCTTGTAGGTCGATGGTGCGGGCATTCCCTCGGTGTACGGCTCGATAATCATATGAACCTCGCCGAACTGTCCGGCGCCACCCGACTGTTTCTTGTGGCGGTAGTCGGCCTGTGCGGGCTTGGTGATGGTCTCGCGGTACGGAATCTTCGGGTCGATGAACTGCACTTTTATACCGTGTAGGTTCTCGAGTTGCCATTTCAGCGAGTTGATGTGGAACTCACCCTGACCGTAAACAATGGTCTGTTTCAGCTCTTTAGAGTACTCAACAATAATGCTCGGGTCTTCCTGCGACTTGCGCACCAGCAAATCGCCCAGTTTCTCCTCTTCCGAAGCATCAACCGGCTTGATGGCCGTGCGGAAACGCGGGTCGGGCATTTGAGTTGCCGGATAGGTCCAGTCAAGGTCCTTATCGTTCAGAGTGTGATATGTCTTGGTCTCTTTCAGTTTCACCATTGCGCCAATATCGCCGGCCACCATTTCGGTGAGTTTCTCGCGGTTTTTGCCGGCAGGCGAGAAGAACTGCGACAGGCGCTCTTTGGCGTTCTTGTTGGTGTTCACAAGGTCCATACCCTCGGTGATTTTTCCTGACATTACCTTGAAATAAAGAACCTCGCCCACGTGCTCCTCAACGGTTGTCTTGAAGACGAAGACCGAAGTCTTGCCGTTCGGGTCGCACTTAACCTCGTTGCCTTCCGAGTTGACGGGTGCGGGCATTTCGGTTGGATTCGGCGCCACGTTGCCCACAAACTCCATCATACGGCGGATACCCATATCTTTCTTGCCTGCAACGCAGAACACGGGGAACATTCCGCGGCTGATGATTCCGGCGCGGATTCCGGCGCGCATTTGGTCCTCATCGAGCGAGCCTTCGTCGAAGAATTTCTCCATCAGCGTGTCGTCGTTCTCGGCGGCAGCCTCAATCAGTTTGGCGTTCAGGTCTTTAGCCTTCTCCATTTGGTCGGCAGGAATGTCGAGCACTTCCGGAACACCGCCTTCGGGTTTCCAGCGGTACATCTTCATCTTCAGCACGTCAACCATCTCGTTGTAGCCCGTGCCCGGGTTGATTGGGTACTGCACAATGGCCACTTTGTTGCCGTAGAGTGCGTGCAGTTCCTCAATAGTCTTGTCGAAATTGGCTTTTTCGTGGTCCAATTGGTTCACGGCAATCAGCATCGATGTGTTCAGACGGTTGCAGTGACGCGAGATGGTCTGTGTTCCCACCTCAACACCCTTCGACGAGTTGATGACCATAATGGCGGCATCAGTCACGGCGAGCGACGATATTACTCCGCCAACAAAGTCGTCCAATCCCGGGGTGTCGATAATGTTCAACTTCTTGTTGTTGAACTCGACGTGCAGAACTGTTGAATAAACTGAACGCCCCTGCTCGTGCTCGATGGCGTTGTAGTCCGACACTGTGTTTTGACTTTCGATGTCGCCTCGGCGTGATATCACTCCGGCCTCAAACATCATTGCTTCGGCCAGAGTGGTTTTCCCGGATCCGGCCGCACCAATCAAAGAGAGATTCTTAATCTCGTTAGGTTGATACACTTTCATAATAATAGTGGTATATAGTTTAAAAAAAGTACGTGGATTCGTGTATCACGAACAAGGCTAAAGTTATAGCAATTTTTTTTGAATTCCGATAGGTTTTTCAGAGAAAAATACAGTCGGGCTGCGATTTTTTTGGTGGGGTGCGGTCAAGCCGATGCAGTGCCGGCCATCTTCCACCCCAGCACAATATCCTGCACCTTGTCGGTGTACTCCTCAACTGTGCGGCATTTTTTGACGGTTTTCAGGGCGCGGTGCGCATCGTCGAACATTGCCGACCAGTATTCCCAGTAGGTTGTCATTTTTTGCAGGAAATGGCCGGCACCCTGAAGGCGGTCGAGCTGCCTTTCGGCGATGGTGCCTACAAAGTTCATCAGCAGGTTGCGGCGGTTGTAGCCGTTCAGTGTCTGACCGGCGATTTCGAGCGCCAGAAACGGGTTGCAGAGCAGTCCGCGGCCAATCATAAGGTGCGTCACGGTGGGGTTTTTCTCAATCAGAAGGTGCGCTTGCTCCGCGGTGCGGATGTCGCCGTTGTAAGCCACCGGGTGCGCCGCTTTCGCGATAATCTCGGGCAAAACGCTGCTGTCGGCCTCACCATTATACATTTGTTTTCCGATTCGCGGATGCACGATTATCTCTTTTATTTTGTAACGGTTAAGCACGTCAAGTACGGACCAAATCTCGTCAGGCGAAAGGTAGCCCGTTCGCATTTTCACCGAAAGTGAGATATCGCTCTGCGCCTCGACTTCGGTGAGTATGCTGTCGATTCTTTCGGGGTAGGGCAGCAGTCCGGCGCCCAGCTGCCGCTTGGCAACCATTGGGAAGGGGCAGCCCAGATTCCAGTTCAGCTCGGTGTAACCCACAGCCGCCACAGCATTGGCCACTTGAAGAATATCGGCGGCGCTGTTGGCGAGCACCTGCGGCACAACGTGCAAGCCCCGGTTGTTCTCGGGGGCAATGTCGGCAAGGTATTTTTTGCGGATTTCGCCGTTCTCAATCCTGATAAAGGGCGCGTAAAACACACCAATGCCGCCAATCCGGTTGATTGCCGACCTGAAAATGGCTTCGGTATAGCCCTGCATCGGTGCCAGTGATATTCGCATACGGCAAAAATATAATCTTCATTCACATAAAAAAACCGAACCATCCATCGGAAGGTCCGGTTTTATTTTGTTGGCAATCAAAACTCAACGCCGTTTCGAGAATTTCGTAATCGTCCAGCGCAGACCGTCGCACACAAGCAGCACGTAGAGCAGGCCGTTCATAATCCACATCACAATAATGTTGAACCAGAACGTGTCAATCTGCAGGTTGCCAATCTGCTTGAACGGCGCGTAGAAATGGGCGCGGCCGCAGCGGCTCTCGGGCTCTTTGTAAACGGGGTCCGACACCTGAATGAAATGGTCGCCCATATCGTGAATCTTCTCAATATCAACGCGGTTCAGCACAAAGTTCGACAGCGCCTCGTTGGTGTAGTTCTTCTTCAGCTCAACAAGTGCCTTGTTGCCGCCCAGCTCTTCGGCCAGACTGCTGATTTCGCGGTCGAGAACCGAGATTGCCTTGTTCTGCTTCTGCTGATAGAGTTTGGCCGTTTTGTCAAGGAACGACGTCAGGTTTTCCTGCACATCATCGTTGTATTTTTCAGGCGTGAGCAGGTCGATGTCCTCGAATTGCTGTTTTGGCGTGCGGTCGTTGATTTTCGATACTTCGGTGTGCAGAAGTCCGATAATCTGATTGCGGGTTTCCTCGTCGGCGTTAGCCAGTTTGGCAATCTTGTTGTTCAGTGCCGGCACCAGGTACGAGCCGATGTAAGCCGCCTCGCTCTTCTTCTGCTCAATCAGGAAGAAATTCTTCATATACTCGTTGTCGCGGAACTGCTTCACAGCCATTGCCTCGTAGGCCCAGCGCGACGGCATAAGGTCGCCAATCACAGGCACCACCTCGTATGAGCTGATGGCCTTGTTCAGTTTGTCGAACTTCACCATTGTTCCGCTGAAAAGCAGCTGCGGCACAATCAGGAACGGAATCAGAATGTAGATGGTGACAACCGAGTCGAGCGCGGCCGAGATGTTCAGGCCAATCATATTCGACACGCACGAAGCGGTGAACAGTATCAGCCAGTGAGCCAGCGTCATACCGTGAATTTCCATTATGGTGTTGCCGATGAGCACGAATGAGAGCGTTTGAATGGCCGAAATCACAAACAGAACTGCGATTTTGCTGTTCAGGTAGCTTACGTGGCTCAAGTTCAGGAACGACTCGCGCTTGAGCAGCTGACGGTCGCGGATAATCTCTTCGGCGCTCACGGTCAAGCCGATGAAGATTGAAACCACAACGCCCATAAACAGGTAGATGGGCAGGTTCTCGTTGCCGCTGAAGACAAAGATGTTCGGATTGCTGCCCTCGCCGGCGATGTACTTCGTAAAGTAGGCCAGAATGAGCGCCAGCACCGGTGCCTCAAGGAAGTTGATGAGCATATATTGGCGGTTGGCCAGTTTCGACAGAATGTTGCGCTCGCAGAAGATGCGGAACTGCTTGAACATTCCGGGAATGCTGAAGTTGTTCTTCGGCAAATCCTGCTTTTCGGTGTCGAATTTTATCTTCGATTTTGAGTGTTCCTCATACATTGCGGCCCATTCCTCGGGCGTTGTCTTGCGCTTGTGGGTGGTGCGGCCGTACTCGTCAACCACCTTCGACTCAAGAATCTGAAGCACCTGCTCGGGATTGATGTTACCGCAGTGGTAACACTCACTCTCTGTGGCATTTACGTGGTTGCTCATTGTCTTGAAGTAAACCACCGAGTCAACCGGGTTGCCGTAGTAAACCAGATAGCCGCCCTTGTCCATAATGAGCAGTTTGTCGAACATTTTGAAGATGACCGACGACGGTTGGTGAATGTTGACAATCACCAACTTACCCTTCAGCGTCTGTTCCTTCAGAAGGTCCATAACCATTTCCGAGTCCATCGACGAAAGTCCCGATGTCGGCTCATCGACGAACATTACAAGCGGCTCGCGGATAAGTTCCAGAGCAATGTTCAGACGCTTGCGCTGACCGCCGCTGATGGTCTTGTTCAGCGGGTTGCCCACCACCAGGTCGGCGGTGGCCTTCAGGTCAAGGTCTTCCAAAACTTTGTTCACGGCCTCGTCAATCTGCTCTTCGGTGTAATCGCTGAAACAGAGTTTGGCGCTATAGTAAAGGTTCTGATATACAGTAAGTTCCTCAATCAGCAAATCGTCCTGCGGCACAAAACCGATGACGCCGTTCAGCTTCTCTTTTTCGGTGTAGATGTTGTAGCCGTTGATGAGAATCTCGCCGCTCTGCGGTTGCAGATTGCCGTTGAGCACGTTGAGCAGCGTTGATTTTCCAACGCCCGAGCCACCCATAATGCCGATGAGCTCGCCGCCTTGCTCGCAGAAGTTGAAGTTGTGCAGGCCGTTCTTGCTGCCCTTGAATCGGAATTCAACGCCTTTGGCAGTGAACACCACCTTCTCGGCGTTCATAGCATTGATGAACTTCGAAACAATGTCGCTGTAGTAGATTGAGCCGATGCGCGGGCTGCGGATGGCCGAGCCTTTCGGCAGCACATAGGTGCGGTTGAGCATAATGCTGTGGCCGTTCAGGTAGAGTTCGGTCTCGCCCACGTAGCGGAAAGCGTACGCATTGATTGACGGCAGGAACAGAATCATCACATGGCCTTCCAAATCCTTGAAACGCAGGTGTTTGACCTCGGCGTTCGGCGATTCGTTGTTTTTGTCGAGAATCAGTATGTTTTCCTTGTACGGAATTTCATCGAGTTTTGGATTGAGAGTGAAGGCATAGCAGTTAAAGTATTCATCTTCAGGAATATTGAAGATGTCCGAGACGGTTTTCACAAAATCGATTTCCTGTTCGGTGATTTCTTCGCCAAAGCTGATGAACTCGAGCAACTGCAGCAGCACCAGCAGTTTTTGGTCCTGTTTCAGCTCGCCGTTGATCTGCTCGCAGATGCGCAGCACCTTAACCGAGTTGAGCGATGTGCGCTTGCGTTCCTGCGTGCCGTCTTTTTTGACGCCGCCGCCGCGTTCCTCAACGTATTTGTCGAACAGTTGCAGATACTCCGTCACCTGTTCCGAACTGAGCATCAGTCTCAAATATGACTCAACAATAGAGCGCGATTTCTCGTTGACGCCTTCTTTGTTTGCAGTGGCAATGATTGCGAAAAGCTGCATCAATGCCTTCAAAATGGATTCACTCATAGAATATGCCTAATAAACATCGTAAAAAAAGCAAAAAAAACGATTGGCGCAAAAAGAAAATGCTGCAGGTGGCCGGTGGCGTGTGAATTTGCCAGCCAGCGGTGAGGTTGCATTGATGTTATAATCCGCCAACTATTTCATACCCAGCCTTCTTCACCGTGTCAATCACCATTTGCAGCCGCTCGGCGCTTTGCGGAAGACGGTCGTGCAGAAGGATGATGGCGCCAGGGCACAGTTTGCGGCTGATGCGGCGCGCGATTTTGGCGTGGTCGGCGCCATTGGTGTCGTAGGTGCGGATGGTCCAGCCTATTGTTTTGAGATTCAAGTTTTTGACAGCCTTGCCGATGGTTGGATTTGTAACGCCAAACGGCGGGCGGAAAAGCGTTGTTGTGCTGCCCGTGGCCTGCTCAATGGCCTGTTGGCACTGACGGATGTCGGCAAGCATACGGCCGCGGCCGAAAAGCGGGAAGCCGTTTGCGTGGCTAAAACTGTGGATTCCAATCTGATGACCTTCGTCAGCCATACGCTTGAGCAGAGCCTCGTTGCCTGCAATGCGGCTGCCGATGCAGAAAAAAACGGCTTTGGCGTTGTTGCGCTTCAGCACGTCGAGCACTTGGGGTGTCTGCTCTGCGTCGGGGCCGTCGTCAAAGGTTAGATAGACAACATTTTCAGTAGTCTTGACGCGGCACAAGGCACGCACATACACCTGCGATTTTATGCTGTACGAAGCGTAAAACAGGAATGCCAGAACGGCGGCGGCGACGAGTGCGATAATCATTGTTTGTTTCTAACCGATTTAACCCGATTTTATCCGATTTATGCGGACGCGATAAATCGCGTCCCTACCAACCCCCAACACCTAATACCCAACACCAAAAATCCTAACTACTAATTCCTAAATCCTAACTACTACCCCCTACCTAACAAAATCAGCGAATAGTTTATATGTTGATATTCAGTTACAAGCAGTATTTTCATTTTTGTTAATCCCATTAACATATTTATTGCGTAATCTAATACACTTGCTGTGAATGTTGGGTAAATAAGGGATTTGTATCCCATTATATTGTTATTTGGGCCGAGTTTTTCTTTTATATTGTTTTTAATGTCGGAAAGGCTGTTAATAAATATAATCCATAAATCGCTTGTTTTTATGTTGTTGCGGTCAGCCATTTCAACAATCCATTCAACTAAATTATCTTCAGTCTGTTTGCCGCTGCGGGTGTCAATGTCAAATACAGCAGGTTGGTCTTTGACTGATGTGGTGGCATTCAAAACGAAAAAGTTGGCACCCTCACCCAATTCATATTCGCGCGTCATTCCAAGGCGGCGCTGAATGTCGGCCGACGAAGCGGTAATCTCGTCAATCGCGCCAAGCAGAACATTCTTTTTGCCCTCGGCAACCTGCATTGCAGCGTCAATCAGCGCACTCTCGAAACTCAATCCGCGGTGGGCGTAAGTAACATTGTATGAGTGAATTCCGCGCAGCAGGGCAATCTGTCCGCCAATGGTGTTGAAGGTGGACTGAATGAACGGCGTGGGGTTCAGAAGCCGCTCGCTGTTGGCCACAATCGACTCGATAAACTTTTCAGTATCAGCCAGACAGCCGAATCCAGTGGCCGTGATAATGGCGTCGATGCTTTCGGGGGCCAGTTCCTCAATGCACTTCAGGCCGCAGGCCACGCCCATTTTCACAATTCGGCTCATACGGCGGCGCAGCGCGGGGTCGGCAATAATTTCCTTGTAATCGAGCACAGCCTCAACGCCGTCCATAACGAGTTGGTCGTTAGCAATTTGGCAGGTTCGTGTGATGTAGACAGGTTTCATTTTGCTTCTGCGTTTTCCGTCAGCGCTTGCGCTGCTTTGTATTTAATTGTTTTTCAGTGTTTCTCGTGGTTTAATGTTTTGTGTCAGTCGGCCCGTGAAAACACCAGCGACGTATCGTTTCCGCCGAACCCGAAAGCATTCGACAGCACGTTGCGGACGCGGCGTCCTTCGGCAAATTCGGTTTCAGGCGCAAGCCCGATGGCCTCGTCAGCCGACTTAAAGTTAAGGTTCGGATAAACGTATCCATTTTTCACTGACAGAGCCGAATATACAGCCTCAATGCCTTCCGATGCGCCCAGAGTGTGGCCGATGAATGCCTTGACCGAACTGAACGGCGGCACGCGGTCGCCGAAAATGCGGCGAATGGCGGTTGCTTCCGATAGGTCGTTGTTGGGTGTGGCTGTGCCGTGAACGTTAATGTAATCAATTTCAGACGGTTGCAGACCTGCCACCGCCATTGCTGCGCTCATTGAGCCGAAGGCGCCGTTGCCCTCGGGCGAGCAGCCCGTTTGGTGGTAGGCGTCGTTAGCGTTGGCGTAACCCGTTAAAAGACAGTAAGGTGCGCGTGCGGCGTCCTCGCTGCGCTGCAAAACAATGTAGCCTGCGCCCTCGCCAAGGTTCAGTCCCGCGCGGGTGGCGTCGAACGGGCGGCAGTGCTCTTTGTCGAGAATCATTAGCGAGCCGAATCCGTTCAGCGTGAACTTGCAGAGCGCGTCGGTGCCGCCAGCCACAACAGCGTCAAGCATATTGTGCTGCAGCATTCTCGCGCCAAGCATAATGGCGTTGCCCGCCGACGAGCAGGCCGTGCTGATGGTGGTCACAAAGCCGCTGATTCCCAGTTGGTTGGCTATAAACTCGGTGCTTGCGCCGCAGTCGTGCTGACTCACCAGGCGCAGCCGTCCGCGGTTGTGGTCGGTGCGGAAATCGTTGTAGAACACCTCGCTCAAATCCATTCCGCCCACCGATGTCGACGAGATGAAACCCACGCGCTTTTTGCTGACGTCGATGCCAGCGTCAGCCACAGCCTCACGCGCGGCCATAAGCCCCAGCAGAGCGGTGCGCGAATAGGTGCGTTCAGCGTTGAGATTCAGTCGTTTGGCGAGTTCGGCGTTCGTTGCTTTCACTTCCGACACGGGCACGTCGAGCGTGGTTTGGAAAAACCGTGGTTTCCCCATTCCGTGCCGCCCCGTGCGCAACGACTCAATGTTTTCACTCACACAAAAGCCGATGCCCGACACCGCGCCGAGTCCCGTAACCGCAATCCGCATTTACTTTTTCTGATTGGCGGTGATGTATTCGGCCAGCGTTTTCACCGAGTAGAAAATCTCTTTTCCCTGTGCGGGATTCTCGATTTTGATGCCGTAGTTGCGCTCCAAAATCAAGATAATCTCCAGTGCGTCAATCGAATCCAAGCCCAGACCGCCGTCGCCGAAAAGCGGTGCTTCAGCGTCGATGTCGGCGGGGGTAACCTCCTCAAGATTCAGTTCGGCAATCAGTTCGCCTTTAAGTTTTTCAATCAATTCTTCCATAGTTTCAAAGTATTGTGTTGTATTTCAAATAATTATCAAATTCAAATTTCGTACTTTCCGTCAGCAATTTATTCATTTTTGCGCTTTAGCGATATTCGCACTCAAATTTCCGTGCGTTTTATCGGCACTTGTGCCGCTTTCCAACATTATTTTTCCGTGTTTTCCGTGTTTTCCGTGGTTAAAAAAATTCCGTCGTTCAAAAATCTCCGTTGTCAATTCATTCATTTTTAGCGCTTTCGCGATATTGTTCCAAATTTTCCGTGCCTTCCGTCGGCGCTTGCGCCGCTTTTTAAGCATTATTTTCCGTGGTTATAACTCCGCCGTTAAACTGTTCATTTCCAGTAGTTTTCTGTTTTGTTGGCTTTCGCCGCGGCTTGCGCGGTTTCTCAACTTCCGCAGCCTCCGCCGTTTCTGTCGTATCGCCTTTATCACCCTTAAAACCAGTATTTTCCAACAAATTGAGATTCACTCTGTAGCGCGAGCCAATCAGTTCGAGCCAGCCCGTGATGCAGTAGCGCAGATTCTGACGCTCCATTGCCTTCTCAATATATTTCATTGTCACCTCGCTCTCGTGCCCCTCGCGGATGAAGAAGGTGTTTTCGCCCTTGATTTTGTAGCGGATGCAGATTTCGCCCACCACCACGTTCGGCAGCGTGTAGACAAACACCGACGGGCTTGCCATTGCGTCGCCCTGCTCACTGATGATGCGCTCGTGGTCAAGGTCGGTGTCGAGCGAGCCCACGGCATTCATAACAATTATGCCCATTTCTTCGGGCTTAAACTCTACATTGTTAAGCAGATAGCCAGCCGCCACATAGCCCAGTTTGCACAGATTGTCCATTTTGTAGAACTTCAGATTCTCGTCGCCGAGTTTCTTGAACGCCTCGCGGATGAACGTTCCGTATTCGGTTGATTTCGAAGAGAATACAATCCGCTTGCCAACTTTAATCTGCGAGTTGAAAACCGAAATCGACCGTATGCTCCGCAACTGTGCGGGCTGCGTTTCGAGTTCGGGTTTGGCGTATTGCGGAAGCGACAGCACAATGGCGGCGTTGCAGCCCCCGAATCCCGACGCCGTCTTCACGCAGTGGCGCATTTTCCTGATTCGCTGATGCTCGGCCGAAACCTTGAGCGGCATTGGCGTGCCAGGTTTCTCGTAACCGAATGTGCCAAAGACAGTTCCCATTCGCAGTTCGTGGGCGCAGACAATGGCCTCAATGATTCCCGACGCGCCCAACGTGTGGCCGAAATACGGCTTCAGGCTTTGCACAGGGCAGTTTTGCAGTTCGGCCAGCGTCACGGCTTTCGACTCCATTTCGTCGTTGTAGACGGTGGCCGTGCCGTGAGTGTTCACAAAACTGATGTCGGCGGGCTCCACGCCAGCCTCACGCATTGCCCCGCGGATGGCCAGGTTCAGTTCGTAGCCCGTGCGCGACGGGCCCGATATGTGGTTGGCGTCGTTGCTGATGGCGCCGCCCGCCAGCAGAATGCTGTTCTCGTCGTAGTTTGGCGACAGCAGCACGGCACCCGCGCCCTCGCCAAGGTTCAGGCCGTCGCGGCGCGCGTCGAAAGGCACGCAGCGTTTGGCGCTCAACGATTTGAACGATTTGAAACCGCTCGTGATGAAGTGTGTGAGCACGTCGCAGCCCGCCACAATCACGCTCTCGTACACGCCAGCCTCAATGAGCCGCTTGCCCACAATCATTGCCGAAAGGCCTGATATGCAGGCGTTTGACACGATAATCGGACGGTTGGCCGCGCCAAAATAGCGCCCGATGCGGTCCGATGTCTTCCAGAGCGACACGCGCCCGTCCTGCGACTCCGCGGTGTGGTCAATCAGCACCGAGTTTCCTTTTGTGGTTGAAATGACAATGCCTACCGTCTTGTCTTCCAAATCGATATGCGTTTGGTCCAGAATGTCGGTGATGGCCATTATCACCAGCCGCTCAAATTTGGTGTATTGCGATTCCAGGTCGAGAATCTTCGACTCAAGCCTGATAGAGTGGTCGTGAAACTCCGACATTACAATCGGTGTGTCCGACACGTCGGAAGTGGTGTGATTCGTGAGCCCGCTTCGGTACGAGCAGAGCGCCGCAAGGTTCTCCTGCGTGCCGAATCCTATCGGCGTTACAATCGAGTCGGCGTTTATGTAAATCTTCATTTCTGATGTTTGCTTTTGGCTGTAGGTCAATCTTTTATCCAACGTTTCTGCCAATCGGCGTAGAACGGCGGGTTGTTCAGTTCAAGTTCACGCGTTTGGGCGTTCACAAACACCTGTACCGAACTGCCCGTGGCGGCCACCGTGTTGTCCGACGCGCGGTAGATGGTGTAGTCGAACATTATCTTCGCCGCCGCCGTGCGGATGTATCGCGTCTCAATGACGGCCTCCTCGCCAAACGTGAGCGACTGCTTGTATTGGCAGTTCAGTTCAACCATTGGCGCCAGGAATCCGCTGTTGAAAATGTCCATATATTTCAGGCCGTCGTAGTGCTTGCCAAACGACTCGCGCCCGTCCTCAAAGTATCGGATGTACTCGCCGTGCCACACAACCTGCATAGCGTCAACCTCGCTGAACCTTACGGTGATGGTCTTGCGGTCGGTGAGAACGGCTTCGCGTATTTTGTTTTTTGTCTTCATTATCAACAATTTCCTTTAGTCGATTTTAAGAAAAATTTTCATTCGGCACTCAGCCACTGTTCCGTCGTTGTCTTCGGTCTTCGCCGATATGAGCGACAGTCCGCCCATTTCCTGCAGCACGCTGATTTCGGTCTGCATTTGGCTGCCCACCTTCGGCAAGTGGCTGATTGTCAGTTTGTCAACCGACCCGATGAAGCCCAGCGGCACCTGCTCTCCGCGCTGCGTGAAAATGTAGCCCACGCGGGCCGCCGCCGATTGCGCAATGTGCTCCACAATGCCAGGCTCGCGCAGCCGTCCGCCCTTGCAGAAGATGTTGCCGTCGGCCACCGTCAACCCCGACCGCGACACACCGTCCTCAATGCCGTAGAAGGCGTCCACCATAACCATTGGCGGGCGCTGCGGGATGAGCGTCAATATCTGTGCGTCTTTAAGCTTCGGTTCGGTCATAATGCCGTTTCATTCTGATTAAGCGTGCAAAAATATTCGCTTTAGGGATTTAATTCAAGTGCGCGTTTAAAAATTCGGGGTATTTGGCGGAATTTTTGATTAACCAGTTCTATGTATCGTAAAAAATGGCGTGTCGGGCTGTCTACTAAATTAGGTTAGTTTGGGTTGGGGTGTCAATTTTTTTAGAAAAGAGAGACGTTAAATTATGCAAATAGCATTATGCTATCAGCATAATGCTGGCGACATAATTATGTAAATGCTTTCAGTAATAAGCATTTACACTTGGGAGAATATCAAAATGTTTAGCAAAAAAACGTGCGTTTGTCCGAAAAATCAAAATGTTTGTTTTTTTGCGATAGTTGGCAACTATGCACAAAAAAACCGCGTGTAATACGCGGCTTTTAATCGGCTACGATTTTGAGAATCGAAACTTTTGCGCCGTTCAGCTCAAATAGGGTGTTGAAGTCTTCAGGCGACTCCTCATCTAATCATTTGACGAACACTGCTGGCACGCTTTCGATAACCTTCTTTGCCAAATTTTTGTCGTGCCTTCAATCTTATTATTGTTCTTTCGCCGTATTTGCAGCAACATTTGAAGCAACAGCGGATGCAACAGCGGAAGTGGACATCGCATTAGCCATTGTCACTTCTCTCATTTGTTTTAATTCTTTGTTAGTGTTATATTGGTCAACACTTCCACCCAACGTGAACAAATCAATAAGAGCCCCTATTCCACATAGGCCTCCTGTAATCATCCATAAAAGACCTGTTCCTATTTTTCCAAGATAGAAACGATGGAACCCGAGACATCCGAAAAATGAAAGCAACCAAAGTAAATAAGCTGTACCTTTTGACTTCATAGCGATATTATTTTAGTTAATAATGATTATGAATTCGAGGCTAACAATAGCCAATCAGAATATATCCACCTCTTACGGCTTCGGTGGTCTTGCCGTGACAATGTTAGTTACAAAAGCACAATAATGTGGTTATATCCATCGCCCAAAAGAGGCACCAAACCCCGCCCATTTTGGGCGATGCAGAGCGGAAAAAGGAGAGAATGTTAAAAGTTAAGCCTAAAACCCAAAAACTATAGTAATTCAGAGTAATGTTTGAAGAAATCGTACTGAAGTGCTTTTGAGATTACAAACAGTTGGTGAGTGTCAATGACCGATTTAAGGAAAATTTTACCGATAGTCCGCGGGTGACACGACAATTGTTTCGCCAACCACGCGTTGCTGCGTCCCTGCCTGTGCAGTTCGGCACGTATAAGTTCTCCTATTTGTGGATATTCGTTCATTTTGATTCCGACAAGCCCCGCTCGTTTGTCAGCAATCAAAAAAAGAAAAGCGTTAGCCGTCCGTATGATTGCTTATTCCGTCTCGAAGGCTCTGGAAAAACCGTTGGTGATAATAAGCACGAAACGGCTCACGCCTTAAAGCGTGAACCTTTCGCCATATTCTTTCACCTAATAAATTTTCCAGATTTTTCGAAACGAAGAACAAAAGCGTAAAGCCCAATTATTTAATGTTCAAACTTTTATATTCTACACATTTGTTTTTAATTATTAAACCAAATATATAATAATCTTCACTTTTCTATTTCACCTTGCACTCCACAATAGTGTGGCCAAGGCCGACGCCGTCGTGCATTGCGGTCACTTGCAGGCCGGCGGCCTCAATGCAGCGTTTCATATCGTCGGAATGATACATTTTGCTGTTGCCGTTGGCCAGGGCGGTGAAATAAACGCTTGTCATTGTCAGGTCGAAGGCGGCGGTCTCAAAACGTTGGCGGTCCCAGAAAGTCTCCATAATGAAGACGGTGCTGTCCTTCGTCATCGAGCGTGCGGCGCGGGTGAGAATGCTAGTCACTTCGGATTCAGAGAAGCAGTCAAGGAACTGACTCATCCAAATGGCGTCGAAGCCTGTTGGGAACGGCACCGCGGGGTCGAGCAGGTTGGCTCCGTGGCCGTGAATGCGGTCGGCGCCGTCGAGCCCGGCGGTCTGCTTTTTCATCATCTCAATCTGCTGCGGAAGGTCCATAATGGTGACATTCACATCTTTGTCGAACGTGACGCACTGTGTGGCCCATCGGCCGGTGTTGCCGCCAACGTCGAGCAGCGTGCGCGGGTGGTTGGCGAAGACGATTTGAAGGGCTTCGGCAAACGAGTTGTCGCTGTAGAAATGGTCGAACCCGAACCAACTTTTCTGCACCTCGGGCGGCAGTTGCGACAGTCCCTCATAAATTGTCGGCCACTGTCCGAACACCTTCAAACCTTCGGGCTTGCCGTTCAAGAGCGACTCCTCTAACCTGAACAGTCCCAGATAGTTGACATCGTGATTAAAGTTCAGATTGGCGTTCACCATTGTGTCGTTGATAAGGAACCAGCCGGCTTTGGTGATTTTGTAGTGCTCGTCGGCAAAAATCACAGTGCCGATTGAGAGCGATGCCTCGAGCAGCACTTGCGCGGCATACTCGGTGAGTTTGCATTTTGTGGCTATCTCGGTTTGAGTCAGTCCGTTATGGCTGTCGGCGATAGCCTTCAAAATTCCGAATTTAATCATCAGGCGCGAGACCTGAAAAACCACCGGCGCACCGGCAATGAAGTGAGCCAGGCGCTGCGCCTCAAGAGCCGATTGGTGCTCTTTGGTGTATTGCTTTTCGAGAGCGGGAAATAAGTTCATAGTTTTTTTAACACAAACAAAAACAAAAAACACAAACAGCGAACAATTCAGTTCGATTTCGTGTCATTTTTTATTTTCTTTTAACGTATTTATAAATCCAGATAACTGCTTTTCAATATTTTGTACCGATGCCAGCAGTTTGTCTGCATCAGTGTCATTCAAATAATGGATATTCTTGGCGATAATCAATTGACTCTCAAGTTCGAACGAGCTGCCAAGCGATATTTCAAGAAATCTTTTGAAGTCTGATATTGACGAGCGAGATGAACCTTCGGCAATATTTGATGCTATGGAAACAGCGGCTCGTTGCATTTGTGAGCATAGCCCCCTTCTTTCATCCAAAGGAAATCCATCAGTAATTGAATAAATATCCGAAGACAATTTTATAGAGTCTTTCCAAACAGGATATTCTTTGAAATTTCTAGCGGTTGGCATTTTGTTAAGTATTAATGGTTTATTGTATATAATTTGTGTTCGTGTTTGCGTTTTCAGTTTGCGTTTGTGTTCGTGTTTGCGTTTGTGTTTTCAGTTTGCGTTTGCGTTTGTGTTCGTTTTCCAAAACTCATAATAATTAAACCACTGCTCGGGGTATTCCTTCAGAATCTTCTCAAAATTAGCCACATACTGCTCCAGAAGGGCTTGCTCGGGTTTGCGGTCGCGGGTGCGGGGCACGGGCTGCGCAATGGTGAACCGATAGTGGTAGGTCATCGGTTTTTCGCGCATTGCGAAGTAGAACACCACGGGCACTTTCAGCCGCGACGCCAGCAGGAACGGCCCCGACGGAAAGTCGGCCTCGCGGCCCATAAACGTTGCGGAGAGCAGTTTGTCGGCGTTCACGTAGCGGTCGCCTTGAAAGCAGACGTACTCGTGGCGGTTGAGCGCCTCGGTAATTTGGAAGACGTGCGTCAGCGTGTCGTTGTTCACGGGAATGACCTTGTAGTCGTGGCCAGTTGAATTCTTCTCCAGCATCTCCTTGATTTTCTGATATTCAGCATCGTACATCACAATGTTGATATTCTTGCCGTAATCGCCGAAGAATGGCGCGCCAATCTCCCAGTTGCCAATGTGGCCGCCCATCATTATCACGCCCTGCTGCGAGTTCAGCACATTGAGAAACTCCTGATAATTTTCAAATTTGAAGTGGTATTTGTCGGTCATTCCGCTGCCAATGGCAATCTTGTCAATCAGCGTCTGACCCAATCGGTAATAATTTCGGAACAGCAGACCGACGGATTTCAATCGGTTCAGTTTTAGCGTTTTGCGGGCATAGCGCCACGTGCACGCGGTGGCCTTTGGGGCAAAAGGAATGAAATAGACAACAACAAAGGCCAGAAAAACGTAGGCCGCGCGGACGCCTATGTATTGTATCAGTTTGATAAAGAAGAAGTAACCGAAACTTCCGCCTCGTGTTTTTCCCTTCCAGTCGGCCATTGGCGGTGGTTATTTTGTCGTGCGCTCAATCACAAGGTTGTAGAAATCTTGGAAAGTGCGGATTTTGGCGAAATCCTCGCCTGTGACGTTGAATCCGAAGTTCTGCTCTACCAGAACCACAACATCCACAAGGTCAAGGCTGTCGAGTTCCAGCGTCTCCATCAGCGGCGCGTCAGGTTTGATAACATTAATGTCAACCTCAAACTCTTCGGCCAGAGTCTCGTTGATTTTTGCGATTATTTCTTCGTTGGTCATAACTATTTGAATTTCTTAATTATAAGCGTTGAGTTTGTGCCTCCAAACCCGAAAGAATTCGTCAAAAATAAATCAAATTCTGTATCTATCCGCGTTTTGGGGATATTTAATTGGCACGAAGCCTCATCGGGTTCCTCAAAGTTGATATTCGGCGCAATGAAGCTGTTGTTCATCATCAGCGTCGAGTAAATGACCTCGCTTGCGCCTGCCATCCACATCTCGTGGCCCGTCATCGACTTGGTTGAAGCCACGTAGGGGCGGCTTGCGCCGAACACCTCGGCAATGGCGCGGGCCTCGTTCAAGTCTCCAGCGGGGGTTGAAGTGGCGTGGGCGTTGATATACGGAATGTCGGCGGCTGCAAGTCCTGCGCTGTCGAGAGCGCGCTGCAGCGAGCGTTTGGGCCCTTCGACGTTGGGCACCGACAGGTGGTCGCCGTTCGACGAGAATCCGTAGCCGACAATTTCGGCCACAATGGGCGCTCCGCGTTTTATGGCCGACTCATAGCTCTCAACCACCACGCTTGCCGCGCCACCGCTTGGCACCAGTCCGTCGCGACGGCGGTCGAACGGTTTCGAAGCCTTGGTTGGGTCGGCTTCCTGTGTCGAGAAGGCGCTCAAGCCGTCGAAACTGCCTGTGGCGTAGGGGTTGACCTCTTGCGCGCCTCCGCAGAGAACAATTTCTTGAAGTCCTTGTTTGATAAGCAGATAGGCAATACCAATGGCGTGCGAGCTGCTTGCGCACGCGCCTGCAATGGTGAAGTTGATTCCGCGCAGTTTGAATATCACCGAAAGGTTCATCGAAACGGTTGAAGTGAGCGATTGGAACACCGATTCGGCGCCCACCAGCACGGTGTTTTTCTTTTGGCGAACGGTATCAATGGCGGTAATTATCGGCGCCGCGCTTGTGTCGTTGCCGAAAAGTATGCCCACTTCGTTGGCGGCCAGAAAATCGGCATCGATACGCGCATTGCGGAAGGCCTCAAGCGACGAAACATAGGCATATTCGCCTTGTTCAGCAAGTCCGCGGCGGCTGCGGCGGTCGAGCAGTTCCTTCATATTGGGGCGCTCAATAATGCCCGTGAGCGACGATTGGAAGCCCAGCCCCTTGCGTTCGGGGTCGATTCCAATGCCCGACCGTCCGTTGTAAAGCGATTGGTGCACCTCGTCAAGGTTCTTGCCAATGCAAGAGTAAATGCCCATTCCTGTTATTACAACTCTGCGTTCCATCGGGCTAAAAATCGATTTTTTTGGTTTTCAGATAGTTTTCCACCCTTTCAATGTCTTTGTACAGCGGGCTGTCGACGGTTGAGAAGGCGGGGAAAATGGCTCGCACCTCATCGTAAACGGCGCGTGTGGCGGGGCTCATCTTGTCTTGAATCTTCAGAATATCAACAGCTTGAGCCAGCGACATCATCATTATGGCCATCACTTGGAATGAGTTCTCGATAATGTGCTTTGCAATGAGCGCCGAGTTGGTACCCATACTCACAATGTCTTGATTATCATTATTGTTAGGTATGCTGTGCACATACATCGGGTTCGAGAGTGTCTGACACTCGGCGGTGGTGGAAGTGGCGGTGAACTGTGCGGCCTGCATTCCGTAGTTCAGGCCCAGCACGCCCATATTGACAAACGGCGGCAGAATGCCGTTGATTCGGTCGTGGTAAAGGTAGTTGAGCTGCCGCTCGGTGAGCATTGTGAGCTTGGTGACGCCGATTTTCAGCTTGTCCATCTCGTACGAAATGTAGTCGCCGTGGAAGTTTCCGCCGTGGAACACGTTCTGATTTTCGGGGTCGATAATCGGATTGTCGCAAGCTGAATTGACTTCATTGACAAGCACTTTCTCTGCATTTTCGAGTTCATCGAAAACCGGTCCCAGAATCTGCGGAATGCAGCGCAGCGAGTAATAAGGCTGCACCTTGTGGCCGAAGGTGGCCTCGGTGTGCTTCTGGTTGTAGAGCTCGGCCTCGCGCTTGAGCATACATTGGCTGCCCGCGCTTATTTCACGCATCAGGCGGGCAATCTCGCGCTGTCCGCGGTGACGTTTGGTGGCGTTCAGCTCGGCCGACATCAGGTCGTCGTACGAAGCGGCCACCTCATTCATTATCACCGACGCCACAAGCGACCAGTGAAGCAGCTTTCGGGCGTAAATCAGGTTGACAACGCCAATGCCAGTCATCACCGACGTGCCGTTGGTAACCGACAGTCCCTCACGCAGATAAATCTTGAACGGCTCTAGTCCGTTTTCCTTCATCACCTCGGCTGTGGGGCGCAGTTGGCCTTTGTAGAAAACCTCGCCTTCGCCAATGAGCGTGAGCGCAATGTGGGCAAGCTGCACAAGGTCGCCGCTGGCGCCAACGCTGCCGTGCTCGGGAATGTAGGGGATAATGCCGCGGTTTATGAACTCAACAATGAGCCGCACCAGCTCGGTGTGAACGCCCGAGTTGCCCTGCAGAAAGGTGTAGAGCCGCGCAATCATTGCCGACTTCACATACACCTCGGGCAGCGGCTGCCCAGCACCCGTTGAGTGGCTGCGTATAATATTGTATTGCAAATCGATAAGCGACTGGTCGTCGACTCTGTACTGCGCCATCGGGCCGAAGCCAGTGTTTATGCCGTAAATGATTTTGTCTTTCGAGAAATCCTTCAGAAACTGAAAACTGCGGTCAACGGTTTTCAAGTCATCGTCGGTAAGTGTAAGTTTCTTGTTTTCAAACAGAATTCCGTAGAGTGTTTCTAAATCTATTTCTTGTTTCGAAGCCATTTCTGCTCTTGTAGTCGGTTTGTTTTTTAGACCGCAAATATAGGTTTTTAATCCATTGTTCTATACCCTTAATTTTTATTAAGAAAAAAGTGCATTTGATTGTTCTTTTCAAGTCTTCCCTATAGTTATATGATTTTAGAAGAAATTCTGTATTCTTGCAAAGTGCATACCGAGTGTTTTACATTATATTATAATGGTATCACACAATTTGTTAAATGATTTAAAATGGATGTTATGAGAAAAGTTATTTTATTCACTTTGTCGATTGCCGTTTTCTTTGCAGCTTGTAAGAAGGATGAAGAGAACCCATCGCCAGATGGTCCTGATACCCCTTCAACCGACACTACGCCGGCTGTCGATTCAACGAAATTTAACCCTAACAGTTATCGTTTCTTAAAGACATATGTTGACCGTTCAGTCCATCCTGATTTCAAATTCAGTGGTGCACTTGATGTGAATGAGTTCCATAACAACACCAACAGCGTGCGCGACACCGTGACCGCACACTTCGACGAGATTGTGGCTGGCAACGCTATGAAGTACGGCTCGGTGGTTGGCAGTAGCGGACAGATGAATTTTACGAATGTGAAACGTTTTGTTGAAGATGCCAAAAAAGTTGGACTTACCATCTACGGCCACACACTTGCATGGCATTCGCAGCAGCAACCGGGATATTTGCTGGGTTTGATGGCTGATCGCGAAATGGAAGTTCCTGACAGTGAGAAGGTTGATGTCGAAGACTTGAAACAGAATTATAAAGGATTGAAGTCCTTTAATTACTGGCATAGCGAATTTGCCGATTTCAATTATACGATTACAACAGAAGCTGATGGTTTGCATATCAAGAATAATGCGGTTGCAACCAATTTTTGGGATGTTCAGTATCAAATTGCAGGCAGCTTGCCTGTAAAGACAGGTGGTTCTTATGATTTCACCATCCGGGCAAAATCGTCTGCACCAACTGATATAACTGTTGCTGTTGGTGGGTGGTCAAATAACAACAGTCTCAAAATCAGCATTTCCGATGATTGGGCGGACATTAATTTTCACATTGACAATATAAAAGAAGGTGGTGGGCATGTTTTGTTGCAATCGGGGAATTTTGTTGGCGATATTTTTATTGAAAGCCTGAAAATCACACACAAAGGCAGCGACAAAACCATCGCCCTTACTGCCGAGCAAAAGCGCGATACTCTTGTCTGGGCCATGGATCGTTGGATTGCCGGCATGATGGAAGCCACCGATGGCTACGTGAAGGCCTGGGATGTTGTGAACGAAGCTCTTTCTGGCGGCGGCAATGATGGTAGTGGCAATTATGTTCTGCAAAACTACGAGAACAACAATATTTCTGATCCCAGCAATGTGTCATCAGGTACGTTCTACTGGCAGGCCTTTATGGGTGACCTTGAGTATGTGCGCACTGCTGTTGCAAGCGCCCGCAAGCACTTCAAAGGTAATGCCGACGAGTTGAAGCTTTTTGTGAACGACTATAACCTTGAATCGGATTGGGATGACAACAAAAAGGTAAAGAGCCTTGTGGCATGGATTAAGAAATGGGAAGCTGACGGTGTGACAAAAATCGATGGCATCGGGACACAGATGCACATCAGTTGTTTTGAAAACGCCAATATTCAGAGAAACATTGAAAATCATATTGTCAAAATGTTTGAGATTATGGCAGCAAGCGGCAAGCTCTGTCGCATTTCAGAACTCGATATGGGCTATGTGCGTGGTAGCCAGCGTTGGGGCGGAACATCGCTCAAAACATCGCAGTTGACTGAAGCCGAGCATCAGAAAATGGCCGATTTTTATGAGTTTATTGTCAGAAAATATTTTGAGATAATTCCTGTTGAGCAGCAATATGGTATCTGCCAATGGTGCCTGACCGATGCCCCGTCAAATTCGGGGTGGCGTGGTGGAGAGCCCGTCGGTATCTGGACAGAGAAATTCAAAGCCCGTAAAGCCGCCTATATTGGTTTTGCCAAGGGGCTTGCTAGTGAGGAATAGTTTGAAAACAAACTCGGTATTTATAAACAAAGGGGGCATTTGCCCCCTTGTTTTTTAGTTACAAATAGGTTTTTATTTCTTCTTCACTTCAACCTTGCGGGTTGCGGCCAGGTTGCTGTTGCGGTAATCAACCGCAGCAATCACGCTGTCGGCCAAAGAGTGGAAATATCCGCCCACAATGCTGCTGCTGTCCATGGCGGCAGGCATGCCCTTGTCGCCGCTTTCGCAGACGCTCTGTACAATCGGAATCTGACCAAGGAAATTCACCCCTTCTTTTTCGGCCAGACGTTTGCACCCGCCATTGCCGAAGATATAATACTTGTTCTCGGGCAGTTCGGCCGGTGTGAACCAAGCCATGTTCTCAACAAGGCCCAAAACGGGCACGTTGATTTTTTCGTTGCGGAACATATTCATGCCCTTCAAAGCGTCGGCCAGAGCCACTTCCTGCGGTGTGCTGACGATGATGGCGCCCGTGAGAGCAAGCATTTGGATGATGGCCAGATGAATATCACCAGTTCCCGGTGGCATATCAATGAGCAGATAGTCGAGCTCGCCCCAGTCGGCTTCCATTATCATCTGCTTGAGAGCGCTTGTGGCCATCGGGCCGCGCCATACAAGAGCATCCTTGGCATTCACAAAAAAACCGATTGACAGCAAACGGACGCCGTATTTCTCGACCGGCACAATCATCTGCTCTTCGTTGGCCATCGGGCGGGCATCGTGCAAATCGAACATAAGCGGGATTGAAGGCCCGTAGATATCGGCATCGACAAGGCCAACCTTTGCGCCTTGCTGCGCCAAAGCCACCGCCAGATTGACGGCCACCGTCGATTTTCCGACACCGCCCTTGCCCGAAGCCACGGCAATGATATTTTTCACCTTGCGCAGACCATTGGGCTCATCGGCTTCGGTTTCGGGTTTGGCCTGCACGCGGATGTTGCCGCGCACGTTCACGCCCGGAAACGCTGCTTCGAGCGCATCAACGCAGTTTTGTTTCAGCAGAGCGATGTTGGTGCTTTCCTTCTTGCCTATAAGCAGTGCAAAACTGACGTTTGCCCCGTCAATTTCGAGTCCTTGAACCATTCCCAGCTGGATTATGTCTCGTTTGAGTTCGGGGTGGACAACCGTCCGCAGCACCCCGAACACTTGTGCAGGTGTGATTTCCATATTGATTTTTCTAATGCGGCAAATATAGTCAGAAGTTTGCCACGGTCTTTTTTTAATGTTTTTTTTCAAACATTTTGGTGATTAAGATTTTTTTGTACTTTTGCACCGCTCTTAAGCAAATGGGGTGCCATAGCTCAGTTGGTAGAGCAAAGGACTGATATTCCTTGTGTCCCTGGTTCGATTCCCGGTGGCACCACACAAATAAGTGAGTTCGGTTTTTACCGGATTCTCTTTTTTTATTGCCAACCTATAGTGACCTCGACGGTTCATGAATCAGGTATTTAGTCTGATGTCTGGAGTTTGAAATTCAACATCTCGATTATATTTGTGCCATAAAATTATTGAGTTATGAAAAAATTACGATTGTTGATTATGGCATTGTGCGTTGCGCTGACAGCCGGTGCCACAGATCATCAAGGAACGGCAGCCGAGTCTGATGCAGCTGCCAAACCCGATGCCGACAGTCTTTTGCGTTTAGGACGCAAGTTTGTGCGCGCCAACCCCGACACTGCCATATTAGTGTTCAACGATGCCATACAGCTCACTGACAGTAACAGCCTGACCCGCGCGGCCATCTACCGTCAGATGGCTAACGCTTATTTCTTCAAAGAAGATTTTTCACAGGCGGTAGATATTAATACCCAGGCCATCAACATTCGCAACCAAAACCCGATGGATTCCGCCAACATGGCCGAGATGGCAGTATTGTACTACAACAATGCTATCAACTACCAGAACAGCAACAACTATCTGGCCGCAATTCGCTCGGCCGAGCAAGCCTTTCCGCTGTTTGAAGAAACGGGCAACGATTATTTTCTGTCGATTGTTTACGACCTTGCCGCAACTCTTTGCCAGAAAAGCGGCAATACATATCATGCCCAGGAATACGCACTTAAGGAATTGGCTCTTTGTGAGAAGATGGGCGACACTGTCGGCATATCATACACTTACGACCTTTTGGCTGCTATATGTGAAACAACGGCACAATATGACCAACAGCTTGTCTGGCAGAAAAAATCTCTCAAACTACGCGTGATGATGGACGACATTGTGCGTGTGGCCCAATCGTATAATAATATTGCCACTACTTATATTAATAATGCGGCAAAATCGTATCAGGATAAGAATTTCGCCTCCATTTTCGAAATCAATAAAGACAATGAGAATGGAATTGACAAAAAGAAACTAGACACAGCCTTGATGTATCTTAAGGAATCACTCAGGCTTAAAATGTCGTTCAATGAAGCGCAGGCACGACAGACCGAGTTTGCGGTTTCCGACTCATATGAAACAAATAAATATTGGCGCGAGAACTTATTGGGCAAAACATTCAAAGATCTTGCTCTAACTTATTATTGGCGTTATAGTAATACTGATTCTTGTATGATTTACGGTCGTAAGGCGGAAGATTGTTTCAAAAAAACCAAGCAATACTATGAGTATGCCGGGTTGCTGATAATTATGGGCGAAGCCCAAACAACAACAGGGAATCTAAACGCCGCCAAGCGATATTTTGAAGAAGCAATCGAATTATCGGAACAGGATGCTGGTGGGTTCAAATCGATAAAACAGATGGCTCTGGCAAATTTGTCTTCGGTTTTTTTCCGTATGGGTGATTACCGCGCGGCGTTTCTGTTTCAGAGAGAATCAATAAGAATGAAAGACTCATTGGCCAATGAGTCGAATATTCGCGAACTGGCGCTGATGGAATCCCGTTACGAGTTCGACAAGCAGCATACGGCCGACTCTATCAACCATTATCATGAGACTTTGCGAATTGAAACCGAGCATCAGAACGAGCTGATGCGGACGCGAGTTCGAACGCGGGTTTTGCTAAGCGTTGCACTTTTGTTCATACTCATCGGTGTCATCATGTTCTTTTTCTATAAGACTACCAAAGAGAATGAAGAGAACAAACTGCGCAACAAGGCTCTTGAAACCGAGCGCTCGCTGCTGCGTACACAGATGAATCCACACTTTATTTTCAATGCGCTCAACTCGGTGCAGAGTTTCATTGTGGGCAACAACGCGCAAGATGCCGTACGGTTCCTGTCGAAATTCGCAAAACTGATGCGCATGATTCTCAACAACTCAATGGTGCAGTCAGTTACGCTGAGCAACGAGATGCAGTCGCTTGGTCTCTATCTCGACCTTGAGCGGGCACGTTTCGGCAATAAATTCAATTATAAAATTGACATTGACGACAACGTTGAAGAAGACCTTGTGTGTGTGCCGCCAATGCTGGTTCAGCCTTTCATTGAGAATGCCATCATTCATGGCTTGATGCACAAAACCACTGACGACGGGCTCATTACAATCAAAATCAGCGAGAATGACGAAAACAGCCTTATCTGCCAGATAACCGATAACGGTGTTGGGCGCAACGCCGCTGCCGAACTCGAGAAGAACAACGAGCGCAAGCACAAGTCGGTGGGTATGCAGCTCACCCGCGACCGTCTGCGCGATTTGAACAGTGAAGCCAACTCGCAAATGTCATGCACCATCACCGACCTTGAAGACAAAGCCGGCAATGCTCTTGGCACGCAGGTCACAATCATTATCCCGATAGTGGAAGAGTCTAATGAAGCTTGATAAACTGAGAGTTGATGATTGAGAAAAGTTGAAATAGCTTATTGTTTTTCCACCAAATCATTATATTTACAAAATCAAAAATACTGGATTATGAAAGTTGTTATTATTGATGACGAAATCAACGGGCGCGAAACTGTCAGGCAGTATTTGTCGTTCTACTGCGATGATGTTGAAGTGATTGGTGAAGCCAATTCGGTTGAGAGTGGTGTTGAACTGCTCAGCAAACAGACGCCCGACATCGTTTTTCTCGACATACAGATGCAGGACGGAACCGGATTCAATCTGCTCGAGAAGCTGCCGCAGCGTAATTTCAAAGTCATCTTCGTAACAGCTTATGACCAATATGCGCTCAAGGCCATCAAGTTCAGTGCGGCCGACTATATTCTGAAACCGGTTGACCCCGACGAGTTTGTTGATGCAGTGCAAAGGGTTCAGGCAGAACTCGCCACACAGCAGGAAAATCAGACAAATGACAACCGCCTGGACGAGCTGTTGACCATTTCAAAAAAGAACGATTTCACAAAGGTTGGGTTGCCAACATCGTCAGGAATTCAGTTCGTCAAGGTTGACGATATTGTGCGCTGCGAAGCTGATGGCTCTTACACACAAGTTTTCATGAGTACCGGCGAGCGGATTATGGTCTCAAAAAATCTTAAAATCTACGAAGATTTGTTTTCGGGCAACAGTTTTCTGCGTGTCCATAAGTCTCACTTGATAAACATCAGTTACATAGACAAATACATGAATACCGGCGGTGATGGTGGCAGCATTGCCATGGCCGACGGTTCTGTGGTGGAAGTTTCACGTCGCAAAAAGGACGAGCTGCTGTCAATGCTCAAATAATGAGACTGTGCTAGTCACAGGCTTTCGACTAAAAACACATATAAAAAAAGCGGACAATCGTCCGCTTTTCCATTTTTAGTAAGCAACTAATTATATGAAGAAAAAGCATTTTACAACCTTGAAATTGAGCCGCCTGAACCCGACTCAACATTCACCATATTGGGCGATCCCGAATATCTGATGCGGGCGCCGCTGTGGGCTTTGGCTTCGAGTTGTGAACCGGCATTGACCGTCATTCCTGCGCCACTCGACGCTTCGGCTGTAACATTGGCGGCCTGCAACTTGTCGGCAGTGATGCTTGCACCGCTCGACACGTCGTAATTGGCACTTTCGGCCTTGCCAATAATTTTCAGGCTGGCACCGCTGCTCGATTCAGCAGTTACTGACTGCGCTTCAACCATTGTGTTAATCTGTGCGCCCGATGAAACGCTGAATTTGAGCTCGTTACCCTTGACGGTGTCGGTAATGACCGTTGCACCCGACGATGCTTTTATCTGGTTTACTGCACACATTGGTACGGTTACTTCAATGCGGCGCGGCGATTTGATGTTGGCTTTCTTATCCCAACGGATAATCAGCGTTTCATTCTTTACTTCGGTAACAATTCTGTCGATGATGTCGGCAGGTGCGGACACTGTCAGGCTGTCTGAAAAGCCCGCCACAACGTTCACCTTGATGCCTTGGCCGGCATCGATGCCTGTGTAATTGTCAATGTGGCGCACGCTGGTTACATTTTCAGCATTTGAACTCGAAATGTTGGTGCAGGCCATCAATGCCGAACCAACCATTGCAAACAAAAGTTTTCTCATATTTCGTTAGTTTAAAGATTACGACCTAATGACGCGGCAAAAGTCGAAACGTTGCACTTCCGGGCAATATTTTTTTCGGGATACGCCACAAGGTCGATATATTTGCAATAAAAACAGACGATGATGGATTTCAGAACAAAGGTCGATGCAAAATCCGATTTCACGATTGGATATTCTGACAGAATGATGCTGATGGGCTCGTGCTTTGCCGAGAATATCGGGCTGAAAATGAAGCAGGCGCGACTGAACGTCGTGGTCAATCCGTTCGGCATACTGTTCAATCCCGAGTCGATTGCCACTGCGCTTGAGTGGGCCGTTGCCGGCACTGCCGTGGGCGATTCCGAAGTGTTTCAGCACAACGGACTTTGGGCGGGGTTCGGGTTTCACGGCAGCTTCTCGTCGCCCGACAAGGCCGAAGCTCTGCGCAAGATGAACGACGGCGTCAGCCGCGCCCACTCGCAAATCAAAGGGCTGACACGGCTAATCCTGACCTTCGGCACGGCCTTCGTCTATCGAAACAACACCGACGGCCGCGTGGTGGCCAACTGCCATAAACTGCCGGCTGCCAATTTCACACGCGAGATGCTAACTGTTGAACAGATAACCACTCGCTATTCAGCTTTGATTGAGCGACTTACGGCCAAAAATCCGAATCTGCAGATTGTGTTCACGGTGAGCCCCGTGCGCCATCTTCGCGACGGCGCCCATCAGAACCAGTTGAGCAAGGCTACGCTGCTATTGGCTGTCAACCAGCTTGTTGAGATATTTGATAACGTGCATTATTTCCCGTCGTATGAGCTGCTGCTCGACGACCTTCGCGACTACCGCTTCTACGATGCCGATATGTGCCATCCGTCGGCTATGGCGGTGGATTACATTTGGCAGGCAATGCGCGACAACTGCATCAGTCAGACTGACAACGCCTTGATTGACAGCGTGATGAAGTTTGTGACAGCAGCCAACCATCGTCCGCTGAACCCTGGCACTGATGAGTTTAGGCAGTTTGTTGAAAATCAGTCGGAAGCTGTGGCTGAATTTGCCGCCAAGCATCCCGAAATCGATTTAAGCGCCGAGATTGGGCACTGGAAAAGCTTGAAAATGTAGAAATTAGAAGAAATCCGAACTTCTAAACTCTCACCCTTCAATCACAACAACCCCGCATCTTCGATTATTGAATCGAGCAGCCGGCACATCGGGTGCAGAGTGCGGTGAACGTTGGCGATGTGCTCGTACAGATTGGGACTGGCAACCTGCTCGTCGGTCAGATAGTTGATGGCTATAAAGTGCTTGTACTTAAGCAAATCGGCGTGTTCGGGAGTGATTTCGTAGCCCACTGGCATTTTTTTCAGTTTCTGATAGTCCCACAATCCATTGAAATAGCGCTTAAAATCTTTCGATTCAAGTATTTCCGCCAGATCTTCGGGCACAATGCAGAGCTCGTTGCGGACGGCTTTCAAGATGTTTTTGTCTTCAATCCAAAGCCCGCCGCCGCACATCGACAGGTTGTTGGGCTCAAACTGAACGTAGAATCCGCTCTTGGGGCTGTTTTTGCCACCGGGCGCGATGTTGGCCGAAAAATTGGTCTTGTACGGCGTTTTGTCGGGCGAGAAGCGCAGGTCGCGATAGATGCGGTAGATGCACTCTTTGGCCGTCAAGCCTGCAAACTTTGGCTCGGTATCCGACAGAATTTCAATCATATCGGTAACAAGTTGGCTGAAATCGGCCTGCGCGGCCTTGAACCAGTCGCGGTTTTGGTCGAACCACGGCTTGTTGTTGTTCTGCTGCAAGGCGGCCAGAAACGGCATTATGTTGTTTGCGGGGTTTATCATTTGAGTTTTAAGTTATTGAGTTATAAGTTTTATGTTTCTGTAGATTCGTTTAATTGGTGTCCCGATAGCTGTCGGAATGGTGAATCAGGCAATCGAGCGTAGAGACGTGGCGCGCCGCGTCTCAACAATAAAACGCATCAATTTTCAAATCCTACATCCCGTGTTTTTCCGCCATTCGGCCAGCCGAGCGCGCGTACCAAATCATATAAACGTAGAGCGGAATCATTATGAAAAGCGCCGCCTTGACGCCGAAATGGTCGGCCACGGCACCCATCGCCACGGTGATGATTCCGCCGCCTGCTATCGCGGTGAGCATCAGGCTTGTGGCCTTATTTGTTAGATAGTCGAGCCCGCGGGTGGCAAGGCCGAAAATGTTGCCCCACATCACACTTTGGCACAAACCCGAAGCAATGAGCGCCACAATGGCCACAGGTCCGTGGAAGAGCAGCCCGAAAGCCACCAGCACGATTCCCGCGGCAGCGTATGCCGAAAGGGCCACCTTGTCGGTGACGCGCTTCATCACAAAAATGCCCGTGAACCGTCCCGCGAGCATCGCCAGAAAATAGAAGGTGATGAATGTGGCCGCCCGCGACTCATCAACGCCCAGAATGCTGCTGTCGGTGGCGTACTGTACCATAAAACTCGGAATGGCAATTTCAATGCCTTCGTAGATGAAGATGGCAAGCACGCCGTAGCGCAAGTGACGGTGCTGCCACGCTTTCGCGATGGTTCCGCGGTCGTCGGTTTGGTGCGTGATGACGGGCAGTTTTATCAGACTGATAATGATGAGCAGAACCAGAAACGCCGCGCCAATCGACAGGTAAGGCATCTGCAGCGACTGCGCCAGTGCCGAGCGTTGTGCGTCGCTCACGGGCAGAGTATTGTCGGGGATAATCTGACTGATGGTGCCCAGAAACAGTGCCGTGCCAACCAGCGGCGCAATCATTCGGGCCGTTGAGCTTGCCGTGCCTACAATGTTCATTCGCATTGCAGTGGTGCGGTGCGGTCCAATCTCAACAACATACGGATTGACAGCCACTTGCAGCAGCGTTATGCCCAGAGCCAGCACAAAAGTGGCTGTCAGGAAGAAGGGGTAACTCACCATCAGTGCGGCGGGATAGTAAAGGAATCCGCCCAGAGCGCAAATCATCAGTCCCACAAGCATTCCGCGCTTGTAGCCGAACCGCTCGGTGATGACCGACGACGGTATGCTGCCCACGCCGTAAGCCCCGTACCAGACCATATTGATGAACATCGCCTGCGCGTTGGTCAGGCTGAAAAGAGTCTGCATATACGGAATCAGAATGTTGTTCATTGTGGTCACAAACCCGAACGAGAAGAACATAAACGTCAGGGTGCTCATTCCGGTGATGCTGGTGCGTTCTGAAGTATTCATTTTTAGCTGTTTTAAACTTTATGCAAACATAAATAAAAACGGCCCGCCGCAAAAGCAGCGAGCCGCAATTATTATAATGTGTATTTAAAAACTCACGCGTTCAAACTCTGCTCGCGCATATTGGCGCGCTTGCGCTCGGTTTCGTCGAGAATAATCTTGCGCAGACGCATTGAGTGCGGCGTAATTTCCACATATTCATCCTTTTGGATGTACTCAAGCGCTTCTTCGAGCGAGAATTTCACCGGTGGTGCAATGCTCACCTTCTCATCGGAGCCCGAAGCACGCATATTGGTGAGTTTCTTTGTCTTGGTCACGTTTATTACGATATCGCCCGGGCGGGTGCTCTCGCCGATAACCTGACCGGCGTAAACTTCCTCCATCGGCTCAATGAAGAATTTGCCGCGGTCTTGCAGCTTGTTGAGCGCATACGCGATGCTGGTTCCGCTTTCCATCACAATCAGCGAGCCGTTGATGCGCTTCTCAATCTCGCCCTTGTAAGGCTCAAAATCGATGAAACGGTGCGCAATCACAGCCTCGCCGGCCGTGGCGGTCATCATATTGCTCGACAGGCCGATAATGCCGCGCGACGGGATTTTGAAATCCAAATGAACGCGGTCGCCCTTGCGGTCCATATTCAGCAGTTCGCCCTTGCGGCGTGTCACCATCTCAATGGCCTTGCCCGAGCAGTCCTCAGGCAGGTCGATGGTGAGTTCCTCAACAGGCTCGCATTTTTCGCCGTCAATTTCCTTTATAATCACCTGTGGCTGACCAACTTGCAGCTCGTAGCCCTCGCGGCGCATTGTCTCAATCAGAATGGACAAGTGAAGCACGCCGCGGCCGTAAACGGTGAACGCATCGGCCGAGTCGGTCGGCTCAACGCGCAGCGCCAGGTTCTTTTCCAACTCTTTCTCAAGACGGTCTTTCAGGTGGCGCGATGTCACGAATTTGCCGTCCTTGCCAAAGAATGGTGAGTTGTTGATTGTGAACAACATACTCATTGTCGGCTCATCAACGGCGATTGGCGGCAGAGCGTCAGGGTTCTCGTTGTCGGCAATGGTGTCGCCGAT
The DNA here is from genome assembly GCA_017527435.1 of Salinivirgaceae bacterium. Lineage (GTDB taxonomy): Bacteria > Bacteroidota > Bacteroidia > Bacteroidales > SZUA-534 > RUG13583. The sequence goes on from JAFXQB010000011.1 coordinate 105,224, forward strand.
TTCGAATCCCTCAATGCCCATCACGGCGCAGATGTCGCCGGCCTCAACCTGGTCAACCTTCGCCTTGCCCATTCCCTCGAACACGTAAAGTTCCTTCACGCGCGATTTCACAATTGAGCCGTCGCGTTTGCAAAGGCTGATTTGCTCGCCCGAGTGGATGGTGCCTCTGTGGACGCGGCCTACAGCAATTCGGCCCACGTACGACGAGTAGTCGAGCGATGTGATGAGCATCTGCAGCGAGCCCTCCTCGGCGTGCGGTTCGGGAATATATTTCAGAATGGCCTCAAGCAGCGGCAGCATATCGGTCGACGGCTTTTTCAGGTCGTCGGTCATCCAGCCGTTCTTTGCCGAGCCGTAGATAACCGGAAAATCCAGCTGATCCTCGTTGGCGTCGAGTTGGAACATCAGTTCGAAAACCTGCTCGCAAACCTCGTCGGGGCGGCAGTTCTGCTTGTCAACCTTGTTGATGACCACAATCGGTTTCAAGCCGATTTGCAGGGCTTTCTGAAGCACGAAACGTGTCTGCGGCATCGGGCCTTCGAAGGCGTCAACCAAAAGCAGAACGCCGTCGGCCATATTCAGCACGCGCTCAACCTCGCCACCAAAATCGGAGTGCCCCGGAGTGTCGATAATGTTGATTTTCACACCCTTGTAAACCATCGAAACGTTTTTCGACAAGATGGTTATGCCGCGCTCTCGCTCAAGGTCGTTGTTGTCGAGAAAGAGTTCGCCGGCGGCGTGTTCTTTGAACTGCTTGGTTTGCAGCAAGATTTTGTCAACTAATGTGGTTTTTCCGTGGTCGACGTGTGCAATGATTGCAATGTTTCTGATTTGCTTCATCTTTAGCCCCTTTTTTTGAAGGTGCAAAAGTAATTGTTTTTGCAATATTATGTACTGACTCTTAAAAAGATAGGGTAATTATTTTGGTGTCAAACGTTTGCGAAAGGGATCCAGTGTGCGAATACAATTTGAAAGTTGTTTTTAAATTACCATTCGCACAACGTGGAATGAACGGCTGAAGGTTATGTGAGTAATGAATTGTGTGAAATTGAAGGGTGGAAAAATGCCATTTTGGGGCGTATTTTCACGCTTTTCAGCCGGCAATTGACAAAAAAAGATGCCATTCAGAAATGATGGCATCTTTTACCTGCATTTGTTAGGCAGGCTTTTAATTAAAGTCAGCAAATAAAAAAGCCCCCAACCGGGGGCTCTTTATTAGTTTACTTTGTCGGCCAAAGCCTTGCCTGCTTTGAACTTAGCAACTTTCTTAGCTGCAATCTGAAGTTTGGCACCAGTACGCGGGTTCTTACCAGTACGTGCTGAACGCTGGCTAACTGCGAATGTTCCGAAACCTACCAATTGTACGCTGTCGCCCTTACCAAGTGCGTCAGCAACTGCTGCGGTGAAAGCGTTCAACGCTTTTTCTGAATCAGCTTTGGTCAAGCCTGATTTTCCTGCCATAGCGGCAACTAGTTCTTGTTTGTTCATTACCAAAAAATTTTAAGGTTCTATAAAAATGAATTGTTGCTTAAAGCATTGTAAATATAGGGAAATTCTGCAATTGTGTGCTATTCTCAAGCGATTATTTGTTGTTTTTTTAAAAAAATCGACAATTGGCCGTTTTTGAGCCAATTTTCTCGTTTTTTGACGATAAAAAGGCCGTTTTACGGCAGAAATAGGCGCTTTTGCGTGATAAAAAACACCGTCAGACTGCGAATAACGATGCTTTTTTAACCATTCCAACTGATTTTTACTCTCAAAAAGCGTCTTGCGGCGGCGGAAAAACGCGTATCGGACGCGAAAAACGCGCGGAAAAGCGCATCAACCGCCGCAATTTTGGCAAATGTCGATGCCGTTTTTTGTGCACCAAACCTGTTTGCGCAGTTGATTGGCTTCGGGACTTTTCCAAATTGTTTCGGCATTGGTTTGGTTGATGTTGCCAAGGTTGTGTTGGCAGTTTTTGTCGTAACAACAGAGCGGAACATCGCCATTGGCCGCTACAACCATTGTGCTGCGCAGACGGAAGCAATTGTCGCTGAACTGCCGTTTTGTGCCGATTGTGCCGTCGGCATTCAGGCGGTAGCGGCTGTATTTCGGGTTTTGGGGTAGCATTTCGGCGGCGTTGGCCCGATTTTCAATCTGTGCCGATTTCAGCACCACACGGTCGGCGCCCCACTGGCGGGCAAGGTGCTTTATCTGGCCTGTTTGGTGCTCGTTGTGACGGAACACAATGAACTGCACTTCAATCAGCGGATTGTGGCGGTTCTGTGCTTTGCGCGCTTCAACCAAGTTGGCAATTCCGCTGACAGCCGCTTGCAGCGAGCCACCCACGCGGTATCGCTCGTACACTTCCTGCGTGGTGCCATCAACAGAGATTATCAGTCTGTCGAGACCGCTGGCCACGAGATTGTTGCATAGTTCGGGTGTGAGCGTCTGGCCGTTGGTTGATACGGTGGTGAAGATTCGGCGGCGGTGAGCGGCGGCAATCATCTGGCAAAGATTCGGGTTGAGCGTTGGCTCGCCCTGAAGGAAAAACTGGCAGCTGACAAGCCACGGCGCCAATGGTTGCAGGGCGTTGGCAAAGGTTTCCATGCTCATTATCTGTCCGGGACGTTGCAACCGGCCGCCGCCCAGCGTGCACTCGGGGCAGTGCAGGTTGCACACCGACGCCGGCTCAACCGACAGCGATTCGGGCATTGTGCATACCTGCCGCATCCGCGCAAGCGAGCAAACGCGCAACCGCACGGAATTTGCAATACGGCGCAGCGTGAGAGTCCGCACCAGCCCGGTGGCCAACCGTATTTTCGACGCAACTGACATCACTATATATTATATGGTATGGTTTTACGCATTGCAACGGCTAAAGTAGCGATTTGTTGAGTCAAAAAGAAGGTCATAAAACCACATGGAACTGATTTTTTTCACCACGGAACACACGAATGACATGGTATCGATAAAAAGGACGGCAATCGAAAACACGGAATTGAACATTCAAGTTCCGCGTTTTCTGCGCTTTCTATGGTTAAAATCAGTTGTTTGTTAGGCTATAGCCAATGCTTTTTTGCCGGACTATCAAAAAAAATAATTCCACGCAACCGAAAAATCATTACTTTTGTGCTATGAAATCAAATACCCAATGATTTTCGAAATACTTAAATATCAAAAATTCGTCAAAATAGTCGGTAATTGTTTGGCTGTTAGCAATATTTGTGTAAACACACACAAACACA
>JAFXQB010000012.1 GCA_017527435.1 Salinivirgaceae bacterium
CGTTATTGCTCAGGAGGTTGAGAAAGTTTTGCCCGAGCTTGTTTACACCGATGAAGCCGGTTTCAAATCAGTTGATTACACAAAACTTTCCCCAATCCTCATCGAGGCTGTGAAAGAACTGAAGACAGAGAAAGATGAATTGGAGAAAAAGAACAACGCTCTTGAAGCCAAGGTTGAACGTTTGGAGAAGATGATGGAAGAATTGCTGAAGAAACAATAATGCGTGTAAGGACACACGCAGTGTGTCCGAAAACACCAAATGATCGAGAACAAGAATCCCCGTCGGCGTAAGCTGGCGGGGATTCTTTTGTTTTTTTTATCGATATTTTTACATCCGCTCCGGAACCTGAATGCCCATCAGAGCCGCACCAGTTTTGATGACTTTAGCCGTTAACTTGCTCAAAGCCAGGCGGAACTCGCGAACTTTAGCGTCTTCTTCCTTCAGAATCGAGCAGTCGTGGTAGAACTGGTTGTATTCCTTTGCAAGACTGTACAAATGGTTGGCAATCAGTGCGGGACTATAGTTTGTGCCAGCGTCGGCCACAACTGCGGGAAAATCGAAGATAAGTTTTGCCAGCTGCATCTCCTTCTCGTTGAGTTGGGTGGCGGCGTCAATCTTGTCGGCAATCTTCAGACCTGCTTCTTCAGCCTTACGCAGCACCGAGCGGATGCGCGCGTGGGTGTACTGAATGAACGGCCCGGTGTTTCCGTTGAAGTCGATTGACTCTTTCGGGTTGAAGAGCATTGTCTTTTTCGGGTCCACCTTCAGGATGAAATATTTCAGCGCACCCAAACCTACCATATTGTAAATCTGCGATTTGTAATCATCATCAAACTCTTGCAGCTTGCCCAGTTCGTCCGATGTTTCGCGGGCGGTTTTCACCATTTCGGCAATCAGGTCGTCGGCATCCACAACCGTGCCTTCGCGCGATTTCATCTTGCCTTCGGGCAGTTCAACCATTCCGTACGACAGGTGGGTGATGTGGTCCGACCAGTCGAATCCCAACTTTTTGAGCACGAGTTTCAGAACTTGGAAGTGATAAATCTGCTCGTTTCCAACCACATACAGCAATTCGTCGAGTTTGTATTGCTCAAAGCGCTGATGGGCGGTTCCAAGGTCTTGCGTCATATAAACCGAAGTGCCGTCGCCGCGGAGCAGCAGTTTCTGGTCGAGGCCGTCGGCGGTGAGGTCAATCCAGATTGAGTTGTCGTCCTTCTTGAAGAGCACGCCGTCTTCCAAACCCTTCATCACAATCGACTTGCCGAGCATATATGTCTGCGACTCGTAATAAACCTTGTCGAAACTGATTCCCAGCGCTTTATATGTTACATCGAAACCTGCGTAAACCCAGCCGTTCATTGTTTTCCAAAGGTCAACAACTTCCTTGTCGCCCGCTTCCCACTTGCGAAGCATCTCGCGTGCTTCGAGAATGATGGGCGCCTTGTTGGCGGCATCGTCGTCGCTCAGGCCCTGTGCCTTGAGTTCGGCAATCTGTTTTTTGTACTCCTTGTCGAAGCGCACGTAGTAGTCGCCCACCAGTTTGTCGCCCTTCACGCCGAGGCTCTCGGGTGTTGCGCCGTTGCCCCATTTCTGCCAGGCCAGCATCGATTTGCAGATGTGTATTCCGCGGTCGTTCACCAAGTTAGCCTTGATGACGTTGTGACCGTTGGCTTCCAGAATCTGCGCCACAGAGAATCCGTAGAGGTTGTTGCGGATGTGGCCCAGGTGCAGTGGCTTGTTTGTGTTTGGCGACGAGTATTCGACCATAAAAGTCTTGCCGCTGGAGCCTTTCGGCTTCATTCCAAAGCGCTCGTCGGCGATGGCGTCGTTCAGAAATTCGGTCCAGAAAGTTGCCGAGAGTTGAATGTTCAGAAATCCCTTAACAACGTTGAAATCAGCAACTTCGGCAAGATTGTCGCGCAGGAATGCGCCAATGGCGGCGGCGGTGTCTTCGGGTTTCTGTTTCGATATTTTCAGAAACGGGAAAACAACCAGCGTGAAGTCGCCCACAAACTCCTTGCGGGTTGTCGAAAACGTTATCTGGTCAAGGTTTGCGTCGGCCGAGTAGAGTGTTTTGATGGCCTTCGCGGTAGTGTCTTTCAGCAACTTTTGGATGTCCATATTTATATGTATTAATGAGGGCGCAAATATAGCAAATCATTTACCTTTTTTGTGTAGATTGATGGTTGTGAAAAATGAGCAAAATCACCACGTTTTTTTGTGTGAAAAAAATCGACTTTTACCCCAAATTTTCGTCAAAAAAATGGTCGGAAAATTCAGTTAAACCAACCTGAAAATAATAGCAGTTTAGTTATCAGTTAGTTATAAAAATTATTTGCAGTTGATTGATACACAATATTTTATAAAAAAAAATAAAAAAGTTGATTTTTTTTTGATTTGATATTTAGAACAATAACGAGAAAGTGAAAAATGCAACACCGAAATCGATTTTTTTTTTCCGATTTTTTAACAATGTTTGTACATCGAAAAACAAAAAAAACAAGTCATTAAATATCAAATGGATAAAGATTATTTGCAGGTTTGGAGTAATTGCTTGCGTTTTATCAAGGACAATGTAAAAGCCGCTGAGTACAGAACATGGTTCGAGCCCATCGTTCCGGTCAAACTGAATGGAAAAATGTTGACGATACAAGTCCCAAGTACATTCTACTACGAGTATTTGGAGGAAGCATATATCGACTTGTTGACCAATGCTTTGCGCAGGGAGCTCGGTGATGGTGCGGAATTGGAGTATAACGTTGTTATGCAGAATATTCAGCATACACAACCGACTGTGGTCAATTACCCAACCAATAACAAGAAGCATTTGTACAACAATCCGGTGAACATGCCGAACGTTGACCATTCTGCAATTAAGAATCCTTATTCAATACCAGGAATTCCAAGGGTGCAAATCGACCCGAAACTCAACAGCCGCAATACATTCAACCGGCTGGTGGAGGGCGAGTTCAACCGTCTGGCGCGCTCGGCAGGTTATGCCATAGCCACCAATCCTGGCAAGACAACCTTCAACCCGCTGTTCATCTATGGTGGTTCGGGTCTTGGCAAGACGCATCTGGCACAAGCCATCGGTGTTGAAACCAAAGACCGTTTCCAGGACAAGGTGGTGCTTTATGTTACCGGTCATGAGTTCAGCTCGCAGTTTGCTGAAGCCACTCTTAACAACAGCCGCAACGATTTCCTGCATTTTTATCAAATGATTGACTTGCTTATCATTGACGATATTCACGAACTGTCGGGCAAGGCAAAGACTCAGGACATCTTCTTCGAGATTTTCAACCATTTGCATCAGACAGGAAAACAGCTGATTATTACTTCTGACAAGGCGCCTGCCGATATGGAAGGCATTGCTGACCGTCTGCTGTCGAGGTTCAAATGGGGTTTGTCGGCCGAGCTGACTACACCCGACTATGAGTCGCGCAAAGCCATTCTCAAACAATACGCTTACAACGAGGGCATTGAGATTAGTGACGATATTCTTGACTATGTGGCAGCTCATATCACTAATAATATCAGGGAGTTGGAAGGCGCGCTGATTTCACTTCTCGCTCATTCGACTCTCAACAAAGAGACTATCACTATTGAGTTGGCCCGTCAGATTATTGATAAGTTGGTAAAGAATACAACCCGCGAACTCAGTGTTGGATATATTCAGAAGGTTGTTTGCGACTACTTCAACTTGCAAACAGACGCTATCACATCGAAAACACGCAAACGTGAGATTGTGCAAGCTCGTCAGATTGCAATGTACTTCGCCAAGAATATGACCAAACTGTCGCTGGCAACCATCGGCTCGCAAATCGGCGGCAAAGACCACGCAACGGTTCTGCACGCCTGCAAGACGGTGAACAATCTTATCGACACCGACCGCCAGTTCAAAGGCTACATTGAGGAGATTGAAAAGAAATTGAAGATTTGATTTTAATATGCAAAAACAGCCCTTAATGGGTGAAAGCCAAGGCTTTGCGGTCTTGGCATTTGCATTTAAAAGGCTTTCAGAAACCGATTAAAACAAACAAAAATGGCACAAGTTCAGACACCTTCGATACCAAAAGGCACGCGCGATTTTGGTCCGGCCGAGATGATTAAGCGCAACTACATTTTCGACACCATCAAGAGCGTGTTCAAACTCTATGGTTTTCAGCAGATTGAGACACCCGCAACCGAGAATCTTTCAACCCTGATGGGCAAGTACGGCGAGGAGGGCGACAAACTGCTCTTCAAGATTCTGAACTCGGGCGATTATCTTGGCAATGTTGATGCCGAACTTCTGCAATCGAAAGATTCTGTGAAGGTTACGAACAAGATTTCGGAAAAAGGCCTGCGTTACGACCTGACCGTGCCCTTTGCGCGTTTTGTGGTGCAGCACCGCAACGATCTTCAGTTTCCGTTCAAGCGCTATCAGATTCAGCCCGTTTGGCGTGCCGACAAGCCCCAGAAGGGCCGTTACCGCGAGTTCTACCAGTGCGATGTTGACATTGTTGGCAGCGACTCGCTGATGAACGAAGTTGAACTGATTCAGATAGTTAACGATGTCTACCAGCGTTTCGGAATCCGCGTGGCGCTGAAAATCAACAACCGAAAGATTCTGGCAGGAATTGCCGAGGCCATTGGTGCACCCGACAAGATGATGGACATCACCGTTGCCATCGACAAACTTGATAAAATAGGAATTGAGAACGTCAACAAAGAGTTGGCCGACAAGGGTTTGAGAAGCGATTCAATTGCCCGCTTGCAGCCGATTCTGGCCTTGAGCGGCGATAATCGCCAAAAACTTGCTCAAATCGCCAACGTGCTGAAAGACAGTGAAGTGGGACAGAAGGGCATTGCCGAACTGACATCCATTTTCGACGCTATTGAGCCGCTTGGCCTGCAAACGCAAATCGACCTCGACCTGACGCTGGCCCGCGGCCTGAACTACTACACGGGCGCCATCTTCGAGGTTAAGGCGCTCGATGTGCAGATTGGCTCAATCACGGGCGGCGGCCGCTACGACGATCTTACGGGAATCTTCGGAATGCCAGGCGTTTCGGGCGTTGGCATCTCGTTTGGTGCCGACCGCATCTACGACGTGCTCGACCAACTCAATCTTTACCCGCAGTCGGCAACGCAATCAACTCAACTGCTGTTTGTTACGTTTGGCGAAGCCGAGCAGCAGTGGTGCCTACCCGTGGTTGCTAAAATGCGCGCAGCCGGCATCAGCACAGAACTTTATCCCGAGCCAGCCAAGATGAAGAAACAGATGTCGTACGCCAATGGGCGCAATATTCCGTTTGTGGCTGTGGTGGGTGAGAACGAGGTGAACGAGGGCAAGGTTATGCTGAAGAATATGGAAACTGGTGAGCAGCAGTTGCTCTCGCTCGACGAAGTTGTTGATTTGCTAAAAAACAAATGATAAGAAAGCCGGTTACCCCCGGCTTTTTTTAACCTTCTCAACCTGATACATTCCAATCAGAATCATTGCAGTGCCGAGCATTGCAAATGGTGTAATGCGTTCGCTGATCACAAGCGCCGCCATCACTATTGCTACAACCGGATTGAAATATAGATAATTCGATGCCTTTACCACGCCAATTCTTTTCATCACAATGTTCCAAAGCACATAGCACGCTAGCGAGGCAACAAGTCCCAGAAACAGCAGGTTGAGCCACACTACTGGTTGGCGAATGATGGCAAAGTCGGTTTGCAATCCCGAAAAGGCCAGCACCGGCAGAAGTGTGAGCAAGCCGTAGAAAAACACCTTGCGAATGATGAACAAGTTGTTGTATTTTGCCGTTAACCGTTTGGTAATGAGTGAGTAGAATGCCCATGACCATGCGGCTGCAAATGCCAGCAAATCGCCAACGGGCGACAGTTTGAGAGCAAACTTGCCGTTCAGCACCACAAGCACCATTCCAACAAACGCCACCACAGAGCCAATAGCTTGGCGGCGGTTCATTCGTTCGTCGCGGTTGGCGATGCCCAGTAGCAGGGCAGTTAGGATAGGAGTGGTGCAGACTATGAGCGAAACGTTGGTCACGGTTGAAATCTGCAGAGCGGTGTTTTCGGCCAGGAAGTATGCCGAACCGCCTGTAACGCCCAATGCTGCGGTCAGCAGTTCGTCTTTCGGGTTGTCGCAGAACAGTTTGCGTGGTGTTATGGCCCAAATGCAGATGTAGGCCAGCAGAAAACGGTAGAAGAAGACATCGATTGGTCGCAGGCCGCTGTTTATCAATACTTTGCTCGATACGAAGGTGGTGCCCCAGATGCAGACAATGGCAAACGCGAGCAGATTGAACAGAAGAGTTTTGTTTTTACTGAAAGAGATATTCATCTTATTTGCAATCAGTTGGTTGCGTTGCGTTTTTTCATCACCTTTTTGAGCGCTACGGTCAGTTGGTCGGGGCATGATGTGGTTTTCATTCCGCAAGTGGTGCCTTCGAGTTTGCTTATCACATCGGCTACGGGCATCCCTTCTACAAGTCGTCCAATGCCTTTTAAATTGCCGTTGCATCCGCCATAGAACTGCACATTGTGCAGAATGTTGTTGTCATCAATCTCAAAATCAATTTGTTGGCTGCAAGTGCCAACAGTTTGGTAGCGGTATTTCATATCTATCCTTTTTTCGCGCCGAAAGTATGAATTTTGCGATATATAGAGATTTGTTTAGTCGGTGAAATTGAAAGAAACGGGGTATAAATAAGCTTTTTTTTAATCAATAGCTACTCTTCGCCTCAATTGTCCATCTTATGCAATCCATATTAAAGCTGATTTTTGCTTTCAAGAAGCCTCATTTTTGAAGAAGCCAACAACGGTTCCTTTCACAACCGATTGCATTATAAAAGCAAAACTTAAATAATTAAAAATAAACAATTTAGCTATATTATGCAACCGATTGCAAAATATGTTGCTCAAGCAGTTTTCTCATAAATATCTAAAATTAAAAACGAAATATCCGAAATTGAAAGCCCCATTCTGCCCTGCACAATACTTTTATGAATATAAAAAAATCGCAAAAAGTTATGGGGGGCATTCGATACACTTTTGATTTTTACGACAGACTGCAGACGTTCTTTACGTCGGCTGTACAGACCATATATTATATGGTTGGGAGGAGATATAATGCCATAATGGATGAATATCCAGTTTTTAACGGGGAAAATTCAACATCTGCTACACATTATAAAATGTGTGTGCAGAAATGTGGAACTATACTATTTAATAACTAAAAAACCAGTTTATGATGAAACATCAATTATGGAGAAAGGCGGCTGCAATGCTGCCAACATTGTTGCTTTCATTCTGCACAATGGCACAGACTCACGTTGTGAGCGGTACCATTACAGATGAAGAGCAGCTTCCGATTCCGGGAGCAAACGTGGTCATCAAAGGGACTACGACGGGTACTATTACTGCAGGTGACGGCAAGTTCACCATGCAAGCCAGCGATGGCGATGTACTCCAAGTTTCTTACATTGGCTACACTACTGAAGAAATTACCGTCAATGGTAGCGGTCCTTACACTGTCAGCCTTGTTCCTGACATGGTCGGATTGAGTGAGGTTGTGGTTGTGGGTTACGGTACGCAACGTAAAGAGGCCGTGACAGGCTCTGTGGCGTCGATGAAAGGCGACATTGTTCGAGAGATGCCCGCAGCAAACATCACCCAGTCACTGCAAGGCCGTGTTGCCGGTGTTGAGATGCAGCAGACATCATCAAAACCAGGTGCCGAGATGCAGATCCGCGTTCGTGGTACACGTTCGTTGAATGCCAGCAATGACCCATTGGTTGTGTTAGACGGTATTCCGTTTGCGGGTTCTCTGAGTGACATCAATCCAAACTCTATCAAGAGCATTGACATCTTGAAAGACGCTTCGGCAACAGCCATCTACGGTTCGCGTGGCGCCAATGGCGTTATTATAGTGACTTCAACAAAAGGTAATCTTAACCAGGACGCAACAGCAACATACAGCGGATATGTTGGCGCAAAAACAGTGTTTTCAAAGTATCGGATGATGAATGCTGAACAATTAAATAAGCTACGTGAAGTTTATGGATACCAGTATGATAATACGGTAATGGAAAGTGGTGGTGCTGATACTGACTGGCAAGATGAATTATATGAGACTGGTATAGTCACCAATCATGATTTGGGCATTGTTGGTGGTACAAAAACTTCTGCTTACAGTTTTGGCGCTGGATACTACAAAGAAGAATCAGTATTACCAGGGCAGGATTTTACTCGCATATCAGCAAGAGCTTCTATTGACCAAAATGTTGGTAAATATCTGCGTTTTGGATTCACAAGCAGCAACAACTACTCCATAACACATGGAGACAATTACCGAGGACTCTATGAAGTTTTGACAGCAAGTCCAATGGTTAGCACTACAGATGAGAATGGTAATTCGCGCAGAGTTATCGAAATGCCAGAGGACAAGGTTTGGATGTATACCCGAAAAACCATCCAAAATGCCATTGAAAGCGAAGATTGGGTTAATAAGAACACGAATTTTGGCACATATAACAATTTCTATGGTGAATTCATATCGCCAATAGAAGGTTTGAAATACCGAATAAATGTAGGTTTGAGCTTCAAATACTCTGATGCCGGAACATTCGTTGGAAAAGGCGTTTTCTCTCAGAATCCAGAAAGTGTAAATTCTGCTTCCCAAAGCAAATCAACAACCACAAACTGGGCTGTTGAACATTTGTTGACATATGACAAAACCTTTGGCAACCATACGGTTAATGCCGTTGCTTTATTCTCAGCTGAGAAACAAGAATATTACCGTTCTAACATTAATGCCACAAATTTGCCGAATCCATATGCATTATATTTCGATATGGCACAAGCAGAAAGTTCGAATAAATCCATAGGACAATCTTATCAGGATTATGGATTACGTTCTATGATGGCTCGTGTAATGTACTCGTATGCTGACCGTTATATGTTGTCGGTTGCTTTGCGTAGTGATGAATCCTCTCGTTTGGCAAAAGGCAACAACAAACACACATATCCTGCTATTTCTGTTGGTTGGAATATTGCTAAAGAAAATTTCATGAGCAATGTTGATTATATCAATACATTAAAACTGCGTGTTGGATATGGTGTGACATCAAACGAATCAGTTCCTCCATATGAGACACTGGGTTTAGTAACGACGCAACCTGCTCAAATGGGAACAAAAGAAGTTGCCGCATATAAACTATCTAAACTGAAGAATCCGGAACTAGGATGGGAATATTCAGAAACGATGAACTATGGTATCGATTTCGGTTTGTTTGACAGCCGGCTCACGGGTAGTTTTGAATACTATGTTCAAAAAACAAAAGACGTTTTGCTTGATGTTGACCTGCCTTCTACTGCTGGCGTAGATAGGATTATGAAAAATATTGGTGAAACAGAAAACAAAGGTTTTGAGTTTAATCTTAACGGAATAATACTTGATGACTTCAATGGCCTTACGTGGGAAGCAGGATTCAATATGTATGCAAATAAAAACAAATTGATTGCTCTTTCAACAGGCGTTACTGAGAACAAAGCAAACTGGTGGTTCGTGGGACATCCAATTAATGTAATATATGACTACGAAATGATTGGTCTATGGCAAGAGGAGGATGATGAGCTTCGGGCGATTCAACAACCAAGTTCAAAAATTGGAGATATACGTGTAAAAGGTGGATACAATGAAGATGGCACACCACGAAAGATTGACGAACAAGATAAGCAGATTATTGAAGTAGACCCGAAATTCCAGGGAGGATTTAATACAAGATTGTCATATAAAGGTTTTGATTTGAACATTATTGGTGCATACAGAGTTGGTGGCAAGTTAATTTGTACTTTGTATAACAATAATGGTTATATGAACTTGTTAACCGGTCGTCGCAATAATGTTGATGTTGATTATTGGACTCCCGAGAACACCAGTGCTAAATATCCTAATCCAGCCGGCGCAAAAGACCAACAACAGCCACTATATGGAAGTACCCTTGGTTATTTTGACGCCAGCTATTGCAAGATTCGTACAATTACTCTTGGTTATGACTTTAACACAGAAGAACAGAATTGGGCTGATAACATTGGCATAAAGAAAATCCGTGTTTATGGAACAGTTCAGAACCCATTTGTTATAGCATCAAAATTCCACAAAGAAACAGGTCTTGATCCTGAAACTAATTCAAGAGGAAATGAGAACCAAGCTTCAGGTGCATATCAATCCCGGTTGTTGACAATAGGCACAAACACACCACAAACACGTAGTTTCATAATTGGTTTGAATGTAACATTTTAAAAATTTACTGAAATGAAAAAGAATAATATAATAGCATTAATCGGTGCCACAGTTGCCATAACAGTCGGTTTCGACAGCTGTTCAGATGTACTCGACGAGCACCCGCGCGCTACCCTTACTGCTGATTTCAAAGGAACTGACGCAGGAATGGAAGGCTCACTTGCAAACTTGTACACAAGTTTGCGCAACATATACGGACAAGGATACTATTTTAATGCTTGTGAAACAGGAACAGATGAATTCACTTACGGAGCATCTGCAGATGCGAACTTTAAAGATGCGGATCACTCTGAAGGCGCCAACACTTTGAATTCAGAAAACTGCCGCTGTGATGTTATTTGGAATCCTATGATTAACAGTATCAACTCGGCAAGCCAAATGATTGAAGAAGGAGAAAGAGTATCTCCGTCGATAATTGCAGAAGCATACTTTTTCCGAGCCTTCAACTACTTCGTTTTGGTACAGACATTTGGTGGTGTGCCTTTGGACTTGGGAAGTGGCGAATTAAAACATAACACTAAAGATGTGCGTCAATCTGTCAGGAACAATGTAGCCGAAGTCTATACCAGATGTATTTTCCCAGACCTTGAATTTGCAGTAGAAAACCTTCCCACAAATCCAAGATTGTCTGGTGCCGCAGCACAAAATGTTGCACGTTTATTCTTATCGAAAGCATATCTTACTTATGGCTGGTGGTTGGAAAATCCAAATAACAAGCCAACGTATCCTGCTGTCGATGGACAACTTAATGGTCCAAGAAGAGATCCTAACGGAAAAACACCTGCTCAATATTTCCAAATGGCATATGATGTGGCAATGGATGCCATTAATGACCCCGGCCCATATGCTTTGCAAAGCACATTCTACAATATGTGTATAGCTTCAAATGAGCGCAACTCAGAAATGATGCTATGGGCAGACCACACAGAAGAGAATGAATCACTTAATGGATCGAGCTTTACATATAGCTCTGGTCAGGCTCCTGAAAATTTCGCTTTTTGGATGTGCAACTGGAACTATCCAACTACTGCAGCATATACTAAAAAAGACAGCTTAACAGCAAATGGTACTATGACAGGAAAATGCAACCCTGTTCAACGTGAGGCGAAACAAGGATATGGACGTCCGTGGATTCGTATGGCACCGACATACAATGTTTTCACAGAGACATTTGCGGACAAAACTCACGACTCGCGTTATGATGCCACATTCCAAACTGTTTATCGTGCCAACTGGAATCAAGGCGGTGACACTATGAAAGTAGTATATGGAGCAAATGCTATGCCAATAAGAATTGGTGAGCCTGTAGTAAAATTCTTAAATGATAATACTGATGGCATTAATTACGATGATGCATTAACAGGTGGTGGCGGAGCTGTTTTTGGTGTTATGCCTAATGAAGCAAGTTATGTTGTTGATCCCCGTCATTTTAGCCGCTTGCGTTTCCCGGGTCCATTCAAAATCAGTGATCAACGTACAAAGTACAACACGCAAACTTCTCTTGGTGATCCAAATGGCGCAAGTGTTCGTCCTTTCTATATTGCCAAGTTCTCTGAACTTTACCTTATTGCTGCCGAAGCTGCAGTTAAAGGTGCAACCGGAGAAAAATCTGCGCGTGATCTTGTTAACGTTCTTCGCGAGCGTGCAGGAAAATGGAATTATAGTGTAGCAGAAGCAAAAGTTATAAGTGCTGATTATAGTGCTGAAATGGTGGCAGCAACACCAGCCAATATAGACATTGACTATATTCTGGCTGAACGTTCACGAGAGTTCTTTGGCGAAGGTTACCGCTGGTATGATTTGATCCGTACACAAACTTGGGAAAAGAAAGCTTCTACATATAAAATATGTATGGGTACTGGAACAGCAAAGAAAGATACTACACTTCAAGAGTATACTCGAAATCTTGATGACCATTTATACATAATGCCTATACCGCAAGATCAACTTGATGCTTTGGAAATGAGTCCTGAAGAGATTGCCGCTTATCAAAATCCGGGTTATTAATAAATTTATCATACAAAAAAGTTTTCCCGATTAGAGTTGTTAGTAAGCTACTGCGCAAGCAGTAGCGGTGAGACCGCCCGATGGGCGGTCTCTTTTTTTTGTCTAATAATGTGACAAATATCAAAGTTTGAAATCTGATATCGGCCTATTGTGGAAACGTATTATCTTTATGCGGTTCGCAGAAGCGGATTTTTTATGAAGAAACAATATGATTGCAAGACTGATTCTGACTTTAGCAACTTTGTTGGCACTGACTTTAGGGCGAGGCAGCTGCTTTGGCGCTGATCCTGAATTTTTCAGCGTCAACAATCTGTACAACATATCAATACGAGAGACCAACTCGGTGTGCAAAGACGCTGACGGATTTGTGTGGGTGTCGTCAAAGATGGGGATTTTGCGATTTGCAAGCCACAACTATCGCATCTACAACTTACCATACTCGGAACATAATGCGCTGACAGTTAGACTTGAGTGCCGCGACAGAATGTTGGTTGCCTATTGCAATTCGGGACAGGTTTTTATCTATAATCACGTTTCAGATAAGTTTGAACCGCTCATCAACCTGATACAATATATCAACAAGCGTAATCTGATTATTTATAAGATAGCTATCGATGCGAAACTGAACCTTTGGGTTGCCACATCAAACGGCTACTACAAATACTCCGATGGCCAAATTGCAACAATCGATGGTGAGGGCGCTTTCTATAATCTTGAATGGCTCACAGGTGATAGTTTGATTGTGGCGGGAAGAACGAAATTGCAAATCATCGACACCGGCGATCCTGATGCACATCCGAACGATATTGGTGCAAGTCTGCCCGCAAGTATCAAAACAAGTCTTTTCTTTGACACCGCCAACAACAGGCTCTGGATTGGAACCAAAACCGACGGACTGATGTTTTTCGACTTCGAGAACCACTCGGTGAACAAGGTGAAAGGCATTCCAACTCTGCCGGTTCTGGCACTCGAGCCGTTCAACGACAGCACTCTGCTTGCCGGAGTTGACGGACACGGCATTAGCGCCATCGACATTGATAGCGGTCGTATTAGAAAAAACTACCAAAGCGATCGCAACAATCCACAGTCGCTTGCCAGCAACGGCGTTTACGATATTCTGTGCGAGCCTGGGAAACGTATATGGGTGTGTACCTACGACGACGGCGTGCTGTTCAGCAACATCGAGTCAAAAAATATAACTCAGTTTCAGCACCTGACCAACAACGAAAACTCGATAAAAGACAATCACGTTAACGACGTTTGCGAAGATGCTGATGGTAATTTGTGGTTTGCCACCAACAACGGTGTCAGCCGTTATAATCCGGAGACTGACAGATGGTTGCATACAAAGGCCGATACGCGTGAACAATCTCACGTTTTTCTGTCGGTTTGCGCTGATTCTGACGGGCGCATCTGGGCAGGAACCTACTCATCAGGCCTTTATGTATTCGATTGCGATGGACGAACCATAGGCCATTACTCGAGCGACAATAGCATCGGTGGCTACAACAACGATTTTGTGTTTAGTCTGCAGGAGGATGGCAACCACGACATCTGGATAGGCGGCACCAACAACGATATTTTCCGATACAATCGTAGCAGCCACAGTTTCAGTCGCTTCGATTACGAGCCAGTGAATGCGTTTGCCGAACTTGACAATGCATATATGTTGTTAGGTTGTACCAGCGGACTGTTCAAGCTTGACAAAACAACAGGCAGCCGAGACATTCTGATAGATAGTTGCATTGTGAACGACATTCTGGTGCGAGGTGATACTATCTGGGTTGCAACACATGGCAATGGGCTTCTTGGCGTAAGCGTAAACGGCGAAATAATGGCGCGTTATGATGCGCTAGACGGTTTGCCGTCGGATTTTGTGACAAGTTTGGTCTACGCAGCAGGTCACCTTTGGGTTGGCACCGAAAATGGGCTTTGCAAATTCGCTCCGACAAGCGGAAAGGCTTTCATCTTTCCATCAACATCGCAGTTGTCGGCATCGTTCAACCGCCATGCGGCACTCGTTTCGAGCAATGGCAACCTGATTTGGGGCACTAATAAAGGCGCGGTTTGTCTATACCCTGATTTTGAACCAGAAGAGCAGTCTGACGGCAAAATTTTCATTCAGGACATCAGTGTTGCGGGCAGTTCAATACGCAATTTGACTGGCATAACAGGCAATATGCCAATAAATCAGCTTAGCCATCTTAAACTCAACTACACACAGAATACCGTCAAAATTGAACTTGAGGCTTTGGGAAGTGTCGTTGGGCCGCGGTTCGCTTGGAAGATGGAGGGCCTTGACGCAGAATGGAACCAGCCTGCAGTGCAAAGCATAATCTCTTATCCAAACCTGCCATCGAGCAGTTTCGATTTGATTATAAGGTTATACGACAACACATTATCGCATATAATCGACGAGCGCACACTGAATATTACCATTACTCCGCCGCTATGGCGCCGCAACTGGTTTGTTATAGTTTGTTATCTGATTGTGTGTCTGATAGTTTATATGATCATAACGCAATATATTCAGAATATCAAACGGCAGCACGCCGAAGACAAGATCCGATTCTTCACCAATACTGCACACGAGATTCGCACATCGCTGACACTTATAAAAGCACCGATTGAGGAACTCCACAAAGAAAAAAAACTTACGTCCGGTGGACAGCGAAACCTTGAACTGGCATCAGTTCAGGCACAGCAATTGTCAGCTGTGGTTACTCAACTGATGGATTTTCAGAAATCTGACATTGGTAAAGAAAAAATGTTGTTGGTTATGGCTGACATTGTGAGCTTTGTCGGTAATCGGATTCAAATGTTTGAGTCAATGGCATCAAAGAACAATATTGAATTGCGCTTCTTGCACAACCTTGTTAGCTACGACTCTGCCATTGATACCAATCTTATGGGCAAAGTGATTGATAATCTTATATCTAATGCTATTAAATACTCTCCTAATGGTGGAGAAGTAAACATTAGCCTTGAATGTGGAGAAAAAATGTGGCAACTGTCAGTCGTCGATCATGGAATAGGAATCAGCCGGCAGGCTCAAAAACGTTTGTTCACAGAGTTTTACAGAAGCGATAATTCCATTAATTCAAACATTATGGGGTCGGGAATAGGCCTGATGCTTGTAAGGAATTATGTGGAGATGCACAATGGAAAGGTAACATGTTCAAGTCAAGAGGGTAGGGGCTCCATATTCACCATTGAGATACCTGTTGCCGTTGCCGATAGCCGATACTCTGTATTAAAAAACACTGTAACACGATCAGCTTCACAACCAATTGATTGCAAAATGGATGAAAATCGTGAGTCTGACATGACTCTGCTGATTGTTGAGGACAACGAAAATCTGCTGCGGTTTATGAGCGACACTCTGACCGATGAGTTCAACATTCTGACGGCAACAAACGGCAGCAATGCATGGCAGACCATTCTGCAACAGCAGCCCGACATTGTTGTTTCTGATATTATGATGCCCGAAATGGACGGTTTTGAACTCTGCCGACTTCTGAAATCGACCTTTGAGACGGCTCACATCCCCATCATACTGCTAACAGCTTTATCCGGTCGCGCCGAACAGCTGCAAGGCCTGGGATTGGGTGCCGACGACTACCTGACAAAACCATTTGACATGGACATTCTGCGGCTGCGGTTGAAAACTCTGGTCCGCAATCGGCAACTGACCAAATCAAAGATTATCAATAGCCTGTCGCACGGAACGCCTGTTGAATTGGGCAACAAGCAGAACGATGATTTTGTTCAGAAACTGCACCTTACCGTTAAGGAAAATATGGGCAACAGCGATTTCGACAAAGAGCAGTTTGCCGCGGCAATGAACGTTAGTTCGTCGCTGTTATACAAGAAGATAAAGGCTCTGACCGACCTATCGCCCACCGATTTCATAAAAACTGCACGGCTTGAGTATGCACAACAACTGCTGAAATCACAACGCTACAATATCACCGAAATCAGTGAGATGTGCGGTTTCGCAAGTGCTGCCTATTTCAGTACTGTGTTCAAGAAACAATATGGCGTCGCACCATCAGATTATAGCAATACTGATAGGGTATAGCGAGGCGTGTCATTTTGCCTTTGATTGCATATTATTACTCAATTAAAAACAGAGAAAGAACGCACCCATTTGAAAAAAATTGGTGTGTTTTTATCTTTTGCACGCTTTTTGTACAACATTGCGCCGTCGGTTCCGAAAACCGGCTGATAAGTATGCTGCGGCTGCATTCCGCGGGCGCGGCAAAACATTGAATCACATAATAATAAATATATGAAAGGACTAAAAATCATTGTCTTGGCCAAACAGGTGCCCGACACCCGCAACATTGGCAAAGACGCTATGAAAGAGGACGGAACTGTGAACCGTGCCGCCCTACCGGCTATTTTCAACCCCGAAGACCTGAACGCTCTTGAGCAGGCCCTGCGGCTGAAAGACCAGTTCCCCGGAACCGAAATCACTATGCTGACTATGGGCCCGGGACGTGCAAACGAGATTCTGCGCGAAGGCATCTACCGCGGTGCCGACGACGGAATCCTGCTCACCGACCGCGCCTTTGCAGGTGCCGACACGCTTGCAACTTCTTACGCTCTGTCGTGCGCCATTCGCCGCATTAAAGACTTCGACGTTATCATTTGCGGACGCCAGGCTATCGACGGCGACACCGCACAGGTTGGCCCGCAGGTTGCCGAGAAACTGAATATTCCGCAAATCACATACGCCGAGGAGATTGTGGCTGCCGACGACAAGAAAATCCGCGTTAAGCGCCGTCTTGAGCGCGGTGTTGAGACCGTTGAGTGCCAATATCCCGTGCTGGTTACGGTGAACGGCTCGGCCGCACCCTGCCGTCCGCGCAACGCAAAACGCCTGATGAAGTACAAAAAAGCCACAGGCAAGAGCGAGCGCGCCAACAACGAGGCTCTTGAGAAACTGGTTGCCGCAAAACCTTATCTCGACATTAACGAATGGACTGTGAACGACATTGAGTGCGATGTGAACCAACTCGGTCTGGCAGGCTCGCCAACCAATGTGAAACAAATCGAGAACATTGTTTTCCAGGCCAAAGAAGCCAAAGTCTTGGGCAACAGCGACGCTGAAATCGACGACCTGATGAAAGAACTGATTACAAACCACACTATTGGTTAATTGGTTGGCAATCAATGATATTTAAGAATCAGTAAACACAAAAACAGATGAACAACATTATAGTATATTGCGAATTTGAAGATGGCCGCGTTGCCGACGTAAGCCTTGAACTGCTTACCAAAGGCCGCAAACTGGCCAACAAACTCAACTGCAAACTCGAGGCGCTCATTATCGGTGCAAACCTTGACGGCGTTGAGAAACAGGTGTTCCCCTACGGCGTCGACACAGTCTATCTGGCTGCCGACAAGCGTCTGGAGCACTATCAGACACTGCCCCACACGTCAATCGTCTGCAAACTGTTTGAGGAGCAGAAACCGCAAATCGCCTTTATGGGCGCAACCACCGTTGGCCGCGACCTTGGCCCGCGCGTGTCGTCGAAACTGCACAGCGGCCTGACCGCCGACTGCACCAACCTTGAAATCGGTCCGCACACCGACGTGAAGACAGGCAAGAGTTACGAGGACCTTCTCTATCAGATTCGTCCCGCGTTCGGCGGCAACATTATCGCCACAATCGTCAACCCCGAGTGCCGCCCGCAGATGGCCACCGTTCGCGAAGGCGTGATGAAAAAAGAGATTTTCAAGGCCGACTACAAGGGCGAGGTTGTCAAACTCGATGTAAACAAATACGTTAGCGCCACTGATTTCGCCGTCAGCATTATCGACCGCCAGATTGAAAAATCGAAAATCAACATTAAAGGCTCACCGATAATCGTGTCGGGCGGCTACGGAGTGGGCTCGAAAGAGAACTTCCAACTGCTGTTCGATTTCGCGTCGCTAATTAACGCCGAAGTGGGCGCAAGCCGCGCAGCCGTTGACGCAGGTTGGGTTGAGCACGAGCGTCAGATTGGCCAGACAGGCGTAACCGTTCGTCCGAAACTCTACATTGCCTGCGGCATATCGGGCCAAATCCAGCACATTGCAGGAATGCAGGAGTCGAGTATGATTATCTCAATCAACAGCGACCCCAACGCCCCAATCAACAAAATTGCCGACTACGTGATTACAGGCACCATTGAGGACGTTCTGCCGAAATTGATTAAGTATTACAAACAGAACTCTAAATAAATCAGACAATTATGGCTAATTTTTATACAGACACCCCCGAACTCAAATTCCATTTGAACCACCCGCTGATGAAGCGCATTGTTGAGTTGAAAGAACGCAACTATGCCAATGCGGGCCAGTTCGATTTCGCGCCTGCCGACTTCGACGACGCAATGGACAGTTACGATAAAGTGCTCGATGTTGTTGGCGAGATTTGCGGCGAGATTATCGCCCCGAACGCTGAAGGCGTGGACCACGAAGGCCCCGTCTGCGCCAACGGCCGCGTAACCTACGCAAGCGGCACGTCGGTTAACCTTGACGCAACACGCAAGGCAGGACTCTGCGGCGTGAATATGCCGTACCGCTACGGCGGACTGAACTTCCCGACCGTTCCCTACCTGATGGCCGCCGATATGGTGTCGCGCGCCGACGCAGGTTTCGAGAACCTTTGGGGCCTGCAGGACTGCGCCGAAACCATTTACGAGTTTGCCGACGACGACCAGAAGCAGCGCTACATTCCGCGCATTTGCGAGGGCGAGACAATGTCGATGGACCTGACCGAGCCCGATGCTGGTTCCGACCTGCAATCGGTGATGCTCAAGGCAACTTTCAACGAGGCCGACAACTGCTGGTATCTGAACGGTGTTAAACGATTCATTACCAATGGCGATGCCGATATTCACCTTGTGCTTGCACGCTCTGAAGAGGGCACTCACGACGGCCGCGGCCTTTCAATGTTTATCTACGACAAGCGCAACGGCGGAGTAACCGTGCGCCGCATTGAGAACAAGATGGGTATCAAGGGCTCGCCGACCTGCGAACTCGTGTTCCGCAACGCCAAAGCCGAACTCTGCGGAAGCCGCAAGTTGGGCCTTATCAAATATGTGATGTCGCTGATGAACGGCGCGCGTCTGGGCATTGCCGCACAGTCGGTTGGCCTGTCGCAGGCCGCCTACAACGAGGCTCTCTCTTACGCCCGCGACCGTCAGCAGTTCGGTCACCCGATTATCGAGTTCAGCGCCGTTGCCGAATTGCTGGCAACAATGAAGGCCAAACTCGACGCAAACCGCACAATCCTTTATGAGACAGCACGTTTCGTTGATATGTACAAGACTTTGGAAGACATATCGAAGGAGCGCAAACTGACACCCGAAGAGCGCGACGAGTGCAAGCGCTACAACCGTATGGCCGACGCCTTCACACCGCTGGCAAAAGGCCTGGGCAGCGAGTTCGCCAATCAGAACGCCTACGACTGCATTCAGGTTCACGGTGGCTCAGGCTTTATGAAGGACTACACCTGCGAGCGCCTTTACCGCGACGCCCGTATCACAAGCATTTACGAGGGCACCACACAACTTCAGGTAGTTGCCGCAACACGCTATGCCACCACAGGTTTCTATCTTTCAATGATGAAAGACTACGCCGCACAGCCCGTTGCCGACGATTTGAAGCCGATACACGACGTTCTTGACCGTATGACGGCCGAATACGAGGAAACGGTGGCCTACGTTATGGGCAAAGAGTCGCAGGAGTTCATTGAACTGCACGCCCGCCGTATGGTTGAGATGGCAGGCTACACCATTATGGCCTACCTGCTGATGCTCGACGCCAACCGCGATGCAATGTTCCGCCGCTCGGCCGAAATCTTCCTGAAATTCGCCCGCACGCAGAACGCACAGCGCTCAATCTTCATTAAGGAGACTGATGTGAAGGACGTTGAGGCTTTCAAGGTAAAGTAAGAAGGTTGATATAAATACGAATGTAAGCCGATTACCATTGTTGTAATCGGCTTTTTTGTATTATGAGATTGTATACGTGTGATCTGCAATTTTTTAACAAAACAAAAGGCGAGTCTGCAGCAGACTCGCCTTTATTTTTTGATTATCAAACACCAGCGTTAGTCAATATTCTTCTTGTCAATTCGCCAGCCTTCGCGTTGAGCCACGCCAGGGTTCTCGCCCTTGAACATAAGCGCCGCTTCGTCGTCGTTTTTGAGTTGCCATTTGAGCCAGGCTGTGGCAACAATTGCAAACTCGCCGCCGTAAGGCTGACGGTAGGTTCCGCCGTGGCCAACGGGCAGGTTGCAGGCGGCAATGGGCACGTTGTTGATGCGGCTGAAATCGTCCATACCGTTCCCGTAGGCAATGTCGGTGGTGTCGCCAAGCAGGTAGAGCACAGGAACTTTGATTTTCTGCAAATCGTCCTTGGTTGGCATTGGCATTCCTGGGATGGCGGTATTCGGGTCGATGAACGAGCCGCTGTTGCATATCATAATGGTTTTCAGGCGCTCGTCGGTGGCGTTGTTGAGTGTCTGCAATCCGCCGCACGACATTCCTGCAGCCGCAATGTTCTGCATATCAAGTTTTTGATAGTAGGGGCTGTTCTTGTCGGCATTTTGAGCAACGGCCCAGTCAAGGCCTTCAATTTGCTGTTCGGTTTTCGACATCGGGCCGTGATATGGCTGGTCATCAACGGGGAAGTTGCCGATGGCCACTACCATAAAACCGTGCGATGCAATCTCGTTCAGGAAGTTGACGTGTTCCCACGGTGAGTTGCCGCAGGCGCCGTTACCCCAAACCAGCACTGGCAGAGGATTTTTTTCGTTGAACGGCGAAAGGTCGGCAGGACGGAAGATGGTGTGTTCTGCCAGTGATGGTTCAGCCACCATAATGGCTTTGTAGTCACCTGTGCCGCCGTCTTCGAGCGTGCGCGATTGGTTGTAAGTCTCGGGGGCCGCTTTGTGCGACGAGCAACCGACAGCCGCAAAGCAAGCAGCAGTCAGTAATAAGCATAATTTCTTCATTTTGAATGTGTTTTTAGTTTTTAAACATACAAATCTACATAAAATGTTTAATCGTTGAATCGGATAATTGATGTTTGGTACAAGGTTCCAGGCATTAGGCATTAGGTGTTGGCAAGGGTTGAAGGGTTAAATTATTGTAGGGCTGTCACACTGTGGCAGCCGATTCTGTAATCCAATATTTATGAGAATAGCATTATGATTCTCTGTCTGCAATGTCGCCAGCGTTCAAAAAGCCACAAAAAAAAGCGAATCCCTTTCGGAATTCGCTTTTCTTATATCGCGGAAGCGTGATTACAACTTGTTGTCGCTGCCCAAAACGTTGACAATCTTGTGGATGTACATTTTCTTCATATTCTCGCGGGCAGGTTTCAGATACTGGCGCGGGTCGAAGTGCGACGGGTTCTCGGCAAGATATTTGCGGATAGCGGCGGTCATAGCCAGACGAGAGTCAGAGTCGATGTTGATTTTGCAAACAGCCGACTTCGAAGCCTCGCGAAGTTGCTCTTCCGGAATACCGATAGCGGCTTCAAGTTTGCCACCATATTTGTTAATGGTTTCAACCTCTTCCTGCGGAACCGACGATGAGCCGTGCAGAACGATTGGGAAGCCTGGAAGTTTTTTCTCGATTTCGTGAAGAACGTCGAATGCCAACGGGGGCGGAACAAGAACACCATTTACTTTAGTGCACTGTTCTGGTGTGAACTTGTGTGCGCCGTGCGATGTGCCAATTGAGATGGCCAGCGAATCGCAGCCTGTGCGAGTGGCGAAATCCACAACCTCTTCAGGTTTTGTGTAGTGTGATTCAGCAGCCGAAACTTCGTCTTCAACACCAGCCAAAACGCCAAGCTCAGCCTCAACTGTAACGTCGAATTGATGAGCGTATTCAACAACTTTCTTTGTCAACTTTATGTTCTCTTCGTATGGCAGCGATGAGCCGTCAATCATAACCGATGAGAAACCGTTGTCGATGCAGTCCTTGCAGAGCTCGAAGCTGTCGCCGTGGTCAAGGTGAAGAACAATCTGCGGATTGGGGCAGCCAAGTTCTTTAGCGTACTCAACGGCGCCCTTTGCCAGGTTGCGAAGGATGGTGCCGTTAGCGTAGTTGCGAGCGCCTTTCGATACCTGCATAATGACAGGCGATTTGGTCTCAACTGCGGCCATAACAATAGCCTGCATTTGTTCCATTGTGTTGAAGTTGAAGGCCGGGATAGCGTATCCGCCTTTAACTGCTTTGGCAAACATTTCACGAGTGTTCACCAAGCCTAAATCTTTGTAGTTTACCATATTATTAAAATTGTATAATTAAAAATATACTTTTCTAAAACCGATGGCAAATATATCATTCTTTGTCATACTTGGGGCGCAATCTTTTCACTTCTTATCAATAAAAAATATCAGGCTTTCGCCGATGGCCGTTTTTTTTGGTGTAGGTGGCAAAATCGGTGTCCGATGGCGGTTTTTCGTGTCGCTTTAAGCGGTATTTTTGGATGAGCCTTTCGGGAAACCGGCGGCTTGCGGACATTTGAGAGTAGGGTAGAACCCGTTTCGATTGTCTTTATTACAGAACTTTAAAACTGAAAAGCTATGTTGTGGAAAAAAACATTGGCCATAGTGGCCGGAACAATCACAATCTCAGCTTGCAGCGTCTATCACCCGCAGGCTGTCGACATTCCGCTTATGAGCCAGAGCGGCGAGACTAAAATTGATGCTTCGGTAAGTCTGTCGGGGCACGTGATTCCTACAAAGATGGCACTCAACGCCACAGCCACCCACGCTTTCAACGATTGGATAGCCGGGCAGGCGCACGTCAATTACGGCAGTGGAATGGGCGCGGCGCAGCTTGCCTTTGGCGCCTACAAACCGCTTGGCGAGCACGCTGTTTTCGAAGGTTATATGGGTTTGAACTCGGGCTTTATGAGCGTCGATAACGCGTCGGTGAGCAGCGAAGAGAATGCCGATGGCTCTACAACCACCACTCGGCACGCAAAAACATACTCATACGATGGCCGTTTCAACGTGCCGTTCAGCCAGGTGAACTTCGGTTGGCACGATTTGACACCTATTCATATCGATATTGGCGTCGGATTTAAGGCCGGCTCTTACATTCCGAACCTTCATTATTACGAGTACGACCGCGACGAAGTGCGAATTGACGAGCGCACCGAGCATTACACCAAGCCGAATCTGCTTCTTGAGCCGCAAATGGTTCTGCGTTTGGGTTCGCAGCACGTGAAGTGGAATTTCAAGGCGGGCTTCTGCTATCTGAACGATATCAATGAGAGCCTTACGCACCTGACATACGACTTTTATAGCCTGTCAACAGGTATTCAGATTAATTTCTGATTGTAAATGAGTTGAATACAAAAATCGGCATTCTTCAGTGCCGATTTTTTTTGTTTGCAATTTTGCCAGTAATTGGACCGGGCGGTGGCGGTTCAGATTGCTTGTGTTGTGTCCGTTTGGCTAGTGCGTTTACCTATAACTGTCAGATATACAAGGCATATAGCGCCAACAATCAGACAGAACCCATTGGTTGTTGAGTGGCTGATGAGTGCGAAAATCTTGCCGTCGGCCACCGGAATGCCGTAGAGCGCCAGCGTTTCGAAAACCATAAAATGCCACGGCCCGATGCCGCCTTGCACGGGCGCCAGCATTGCCAGTCCGCCCATAATGAACGCGGTGAGCGCGGCGCCCATTGAGAGCCCGGCTGTGGGGGCGAAACTGAAGAACGTGACGTAGAGCATTAGAAAGTAGGCCAGATAGATAAACACCGACTGCCCGACGAAAATCCACGGATGCTCAAGCCGCGCTATCGATTTCAGTCCGTCCCAAAACTTCATTATCAAACCGATAATCGGTTGAAACAGTTTTATTTGCGCAATGCGGTGGCGCAGTTTCCAAAGCAGAACAATGGCGCCAATGCCCGCCACGGCGCCGGCAATCCAGAACCACGGCGAGAAGAGAAACGCCACTTTGTCGAGCATTGCTTCGTGGCCGGGCGCTTCGAAAAACGTCTTCAGAAAATCGAGTTGGAAAAACACCATTACGGCGGCAATCACAATCATTAGCAGCGTGTCAACAGTGCGCTCGACCACCACCGTGCCCAGCAGCACGGCAAACGGCACGCTGTCGGTTCGGGCAAGGGCTGTGCAGCGCACAATCTCGCCGCCGCGCGGAATTATCAGATTGGTGAAATACATTGCCATTACCGAGCAGAACGTGCGGAACCGGCCCGCCGAGTAACCCGCCGACTGTATGAGCATATCCCACCGCAGGGCGCGGCAGATGTGGCTCATTACGCCAAACGCAAGCGATAGCGCAATCCACCGCCAGCGAATGCTCGAAATCTGACTTGCAAGTGCCTGTAATTCAAAGTCTTTGTAGATATAATAGAACACCGCCAGTCCGATGGCCAGGAACAGCAAATATTTGAGTACGCTTAAAAATTTTTTCACGACAATCTCTATTTCGATGTCGCAAATATAGGTTTTATATCGATTGACGAATGGTGTGAAAACTGATATTGAAATTGCGCAATCGGCCATAAAAACCACTAACTTTTTTTAGTTTTGCACCGATGCTTTCACGTGGCAACAATATGGTTAAATGGTTTTTCGACAGAACGCTCTCGCTTGTTTTGCTGATGGCGCTTATGCCGGTTTTGTTGCTTGTCGCGATAGTTATTCTGCTGACAAGCGGCGCGCCGGTTTTCTACATTCAGGAACGAATCGGCCAAAATGCCAAACCATTCAAACTCATTAAGTTTCGCACAATGAAAGGCGAAGAAGAGAGCCCTGTGGCGGCGGCTGAACTGAACCGCATTACGCGCGTTGGCCGATGGCTGCGGCGCACCAAAATCGATGAACTGCCCGAGTTGCTCAACATTTTCGTGGGCGATATGAGTTTCGTTGGGCCGCGCCCCGATGTGGCAGGTTACGCCGACAAACTCGAAGGCGATGACCGCCGTCTGCTGACGATGAAGCCTGGATTGACTGGCGTGGCGTCGCTCAAATACCGCAACGAAGAAGATTTGCTGGCCGCGCAGCCCAATCCGCAGGAATACAACGACAAGGTGATTTGGCCCGACAAGGTTCGGCTCAATCTTCTCTATATGGAACGGCAGTCGCTTTGGCTCGATGTCAAAGTGCTGATTTGCACCGCATTGGGCAAAACTGTGAAAGGCTTTGAATAGTTGGTGGCTGGCCGCAAAACATTGATTCAATGAGTATTGTAAAAAAAATATTCGGCAACACGATAATCAAGAACTTGAGTTATCTGGTCACTGGCACCGCTTTGGCGCAGGTGCTGATAATTCTGTTCCAACTCATTCTGCGCCGCATTTACACGCCTGCCGATTTTGGCGCTTTCGCAGTGTATATGAGCATTATAGGCATTATTGCTGTGATTGCGTCGCTGCGCTACGAGCAGACGATTATCCTGCCCGCCGACGACAACAAAGCCTACAATCTGCTTTATCTTTCGTTTGGCATTGGGCTGATTGTGAGTGTTTTAACGGCAATTTTGCTTTTCGTGTTCAAGCAGCCGATAATGCGGCTAATCAATTTTCCCGAAAAGTATTCCTATTGGCTTGCATTTGTACCGTTATCGCTGCTGTTACTGACTATTTATCAGGCACTTAACTATTATTTGATTCGGCTGAAGCAGTTCCGCCTTTCGGCTTCGAACAAGGTTGAGCGCCGCATTGCCGAAGGCGTAACGCAAACAATTTCAGGCTATTGCGGCAATCAAACGGGGCTCGTTTTTGGCGACATTGCGGGGCAGTCGGTCAATGCGCTGGCGGCTGGGCTTAAGGTGCACAAGTTTGTCGGCGGCCTGAAGTTGTCGTGGGCCACCATAAAAAGTGTGGCGGCCGAATACAAGAGTTTTCCGCTGCAAAACAGTTTCGCGGCGTTCCTGAACGCATTGAGCCTGCTTTTGCCCACCATTTTCATAAACCGCCTGTTCGACGAGCAAACCACAGGCCTTTTCGACCTTGCGCGGATGCTGATGATTATGCCGCTCTCGCTTGTCACCACGTCGATGGGGCAGGTGCTGGTGCAGCGGTTCACCGAGTTGCGCAACAAACGCGAGTCAATCCGCCACGATTTTTGCCGCATTGCCGCACTGCTGGCCGTTATGGCGCTGCTGTTCGCCGTAGTGGCCTTCCTTCTGGCACCGTCGCTTTTGGCACTTATTTTTGGCGAAACTTGGCGTGAATCAGGTATTTACGTGCGAATTATGGTTTGGGCGTTCGCGTTCAAATTTGTGGTGTCGCCGTTTAATATGGTGTTCACAGCGTTCGAGAAAATTGGCCGTTTGTCGGTTTGGCAGACTATCTATTTCTTGCTGATTTTCAGTCTGATATTCATTCCTGTCAGTGACATTTACGGCTTTCTGCGCTGTTATTTGGCGGTTGAGTTGTTCAGTTACGCCATTGTCGCGCTGATGACGCTGAAAGTTGTCCGTGAGTACGAAAAATCAATAGCCGATTGATTATGAACGTTTTATATCTGACCGAAGATTACATTGGCTCACGGGTTCACCACAACTTGTGCCGCTCAATTGTCGATGCTGATAGTCAGATAGATATGACCGTTTTCGCATTCAATCGGCCCAATTATCCATTGCGCGATTTGCGCGGCACCTACACCGATGCCAATTATCGGCTGATTGAGTCTGCTTTCGATGGTAATATGCTGATGTACAGAGCGTTGTTTCCGTACAAAATCGGATGCAAATACCGTCGGTTGACGCAAAGTGTTGATACTGCGAATATTGACCTTGTTGTGGCAAGCACCTTGTTTTCCGATGGCGCGGTGGCCTACAGGCTTTGGCGCGAGCGCGGAATCCCCTACGTGGTTGCTGTTCGCGGCACCGATGTCAATCTCTATCTACGCTTAATGCCGCAGTTGTATCACATTGGACGTCAGATAATTGCAAACGCTTGTAAGGTGGTTTTCATATCGCCCGTCCAACGTCGGCAATTCGAGAACTCGCTGGCTTTCAGGCGTTTGGCCGCTAACTTGCAGCCGAAAATGGTAACCATTACCAACGGGATTGACCAAATTTGGATTGATAATCAATATTTTGCCGACGACAATCGCAATCCCGACGCCATATTATATATAGGTGTGTTCGACAAAAACAAGAATGTGGCCACGCTCATTGAAGCCTGCAAAATGGCGCGCGAACAGAATCCGCGTCTCACGTTGAATCTGGTTGGCGGTGGTGGTGCGTGTGAACCGCAGATTATGAAGCAGATAGAGCAAAATGCCGACTGGATAAAATTCCACGGCCCCGTTTACGACAAGCAGAAACTGATGCAGATTTGCCGCGAAAACGCCGTTTTTGCAATGATTTCAAAATCAGAGACTTTCGGCTTGGTTTATCTGGAAGCGCTTACGCAAGGGCTGCCTGTTATTTATACTGATGGTCAGGGATTTAGCGGTGTGGTGTCCGACTTGAATGTTGGTTTGGCCGTCAATCCGAAAAGTGCTGCCGAAGTGGCCGAAAAACTAAAAACAGCGCTTGCCAACAGAAAATCGATGGTGAATGATATACGGAAAGTGGATTTTGACGAATTTTGCTGGCCGAATAAAGCGCAAAAATGGTTAAGCGTCATTAAGTAGAAAAATGGTACAACTTTCCGTCATAATTCCCTGCCGCAACGAGTCGAAATACATTGCAAATTGCATTGAATCGATTGTAAATCAAGACTATCCGAAGTCGGATATGGAAGTGTACCTTGTCGATGGAATGAGCACCGACGGCACGCGCGACATTATTGCCGACTACTGTGCGAAATACGACTATATCCACCTGATTGACAACCCGATGCACTACGTTCCCTATGCGTTGAATCTGGGAATCGAAAAGGCTGTCGGTGAGATGATTATGCGCCTTGATGTCCACACAACCTACGACGCCAACTACATTTCGGTGCTGGTGCGCAAACTCAAGGAACTCGACGCTGACAACGTTGGTTGCGTCTGCCGCACCGATGTGCTTTCAAAAACGCCTAAATCGTTGGCAATAAAAGCAGTATTGAGCAGTAGGTTTGGCGTTGGCAATTCCGATTTCCGCACTGGCGTGGCCAATGTGCAAATGGTTGATACTGTGCCGTTTGGCTGCTACAAGCGCTCGGTTTTCGAAAAGTACGGATTGTTCGATGAGCGGCTTGTGCGCAATCAGGACATTGAGTTCAACAAGCGGATTGTGAACGGCGGCGGCAGTATTTATCTGATTCCGCAGGCGCTCTGTACCTATTACGCCCGCGACACCTTCCGCGCGATGAGTCGCAACAGTTACAGCAACGGCCGTTGGAACATTCTTACCGTGAAGATTACCAAGCGGTTTAGTTCCTTGTCGCTGCGGCATTTTGTGCCAATGTTGTTTGTGCTTTCGCTGATTTGTCCGTTGGCTCTGATGCCTGTCGATTTGCGGTTTGGATTGCTTTCGGCGGCTTCGGCTTGCGCCTACATTTTGCTCACATTGTTTATGTGCGCGAACATTAGCGCACAAGGTAAGGGTTTTAAAATCAAATATTTATTTGCCGCATTCGCTATGCTGCATTTGTCTTACGGCATTGGCTCACTGATTGGTCTATTCTCATTCCCAAAGAAAATCAAATAGTTATGGATAGATTGAAAAAAAGTTTTTTTTCTTTGGCAGCGCTTACGTTAGCCATTGTCGCCTTCTATCCTGTATGGTCCGAAGTGGCTGTAACTCTGCTCTTTGTAGTTGGAATTTGTGCAACGTTCCCCGACAGATTACCTTGCCTAAACGACCAAAAATCAGTTTTGCCTTTGCTGATGTTGGCGTTTTTTGCTACTACTGCTATTAGTTTGATTGTCAGTCTAAATAAAGAAGAAGGACTCGACAATTTGCACACATATATTCCATTTGCTGCGTTATCGGTTTTGGCGTTGTACTATCAAAACAATTTGTATGACAATAAAATACGATTACTAAAAATATTGTCGGGTGGAATTTTGACGGCATCGGCATTGTGCCTGATTTTGGCTGTTTGGCGCTCGTTCTATTTAATCGATGGCCACCTGGTTTTCAATCCTTACATTAGTTACCGCAATCAGTTTGTGTATACATATCTGTCAGTATTTCAATATACTAACACCTTCGCTATGATGGCGGTCTTTGTGGTTGCGGTGATGCTTTGGGCACTGATGTTTTGCAATGTGAAACAGCGCAGATGGTTGATTTACACTGCAATAGCGCTATCGATATTGATGATTTTCCTGCTCTCGTCGCGCACCAATGTTTATGCGCTTTTCGGTGTGCTCTACTATTCGGTCATCATTTTTTATATTCGATATAAGAATTTGAAGCACAGTATGTTGCTGTTTGCAGCAGTGACAGGTTTGTTTGTGGTTTTCCAAACGTGCAACTACCGCGTGATGAATCTGTCGCAAACCGTAACGAGTTATATTACAGAAGAAGACATTTTACTGGAAAACGGCTATCTGATTCAGCATCCCGAAAGTCTTGATGGCATTAATATTCGATTTAGAATGTGGGAAACGGGTGCACGACTTGCCGGTGAATACTGGACAACTGGCTGTGGCATTGGCGATTACAAGGAATTTCTACGCATCAACTATCTGCTTGATGGCATAGGACAGGCGTATCACAAGTGCTATGACCAACACAATCAATACCTTGAGACATTAGGAACAACGGGCATTCTTGGGCTTGCGCTGCTCATCGCGATGATGGGTTACGCTTTGTATCAGGCCTGGCGACATCGGAACTATCTGTTGTTTTGCAGTCTTTTCATATTGGCACTCAATATGTTACTTGAGTCGATGTTTAACCGATACAGCGGCAGTTTGTTCTTTGTGGTCTCGCTTTTGCTGGCGTCCGCTGTTGGCGGCGAAACTCAAAAAGTGTGCGACAACAATCGCAATGAAGCAGTAACACAATGATTATTATAGTGATATAGAAATGAGCAATCAGTACATCGAAATAAAGGGCGCGCGAGTTAACAATCTGAAAAACATCGATTTGAAGATTGAGCGTAACAAACTGATTGTCATTACTGGACTGTCGGGCAGCGGCAAGTCGTCGCTGGCATTCGACACGCTCTATGCCGAAGGGCAGCGGCGCTACGTCGAGAGTTTGTCGGCATACGCGCGGCAGTTTTTGGGCCGAATCAACAAGCCCGAAACCGACTACATCAAGGGCATTCCGCCCGCAATCGCCATCGAGCAGAAGGTTTGCAGCCGCAATCCGCGCTCGACAGTTGGCACATCGACAGAGATTTACGACTACCTGAAACTGCTTTTCGCACGAATTGGCAAGACATATTCGCCAATTTCAGGGCAATTGGTCAAGAAGCATTCAGTGCAAGATGTTGTGGATTACCTACTTACGTTTCCCGAACGGACAAAGGCAATCATTGTGGCGCCGCTGAATCTGGC
Organism: Salinivirgaceae bacterium; assembly: GCA_017527435.1. Taxonomy (GTDB): domain Bacteria; phylum Bacteroidota; class Bacteroidia; order Bacteroidales; family SZUA-534; genus RUG13583. Next base: position 30,756 of record JAFXQB010000012.1, read on the forward strand.
AAATGGCCGCACCATCGCGAAAGCGCTCGAAATACTTAAGCAACAAGGATTTAGCCGCGTTGAAGTGAATGGCGAGATTGTTGCCATCGACGATTACAAACCCGCGGCCAGCGACGTTGTAAACATTGTTGTGGACCGCATCGTGGTCAGCAACGAGCAGGACAACATCAGCCGTATTGCCGACTCGGTGCAGACCGCTTTTTTTGAAGGTATGGGGGCGTGCACGGTGAAGGTTTATCGTGGCGAAACTGTTGTCTGTCAGGATTTTTCAAATAGGTTCGAAGCCGACGGAATGACTTTTGTCGAGCCAACCGAGCACCTTTTCAGTTTCAACACGCCGCTGGGCGCTTGCCCCACGTGTGGCGGTTTTGGCAGCACCATCGGCATCGACCCCGACCTTGTCATTCCCAACAAAAGCCTGTCGATTTACGAAGGCGCGATTGTCTGCTGGCGCGGAGAGAAGATGCAGGAATGGCTTAACAAATTGATTTACAATGCCGATAAGTTCGATTTTCCAATCCATAAGCCTGTCAACGAACTCACGCGCGAGCAATATAATCTGCTTTGGACGGGCAATCGTTATTTCCACGGAATCAATGATTTCTTCGAATTTGTCGAGCAGAATTCCTACAAAATCCAATATCGCGTGATGATGTCGCGCTATCGCGGACGCACTGTGTGCCCTGCCTGCCACGGGTCGCGGCTCAAGCCCGAAGCCGAATATGTGAAAATCAACGGCTACTCGATTGTGGATTTGGTGAATATGCCTGTCAATGAGTTAAATAACGTTGTCAGAAATTTCGAACTCGACGCTCACGAAGAGAAAGTCGCAGGCCGTCTGTTGGTCGAAATCCGCAATCGGATTGGATTCCTGAAAGACGTCGGACTTGGCTATCTGACGCTTTCCCGCACATCGTCCACGTTGAGCGGCGGCGAGAGTCAGCGCATCAACCTGGCCACATCGCTCGGCAGCAGCCTTGTCGGGTCGCTATACATTCTCGATGAGCCTTCAATTGGCCTTCATTCTCGCGATACTGAATTGCTAATCAAAGTTTTACGCAACTTGCAGCGCATCGGCAATACAGTGGTTGTGGTTGAGCACGACGAAGACATCATCCGCGCAGCCGATGAGATTATCGATATTGGCCCGTTGGCTGGACGGCTTGGCGGTGAAGTTGTCTTTCAAGGCGACCACACAAAGTTAGAGTCTGAAAGTCAAAGTCTTACGGCACAGTACCTAACTGGCAAAATGAAGATACCCGTGCCCGAAATCCGCCGCAAATGGCGCGATTACATCGGCATTGAAGGGGCTTGCGAGAACAATTTGAAAAACATCGATGTAAAATTTCCGCTTGGCGTAATTACCGCTGTTACAGGCGTTTCGGGTAGCGGAAAATCGACTTTGGTGGACAAAATTCTTTACAACGCACTCGCCAAATACTTTGGCGGACAGAGCGATACGCCCACAGGCAACTTCCGTCGGATGTATGGCGACCTGAAGCGCATCAGCCGCGTTGAGTTTGTCGACCAAAATCCGATTGGCCGTTCAACTCGTTCAAATCCTGCATCTTACATAAAGGCTTACGACGAAATCCGAAAACTTTACGCCGACCAACAGGCCGCCAAAATAATGAATATGACACCGTCGTTTTTCTCGTTCAACGTTGATGGCGGACGGTGCGAAGAGTGCCAAGGCGAAGGCAAAATCAAGATTGAGATGCAGTTTATGGCTGATGTTGAGTTGGTTTGCGACAGTTGCCACGGGCAGCGTTTCAAGCAAGTTGTGCTCGATGTGCGCTACTGCGATAAAAACATCAACGATGTGCTGAATATGACTGTGAATGAAGCAATTGAGTTCTTTGGTAGCGACAGCAACGCAACCTGCCGACGCATTGTTGAGCGTCTGCAACCGCTTGCAAATGTGGGACTTGGCTACGTCAAACTCGGTCAATCGTCGAGTTCGTTGAGTGGTGGCGAGAGCCAACGCGTCAAACTGGCGTCGTTTCTTGGTTCCGACGAGCCGAACTCGCCAACGCTTTTCATCTTCGACGAACCGACCACAGGCCTTCATTTTCACGATGTTAACAAACTGATGGAAGCTTTCAATGCCTTGGCCGACCGCGGTCACACGGTGCTGATTATCGAGCATAATCTGGAAGTGATAAAATGCGCCGACTGGGTTATCGACCTTGGGCCCGAAGGCGGCGAAGCGGGTGGCAACGTGGTGTTCGAAGGCACGCCCGAAGATTTGGTGAAATGCGACGCTTCATATACGGGTAAATATCTGAAAGAAAAATTGTTATGATTGAGAATAAAGAGCAGTTGATTGTTGCCGTCGGCAACGCGATGGAACACTATCTCGATGAGTTTGCCGCAGGCTGGTACATCGATTACACCACGCAGGATGTGGTGATGATTGAAGATTATATTTTCGAACTCGATGACAATCAAAAGTCTGAAGTTCAATGGGAAAGCGATATGGCGGAAATTGTCCGCACCCATCGCCTTGAGCGTATCGACCCGCCATCGGACGAAACCAAGCGCCGCGTGATGATGGATTTTGCTGAAAGTCAGCCTAATAAAAATATTTGCGGCCACTTGAGTTTCTCAATTATTCAGCAGCAGGAATTCGCATCGTTCAAAAATGTTGTGCGCGAACTCGGGCTCGAACGTTCGTGGGCGCAGTTCAAAACCGAAGAGTATCAGCGAGTTGCGAAAAAATGGATTAAGAAAAAACGGTTCGATTTCGTCGACGGGCAACTCGTCAGGCGGACCGATTGAACACAAACAAAAAACGCTTCAACCAATGGCTGAAGCGTTTTTTATTGATAACCTGTGAATTAGCAAGCGGGAATCTTGAAAATCACATTGTATTGGTTGCGCGGAACAATGCTCATAACAGGCACTTTCGAGCGGCTGACAATGCTCTTGGCGAACGAGCCGATGAACGAAGTCACAATCTCGAGCTGCTGGTGCGTGGTGATAATCACCATATCGCCCTTGTTCGCATCGATGAAATCGAGAACGCCGTCAACATTGTCGTCAACTTTCAGCAGTTTGCCGCTGCATTTGATGCCGCGGTCGGTTATGTATTTAACAACTTGATTCTGTTGCTGTTGCAGAGTTTTGTAAATCAGTTCGTCATCGAAGGAGTAGGCCGAAACAACAAGAATTTCGGCATCGAGTTTGCGTGCGATGTCAACCGTGTCCACAACCTTCTCGCGAGTTTCCTTGCTGATGTCGAGCGGCAGGATGAGCCGTTTGATTGGGGCACTGTCGGGCTCTGATTTAATGGTTATTACAGGGCATTTAGCTTCCGAAACCACGCGCAACGCATTGGTTCCGATAATCTTCTTTTTGATGTTGTCGGCGTGGCTGGTGCCCATCACAATCGCACTTGCGTTGAGCGACTCGGCGGTCTGCATAATGGTGTCGCAAAGTTTGCCTTTGGCAATCACGCAGTCGAAATCGGCGCCGTCAAGGTCTGAATTCTTGGTTACAAAATTTTGCAGATGGCTTTTCAACTTTTTGAGCAGAATCTCGCGCTCAACATCGGTGAAAAATTCCGACCAAATTGGGTCAACACCTTTTATCACATTGATAAACGTGATTTTACCTTTGAGAACCTTGTTCAACTTTGCGGCGTATTTCAGCCCAAAAACCGACTTGTCAGAATAGTCGACCGGTACAAGCAAATGACTTAATGCAGCTTCCATTTTTTTTGTATTTTTGATAAACACAAATTTAATGTTTGTTGCGTATTTTACAACATAATTTTAACGATATGGCACAGTTTATTCCCAATTCAGAACTTATTTTGAATGCCGATGGCAGCGTGTTCCATTTGCACATTCACCCCGACGATGTTGCTGACAATGTGATACTTGTGGGCGACCCCGACCGCGCCGACTTGGTTGCGTCGTTCTTTTCAAAAATCAATGTCGATGTTCAGAACCGCGAGTTCCGCACCCGCACAGGGCTTTTCAATGGCAAGGGCGTCACGGTTGTGTCGACCGGCATCGGCACCGATAATATCGATATTGTTGTCAATGAGCTTGATGCGGCAGTCAACATCGACCTTGAAAAACGAGTTGAGAAAGAGCGGAAACGCAGTCTTAACCTGATTCGCATCGGCACTTCGGGGGCGCTGCAGGCCGATATTGAAGTGGGGCAGCCGGTCATCTCTGAAATGGCCATCGGTTTCGACGGTATGATTAACTTCTATCGCGACCGCAACAGCGTCAGCAATCTTGAGATGGAAGCGGCCTTCAAAAAATATATGAATTGGAATCCGCTGCTGGCGTCGCCTTACTTTGTCAACTCGTCGCCCGAGTTGCTCAACAAGGTCGGTTTCGATATGCGTAAGGGTATAACCATTTCAGCCCCTGGATTTTACGGCCCCCAAGGCCGCGTTCTGCGGTTGCCTATTCAGGATGCCAAAATCAACGATAAAATCACTGCTTTTGAGTATAACGGTCACAAAATCACCAACTACGAGATGGAATGCTCGGCAATCTACGGCCTTGCGGCGATGATGGGGCACAACGCCATCACGGTCTGCAGTATTATCGCAAACCGTTTGAACAAGAGCGCGACGAGCAGTTACAAAGGCTCAATGAAAGATTTGATTGAAACCGTTCTGCAACGATTAACTGCTTGATTATGAATCAATCGGAATTCGATTCGCTGATAATGCTGCTTGACGATACTGACCCGTCGGTTTCGGCGGCAGTGCAGCAACGTTTGCGTCAAGGCGGAGTCAGCATCATTCCCAATCTCGAAAAGGAATGGCGCACCAATGACAACACCAATACAATCAAACTATTAGAGCACATTATCCACGACATCCGTATCGACAGCATTGCCGACGGACTGGCCAAGTGGGGCAAAGCCGGCGCCGATAATCTGCTGGCCGGTGTTGCCGTTTACAACCGGATTTTGTTCCCGAATGTGGCAATCGACACCATCAAAGCCAAAATCGACAGCATCTGCAAGCCCATTTGGACCGAGTTCAACAGCTCGCTGACGGCGCTCGAGAAGGTCCGCATCATCAATCATTTTCTGTTCAATCAGAATAAGTATACATACAGCGATGATTTTTCAACGCAGTCGCATTTCCTGAGCACATTGTTGAACACGAGCAAGGCAAACTCAAATGTTCTGGCTGTTCTGTACGCCATTGTGGCTCAACATTTGCAGTTGCCCGTCTATTGCGTTGAGTTGCCATCGGCACTCACCTTGTGCTATGTTGACGAGATGGGTGGCGATTTTGAGCATAATGTGCTGTTTTACATTGATGTACGCAGCCGCGGCACCGCATACGGCAGCAGCGAGATAACCGACTATCTGCGCAGCATCAACACCGATGACGATGAAAAATATTATAAACCTTGCGGCAACTTGAATACGGTTAGATATTTGCTATATTCGCTCGCTCAATGTTTCAGGAAGCTGAAAGATCCGAGAATGACTGATTGTGAGCGAGTAATTAATTCATTAACAAATAAATAATAATTGAAATGGAAGATCAGAAACAACCGATAGAAAGCGAAGAGCGCGAAATTGATTTGATTGACCTTATGGGCCGTTTTTTCTCTTGGCTCGGAAAAGCGTGTAAATCAGCACTGTTGAATATCTCATATTTTTTGATTCGTAATTTTTACTTCTATATCGCAGCCATAGTGCTTGTGGTTTTATTGACAATATTGCAGAGCAGATTCGCAGATAAATATTATTACTGTGAGATGGTTGTTCAATCAAAGGCCATTAATGCAACTGAAGCGGTAAATCTTGTCAATAATTGGAACTATAAGATACAATTACCAGATACGCTGATTGGTGGTATCAAAAGCATTAATGGAACATTTGTGCTCGATTATAACAGAGACGGTTTCGGTGATGATTTTGAAGTATACGACGGAAAATTCTCTCGCGATACGGTTATGGTAAATAACCGATTAAGTGATGAGTTTTGCGTGCAGGCACAAATATTCAATGCCGATAATCGAATAACGTTAGATGAGATTAAGAAGGAATTGTTCGAATATCTTGAAAGCGACAGTTGGGTAATCAATTGCAATAAGATTCGTCAGGAAGAGAACCGGGCTATGATTGCAAGAATTGATAAAGAGATAGCAGTGCTCGACAGTTTGAAGGAAACGGAATATTTTAATGCGTCAGAAAGATACAAGATGGACAAAAACGGTGCGTTGATGATGGTTAGCGAGAAAGACAAGCATTTGTATCACAATGACATTATCAAGTTGCTGGCGCAAAAGCAAGAGGTTGAGAGAAATTTCTATCCCGAACCATTCAAAATAAAACAAGATTTCAGCACGCCAATGGAATCAGTAAACAATATGTTTAACAATTTTAAACAGAATTGTATCATAGTTTTGATTATCGTAACATTGGCAGCTTTACTTTTCGATCAACGAAAGAGCATTAGACGCCTTATTCAAAAATCAAAGAGAAAAGATGATTGATTAAAATTCCATAGATGATATAAAGCCTGCGTAAGCGGGCTTTTTTTGTTGTTGTATGATGCTCTGAACGGTCAAACAACTTCGTTTACAATATATTACAAGCTATCTTGAATATTGAAAGAATCATTTGATTATACTCAAATGTGGTGGATTGAGTTGTTGTTCAAACTTAACCCATATCTAAATCAATCACTGCGTGATTAGAATTCAGGACAAGGAATGGCTTTGAATTTGTGCTTGCGTTCAATCTCAAACTTGTAAGATAGGGAAATCTCGTGGGCACCACCAGTCGATGTTACCAACCGAGACAATGTGAAGTCATAGCTGTAGCCGATGTTCAAGTCCTGATAGTTGTAGCCGATCAGTATTGATAGTGCGTCACGGCGGCTGTAGTCTTTGATGAGCGGTAGGTCGCGGTACCAAACGCCCAGCACGATTGGTGAATAGCTCCAGTAAAGTCCCACATCAACCTGGTCTGTTTGGCCCTGGTGGCGATAACTTCCGGCAATGGTTACGGTTTGGCGTTTCGTGCTAATCAGGCGTTCAAGTTTGAACAGTTTTATACCGCCGAACAGTGTGAACTTGACAGGATATTTGTATGCCAAATCGGTTATCGAAAAGTTTGGCCGCATCAGGTGATCGGCGGTGATACCAACCCAACTGTTGCGCATGGAGAGTAGAAGAGATGCGCTTCCGTCGAAGGCATAACGTTTGAATATCTCTTCGGGCAGAATGGGTTGAATGTCGGAATCGGAATAGAGTTGGCTGGCAAAGACAAGTTTCTCACGGTCGAGTGCGTGTTGTGTGTAGTAGAATCCCAATCCTGGACGCAGGTATGTGCGTCGGTTGATTCGGACATTGTATGAGTAGAGCAGGCCGATGTAAGTGTTGCTGTAGTTGGCCGAGCCTGCCACATCGCGCAAAGCTATGATTCCAAGGCCGCTGTTTATTTTGTCCAGGTTCGCATCAGCAGCCACGTTTATAGTTGTCAGCAGACCGGGCATCTTTGGCCATTGGTCGCGGTAGACGGCGCTGACGCGGTATCCTGATATGGCTCCGGCAAACGATGGCGCCTGATACAATGGGTTTGAATAGAATTGCGTGAATTGCGGGTCTTGAGCCTGAGTCCTTAATCCCGCCATCAAAAATATTGTCGATATTATTAAACCTAATCTTCTCATTTTCTTTATCTGCGGATAAGGGTTACGTCTCCGGCTATTTTAAAGGGTACATTATTCTCAAATTTTCCTTTCGCTTTCCAGAAGTAAACATCCTGGCCCAATTTGGCGCCGTTGTTGGCATACCGGCCGTTCCAGCCAACGTTCACATCAGTTGAGTGGAAGAGTTGCTCGCCCCAGCGGTTGAATATCCAAAGGTCGTACTCTTTCACACCATGCCAGATGGGGTGGAACACGTTGTCAACGTCGTCGGGGGTGGGGTAGGTTCCGTCTTCGGGACTCTCGTCCGACGGAATGAACGCATTCGGGTACTTGATATAGCCGGCGCCGCTTACTTCAACGTCCTGGTATTTGATTATCGAGTCGGTGCACATTTGCGAGCTGAATGCTATCAACTTAACATCGTAGAACCCTTCTTTGGTGTACTGGTGATAAGGGTTAAGGTCTGTCGAATATTCGCCGTCACCAAAGTCCCAGATGTAGGTGTTGCCGTTGCGTGTTGAGTTGAAGAACTGCACGGGCTGGTCGGGCAGCATCACATATTTCGGCGATGTGGTGAATTCGGGTTCGGGAAGCTCGTACACAGTTATAATCTCGTAGTCATAGTGCGATCCGCCGTCGCCTTCCGCCGACAGTTTCACATTGTAGATACCGGGTTCGCTGAATTCATGAATCGGCTCTGGTTCTGTCGATGTTGTGCCGTCTTCGAAGTTCCACTCGAAGGTGTTGCAGTATTCCTGGTTAATTCTGAACTGAACGGTGAGCGGAACGCAACCTGATGGTTTCTGGTTCAGAATCTCGATTCGCGGATATGGCGGCAGAATGATGACATCGTGAGTCATAGTGTTTTCACAGTGCTCGGTCTCAACGTGCAGAGTGACGTGGAAAATGTTGTCATCTTTGTTTGCGCCCCATTTCCCATATTTATACATAAAGTATTTCTCATCAGTTCTCAGTGTATTGCCGTCGCCAAAATCCCATTGGTATGTCCACGGACCGTCTTGTGTGTAATTCTCAAAGTAAACCGTGTCGTCAGGGTATCGTTGCGATGGCGTATGCGGTACAAAATCAACATTCGGGTTGATGTAGACCGTTACGTTCTTTTTAATCGTGTCGGTGCATTGGTATTTCGACGAACCTATGTAGGTTATTGTCAGCACTTGATCGTTGTCGGTGGTGTTGTAGTAGGTGAATGTCGGTTCGTCGGCTACGGATGAACTGCCTTCGCCAAAGTCGAACAAGTGGTTGGTTGTGGTTTTTGTTGACAAGTTCTTAACCTTGATGGTATGTGGGCTACACCCTGCGGTGTCGAATTCAAAATCTACAATCACATTCGGGAAGGTGATCATTGGATTCACCATGGTGTCGCGGCAGCCCATATCTGACTCAACCATAAGCTCGACATTGAATGTTATCGGTTCTTCGGTGTCATTTGAATATTCCACCTTTTGGTTGTCCTTGCTTGTTGTGCTGGTCGTTTGTCCGTTGTCGTAGTCCCAGTTGTAGGTCAGGTTCGTACCGATTGATGTGTTCATGAATTCCGCTTCAAACGGCGGGCAGGCGCGGTCAATCAGCGGAATGAACCGTGCCAGTGGTTTGGCAAACACTTCAATCTCTTTTGTAATCTCGTCGGTACAGTTGTATTCAGTTGTGGTTTTGAGATTTACAGTGTATTTCTTGCTGTTTTCGTAGTCGTAGTTGTGGAATATCTTACTGAATGGCGGTTTCTCAACGATGGTTGAACCATCGCTGAATGTCCAGAAATACTGCGTTTTAGCATCTACAACCGATTTGTCTTCAAATTCAACTGTCAGCGGCTCGCAACCAGTGAAGTTGCCGTCAAAGTCGGGCACAGAGCGTGGATAAACTACAATGGTCTGTGCTGTGTCGTGGTAGCAACCACGGTCGTTGGTAACCTTTAGATATATTGTATAATTCTTGTTATCAAGCGGATAAGTGTTGTCATCATTGGCGTAGACACGGCTTCTTGGCTGGCGGTCGGCAGATGTTGTGCCATCGCCAAAATCCCAATACCAGGTGCCGGCATTTGTCAGTTTCGATGAGTCGGTTATTGTTACATCAAACGGTGTGCAGCCGCCCAAAACAACAGCTGCTTCCGTACCGTTAGAGTTTTCAACGGTCTCGTTGATGCCGAATTTTGCCTGAACATATGAGTAGGTTGTAATGGGTTGGTTCACGGTTTTCACGCAGCCCGTTGCCGTCTGTGTGGTTGTCAGAACCACGTTGTATGTCTGGTCGGTCAGTTTGAAATGACGGAACAGGTGTTTCGGACTTGTCTCAGCCGACGATTGGCTGTCGCCGAAATCCCAAAGGTAGTCTGCCAAACCGGTTGTCTGGTTGGTGAATTGAACTGTCAGCGGGTTACAACCTTCGGTAACATCTTGAGTGAAAGCAGGTTTCAACTGCGGATAAACTTCAATTGGTTTTGTAATGTTATCGGTGCACCCTGTGCTCAAATCTGTCGATACAAGTTTGATATTGTATGTTTTAACCGAATTGAGTGCATCATTGTCAAATGTATGTTTGAACGATTGCTTATCAGTATATGTCTCGGCGGCGGTACCATCGCCAAAGTCCCAAACAAACTGCGTTCCGTTGAGTGCGGCCACCGGATAGCTGAATGTGACAGGGTATGGTGTGCAGACGGCATCTTTCTCGTAGGTGAAGTCGGCAACCACGTGCGGGTATGCGTTAACCTGCTTGTTAATATCTGATTTACAATTATTCGCGTCGGTAACGGTGAGTTTTACATTGTAGGTGCGTGTCGATGCCGCAACATTGTCGAATGTGTGCGTATGTGTTGCACCATTTTCAGTCGATTGCAGATTGTCGTGGTCATATTCCCACTGGTAGGTCAGACCGTAACCTTTCGAGCTGTTTGTGAATGTTGTTGTGAGCGGTGAGCAGCCTTGAGCGTTTGTGGTGGGCTCAAAGGCGGCAATCACCTTGGGGTAGATGTCGATGGTCTTTGTGGCAACATCAAAGCACGACTCATTGTTCGAGTTGATGGCCTTCAGCTTAATTGTGTATGTCGATATGCCATTGCCATCGGCGCTGTTGTTTACGTAGTTGTGGTTGAAATTGGTTTTGTCGGTTTTTGTCTCATCGGCGGCAAAGTTGTTGCCATCATAGTCAAAATCCCATTCAAACTTGTTGGCGCTCAGTGAACTGTTCACCATGGTGGCAACCACATTGTCTTGTGCAGAATAGCACTCGGTGGCTTTCACATAGCTGAAAGCTGCTCTAACTTTTGGATATATGCCAATTGAAGTGCGGGCAGTGTCGGCACATCCGTTGGCCGATGCGACAAGCGAAGCCGTAAAGGTTTTTGCATTGATGTCGTCTTCGCCCGAATTATTGCGATAGCGGTGTTTGATTTTGTCGGTGTTGTCGGTGCGGGTCGATGTGCCGTCGCCGAATGTCCACCAATAATCGGTTGGCGGGGCAAAACCATGGCTTCCGGCAAATACCGAGCCGTTAGTGAATGTCACTTCGGTGCTGTCGCACATGGTGACTTTGTCGGCGCTTATTGCGGCTGTAATTTTAGGTTTGATTGTTATTTCACGCTCATAGAATTCTGAACATAATTTGTTTCCATTCTGAACGTCAGTGTATTCGTCAATGAGTTTGATTTTAATTGTTTGTATTTCGCCTGTCAGATTCACGAATTCCAGTGTGGCTTCATCATTTTGAATCGCATTCCCAAGTGTTGTGTTGTTGTATGAACCTGTCGGGTCGGTTATTTCCCATTTCAGCCCGGCTTTGTAGGCATGGGCAGGGGTGTTGTTCTTCAGTTTCACAGTCAATGGTGAGCAACCCGCAGCATCGTAGTCGAGTGTGAATTTCGGATTCAAATATGGCATGACGGCCAATGTCGCTTTGGAAGCTGAATCGCGGCAGCCCCACTGGCTTTCACCGGCAAGTGCGGTTGTGTAGTTCTGGATATTGGGTTGGGTGTGCGAATAGGTATGAGCGATAGGCCCTTTGCCCTTCTCGCTTGTACCATCGCCCATGTACCATGTGAACTGAGTCTTGTCCGTTTGGTCGGACGACAGGTTGGTGAATGTTGCTATCATTGGGTTGCAGTCGCGCATAGGCGTCACAGTGTAGTCAACTGTGAATTTTGGATAAATTACCAGAGAATCACGCAGTTGCACGTCTTCGCAATTCTTGCCCACATCGCTTGTTCTGATGGCTTTCAAGCCTATACCCCTTAAAATCTTTGGCGCGGTTCCGTTGTTTTCATATGTCAAAGTAAAATCAGTGGTCGATTGAGTCGCGCCGGTTGGTGCATTCGGTCTTGTGGCATCGGTTGCTTCGCTAGCGTAGTGAGTCCAAGTATAATGCATTCGGCTTGCTTCGCCTATCGAGTTGTTTTTGAATGTGGTAGTCAGTGGTGAGCACGCAGAACTCTTGTCTATAACATACTGTGCCTTCACGTAGCCGTTCACAACAACATCAAGAGAGTCCCAACTCTCGCAGCCATGACCTGGCGTTTCGTCCACAATCCTTATTTTAATGCGGTAAGTGGTGTCTTTGACGCTTTTATTTATATAGGTGTGGCTGACTTCGTAGTTATATCCTGTTGTTGGGGTAGGGTTGTTTAATGAAATGTCCACGTCGGGTGTAAGATACGGGTTGTTTCCGCCGTCACCAAAGAATACATTGATTCTTGTAAACGGACCTTTCAGCAGACTCTTGAAGTTAACAGTCAGCGGTTGGCATCTGTCAACAGGTTGCACCTTTGAGTCGTTGTCTTTAAATTTGAGTTCAGCTTCCACATTCGGGCAGACAATAAAACTCTTGGTTGCTGTCGATGGGCAGTTGTACTCAATCGACGATTCGAGAGTAACTGTGTAATTAACGTCATGGGCCGTGTTGTTTACCAAGAACAGAGCGTTGCTGCTCTTGTCACCATTGACAACTTCTATAGTGCCATCGCTGTTGTTTGTCAATGTGTCGTTGCCGAAGTCATGCCCTTTTTTCACTATAGTGTTGGTGCCGTCATTTATTCGCCAAACATAGTTTACTAGTTTGCCTTTTTCGTCGGTTTGGTTGGTCAGAACCACTTGCGACGGACTGCACGGTGATGCTTGGTCTTTAATACATTCCGCCGTAATTTTCGGGTAGCCTAATGCCCAGACGTTGATTGTTGTGTCAACATTCAAACCTAAATAGCAACGGCGCCAAATTTGAACCTTGTATCGGTTGAATCCTTCAATAGGCTTGACCTTGGGTTCGCGTTGGCTTTTCATTTGTTCCGATGTCATTGTGTTGGTCGAAATAAATGTATCGTCAGTGCCATTGTCGATGGTTACTCCGTCGGGTGGAATGAAACTCCATTGATATTTCCAACCGCCAGTCGATGAAAGAGTTACGGTGTCGCCTACGCAGAAACGGTCGTATTCAGAATTAAAGTCATCACCTGCCACAACGGCCTTACCCATATTGTTTGAGAAGTCAGAGAAGTATCCGTAGCGGCAACCAGATGTTGAACCTCCATTTATAATAGCTAAATGGAATAATCCTGTCGAGTTGCTAACTTTTACAACACTGCCAGTGTTTACTGAAGGAATAGAAACACCATTGCCAGAATTTGTGGATGAAAATTTAACATGTTCACGAACTAAATAGCACCATCCAGTATTTGGTATATCTTTAAACCATTCTGACGGTATATTGTAGTTTGAACCATTTACATTTATTGTAAAATCTCCTTTGTGTGCAACTTTGCACATTATGTTCAAGTAAAAATCTTCGCTTGTTGATCGGCAAACTGAAACATCGGTAGAACCAGTACAACCATTAATTGTTGGAAGAATTGCGCTTCCCACTTCGCAACCAAATCCAGCTATATGCATAACAATTATAGGATTGTCGGCAGATATATGTAGAGCATTGTAATTCTTTTTATCGAGTACGTTTACCAATTGATTGTTGAGTCTTATGTGCCTTATTTCTCCGCGTTTTGTTAGTGTAATAGGGCTAATGTTGTCATTGTTGTCTGTCGAAAAACTCACATTTGTTGTTCCGTCTTTTACAGCCATTATATAAACGAATTCTGCTTTCTTTTTTCCTGATGGTAAAGATTCGCCGATTTGTCCACGCATTACAATGTATTCGGTCCCAGCTAATTTCGTCGGCACTAATTGATCTCCAATCACATCGTAACAAGTGTATTCATTTGTAAGGGATGGTTGTTGAAGATATAGAGAGTCATCTTTCCATTGTACAGCAATATAACCGTTAGCAGTGATTATAGTTCCGCCCAAATGTTTACTTGCATCTTGTGATTTTGCTTGAAGCGAGAGTGTTTGTCCTTTTTTTAGTTTGAATGAGCCTTTATTGCTTGTTCCGTGTGGCCATAGAGAAACCAAGTCACTTCCTTTGTCTGTTAGAGTTATGGTTACGGTTACATCTTCAATAGCAACGATGTCGATGGAATTCCAAGCGTTAGGCGAGTTTTGTGAGTTACCACCAAAAGGAAAGTTTTTGAAGTCATTTTGTGATGGAACAATAAACTCTTTACCAAATGCATTTTTACCCTTCAACGCCCAAATGTCATCGTTGTTTATTACTCCGCGTTCAAGGTATGCGGTGATTAGTTCGTTTGATGTTATATGTATGCCTTTGTCTTTAATTTGACAACTCTCCCCATATAGTCCACTCTCCAATATGTTGCTCTCTTGATTGTTATCTTTCATGAAATCACCAGCGTAAATGGCATCGGCAGGAGGCGTTTTCCCTTTATAATTATATATTGTTGTGGCTTCGGCTTTTGTGCTGAACATAATGATTTTAGATGTTCCTGCAGGCACGTTAACGGTTATTGGAATAAAAGCGCTTTGTCGAGGCATATCAATATGCACAGTGGCATTGTTCTCAAAGGCAGTAATGACAAGTTTTGGTACATCCTTCTCGTGTTGGCTGGAAAGTTGCGGTATGCAAAACCAGAATTCCTTGTCGGTTTGGGCATTGGCTACAAAAGCCGACACAAAAAATATTATGCTTATTATTAGATATTTAACAGCCTTTTTCATAATCGGTGTGTTTTTTAAAGACACTTAATTTCCAATCAACAAAAGTAACTCTATTTTGGCTAATTTCAGTATTTAAAACCCCTTTTAAGCTACAAAAAAGGCCATTTCGTCATTTTTTTTAGCGACAATCCATAAATCTTCCGTCTTGTGAGCGAGCTTCAGATTATATGTCTGTTCCGTTCAAAGTGCCAGTTTTGGTTGTTTTTAAGGGCAACGAGCATAGGTCCCCGCCTAAAAAACATATGGGTACTCAATCTGCTCTAAAAACAATGCTTGTGCCGGCGCCGATGTTCCGGCCTGGCCGCGGTCTTTGGCTTCGATAATGCGGCAAAAGTCATCGGTAGATAGTTTTTCATAGCCCACTTCGAAGAGTGTCCCCACAATGGCGCGTACCATGTTGCGCAGAAAGCGGTTGGCGGTGATGGTGAACACCATTTCGCCATCGGCTGAATCCCAATGTGCATCGTAGATGGTGCAGTTGTTGGTTTTGACGTCGGTGTTGAGTTTGCTGAAGCTGGTGAAATCTGTGTATTCCAATAGTTTGGCTGCAGCTTCGTTCATCTTTCCGGTATCAAGATTTTTGGCGCGGTGGGTGAGTGGGTACCGAAAAACATCTTTCCGTGTTGTTACATAATATTTGTATGTGCGCCGGGTGGCGTCGAAACGCGCGTGTGCTTCGGGGTGCATCAGCGCAATGCGCTGAATATTAATGTCCAACGGCAGAATACAATTTAGCTTGTAGAGAAAATCAGTGTCAGTGTGCAGATTCTCAGCATTCGAGTCGAAGTGCGCCACATAGTTTCGGGCGTGAACACCTGTGTCGGTGCGGCCGGCACCCACAATCTCAATTTCGGTTTTCAGCAGAGTTGACAGAGCCCGCTCAATGCGTTCCTGAATGGTGTCCTGCCCGGGCTGGCGCTGCCATCCGCAAAAGTTGGTGCCGTTGTAGTCGAGAACTATGAAGTAGCGCATCAAAACATAATTTAAATGTCTGTCCTGCAAGCGACGTTCATGTCGCAAAAAAACGGGACTTTGCGTGTCTGTTGCCAGATATGTGCAAAATCCCGTTATACAAACTATTCCTTTACAAATTTAATTATGCGGCTGTCGCTGTTGCTCGTAATCTTTATGAAATAGATGCCTTGAGCCCAGTCGTCGACGGCTATCGGCATAATGTCAGATGTCTGTTTCGAAGCAAAGATTATCCGCCCCGATGCGTTGGCAATCAGAATCTGGCAACCGTCGGTCATTTGTCCGCCAAAGTCGATGTTTACAATGTCGTTGGCCGGATTCGGGTAAACGGCAATGTTGGCGACTGATGAGCTGCTGATGCCGGTTGATTTGATTGTTACCGATTTCTCGGCCGAGCAGCCGTGGCTGTCGGTGATTTTGAGAGAGTATGTTCCGTCGGCAGTTACTTCAATGGCTTTAGTTTTGGCCCCAGTGTTCCACTCGTAAGTTGCATCGGCAAGCGATGTGGTGGGTGCGAGCGAGTAGGGGAAACTAATGTTTGCTTCATCTTTTAACTCAAATTCTGGTGCGCCGTAAATCTCATACTCGAATTCCGTCTGGTCGATAACTGCGCCTTCGATGCTGATGGTGAATGCAAGTGTGTGCGTACCGGCGCGGTTGGTTGTCAGCAGGTCATTCATGTTGATGTCGAAACGGCTTTTAGTCTCAAAGTCAACCGATAGTTCGCCTGTGATGCTGACGGTGCTGTCGTTGTCGATTGTGCACTTGATTTCATACGAGTTGCCTTTTTCAATTTTGTCTGTGCCGTTGTTCACAAGATTGATGGTTATTGGCGTCTTGTTCAGGCTGCAGGCCGATTTGGGGCTCTTCAGCTCGTAAATGGTAACGGTGGCCGGAATCAGTCGGACTTTGACCGTATCGGAATTCTGGCAACCATAGGCGTTGGCTGCTTTAACCCAATATTCGCCATCAGTCGCAACTTCAATCTTATCTGTTGTGGCGCCAGTGCTCCACAAGTATGAACTATATCCTGAGCCGGCATTCAGTGTTATGCTCTGCTCAAATGTCGCAATGTCTTTGCCGAGCGATACTTTCGGACTCTCATGAACGGTGACAGTAAAGTCTTTTGTCGCTACGGCTACAGTGTCGGCAATGCGGGCCGTAATGTTGAGCGCATAATTTGCGGCATTGCGTAAGTCGGCCTGTTCCTTGAACGTTATGGCAACCGACTCACCGCTGCTTAGTGTTCGGCCAACCTTGAAAGTTTCGTTTACAGGTGTGCCGCCGTTGATGCTGTACTCAATGTCGATTTGACTTCCTTTGGCAATAATGTCAACACCTGTGTTTTTCAAATTGAACGACACGTTTGTAAGGTTTTCATCTTCGCAGATGTCAGTGCCAAATCCCAAATCGGTGATGTCGATTTCGGGATGAGTGAGCGATACCACCAGAGAGTCAGAATATGAGCAGCCGTACTGGTTGCTGACTTTTACACCGTAAATTCTTGTTCCAATGTAGCTTACGGCTAGTTCATCGGTGCTCGACTGTCCGCCAGTCCAAAGGTAGTTGTAATAGTTTGCGGGTGCGTGCAGAACTACCGTGTCAGGCGATGTGGTGTAGATGTCATCTCCCAGATAGAACGGGTCGGGGGTGGGGTACTGGCTCACAATCGTCGAGATGGTGTCATTTTCATGGAAGCGGTCCATATCCCAGTCAAGCCAGACAGTAACTGGGTAAGTTTCGTCCTTGTCGAAATTGAAATCGAACGGAATTACAGCCGTGATGTCAGTCTCGGTAATGTCATATGGGTCGAACGGTGTTTGAATAACGTATTCGGTACGCACGGGCTCATTGTCACCAATCTTAATCATTATCGGCAGTTGAGAGCCGTTTTTGATAACGTCCAAACCGCTGTTTCTGAGTGTCAGCTTAACAATGTTGAACGATTCAATGTCGCATGCGGCCACAGGCGATTCAATATTCTGAATATCGATGTTCGTCTTGATTATGACAACCGTGTCGGATGCACAGTAGCCAGAGCTGGTGTTTTCAGCATAGAATTCATAATTGTTGGTTTTTTGGTCGGCGGCATAGCATTCGTGCTCATTGATGGCAAATACATGGCAGATGGTGCTTGCAGGCGTGCATGCTTTTATGTTCGAAAGGCGGCTCTCATATTTGTCATCGAAGAACCATTCGCAACCGTTGAAATTTGAGCTGACGCGCAGTCTAAGAGTGTCGGGCCGCAGAGTGAAAATAGTGTCGGGACCAATATTCAGGCGTGGTGTACCCCAAATGTCAACTTCCTTATTGATAGTGTTGTCATTGCGATTGATGTCATGTTCAGGATTGATTCTTACGCTGAGATTGTAGGCGCCAACTCGTGGCATATCCACTTTCGTGCTGAATGTGTATACATAACTACCACCGGCGGCAAGAATTTCGTCAAGTTCGATTATATCACTGAATGTGCTGCCGTTGAATGTGGCCGTTACCGGAATCCTATAACCAGCGAGATACGGTTGGGGGCCGTTGTTCTCAATGCGTATTGTAATATCCAAATTGCTTTGTGGGTCGCAGTTGTTGGTTGGCGACAGCAGTTCGGCCAATTTCAGATTGTCGGTTACAACCAGTACTTTGTCGGTTGCGGTGTAGCATCCATGTTCGTCTTCAACTGATACATTGTATTCTTGCGTCAGATTGCTTTCAATTGTGAATGTATTTTCTGATGAGTTGTCTTGCCAAGTGTATGTGGCGTTTGCAATCGCTTCGGTTTCAAGCGTTTTTCCTATAGGGTTGGCAATCAGTATGCTGTCAACCACTTTAAGCCCGTTGCCGTCAACGTCAGCCATAATGTCGGCCACAGCTGGCGCATAAACGGTAATGTCTTTGGTAACCGTGTCGTTTTCATGGTGCAAGTCGGCATATATCAGGGTGAAGTAGCTGATTTGCTGGTTGCCGTAGTATTCGAATTTCGGCTGCTGTTTGAAAGTGTAGTCGAAAGTGCCGTTTGCAACAAGGTTGTATTCCAGAGTGGTGTCTTCGGCAACTGTCATCAGGCGGCCGTCGGCATCTTGAATCTGGTAGCATATTTTGATTGTGGAGTCTTTCTCAACAACAAATTGGTCGGAATAGTTCTTGACGGTAACTTTAATTTTGTCTTTTTCAAAATCCTTGTTGCCGCAGAAAGTGGCTGGCGTCAGTGTCGATGATGCTTCAACAATGCCCACGTCGTAGTGCGAGTGGATGATTTTCACTGAGTCTTTTTCGTAACATTCCTGTCCTTTGACTTTGACTTTGATGTAGCAGTAGTACTCATGTTCGCCTGTTTCAAACTCTCTTAACCCTGGTAAAATCCAATTGGTGCCGATTGTTTTCAAATTGCCATTGAGAATCGAATCAGCGTAGAACCAGTTGTACTGGTCGAATTTTGCGTTTTTCGATTTCTCAGCTGCAATGGCGAACGATTCGGGCGTCATTGTGCCAATGTCGGCGCCAAGGTCATATTGCGGTTCGCCAAGCACGGTGACGGCGTCGCTGTGCGAGTCATTGTTTGTGTTGCTGAACAGCATTGTGTCACCCTTGACCATTGTTGAGGCAGTCATTGTGTAAGTGTCTTTGTACCACATGTTGTAGGTTTGGCTGAAGGTGAAGTCGGCCGAACTGCCAACAGCAAGGTTGGTGGCTACCTGGAATGTGTCGGTCAGAGTAGTCTTATTGTTGATGGTGACGCTTGCGACAAGGCTGTCGGCAGGTGTGATGGCACGGTTGCCAAAGTTTTTAATGCTGATGGTAATTGGTTGCTTTTTAGACAGATGACAGCTATTGTCGGGTTTGATAGCCACAACACCGGCATCAACAGGCGATTCATACATTTTGATGTCGTCGATGGTGAAGCTGTAGCTGCTTTGGGCATCTTCAGTCTTGAATACAAAACGCAGTTTCAGTGAGTTTTGTCCGCCCACACCGTCGGGCAGCAGCTGCATGTAGCGTGTCCAATCAATATCACCGTTCCATCCTGCAGAGCCTAGTGCGTCAACGTTGTTGCTGTTGTACCATTTCCAGCTTGGGTGCGAATACGCTGTAGGATAGGTCGGAACAAGATTCCATGTTTGGTGTCCCGGATCGGTTGAGTAGTAAAGAGCCAAACCGTCGGTTGATGTGGCGTTGCCTTTCAAGCGGAACTCAATGATTGGTTTCTGCACATCGCTCATGTCGAAGCACGGGCTCTCGAGTGTGCAGACACTGTTGCCGGGTGTTGTGGTCCAGCTGTATGTCTCGTTTTCAGGTTTTGTGTACTGCCAGGTGTCATCTTCGCTGTACCAATAGCCGTAGGTGCTGAAGTTCTCGGCATACGGCAGATTGATATTTGGCAGCGATATGATTCGTTTTTCTGCATTATTGTTGCGCAGGTCTTCATCGTCGGTCAGAGTAACGCGTGCGCGGATGTCGTACCAGCCCGGAACACTCAAGTCGGCTTCAGTGTTGAATTGGTATTCAATCTCGTCTTCGCGTTCAATCTGGGCAGTTACGGTTTCGTTCACCCATGTTTCGCCACCGTCGATTGAGTAGCTAGCGGTAAACGGTGTCTCAATTTTGTTGAAACCGGCGTTTTTAATCTTGATTACGGGTTTTACTTTGTCCAGACCGCAATCAGTTTTTGGGTACAGAATGTCGGTCACTGCAGCATCCATATAGACGAATGTGCCCACAAGCGCCACGTCGTCAATGTTCCAGCCGCTGTATGCGAGCATGTTTTGTTCGCGGTCAGCGCTTCCAAGAGCAAATCGCAATTTGATGTTCGGTGTGCGGTCAGCAACATTTTTCAGGTCGAGATTCTGGTATGTCCAGCTCTTGTTAAGAATGGTTGATGTACTAGCCCAAACGTTTTCCCAAGTTGCGCCTTCGTCGGTGCTGATGCTAACGTAGGCTGTGTCCAAATCGCAGATATTCAGCCAGCGGTAAAATATCAGGCTGATGCCTTTGTAGTAGTAGCAGTCGAATGGCTTTGTCTCAACGTAGCATTCGTTGCTTTTCACACCAGTTTCAATTCCACCGGGGTTTTCACCTTTGCCTGTTATATCGGTGCCGATAATCCAGTTGCCACCACCGTGCGGGTAGGTGGGGTTTGCATTGCCGCCGTGGCTGTTGCCGGCAACGTAGGCCGGGTTGTCGTCTTTTTGCGTTTGTGCGCGTTCAAACTCACCTTCCCAGACTGGCCATTGTGTGTTTGTATGGCTCGCGTTTTCAAAGTCGTCAACAAAAATTGACTCGTTGATTGTACGGTCGCCAGCGGGGTCAAGTGCCGAAGCCGGATATTTAAGTCCGCCAATGTTGATTGAGTTGGCTTCAATCTTCATATCCACTTTCACATTGCGGAATCGGTGCTCATTGTCATCGTTGATGTCGCAGGCTATCCACAGGTAGTTGTAGCCGGCGGGCATGTCGAAATGAATGTTGCTGAATGTTGCCTTGCCATTGGATACAGAAGTGGTTGCAAGCAAATTGTCGGTGGTAAAAATTTCGTTTTCAGTGTAGTACAATTTAATGCCATTTGCTTTTATGGCATTTGCTTGTTCCAGGACATTCCCTTTTTGCTTAAGTTGGGTTACCACAGTTGTGAGTGAATTCAGATTAAAAACGCCGCTGTTGCCGAGAATCTGTACTCTCAATTTCAGTATGGCGTTGTCATCTGTGCTAGTTGGAATGATGTCGGTGGTTGGGTGCGTTGCGGTTATGTTACCCACATACTTATTGGTTATCTGTGTCTCTTCTATTTTAATGTCGTCGAGACAGCAGCCGTGTCCCAAAGTTTTAGTCTTTCCCAGGAAAGCGACTTGTATTTTCTTTTTGCCTGTCATGATTTCAGGCAGCCAAACCGAGTCACACTTCCAAGGCTCGTCATCATCGGTCGGGCTTTGGTAGTCGCGGATTTTCTGCCAAGTGGTGTCAGCTGATTCCAAAATTCTATAGTATAGCGATATTTCGAAGTTGTCAATTTCTGATGAGTCAGTGGCGCTTGCCCGGTCTTTGTATTGTGAGTACCAAAAGGTTAGCAATGGTTTGTGTGCGTTGCTGAAATCTATTATTGGGCTGGCAAGATACATGCTATGCATGTGTTCAACGGCCAGATAGTAAAGTCTTGCATTGTATTCGCCGCTGTGTGCATGTTCAGGTTTCGTAACATTACTACCTGCGGGCTTACCACCACCTTCTCTCGCTTCCCAGGTCAAATCGTCGGGTTTTTCGTAAATGTTGCCTAAATATATTTGTGACCACCCTTCGGGCATTGAACCGTCATGTTCGAATCCTTCATTCAAATATATTTCACCTTGTCCGAAAACGTTGATAGAGCATGCCAAAAGTGCTGCTGCCAAATACTTCTTCATTATTTTACTATTATATGGTTAATTTATTAATTCTTGCGATTATCTTTTGTTTTTAATGCAAATGTATCTTGTAAAAATTCTTCAAAAATACATATTTATTAAATAACTGAGTTTGGAAGCCTGTGAATAATCGTTTCTCTATTACGATATTTACATATTATATGCTTTTCGAGTGACATATAGCACGAATTGATTTGCAAAACCGGATGGTTCGCTTTTGAGGAATTTCATCTACTCAAAACATTAAAAAAAACAATATGGTAGGGTATGGGCATAAAAAAAACAACCTTCCGGTTGTCGCATTCACTAAAAAAAATAAAAAGCTTGTTGTAAGGCAATAGTCTAATATTATTCAACCAAATTAATTAACCCATGAAAAAAATACTGTAGCCCTAAAAGAAGAGAAAGATTATAGTCCCTTTAGACTTAAAAGAAGAGACCTTACAACAAGCTTTTCAAAGAACTATAACCTTACCGTGACAAAAGTAAAACCATTTTCTGAAATACCAAACAAAAAACACCATTTGTTTGAAAAAAATTACAGGAAAAACATTGTGGTTGAAAATCATTGTTTTATATATATTTATCAATTAAAAATATGACGCAATAACTATAATTTAATGCCTAAAAGCATCGTTTTGCGCTGCCGGCGGGCAGCATTTTCTGTCAATTGAGTGCGTTTTTTCTTCATAAAGTTGCTTTTTTTTGGTGAGTGAATGCTTGTGTCAAGTCTAATCTGCCCATACCGTAGGAAACTTTTTTCACACTATATTAAAATTAGTATCACTAATTGACTATTTTTGGATTTAAATAAAATCAAGAGCATGAACAGACGTTTGTTATGTATAGTGTTACTGGCCGGTATAATGCCCTTTGGCGCGGTTTTCGCCCAAAGTGGGTCAGAGTCAGATGGTCAAATGAGAGAATATAACCGCAACTCGCTTACAATATTATTGGTGGAAGGTGGGAAATACAGTTCGGAACTCAAGACGGCTATGAACACGGTGGCTGTGCCTGAAAAGTTTGACAACAATATGCTCGAGCAGCGAGTGATGCCTGGGTCGGCAAATTCTGAAGCATTGCGCAGGCAGCTCGAATCAATGAAGGTCCCAAACAAGATTTTCTCAAAGTGGTTCTCGCGTTCCGATGACGGCAGATTCGATATGACTGTGGTCTATAACCGCGGACTCTACAACGCTTCTGACGCCGATGTGATTAAGGCGGCGGCAGCAAAACTCGGAATGGCGAAACTGAAAGATGCCGGTGAGAAACTCATCAAGCAGTCGTATGTGCTGGTGCTGTGTTTCGGCACCATCAAAACAATGGATCAGATTTATGATGAGATGGATGCTGCCCGCAGAAAGACGGCGAAAATACAGAATAAGGAATTCAAACCTGTGGCGCGCACCAAAAACGGCTACCGCGGCGAAGTGGCAGGATTCCTTTACCGTCTGTCGGATGTTCCGCAGGCTATGGATAATTTCTATTCAAACATGTGGATCTACGATGAAGACGCACCTGACGTGGTGGCAGCCAAACGCCAAATGTTCGACACCACATCGTTCCAACTTGTCAAAGTCACTCAAACCACGACAACTTACGAAGCCAGCCAATACAACACGGGCGAGCAGAAGAGCGAGTCAGAATTGTTCAGCATGCTAGTCAACGGTTCGGTGCATAATCTGGTTAGGGATTTTGAAAACAAAGTTGAAGAGTGGAAGGTGCGTACGGCACTTTACAGCGTGTTCCCGCTAAGGGCAAAAATCGGTACAAAAGAGAACCTTACGGTTGAAGACCGGTATTTCGTATATGAGCTGCGGATGAACAAAAACAATCAGGTCTATGCCGACCGCCGTGGCGTTGTGCGTGCCAAAAAGGTGGTGAACAACAGTCAGATGGCGCAAGGCAATACCAATGAGAATCTGAAGCAGACCACATCGAAGTTTTATCAGATTGCCGGCCACAAGCTTGAGCCGGGAATGTATCTTGAGCAAAGCAACGATATGGGTATCGGTGTTACGATTGGCGGTGCGGGCGGCTCGCTTGGTGGCGCTTACATCAATATCGAAGGCCTTGTGGGGCAATATGTTGGCATCACGCAGCTTAAGTTCTTCATGGGCGGACATCTTGGATTTAACTCATATAAACATTCTAAGTGGGGTGGTGACAAATTGTCGATGATGTTCTATGGTGGCGAGGTTGGCTTTTCTAAAGGATTTTTCATTATGCGCAACGTCTCGGTTTCCGGTCAGGCTGGAATAGCGATGGAATGGGGCGACGCACTCGACAGAGATGTTAAGAAGCAATATCTTAACGACTGTCTTGTTGAGGGATTGTTCTGTTTTGCCGGGGCTCAGCTGGCTGTCAACATCAGGTATGATCTTCAGCTTGTTGGCGGATTGAATTATTATGCAGAAATGGGCAACGCTTCGCTTACGAAAAATGCCGAAGAAAGCGATTCGAAAGATATGGGCATTAAATATTCGGAATTGTTTGACGGACGTGCCGGAACAAATATTAATTTGGGTGTACGCATCCAATTCTAATGTTTGTGCGTCTATAATATGTGATGCCGGAACAACGGCAGTGACTAATTGGAATGTAAAACAATTTTTTAAAATTTTGAATTATGAGAAGATTGATTAAAACAGTGGCATTGAGTGCAATATCGATGTTGCTCATGTGTGGTACCACTAACGCGCAGTCGCGCAACAAGGTTAGGAAACTCGAGTACAACAGCCAATACAACTATGAAGTTGCAACACTGGCTGTGGGTGTCGACGGAACAAAACTGGTTAAAGTGTGGGGCTATGGCAAAAAAGCTGAAGATGCCGTCCGCGATGCCAAGGCGCAGGGTGTGGCTTGCGCGATTTTCCGTGGGTTCCCGGCCGGCAGCAACGGTTCGGCAGCGCCTACACCGCCTATTGTGACAGACCCGAATGCGGCAACAACTCATGAAGATTATTTCGTAAAATTCTTTGAGCCGGGCGGAAAGTACTTGCAATATGTGAATCTCAGCACCGATGGCGTTTCGACCGACCGCGTGAAGGTTAATAAAAAGACCTACAAGGTTGGTGTTGAGTTGTCAATCGCCTACGACGAACTGCGCAAAGAGTTGGAACGTCAGGGGATAGCACGTAAGCTGAATAGCGGTTTTTAATTGATAATCAAAAAAATGAATCGTATGAAAAGAATTGGAATATTATCGGCAGCCTTGGTGCTGGCCGTTAGCAGTGTGATGGGACAGGCTAAAAAGCCGACAATAATGGTTGTGCCAAGCGACCGCTATTGTATTTCAAAAGGTTACATGACCAAATTTGACAATCAGGACATACCCGATTACAAAAAGGCGCTTCAGAATGACGCCGATTTGCGCATGGCCATTTCGAAGATTAGCGGCATAATGGCCGATCGCGAGTTCCCGCTGAAGGATTTGGAACAAGAGTTACGCAACATCAGCAACGAGTCGGCTGAGAGTGCCATGATAACCGGCGCTAGTGGTAGCAGTGTGGCAGAGTCGCCTGTCGATGTGCTCAAGCGTACGGCCAAAGCCGATATTATTATGGACCTTGATTTCTCAGTTGTAAAACAGGGGCCGAGAAATAGTATTATGTACACACTCAATGGATTAGACGCCTACACTAGCAAGAATATCGCAAGTTCGACGGGTGTGGGCAGTCCAAGTTCGGCGGCATCGGTCGAGTTGCTGATTGAAGAAGCCGTGCTGAGCCATATGGATGAGTTCACAGGCCGGTTGCAAGCTCATTTCGACGATATGTTCGCCAACGGTCGCGAAGTTAAGATTATGGTGAAAGTGTTCGATGGCAGCGAAGTCAATCTGAGTGACGAAGTTGATTACAACGGCGAGACCAACGAGTTGGCTATCTTCATCGAAGACTGGATGGCCGACAACACAGTGAGCGGACGATTCAGCCTGAGCGACGGCACGGAAAACTTCCAACGCTACGAGCAGGTGCGCATACCTATGTATTATGAGCGCAATGGCCGGCAGAGAGCAATGGATACCCGCACATTTGTCAACAATCTGAAAAAGTTTGTCGCCGAATCGTTCAATCTCGAGTCGAAAGTTTATATGCGCGGTTTGGGTGAAGCCTGGCTGATAATTGGCGAGAAGTAAAAAGCTAAGTTCAATAAATACTGTGTATTATGAAGAAATTATTGTTGATGATAGGCATCGGGCTGGCAACCATGTTTGCCGCTGAAGCACAAAACAATTTGGGCAAAGCCGACGATGCAGCCCGTATAGCACTTGCACCGGTGATTGACGACAATGCCATGCCAGCAAGCGCAAAAAATATGTTAGAGAGCAAGATACGCAAGATTTGCACTTTGAACGGTTTGGCAGGCGAAGGCAGCAACCCAATGTTCTCAATCCGTGCCACAGTTGATGTGTTGAGCAAGGATTTGACGGCAACTGCGCCGCCAATGCACGCTCTCAGCCTTACTGTTAATATGTATGTTGTTGACAACACCACGGGCAATGTCTTTAGCCAGACGTCGGTCGATGTTAAGGGCGCTGGACAAAATGAGAGCAAGGCCTATGTGCAGGCAATAAAGAGTCTCGACCCAAAACGTGGCCAATTCAAAGCTTTTGTTGAGCAAGGCAAGAACAAGATAATCGAGTTCTACAACTCACAGTGCGATATGGTTATTTCGCGTGCCACAGCACTGAAGGCACAGGGTCGCGACGGTGATGCATCTGCATTGCTATACTCGGTTCCCGAAGTGTGCAAAGAATGCTACGACCGTTGCATGGAACTTGCCGGACAGACAGGAGCTGCCAACCAGACAACAACCGTCAGCGACAGTGTTAATGCTGAAAGTGATGTTGTTGAAGGTGATGGCCTGACTTCAGAAATCGAAAGCGGTGTTTTTGTGGCATTCAAGGGCTGCAAACGTTACGGCGACAAAATACGTCTGACATTCAGCATCGAAAATCGTAACGCTAAAGATTACGAATTTGAGCTTTATATGAGCGATTTGCGATTGATTGACAGCGATGGAAATAATGTCAAAATGGAAAAATGCAAAATGGCCGGAAAAGATTTCTCGTGGCACGAAACTGCTACAGTCATGAATGGCACGCCTGTTACGCTTGAGTGCGAATGCAATGCTGTTGACATTGTGAAAATGTTTGAGATAAAGAAAGATAACAAAACATACCGTATGCTGGTAAACACTGATTGCCAGTAAAAAAACAGTAATCTTAAAAAAGCCATCTTGCAAGAGCAGGATGGCTTTTTTGGTTGTGTGTGGTATAAAGTTGCGGGCTTATTGCACCGATTTCCGGTTTACAAACTCGTTGAAAATATCCTTGTATTTGTCGGCTACGGCGATGGGTTGGTCGTTGATAATCACACAATTGCGTTCTATTGATTTGATTGCGTCCAAAGCAATGATGTACGAACGGTGAACGCGCATGAAACGGTCGGCGGGCAGAGTCTCTTCAAGTGATTTCAGGCTCATCAGAGTCAGAATGGGGCGCGGGCGCGACTTCAGCCAAATCTTCACATAGTCCTTCAGACCTTCGAAATAGTAAATATCGCTGTAATCAATCTTAATCTGCTTGTAGTCAGCTTTTACAAACATGTAGTCGTTGCTGCTCAAGGTGGTTTGCTTGCCAGAACGCTGAAGCGTGAACCACTCGAGAGCCTTGTTGGCGGCCGTCAGGAACTCATTGTAGTCGAACGGCTTGAGCAGATAGTCGAGCGCTTCAACCTTGAAACCTTCAAGGGCGTACTTGTCGAAAGCAGTGGTGAAGATGACGCGGTTCTTCTTGCGAAGTGTTTTCGATAGTTCAAGGCCGTTCAGTCCGGGCATCTGAATGTCGAGAAACAGCAGGTCGATTTGCTCTTTGGCCAGCAGGTCGAGCACGTCGAAACCGTTGATGCACTTGCCCCTGAGTTCAAGGAACGGGGTTTTGTTGACGTAGCTTTCAATAAGCTCGAGAGCCATGGGCTCGTCGTCGGCAATCAGGCAGGTTATTTTTTGTTCCATTATGGTGCGTTTTATTTGTGTTCAACAGTGTTAGTGTCTATCGACAAATATGCAAAATATTTATCATTTTCGATGCGGGTGTTGAAAACAGATTTCCCGTTGTAGAGCAGTTCGAGCCGCTTGCGGATGTTCTCGAGCCCGATTGACGAGCCGCCCGAAAGATCGGGACCGGTTTTCTCAAAATAGGGGTTTTCTGTGGTGAAAATCACTTTTGTGCCGTCGATTTCCATCTTGAAAATCAAATCAGAAGTACCCATTGGTTTGATTCCGTGCTTGAACGAGTTCTCGATGAGCGAGATGAACAGCAGCGGCGCCACCATTATGCCGTTGGTGTTGGTGGGGAACGAGTATTCAACCTTGGTGTTGGCGGCAGTGCGCAGTTTCATCAGTTCAATGTATTTCGACATGAAGGTTATCTCGCCGTCGAGCGGAACAAGCGAGTTGTTGGTCTCGTAGAGCAGATAGCGCATCAGTTTGCTCAGGTTGTGGATGGTCTCTTTGGCGCGCTCGGGTGATATGTCGACCAGCGAGTAGATGTTGTTGAGCGAATTGAAGAAAAAGTGCGGTTGTATCTGATACTCAAGATGTTTCAGTTCGGTTTGAAGTTGCGCGTTTGCGCTTTCCTGCTGCTTGCGTTCCATTTGCTGCCAACGGTCGTAGGTTTTGAAGGCGACGGCCAGCACCAGTGGCAGCACCATTGTCAGCATATCCATGAGAATGCCATAGACAAAGAACATCGGGCGGTGCGGAATCTGCCATACGAAATGGTGGAACAGATACGGCTTCAGAGTTTGGTCGAGATAGGCGAGAAGCAGCATCAAAGCGGTGTTCGACAGGAAGAAAACCAGTTTCTTCTTGTTCAGGAAAACTCGGTCAACCAGCACTAAATAGTTGACATAGAAGATGATGAAATAGAAAAATGTCGGAATCCACGAGTGCTCTAAAATGAAGGCGAATTGGAAGTTGTTGTGCAGCGACAGCAGCACGGGCATTATCAGTATGAAAATACAAACCGACATGTGCACAAGCACCTTGTACAGCGTTGTGTTGTTCTCAATTTTCTCGTTGTTCATAGTACATTCATTTTTACACCAAGGCTTCTTTGCCTTATGGCTCATTCCGTAAATATAGTTACAAATTTGTCAATGATAATGTGTTTTTGAAATAATTCATCGAAGAACCATTGATTTGGAACATCGAAAGTGAGATTTTTTTAGATGAATTGCGGGCGATTTACGGCTTGTGCAGAGAGTTTGAATCAATGATTCTTCTCGCACGGGCAGGGCGCGTAGCCTTTGTAGCGCTTCTTCTGTGTGGCGCACGATGTGGCCAGCAGACACAGAATCAGCAGAAAGCAGGTTACTATTGACAGTTTCGGCAAGCGACGTTTCATCACTTTTTGTTTTCGTTTTCAAAATAGGCGCAACAGTCTGACAATCCGCAACTTTCGCACTTCGGCTTGCGTGCGGTGCAGACGTAGCGTCCGTGCAAAATTAGCCAATGATGCGCAATCGGCAATAGTTCGGGCGCGATGTTTTCGACTAACTGACGTTCTGTGTCGATTGGGCGCTTGGCGTTCACGGTCAAGCCGATGCGTGCCGAGACGCGGAACACGTGCGTATCGACAGCCAGCGCAGGCTTGTTGTAGATGACAGCCAGAATCACGTTGGCGGTCTTGCGGCCTACGCCAGGTAACTGCTGCAACTGCTCGATATTGTCGGGAACCTTGCCGTCGAATCTGTAGGTCAGCATCTGCGCCATTCCGAGCAGGTGTGCGGCCTTGTTGTTGGGGAACGAGCAGCTTTTTATCAACTCAAAAATCTCGTCAACCGAGCCTTGTGCCATTGATTTGGCGTCGGGAAAACGGCGGAAAAGGGCAGGGGTGACCTGATTCACGCGCTTGTCGGTGCACTGTGCCGAAAGAATGACCGCCACCAGCAACTCATAGGCGTTCGAGTAGTGCAGTTCGGTCTGCGCCGTCGGCATATTGCGGCTGAACCAGTCAATCACGTTTCGGTAGCGTTCGGCGAGAGTCATTTGAGTTTTAAGTTATCGAAGTTTTAAGTTTAAAAGTTGAGATGCTTCGCTGTTTAGAAGTTTAGTCGCTTCGCTGTTTAGATGTTGAGACGCTTCGCTGTTTAGAAGTTTAGAGTTTAACAAGTTTAATTCCTAAATCCTAAATCCTAATTCCTAACTAACTCTCAATCTCGCTCAAATCAATCCACCTGTCACTCTTCTCATCGAGAAGGCGGCTTACTTCATCGAATCGGGTTGAGAGTTCGGTGATTCGCTTTGCGTCGCTCTCGCCGCCCGACAGAGCCGCTTCAATCTCGCTTTTTTCAGTCTCGAGTTGCTCAATTTCGGCTTCAAGTTGCTCAAACTCTTTGCGTTCCTTGAATGTCATACGGCGTTTGGATTCGGTGCGCTCGCGCGGCTTCTGCTGCGATTGCTCGGGCTTGGCGGCCGCCGTTTCGGCTTTTGCCTGACTGTTTTTCCAGTCGCGGTACTGCGTGTAGTTGCCAGGATAGTCCTTAATCTTTCCATTGCCTTCAAACACAAACAGATGGTCAACCACCTTGTCCATAAAAAAGCGGTCGTGCGACACAATGAGCACACAGCCGTCATACTTCGACAGATAATCTTCCAGCACGTTAAGTGTCACAATATCAAGGTCGTTTGTCGGCTCGTCGAGAATCAGGAAATTGGGGTTGCGCATCAGCACCGTCATCAGGTAAAGGCGCTTGCGCTCGCCGCCGCTCAACTTGCTCACGTAGGCGTAGTGCATCTGATGCGGAAACAGGAAATAGTTCAGAAACTGTGTGGGCGACAGCCTTGTGCCTTCGCCAACGGCAATGTCTTCGGCCACATCCTGAATCACTTCAATTACGCGCTTGTTCTCGTCGAACGACACTTCTTCCTGCTTGTAGTAGCCGATTTTGATGGTTGTCCCGATTTCGATTCGGCCGCGGTCGTAGGGCTCGTTGCCTGTGATGATGTTCAGCAGCGTGGTTTTGCCAGCGCCGTTCGCGCCCACCACGCCGATTTTCTCGCCGCGGCGGAACTGATAGGTGAAATCGTTGAGCAGCACCTTGTTGCCAAACCGCTTGTCGATGCTGAAAAGGTCGATGATTTTCGTACCCAGCCGCGAACTTTTTAGGTCGATTTGCATCGATTCGCTTCGGGTGTTCTTGAAGGCCGTGGCCTTGATGTCTTCAAACGCGTCGATGCGGTATTTGGCCTTCGTTCCGCGCGCCTGCGGCATCCGCCGAATCCAGTCAAGTTCCTTTTTGTAGAGTTGGCGGGCTTTCTCTATCTCGCTGTTTTGGTTGTAGATACGCTCTTCGCGTTTGGCCAGAAAATACGAGTAGTTGCCGCGGTATTTGAATATTTGCTTGTCGTCGATTTCGTAGATTATGTCGCAAACGCGGTCAAGAAAATAGCGGTCGTGCGTCACCATTATCAGCGTCTGCTTCGATGAGTTCAAGAATCCCTCAAGCCACTCTATCATATTCAGGTCCAAGTGGTTGGTGGGCTCGTCAAGAATCAGAATGTCGGGCTCGTCGATGAGCGTTTTTGCCAGAGCCAGGCGTTTCTTCTGTCCGCCCGACAGTTGGCCCACTTTCTGCTCGAAGTTATTGATATTCAGTTGCGAAAGAATCTGTTTGATGCGGCTTTCGTAGTTCCACGCCTTGGCGGCGTCCATTGCGCTGGTGGCGTTGGCCAGCCTTTCGGTGTTGCTGTCGCGGCAGGCCATCTCATACTCTTTGATGGTTTGCAGCGTCACATCCGACGACTCAAAAACTTCTTCAATGACAGTGAGTTCGGGGTTCAGTTTGGGGCTTTGCTCAAGATAGCCTAGCCGCAGGTCGTTGCGTATGGTAACGCTTCCGCTGTCGGGGGTGTCGGCTCCTGCCAGAATGCGCAGCAGCGATGTTTTCCCCGCGCCGTTGTTGGCAATGATGGCTACGCGCTGCTCTTTCTCAACGCTCAAACTGATGCCGTTGTAAAGCACCAGGTCGCCATACGATTTTGTAATGCCTTCGGCCTGCAGATAATTCATCGCCTTGCTGCTGTATTGAGAGTGAGAATGTTATGCGAGAGCGCCTTTCACTTTCTCAACAATCTCGTTCAGTTGCAGCGGCTTCTCAAAGTAATATTCGGCACCCAGTTCAAGGGCTTTGTCGGCGTCGGTGCGTTCGCTGTCGGCGCTTACAATCATTACCGGGATATTTTTCGTTTTAGGATTTTCCTTAATTGCAGTCAGCACTTCGAACCCCGACATGCCAGGCATCATAAGATCGAGCAACACAATGTCGATGTGTTTGCGTTTCAGAATTTTCAGCGCATCCTTCCCTGAGAACGCCACTTCAACAGCAAAATCGTTTTGCTCAAAAACCACTTGCAGCAGCAGATTGTTAGTGGCCGAATCGTCGACCAGCAGAACCGTGTTTTTACTTTGTTTCATATTGTTATTGTTCGTTTTACAAGCGTCACCCGCAATTGTTGGCATCAACAAGAAATAATGATTGCAAAGTCCCCCCCCCTATTTTCAGTTGCAAAAATATGTAAACTTATTTTTTGGAAAATATAAAACTATGACTAATTTCACACAAAATTATATAAACATCCAATTATGCATGAAATAAATCTTATATCTGAATGGTCGAAGTTGCTGACAGCCGAGCAGATGGATACGGTTCAGGCAAATAGCGTGGCGTTGAATTACAACAAGGCGGAAATGATTTGCAAGCAAGGAGCGTTCGCTTCGAATGTTTATTTCGTCGAAAAAGGATTGATGAAAGCCTACAAAGAGTATAAGAATGGGAATTTGATTATGCGGTTTGTCAAGCCGGGCGAGATTGTCGGGTTGTCATCGCTTTATAATAAAGGTGTCTATCTCTACTCGGTGGCCAGCGTTGGGGCGTCAGGTGTGATGTCGGTCACCGCCGATGTAGTCAAACAGCTCATCCGGGCGAATTCCGATTTTGCCGAAATGGTGATTGGCAAGCTGAATCAAGTCACTGTTGACGAGCACGAGAGAGTTATCAGTCTGACACAAAAACAGTTGAACGGACGAATCGCTGATGCGGTGCTGCATTTTGCCAACAATGTCTACAATGCAGATGAGTTCAACCTGCAGCTCACGCGCCGCGATGTGGCTGATTTCTGCGGAATGTCGACCGAGAGTGCCATCAGAATCCTTAAAGAACTTCATAATGATAAGATAATCAAAATCGACGGCAAGAACCTGAAAATTATCAGCAAGCAACTGCTGCAGAATGTCAGTGAGTTCGGATAGCCGCGTACGATTCATACTATGAAAAAAATACGATTGATACTCTCTGCCATAATTGTCATGTCGTCGGTGGCATTGTCGGCACAAACCACAGAACGCTGCTACGATGACTCGGACACACTGCTCATTGTTGGCGGCCAACTGATTGACAGCGACCATTTTATGATTGATCGCAATCTTCTGCTCAAAAACGACACTGTTTTGGTCAATCTTGCCGGGGCGAAGGTTGAAAGTTTTGTTTTCAGCGCATTCGCTTTGGGGCAGAAAGTAACACAGACCAACACCGGCAACGTCTTTTCCGAAGAGTTTGCCGAGCAATTGTTAAATAAAGAGTCAATTTTTAAGTTTTTTTACTTAAAAGATATAATTTTGCGCACCAGTGACGGACGAAAAGTTTCGCCATCGACACGTAACATAAAAATAACATTCACAAATTAGGACAATGAACGGTAAGTTGTTGAAAGTGATTTTTGTTCTGTTGGTTGTATGCCCGCTGTTCGGACATGCGCAAACTCACGATTATTCAATGCGCAGATGCTGGGGCTATCATAAAGACAGCTGCCGAACCAGCAAAAACATCTATTACCGCGTTGTCGACAACTCGCGCAGCGCGCTTTTTGTCAAAGGCCAGACATCGCGTATTTCGGTTCCTATCTACAATGGCCGCGACTACCGCATTTCGTTCTGCCACGACCAGGTGCTGGGTGAAGGTATTGTGATGCGACTGATTGACGCAGAAACAGAGTCGGTTCTTTACGACAACAGCGAAGACGGTTTCGCATCGGAATTTGAATTTACTGTCACGCAGTCGCGCCAGATTTATGTTGAGATTTCGGTTCCCGGAACCAGCCGTTACGCCGAAGCTCAGGATGATGCCGATTTGATATTTGTTAGAAAAGACACAGAGATGGGGTGCATCGGCATTTTGGTTGAGCACATGATAACCCCCGTCAAAGGTTTCTGATGTCAGCCAAAGTCATACTATCGGCTCTACTTTCATTTGTTTTTGTGCAACTTAACGCACAAGACTGTTTCGATTTCTACAAAAAAAATTATCACCAGCAGCACGATAACGGCCGCTTTGCCTACTCGTTGAACAGCTCGTCAGTGAGTTTTGCATTCGCACCGGGCGAGAGCAAGTGTGTTTATGGTGAGCTGATTCAGGGCAAAGACTATCGCATAACCATCTGTTCCGATTCCCTCTACAACGGCGTGGTGTCGTTGGTGATCCGCGATGATTCAGGCGAAATTCTTTATGACAATTCACAAGACAATTTCAACATCAACATCGAATTCTCGTGCCGGAAAACCAATCCGGTCGAATACATTCTCTCTGCCCCTAACCGTTTGGATGTTGACCCCGAGACAAAAGGCTGTATCGGTCTGATAATCGAAGATATGGTTACACCACGTATCGGATTCTGATATTATTCATTGAATAACTGAATAATAAACAATACGATCAATCAGTGGCTGAAGACAAAACTCACAATATTGGCGCCCATTTGCAGAGCTTCAATGTGCTTTTCCATTGGGTCGTTGTGAACGCTGATGTCTTCCCAGCCGTCGCCTAAATCGCACTCGTGGCTAAAAAAGCAGACGAGCCGCCCATCGATGAAAAGGCCAAAGCCTTGCGGTGGCAGATTGTCGTGCTCGTGGATTTTGGGCAGACCGTTATCGAATTGATAAACAGTGTGGTAGATGGCGTGGCTAAATGGCAGCTCGACAAACTCTTGGTCAGGTAGAACCTTCTTCATCTCGCGGCGGACATATTGCTCGATGCCATAGTTGTTGTCGATATGCAGAAATCCGCCCGCAGCCAGATAATTGCGCAGGTTCAGCACATCAGACTCGGAAAAGACGATGTTTCCGTGGCCAGTCAGGTGCACAAACGGATAGTTGAAAAGCTCGGCGCTACCAACATCGACGGTGGCAGGTTCGGGATTGATGTTAGTGCCGATGTTTTTGTTGCAGAACTCAATCAGATTAGGCAGCGATGTGGGGTTGGCATACCAGTCGCCGCCGCCGTTATATTTAAGCAGAGCAATGCGCACGGGTTGCGCTTGTAGTGACAATGCGCTAACAATCAATAAGATATTAATCAGTATCGGTTTAAACAAACGTCTCATTCTTCTTGTTTTAGCAGATTGATGGTGTGGCAGGCAGCAACACCTGCGGTCTCGGTGCGCAGGCGACTCGGGCCCAAATGAACGCATCGGTAGCCGTTTTTGACAGCCAGCTCGACTTCTTCTGGTGAGAAATCGCCTTCAGGGCCAATCAGCACGGTGTAATCACGCTCGGCGCCCACCATCGACTTCAGCGACACACGCTCGGTTTCCATGCAGTGCGCGATGAGTTTCAGCCCGTTGCGCGGCGATGTGACAAAATCGGCAAATGGTGTTGGCGCGTTCAGCTGTGGCCTGTAAGCCTTAATCGACTGTTTCATGGCCGACAGCACAATCTTCTCAATCCGTTCCATGTTCACACTGCGCCGTTCCGACCGTTGGCACACAAGCATCGTAATCTCATCGATGCCCATCTCGACAGCCTTCTCGACAAACCACTCGGTGCGGTCGATATTCTTTGTGGGTGCAATGGCAATGCTGACACGATAGGGGCGCAGGCCGAAGTTTTCTGTTTTTTGCCTGATGCTGAATGTGCAGCGTTTCGGGTTGGCGTCATCGATGGTGGCCAGATAATAGCCGCCAATGCCGTCGATGAGCGAGATTTCATCGCCTTTGGCAAGTCGCAGAACCTTCACGCAGTGTTTCGACTCGTCTTCGGTCAGCGTGTTGACGCCGTCGGCTATTTGCGGTGTGTAGAAGATGTGCATTTCTGTTTGTTTTCCGCAAAATAAACAAAAGTTGGCGCAGGTTGAGCCGTTGTTGCACAAAATGCTACTTTTGACAAAAAACGATATGACAAAAATCGGCTTGTTATCGGACACTCACGCGCATTTCGACGCCGATATGCGTGCTTTTCTCGACCCTTGCGACCAGTTGTGGCATGCGGGCGACATTGGCAGCCTGACTCTGCTCGACGATTTGCGGAATTTCAAGCCCACAGTGGCCGTTTTTGGCAATATCGATGACAGTCGAGTCCGACTTGAAGTGCCTGAATTTCAGATTTTCAGCGTTGAGCAGGTGAAAATCGTGATGACGCACATTGGCGGCTATCCTGGGCGGTATGAGCCTAAAGTGAGACGGCTGCTCGAAACCGAAAAACCGCAGATTTTTGTGAGTGGCCATTCACATATACTCAAGGTGATGTACGACAAGCAGTTGCAGTGCCTTCATCTTAATCCGGGCGCTGCAGGGCTTTCCGGATTCAACCCCAAGCGCACAATGCTGCGATTCACCATCGATGGCAGCAACATCAAGGATTTGGAAGTGTGGGAAAAGGGGAAAAACAGCAAGGAAAACTACCTAATTTAGAATTGGTAATTCCACATTTTGCATTTCACATTTATTCCGTGCTTCCCCAAACGCCGCGGTAAAGGTTGCAGCCGACAAAGTTCCCGGCCACAATGCTCACGTAGAAAATCAGCACATCGGCCCAATTGTCAATCAGAAACGATGCGGGAACAGTCATATAGTAGAAGGCGTCGGCAACGCAGTGCGGAAAGCCGCACATAATGAACAATGGCACACCGAAAAGTAGCGGTAGGTTCTTCTCTTTGCGGGCAAAGGTGACGGCCGTGGTCATAATGAATCCGCAGCCGATGGCCAGAATTCCGCCTTTGAGCGGACCGCAGTTGAGACGGCCTTCCAAAACCGATTGCGCGGTCTCTTGCAGCGGCATCGGACTGCAACGGGCAATCATCGCAACTGCAAGACAACCAACAAGATTTCCCAAAAGAATTAGAAAAAGTTGTCCAACTTCGCCCTTCACAATGAATCCGGCAGTGCCGGTGTAGAGTTTCAGTTTGTAGTGGACCACGGTGAGCAGTCCGAAGGCGAAAAGCACAGCCCCGACAATGCTTTTTTCGGCCAGATAGCCGAACCCGGCAATGCCGATGCACACGCCGGCCAAAAAAGCCGACCGAAGAATTTTGAATGTGTCCATTCTTGCAGTTTCTAATTGATTAACAAAATATTGCCGTTTGCGGACCAAGCCGCGCCAATCCGCTGTTCAAAAATAACTTTCAGATTTATGAAACCGTTGGTTATCTTTGGTAAGTTACACACAAATAAATAACAATATGACTCGTTCACGTTTGGCCTGCACCACGGTTGCGGCATTACTGACATTTGGCGCGCTTGCGCAATTTCCACAAAGAGAGCAACTTCCCGAAGGCTCGGCGGCTCTTGCAACCAACATCAACCGCAATTCATATCCGCGGATTCTGAAAGATAACAGTTTGATGTTCAGACTAATGGCGCCAGATGCCAAATTGGTTCAGGTTGACATTTGCGGCAAAAAGTACGATATGACCCGCAACGACCGCGGCCAATGGTCGGTTACAATTCCGGCGCAAGTGCCAGGTTTTCATTATTATTCATTGGTTGTTGACGGCGTTTCGGTGAACGACCCTGCAAGCGAAGTCTTCTACGGCTGCGGCCGAATGATGAGCGGCATCGATATTCCCGAAGCGGGAACCGAATTGTTTGAAGTTCAAGATGTTCCGCACGGCGAAGTTCGCCAGACAAACTATTTTTCGAAGGTTGACAACGAGTGGCGGCCGCTATTTGTTTATACGCCAGCCGGTTACAACGAGAGCAAAGACCGTTATCCGGTGGTTTACATTCAGCACGGTGGCGGCGAAGACCATCGTGGTTGGGTGCAGCAGGGGCGTTTGGCCAACATTCTCGACAATCTGAT
This sequence comes from Salinivirgaceae bacterium, assembly GCA_017527435.1. GTDB lineage: Bacteria > Bacteroidota > Bacteroidia > Bacteroidales > SZUA-534 > RUG13583. The sequence continues at coordinate 68,976 of JAFXQB010000012.1, forward strand.
TGCCGCCGGCAAGGCCGTGCCGATGATTGTGGTGAGCGCCAACAGCAACATTCAGACGCGCGGCACAGGCGGTCCGGCCTATTCTGCACAAGGTATGCAGCCGTTCCGCACCGAGATGGTTGAAAACATTGTGCCGTTCGTCGATAAGAACTACCGAACCAAAGCCGAGCCTAAATACCGTGCAATGTGCGGCTTGTCGATGGGGGGCGGGCAGTCGTTCTACGTTGGGCTGCTTTCGCCCGATGTGTTTGCCAACGTTGGAATTTTCTCGACGGGAATGTTCGGCGGCATCTCTGGCGCGGCCAACTTCGACCTTGAGAAAGAGTGCCCCGGAATCCTTTCCGACACCAAAACTTTCAACAGCAAGCATGATGTTTTCTACATCAGTTGCGGCGAGCAGGACCCGCGCATTGAGTACAACAAGGCTATTGCCGAAAAAATGCAGCAAGCAGGTGTGAATGTGCAGTTTAACTCATTCCCTGGCGACCACGAATGGCAGCCGTGGTGCAAATCGCTTGCCGACTTCGCACAGAAACTGTTTAAGTGATAGTTATAGGGCTATTTATTTCAAGCAAGCCGATATACAAAAAGCCGACTGTGGATTGCAGTCGGCTTTTTTTCTAACGTATGGCGTTTTGTTGCTATTTCTTCGGCTTATCGAACGTTCCTGCGGGAATTTCGGGGTTGAACGTCTTGACGGGCGTGTTGTAAACCGTGTTGTTGCCGTTGGGCTCTTCCATCTTCATCACGCAGAGCGAGCAGTCGGTTTTGCTGTAACTCAATTCGAGTTTCGACATTCTGCTTTTCACGTGCTTGTCGGTGCGGGTGAGCACAAAGGTGTAATAATCAGCCGTTTCGGTGAATTCAATTTCGGCACCGTTCTCTTTGGCCACGGCGGCAACATCGCCCGCAATGCTCAACAGCAGAGTGTTTTTCAAGTTACGCATCTGCGCGTTCTGCTTGGTGTTGAAGTCGTTTTTGCGGCCGTTCTGAATCATTAGCAAAGATTCACCGCTGATTAGCAATAGGTTACCCTTCGGATTCGAGTAGTCCATTTTGAGTTTGTCGGCGCGGTTGAAGTAGAGCGTTCCTGCCGACTCAATCTTCTGGTCAACCATCGCCATTGTCTTCACTTGCGTGAAATCGCAACTGACGGTCTGATATTTCTCGTTGGCTTTCAGAATCTTATCAATGGCGGCATCCTTCTGTGCATTGGCAAAGCCGAAGGTGGCAAGAAGGATTATTGCTGTAAGTAAGTGTTTCATAGAATGTTGTAAGTTATAAGTTTTTGAAGTTTAAAGTTTAGAAGTTTAGGGATTTCGGGACTTCAGACTACGGACAACAGACCGCAGTCCTTAAGCATAGTTTTCGTTGTTAGTTATTTATATTAATTGTTCATTGTTAATTATTTACATTTCCCTTATGCCTATCAAACTTTCAATTTTCAATTCTCAATTTTCAATTCGTAATTCGTAATTCAAAATTCGTAATTAACTATACAGTCCTCCATTTATCGAAATCACCTCGCCTGTAATGTAGGCTGCGTTGGGCGACGCAAGGAATCCGACAAGTTCGGCAACTTCCTCGGGCAAACCGAACCGCCCGACTGGAATCTGCGCCTTCAGCGTGGCCTCGTCAAGGCCTTCAACCATATCGGTTTTAATGAATCCAGGGGCAATTGCGTTCACCGTAACTCCCTTGCGGCCAACCTCTTGTGCAAGCGCTTTGGTGGCGGCAATCACACCGCCCTTGGCTGCCGAATAGTTGGTTTGGCCAGGCAGTCCCTTCAGGCCCGATAGCGACGCCATATTAATGATTCGACCGTATTTCTTGCGCAGCATCGGCTGAATGAGCGGCCTTGTGACGTTGTAGAACGAGTTGAGCGCAATGCCCAGCACTTTGTACCAGTCTTGCGGCTCCATCCAAAAGAGCAGGTTGTCTTTGCGGATTCCAGCGTTATTTACCAGAACCTCAATATATTCGCCTTCGTGCGCCTTCTGCCATTCGGCCAGTTTGGCTGCGGCTTCCTCTTGGTTCGAGACATCGAATTTCAGCAGTTCGCCGTTGCTGCCTGCCTCCTCAATCAATTTCAGCGTGTTCTGCGCCTCGGCGTCGTTCGACACGTAGTTCACAATCACCTGATAGCCCATCTGCGCCAGTTTGACGCACACTGCGCGGCCAATTCCTCGGCTTCCGCCTGTTACTAATGCGTATTTCATTTTTTATGTTATAAGTTATTGAATTTTAAGTTCAAAAGTTATAAGATTTTATTCATCAAATTTCAGTCCATCCGTCGTGCTTTCCATTCCTAAAATCTCGGCGCAAGTGAAGAACGACGACATTGAAACGCCCAAAATTCCGTGCAAATTTAAATTTTGCCCCGTAAGCAGCAAATTCGGCACGGGCGTGCGGGGCGTGAGAAGCGTGAGCATCGGGTTGTTGTAGTCCTTGCGGATTCCGTAGGCCGCGCCCTGAACCGTGGCAGTGTAGTTCATATAGGTGAGCGGCGTGCTGCTGAACTGTCTGTCAATGGCCGCGCCGAAACCAGGAATCACTTCTTCGGCCAACGCAATGCACTCTTGCGCTTTTTGCTCTTTAAACTGCTGATAGTCAGCACCACGACGGCCAACTTGCGTGTCGGCCCAGCGCTCAACTTCGGGCCAGTACATCGGCGTGAGAATGTCGACGTTTGCCGCCGACTTGCCATCGGCTGCCGCGCGGTACGAGAGCAGTATGCCGCCAATCGGCTGCTCGGGCTGATAATCGGACAGATTCCAGACATCGGCCGTGCGGTAAACATACTGATTACGATTGAGATACGGCACTGCGCCACTCTTCAGCGCAACATTCACAGTGAACATTCCGAAGGTGTTTTGCAGACTGCCAATGCGGCGGCGGTAGATTTTGCGCACCTGCGTGCTCTCTTTTATCAAATCGAGCGTGGCGGCTGGGTGAGCGTCAGAGATAAACCATTCTGCTTCAATGTGTTCGCCATTGGCCAATGCCGCATACGACAGCCGCCCGTCACTCTCAACAAGTTCGGTAACTTCGGCATTGGTGAGCACCGTTCCGCCCATCTTGCGAATACCATTAACAAGTTCATCAGCAATGAGTTGGCCGCCGCCATTGAGCCGCCACGCGCTTTGAATGAACGAACTGTTGATTTGTGCAAAAACGTAGAGCGGCAGCGTCTGCTTCGAAAGTTCCATCTTGAGCGACGTGCCCGACACAACGTTGCGCAGCAGCGGGTCGGTAATGGTCTCGCACAGAAACTCGTAGGCCGACCGCGTGAATAGCGACGTGCTGAAAACATCAGTGTCGGTGCGCGGACGGAAACTGTCCTTCAGGCCGTCGCCAACGCGCTTGAGCATAGCCACATAGCGGTTCAGATTGTCGCGTTGGTGCGGAAACTGCGCGGCCAGAGTGTCGGCAAAATGCTGATAACCATTGGCAAAGAAATACGATTGGCCGCCAATGCGCACTTCGTCGAAGGCGTCGTTGTCAAGGCGGTGCCACGGCAGCCCCATCAGGTTGAAATAGCGGAAGATAGCGTTCAGCGGCTGACCATCGTCGAGCCCGCCAACATAGTGGAAGCCCGTGTCGAATTCCGACTGTCCGCGGCGGAAAGTCTGCAAACAACCGCCCACCACCGCGTTCTTTTCCAACACACACACATTCAACCCCTTACGAGCCAGAATATAGGCGCACTGCAATCCGCCAAGTCCGCTTCCGATTATCGCAACATCGTATTTCATCTGCTTTGAAAATATGCGCGAAGGTAATAATTTTGGACGATAGACAACGGTCGACGGACTACAGGTTGATTTTGGCGGAAAGACCGCAAATTCTACTTAACTTTGCAAAAAAATGGATTGCAAGAAGCTTTCAGACATACAAACTTCTAAATCCTAATTCATATATAATAAGTTATGCGATTCAAACTGACTATTGAATACGACGGAAGCCGCTACGCCGGATGGCAGGTGCAGAAGGGCGAGCGCACCGTTCAGGGCGCGTTTTTCGACGCCTGCAAGAAGATTTTTGGCGAGACACGATTCGAGTTTTTCGGCTCGGGCCGTACCGATGCCGGCGTGCACGCCTTGGGGCAAGTGGCTCATCTTGAAGTGGATACAAAAATATCGGACGAGCGGCTGATGTTGAGCCTGAACGACAATCTGCCGTACGATGTGAACGTTTTGGCGGTTGAGCAGGTGAACCCGAAGTTCCACGCGCGATTCGATGCAGTGGAACGCAGTTATATCTATCTGATTACCAAACGTCGCACGGCTTTCGGCAAGAGCAACGCGTGGTGGATTCGCGATGAACTCGATGTGGAAGCGATGCGCAAGGCTGCAAAAGAGATGATTGGCCGCCACGATTTTGCATCGTTCACCGACAAAAACGCCGAAACACCCAACACCATCGTAGTCATCAACAGCATAATGATTTACGAGATTGGCGATGAGATTGCCATCCACATCACCGGCTCGCATTTCCTTTGGAAGATGGTGCGCCGTATGGTGGGCGTGCTTGTCGAACTGGGACGCGGAAAGATAACAATGGTCGACATCGACAATATGTTCGATACATACTCGTCGCTGCCGGCAAAACTCACAGCACCGGCCGCCGGGCTCTATCTTGAGCACATCTATTACAAAGGCGAGCACACCATTCACGGACCGCAGATTGTGCCGCAACTGATTAATATGGGGACTTTTTCAAGGCTGGAAAGCGGAAGAGAGAAGGCTTAATGGGTATATTGATTTAGTCCCGATAGCTATCGGGATTAGGAATTAGGAATTACGAATCACCGATTATCCAAAATTCTGTAGTCTGTTGTCCGTAGGCTGAAGTTCCCCCAATAATTTGCTTGTTAAATGATTGATAATTAACAATTAAAAATTTACAATTAACAACGGAATGACAATCCGAGCCGTCTGTAGTCTGTCGTCCGTAGTCTGATGTCCAAAAAATGAACCATTTCACTCATCTGCAAGAGTTTATCCGCACCACAGAGAACTGGAAAGATGTCATCCATCACCGGCCTTACTGCGTGCGAATATCGCCATGCCCGTTCAACGACAGGTGGAACTTGCTGATGTACAATATGCACCACTGCGATTTTAGTCTGGATGTGGTGCGTGAGTGCCGCGGCACGGTGGTCGACGACGACGGCAACATCATTTGCGCCCCGTACACCAAATTTTTCAATTTCGATGATGAACACGCCGACGCAATCGACTGGCAATCAGCCATTGTGCGCGAAAAAATCGACGGCGTGCTAATCAAGATGTTCAAGCACGAAGGCCGCGCCTACTGGCTCTCGAACGGCGGTTGGGACATCTGCCACATCGACCTTACGGGAACACCTTTCAATAATGCCGAAGAGATGCTCAATTCGCTTCTCGACGCCGCCGACCGCCAATGGATTGACCGCATTCCCGACGGCTATACGCTTATGTTTGAGATGGTTAGCCCGTTTAGCCGCATCATCTGCTTCTACAACGAGACTAAACTTTGGTTTCACGGCATCCGCGACAACAACGGCGACGAAATGGCGCCCGAAGCGGCCAAAGAGCGTTTCGGCATACCGTTCGACATTCCGCGGCAGTATCCGTTCCACTCGCTTGAAGAAGTTCAGGCCGCCATCGGCAGTTGGCAGAGTTACTCGCAGGAAGGCGTGGTGGCGTGCGATAAGGATTTCAAACGCCTGAAAATCAAGTGCGAAGACTACATCAACAAGAAGTTCGGCAACGATGCCAACTCGCTTCGGCAACTCTGGCACATTTGGGCCGACGGCAGTTTCGATGACCTGCCCGAAGGCGAACAGCGCTGGCGCGTGATGCTGATGAAGGATGTGGTTGACAATCAGCAATATCGGTTTGAACAGATTTGGAACGCCGCCAACCGCCTGCTGACAGAATGCGGCAACGATTACAAGCAGTGCGCCTGCAAAATCAGCGAAAGCGAAGAGTCGCCCCTGCGCAAAAATCTGCTGTACACGGCCGCCCGCAACACAAAAGACGATTTTCTGCAAAACGTAGAGACCAACCTGAAGCAGAACTACGGTCATTTTCTGAACATTATGGCCGAATGTGGTGCAAACTTGACACCCGTTCTTTCGCGGAAATACGAATCCGCTCATCTCAATTATTGATTTGTATATACAATTGATAGTCAGTGTGATTCATACTTTTACAAGGCCGATTCAATGCCTATTTGTTCGTTTTGCGATTTACAACCCGATTTAATATTTTTGCCATTCGTTTAAAATTGCTGAAACTATGAGCAAGACAAATTTTGGATATGTGAGAGTGGCGGCGGCGGTGCCGATGGTTCATCTGGCTGATTGCCAGGCCAATGCCGAAGAGTGCTTCAATCTGGTTCAGGAAGCGGCAAAGCAGAAGGTGCAGATTGTCTGTTTCCCCGAACTTTCAATCACGGGCTACACTTGCGCCGATTTGTTTCATAATCAGCAACTTATTACCGATGCCGAAAACGCCTTGCAATGGTTCGCAGAGCAGACGGCAAAAATCGACATTATTGTAATTGTCGGATTGCCAGTGCGTTGCGGCAACTCGCTGTTCAATGCGGCGGCCGTATTGCGTGGCGGAAAGATTGTGGCCGTGAATGCCAAAACGTGGCTGCCCAACTACAACGAGTTCTATGAGCACCGCTGGTTTGCGCCTGCCGTGAGCGCCGTTCGCGACAGCATAACCATTTGCAATCAGACAGTTAAGTTCGGTCGCAACTTGATTTTCGATGGGGGCGAAGTGTCGTTCGCCATTGAGATTTGCGAAGACCTTTGGACGCCCATTCCGCCCAGTTCAGTTGAGTCGCTGGCAGGTGCGCACCTAATTTTCAACCTTTCGGCAAGCGACGAAGTGCTGGGCAAGCACCGCTATCTGCGCAGCCTGATTGAGCAGCAGTCGGCACGCTGCATCGCTGGCTACATCTACGCTTCGAGCGGTTTTGGCGAGTCGAGCACCGACCTTTATTTCGCTGGCAATGGCCTGATTGCCGAAAATGGCACAATGGTGGCCGAAAGTCAGCGGTTTAGTATGGATAAACAGTTGGTTGTCACCGATATAGATATTGAAAAACTGATTGCCGACCGTCAGAAAAACTCAACGTTTATGACAGGCGCGGGCGTTGTCCGCAGCGAGTTGTACACGGTTGTCGGCATCGATTTTCCCGAGAGCAAAACGTCTGATTTGCAGCGCAATATCGACGCAAGTCCGTTTGTGCCATCCGATGAAACCAACCGCCAGCAGAACTGTCAGGAAATATTCAGCATACAAACTGGCGCTCTGGCTCACCGCCTTAAGCATATCGGCTGCAAACGTGCGGTAGTGGGCATTTCAGGCGGTCTGGACTCGACTCTGGCTCTGCTTGTCACGGCCAAAACTTTCGACCGTATCGGCTTGAGCCGCAAGAACATAATCGGCATAACAATGCCAGGTTTCGGCACCACCAACCGCACCTACAACAACGCTGTGGCGATGATGCGCGCTTTGGGCGTCGACTGCCGCGAGATTAGCATCAAGGCGGCTTGCGAGCAGCATTTTGCCGATATTGGTCACGACATCAACACGCACGATGTGACCTACGAGAACTCGCAGGCGCGTGAGCGTACGCAAATACTTATGGATGTGGCAAATAAAGAGAATGCCATTGTCATTGGCACGGGCGACCTGTCGGAATTGGCGCTCGGCTGGTGCACCTACAACGGCGACCATATGTCGATGTACGCTGTGAACGCGGGCGTGCCCAAGACGCTTGTCAAGTATCTGGTTAAGTATGTGGCTGATTTTGAGATTGATGCCGATGTTAAACCGTATCTATACGATGTCATCGACACGCCCATCAGCCCCGAGCTTTTACCCGCCGACAGCAACGGCAACATTGCGCAGAAAACCGAAGATTTGGTGGGCCCGTACGAGTTGCACGATTTCTTCATCTATCACTTTGTGCGCAACGGTTTCGCACCCGAAAAGATATTCTATTTGGCCCGCAAAGCCTTTGCTGGCGCTTATTCCGACGATGTTATCGACAAGTGGCTGCGGGTGTTCGTCCGCCGATTCTTCACGCAGCAGTTCAAGCGCTCGTGTATGCCTGATGGCCCCAAGGTGGGTTCAGTATCGCTTTCGCCCCGCGGCGACTGGCGTATGCCCAGCGATGCGGCTTGGAAATGGCTGATGAAAGAGTAAAGGCTAAACTGACAGCAATTTAGTTAATTCAGCAAACCGGTTTAGTTGGAACATCCGTTGGTGTTCAAAATCGTCAATCACTTCGTGCTGCCACATCACTTCGTAGGGAATGTGCACCGCCCAGGCGCCAATGTTAAGTGCGGGCAGCACATCCGATTTGAGTGAGTTGCCAACCATCAGCAGTTCTTCGGGGTTGATGCCCAGCGTTTCGCAAAGGTCGGTGTATTGCTGTTCCTGCTTGTCGCTCACAATCACCACGTTGTCAAAATAGGGTAGAAGCCCCGACCGTTGCAGCTTGTGTTCTTGTGTGAGCAGTTCGCCTTTGGTGAAGAGAGCCAGTTTGTAGCGTTTTGAATTTTTGAGTTGTATGAGAGTATCTTCAACGCCTTCAAATGGCGTGGCTTTCAGGTGTAGCAGCGAGCGTCCGAGTTCCATTATTCGGGCAATCCGGTTGGCGTCAATCTTGCCATTGCTCACTTTTATGGCATTCTCGATCAGCGACAGAGTGTAGGCCATTGCACCGTAGCCGTAGTCTTCCATGTTGGCCATCTCGGTGGCGAACAAACTTTTTGAAATGGCTTGCTCATCGCCGTATTCTGCCAGCAAATCGCACATATTTTTCTCAACTTCAAGAAAATACGTTTCGTTATCCCAAAGTGTGTCGTCGGCATCGAAAGCTATGGCTTTAATGGCTTTCAGATTGGTCATGGTTTTTACACAACTTGCGTTTATCGGAAATATGGCGCCGTTTCAGATGCTCACGTCCTTTCGTTTGCTCTATGCCTTATTGTCATCCTGACGCGCACCCGATGACAAGAAAGAGTTGGTTACATCTGATGTCAGACCGAATGTGCCTATGACATTTCCATAACTGTCGAACAAAGGATATTTTGATATCGAAGTGTATATTGTTCTGCCAAAGCGGTGTTCTTTCTGAATTTGGTTCAGTATAGGTTTTTTGGTTTTAATAATGCGTTGCTCATCATCAAAGTAGCTTTGGGCTTCACTTTGTGAGCAGAAGTCGAAGTCGCTCTTGCCAATCACATCGTCGTATGAGTTCACTTCAACCAATTTCAAGAATGACTCGGAAACGCGTATGAATTTGCCTTCCAGATCTTTAAAGTAGATGTAGTCGTTAATGTTATCCATCAATGAATCCATCAGGCCCTTTTCTTTCGAAAGCACGTCCTTCATCTCTTGGTTTTCATCCATTTGGCGGCGAAGGTCTTCTTGAGTAGCCTGCATTTCTTCCAAATTCTGTCTCAATTCTTCTTCCTGCGATGTGAGTTCTTCTCTTTGGGTTTGGCTTGCTTGCAGCAGTTTCGCGGTCTTTTCGGCCACTTTCACGCTTGAAACTGTCGACGCGATGCTCTCGCCGAGTTTCTCAACGAATTCAATCTCATAGGGTTTCAGTTCGTTGAACGATGCAATTTCAATAACACCATACATCTCTTCGTTGAGCAGGCAGGGCACAATCAGAATGCAGCGCGGATTGGCGGTGCCAAGTCCCGATGTGATTTTCACGTAGTCTTCCGGCACTTCGGTCAGATAGATGGTCTTGTGCTCGTAAATGCACTGTCCGACAAGACCTTCGCCCACGCGGATGTCCTTCTTCATATACTTGTCGCGGCCGTAGGCGATGGCTGTTACCATCGAGTAGTAGATGTCGTCTTCGTTATCGTTGTTTATTACAAACAATGCGCCTTGATTCACTTTCAGGTAGTCGATAAGGTTCGACATAATGTTGTAGCCCAACGATTTCATATTGTTCTGATCCTGACGCAGAATGTCGGCGAATTTTGCAATTCCTTCGGTAGCCCAGTTGCGCAGTTCTTCTTCTTCTTTGCGTTTGGCTTCAACTTTCTGACTTTCGACAAGGCTGTCACGCATTTTTATAAGAGCGTCGCCCAGGCGGTCTTTGTTGCCGAGTGTGTGGAAATCGCTATCGAAATCGCCTTTGCCAATGCTGAGAGCGAAGGTTTCCGATTTGCGGATGCCGTCAACCACCTGATTCAGAGAGTTCGACATATCTTCCAACTCATCGTTGGTTTTGATGTCTAGAGTTTCGATGCTTTCGGTGTCGCCAACGGCAAGTTTTTCAAGAGCGTTGGTGGTGCTTTTCACTGATTTTGCAAGATTGATGGAGATAATCAGCACTATGGCTATCATCATTATAAGGCCGATAATCGCCACAACCATTGTTGTTCTGATTACACCTGCCGATGCCCGTGCCACATTCGAAGTGGGGAAGGTGAGAGCCATCGACCAGTTGCAGTCAGGTCCGATGTTGATGGGGGTGAAGTAGGTGCACATTGGCACGCCGTTCTGCTCAAATGCGTTGTTCAGATAGTCGCCATGCACGATTTGCGCTTTCATGCCGTTGATGGCGGCTGTGTCGGCGTAGCCCAAGGTGAACGGTTTGTTGATGTCAGCGAAGATGCTCGAATAGACTGTTATTCCATTCTCGTTAATCAGGTGCTTGGTGACTTCTTCATTAAACTGCTGCGCAACCTTCTCGGCTAAAAGGTCGAAGTCCTTAATATTGAACGATTTGCAGACAAATCCGCAGATGTTTCCGTTTTGGTATATTGGTGAGCTGATGTTCATCAGCCATTGTCCATCGTGCTCGTAAGGCTTGAAGAACGTAGTGTTTGTGGTGGACAGTATTTGTCCGAAGTTGCTTTGTATCACACCGTTGTCATCGGTTACACTGAAGTTTCCGTTGTCGGCTTGCAGAAGCACCCAGTCATTGTCCTGATAATTTGTATCAGCGTAGAATGTCGATGGAAGAATTGTCCAGCAGATTTGGTTTTTAGCAGAATTGAGCAATGTCTCTTTGTAGAATTCGCGTCCGGCGTCGTCGAGTTCGGTTTGGTTGCCAGAAAGCAGATTTGCCAGCGTGCGGATGTTCGACTGGTGGTCTTTGAGCACAATTTCAGCGTGTGCCGCCGACCTTTCCGACAGCAGACGGCTGGTGTGACCGTTGTCGAATTCCGACTGGTTGGCGAATTTTACGCCAATGAATGCAATGAGAACAATGATATATACTGAAAGTGGAACCAGCACAAACAGGCTGATTTTTTTTCTGATGCTAAGTTTTATCTTCATAAATCGTCTTTTTTATACGAAAATTACAAAACGCATAAAAGTAAAACTACTCTGCTAAATATCCAAAGCAAATTTTCGAGAAAAATACAAGTGAATGCAGATAATGTATTTCCCTGTTTTATATGCGCTATTGCCCATAAAAAAAGCCCGATCAATCGACCGGGCTTTCTTGTGCGTATAATCTAAATTCATTTATCGAACGTGAAAACAAAGTCCTTGAGTGTGCAGATCGATTTCTCTTTGGTGTCGGACTTGAAAACGAAGTAGATGGCGTGCTTGCCCGCGAGATATTTATCTTGGGCTTCTTTCGAGATACCTATCGCCACATCCCAATCAGCTTTCTCCCAGCTGCCATTTATTTTTGTCTCGCCAATCTTTTTTCCGCCTTGCGATTCCCAGGGGCGGTCGAGCATAATCTCGATGGTGCCGTCGATGCCTTCTGGAATAAGCCGCAAAACGAGCATCAGATTAGCTTTGTTGGCCATACGCTCGGCCTCGAAGTTGAAGTACTTATAGCCCACAATCAAGCCATCGGTGTTGTTCACTACCGGGTTGGTGTTGTTGCGCAGTTCGTAGGGCGCTTCAAACTTGTCGCCCTCGCCGTAAGTGGCGGCCACATACGAGCCGTAGAACGTGTTGTTCGGCCAAGTGTGCACGGCAGGCTTCGGGCCTGTGTACCAGCAGGCTATGCCGGCCGAATGGCGCTCGAATGGGGCGAGTCCGTTGAGCGCGAAACCTTCCGAAGTGTACTCGCCCTCGCTGATGACAACCTTGCCGCCTTTGCCTTCCTCAACCTCAACGCTGATGGGCGCAACCATTGCCTGGCGGGCATACTCGTTGAGACCGCTTTGGCGATGGTAGAAGACGTACCATTGTCCGTTAATCTCGCAAATGCTGCCGTGGGTGTTGCCGTCGATGGTGGCCGACGCAATGGTGTCGCCCTGCTCGTTCACCTCGCGGCCGCGGCCGTCGATAATAGTGCCGCCGTAGGTCCAGGGACCAAGCGGATTATCGCCGTAAGCGTAGGCCAGAGTGTAGTTCGACACTGGCAGGCCAAACTCGCCGTCTTTGGTGAAACGGCTGTAGATGAACACATATTTGTCTTTTATCTTGCGGATTGACGATGCCTCGAAGAAGCTGAAAATGCCCTCCTGCATACGTCCCGAAACCATATCTTCTACGATTTTCGTCCCCGGTTTCACGGTTGCCATTGTGGCGGGGTCGAGCTCGGCGGCATACGAGCGGTTGAAACCCCAGTAGCCGTAAATCTTGCCGTCGTCATCGACAAACACAGCGGGGTCGAACTCCAGAATGCCATCAGTGCGGTTCGGGTTGTCGTTGCTCCAGTTGCAAACCTCAAACGGACCGTCGGGGCGCGAGCTTTTGCACACCATTCCATTGCGGCCGCCGGCCTGATTGTTGGGGTAGAGATAATAGGTCTTTGTGCCGTCGGCTGCGGTTACCAGCGTAACGTCGGGCGCGAAAAGCACATCAGCAACGCTGTCGGGGCGAAGCAGTTCGCCGTTGGCATTCTTGTTCACGCTGAAAATCTCGCCGTCGTAGCGCCACTCCATCAGGTTATCCACCGATGCCGACCAAACCACAAGTTCGCGGCCGCAGTAGTCGGTCAGGCGGCTGTCGTGCGAGCCGTAGATATAGACGCGCTGCTGGCCCGGATTGTCGGGGTCTTCAAAAACGTAAGGCTCGCCATCGGGAATATGCTCCCAGAGCGGCAGAAATGGGTTGCCTGGCATTGCCGGCGCAGTGTCGGCTACGGCGCCCGATTGGTTCGAGCACGATGTGAAGAACGATGCACCGCAAACGGCTGCAAGTCCTAAAATGCTGTTACGTAGTGTGTTGTGTTTCATATTTGTTGATATTTATTGTTGGTTATTCATTCACCATCACCCGTTTTGCCACGGTGCCAACCTTCACAATGTAAAGGCCTGCGGTGTTGACCTGCAATTCTGCGCGGACGCGATGAATCGCGTCCCTACCAACAAGGTGTCCCATTGCATCATAAACGCTGATTTCTTCCGTTGCGTTCTCAACCACAATGGTGTTGCCGTGGGCGTAGATGTTGACGGCATTGGCAGCCGTTTCGGTGACGGGGGTATTGTCAGCCCACACAACATCGCAAGGTGTTGTGCCATAAGCGCTATCCCAATTATCATCCCAGCCATCAGGTTTTTTTGACACTTCACAATAGACGGTGATAGGTGTTTCGTGTTCGGCAAACACATCGCTGCCCATATTGACAACCGATTTGGGAATGGTTATCTCTGTTAATCCTAAACACCTGCGGAATGCAGCGTCACCAATGCTCGTAACACTGTTTGGAATGGATATCGATTCCAATCCAGCGCAACCTGAAAACGCCCAGCCACCTATTTCTGTAACTGAATTAGGAAATTCGATTGACTGCAAGTCTTCACAGCCCATAAATGCCCCCCAACCGATGTTCGTGACTGTATTCGGAATTGTGTATGCTCCTGTTTTATTTGGCGGGCATACTAACAGTGTTGTTTTCTCTTTGTTGAACAAAACGCCATCTACAGATGAAAAAAATTCGTTCTCGCTTTCAACATTTATACTGCTCAAATTACTGCAAATAAAGAAAGGTTGGCTTTTAATATTTGTGACAAAATAAACCGAACTATCAACCATAACCATCATTGGCACATCAACAGATGTGACATCGTTGCATCTTGTAATTGTGGCCGTGCCGTCAGATTTTGTTGCAAACTCTAACTCAAGCGTTGAATCAGCAGGGACAGAATGTCCCCACACAACCTTGCCGCCATCTTCATTCCACATATCTTTCCACGTTTCGGGTTGTTTTGCGGCGGCACAGTAAATGGTGGCGTTAGTGCAATCGACAAATGCGTAATACTCATTTTTTACAACCGTTTCGGGTATGTAAACCAGTTTCAGATTTTCGCATTCGGCAAATGCAAAGTCATAGATGGACGTAACAGTTTTGGGGAGCGCAACAAATTCCAATCCCGATTTCTCAAATGCGCCATTCATTATATACTCCATCGACGGGCTGAACCCTACAGATTTCAGGCTGCTGCAACCATAAAACATACTCTCGCTGATTCTGTCAACCGAATCGGGTATGACTATTGACTCCAATGCCGTACAATTTTTAAACACTCTTTCACCAAATCCTCGAAGTGTGATCGGCAGTTTGACGGTTTTGATACGCTTATTCTCGCTGAACGCTTCTTTATTTACGTATATAACTGTATATTCAACGCTATCGGTGATAATGACAGTTGGAACTGAAACCGATTCGGAATAGCCTTTGTATTTTACCAAACGGGCTATATAATTGCCGTCTAGAGTCGAATCGTACTCAAACTCAAAATCCTTGCTTTCGCCTAATTGAGCGTTCCATACAACTCTGCCTCCGTTTTTGTTCCAATTATCGTCCCAAAATATAGGCTTGCTATCTGCCTCACAAGCAATAGTGACAGTTGTGCAGCCATTGAATGCATCTTCACCAATGTTTGCAACTGATTGGGAAACAAAAAGGAATTTAAGTGCCGTGCAATTCTTGAAAGCCATTTTGCCATAACTTTTTATGCTCGATGGCAGTTTTATCGATTTCACACTCGCGCAACCGTTGAACGCCTCGTCACCAATTTGAGTGACCGTATATATTGTTCCATCAACAAAAACAGCACTTGGAACAGAAACAGTATCGGCATTTCCTTTATATTTCACCAAAGTAGCCACCTTATCGTCTTGATTTGAATCGTATTTGAACTCAAAATCATTATTCTCGGAAACTTGCACATTCCAAACAACCTTACCGCCATCCGAGTCCCAGCCATTGTCCCATCCTTCAGGTTTAGTTTCCGCCTCACAAATAATAGTTGAGTTAGTGCAACCATCGAACGCATCGTCGCCAATGCTAGTAACCGAATTGGGAATGGTGACAGATGTCAGACCGCTGCAACCATAGAACGCATCGTCGCCAATGCTTGTAACCGAGTTGGGGATAGAAACCGATTTTATATTCTCACATTCAAAAAACGCTAACCTACCAATGGATGTAACCGAATTGGGTATTGTAATTGATGTAAGTCTGAAGCAATCATTGAATGCATCATTGGCAATATTCGTAACCCCGTTTGGAATAGTATATGACGAATCTGTTTTACCAGCAGGGTAACACATAATAGTTGTCTTATTTTTATTAAAAAGGACTCCATTTTCAGATGTATATTCTGCATTTCCACTTTCTACGTTTATTTCTGTCAAATCGAAGCAACTTGCGCACACACCATCACCAATGTTTGTAACAGTACTTGGAATGGTAATAGAATTTAGGTCGTAGCACTCATAAAACGCGCTGTATTCAATGCTTGTAACCGAATTGGGGATGGTGATTGTTGTTATATCGGTGTTGCGGAATGCCTGATTGCCAATTGTAGTTACTGAATTGCCAATGGTAACAGATTCTATTGAGCAAAAAGCAAATGCAGAGTACTCAATGCTTGTAACCGTGTTAGGAATAATAACTGATTTTATTTTTTCGCACTTGCTGAACGCAGATTTACCAATACACGTCACATTGTACTTTGTGCCATTGTTTTCAGCTTCCTCGGGAATCACAATGTTGCCCTCGGGTTCTGTATAACCAACATAATAATTGTAATTCACTTTTTTTGGATAGGTGACAGCAACGGTGAATGGTTCAGTGCTGCTTGTGATTTTGTAGTACAATGTCTGCCCACTGCTGCAAACGGCTGAAAAATCAAAATTGTCTGTTGCCCACGCCTGCCCTGCAAGCATTGCGGCGAATAAAAGAGAAAAAATGCGTTTCATAGAATCGTATTTTATTGTTTATTAATTTTTTGTCGATTGTTTCTGTAGAGACGTGCCATGGCGCGTCTCTACGAATGCGAACATTCGTTATCCCAAAATTTTTCAAATATAGGAATGTTTGCCTTATAACGAAATCAAATTTTCCCCAATAGGGAAGGCCCCAAACAAAAAAGGCCTCCGTACCCGGAAGCCTTTTCAGTTATTCAATTAATCTGTTATTCAGTCATTATTTTACAAGTCCCGAGAATCCCATAAACGCCATTGCCAGAATGCCGGCGGTGACGAGTGCGATAGGCATTCCCTTCATTGCTTTCGGTGTTTTTTCAACGCTTCAGTTGTGGTTTACAATCCAAAGGCCGTTTTTGTCACTGCCAGAGCGGTAGATGGCGTTTTCGGCTTTGAGTTGTCGGATTATCTTTTTCACTCCGCTTTCCGAAAGACCAGTAACTTCTTGCAGTTCACGTATAGTAACCTTCGGATTGTCCTTCATTGCGTTGAGTATTTTCTGGTTACTTTTCTGGTTACTTTTCTGGTTACTTTTTCGCATTTCGTTCACAGCCTGCTTCAAACAGTTGAGCATATATGTAATGAATGATGTGCTAGAAGCCTCGCGGTCGCTTTGCGCAATGGCGGCGTAGTAATCTTGTTGGTGCTCTTTTACAATTGTTTCAACAGGAATCCAAGCAAGAATGGGGTTCCACTGCATCAGCAAAAGTGTTTGCCACATTCGCCCCATACGGCCGTTGCCGTCGGCAAAAGGGTGAATAAATTCAAATTCATAGTGGAAAACGCACGAACTGATAAGCGGATGCACTTTGGTTAGTTTCACCCAATGCAGCAAGTCGGCAATGAGCAAGGGCACGCGCTGTGCTGGCGGTGCCAGATGAATGCATTTTTCGCCGTCGAACACCCCAACGCCGCCTTGTCTGAAACGTCCGTTCTCGCGCACAAGGTCGGTCATCATAAGTTTGTGGGCGCGCAACAAATCTTTTTCGTTGTATGGATTCAGTTCGAACAGCAATTCGTATGCGTCGATGGCATTTTTTACTTCTTGAATCTCGTTGGGCGGCCCAAGTACTCGTTTCCCTTCCAGAATGGCCGTTACTTGCTCAATCGAAAGTGTGTTGTTCTCTATGGCCAGCGACGATTGAATTGTTTTTATCCGATTCAGTTTGCGCAGTTGCGGTGTTGGCTGTGTTTCGGCAATGGCCGTAAGGTGTCCAATCGCTTCGGCAATGTCGGCCACAAGCGTTGTTATCTCATCACTCACCGTAAACGGCGGCACATAAGTCGGTTCACTTTTTTTTGCCATTGTAAAATGCAGTGCGCTGCTTTTTTTATCGGTTTGCAATTTAGTGTTTTTTCAGGGAAAATCGATGCCAAATCACCACAAAACCGCAATATCCCGAACACAAAAAAAGCCCTCCGCAGAAGGCTTTCTTTGTCATTTCGTATAGAATTCTAACTTCAATCCTTCAATCCTTCAATCCTTATTTCACCAGTCCCGAGAATCCCATAAACGCCATTGCCAGAATGCCGGCGGTGACGAGTGCGATAGGCATTCCCTTCATTGCTTTCGGTGTTTCAGAGAACTCAATCTGTTCGCGCAAGCCGGCAAACAGAACCAGCGCAAAGCCGAAGCCGATGGCGTTCGAGAAGGCGTAAACCACGCTCTCAAGCAGGTTGTAGTCTTTCTGAATCACCAAGATGGCAACGCCAAGAATGCAGCAGTTGGTGGTGATGAGCGGCAGGAACACGCCCAGCGCCTGATAGAGCGCGGGCGACACCTTTTTCAGCACAATCTCAACCATTTGCACCAGTGCGGCGATAATCAGAATGAAGGTGATGGTCCGCAAGTACTCAAGGCCGAACGGAACCAGAATGCAGGCGTTGGCCAGATAGGTTACAATGGTGGCGAGCACAAGCACAAAGGCCACGGCGCCGGCCATTCCGAGCGCGGTGCTCACTTTCTTCGATACACCCAGGAACGGGCAGATGCCCAGGAATTGCGACAGCACAATGTTGTTTACAAAAACCGCCGCTATAAACATTAACAAGTATTCCATAGTTCAGCCTTTTTTAAGATTTACGTAATTTGTTGACAATCGCAATCAGGAAGCCCAGCGCGATGAAGGCGCCCGGTGCCAGCACAAACAGCAGCATTCCGTAACTTTCGGGATAGATGGCAAAATCGAAAATCTTGCCCGTTCCAAGCAGTTCGCGGATGCTTCCGAGCAGTGTCAGCGCAAGCGTGAAGCCAAGGCCGATGCCCAGTCCGTCGAACATTGACGGCACAACGCTGTTTTTGGCGGCGAAGGCTTCGGCGCGGCCCAGAACAATGCAGTTCACCACAATAAGCGGGATGAACAGGCCCAGACTCGCGTACAGAGCCGGCACGTAGGCCTGCATAATCATTTCAACCATTGTCACAAAGGCCGCAATCACAACAATGTAGGCGGGAATGCGCACCTTGTCGGGGACAAGGTTCTTGATGAGCGAAATCACTATGTTTGAGCAGATTAGCACAAAGGTGGTGGCCAATCCCATACTCATTCCGTTAATGGCCGACGATGTGGTGCCCAGTGTGGGGCACATACCCAGCAGCAGAACGAATGTCGGGTTCTCCTTAATCAGGCCGTTCAGCAGTATTTTCAGATTATTGTTCATTGTTATTGCCCTCCGTTGTTTGAGTGGCGCCGCTGTTGGCGTCGGTTGGTTTCTGATTGTTGGCGGCCGCGTAGGCGTTGTAGGCCGTGCGAACGCTCTCAAGGAATGCCCTCGAACTGATGGTCGATGCTGTGATGGCGTCAATCTCGCCGCCGTCTTTCGACACCGTCATTTTGTTCACCGCCGGATTCTTGCCGATGATTGAACTCTGTTTTTCAGGCGTTTTCACCTCGTAGTGGAAGATGGTCTCCAGCAGGCTCTTTTTCTTCTCGGTCTGCGGACGGAACCAGGTCACCATTTTGGTGCCAAGGCCCGGCGTCTCCTTCTGCTCCAGAACCGAGTATTCGGTGATGCAGCCTTGAGCGTCGAAGCCCACCATAACTTTTATTTCGCCGCCGAAACCGTTTTTCGACAGCGATTCCACAGCCGCGCCAACAAACTGTCCGTCAGCCTTGTAGGCCTTGAAGATGTTGAGCCCGTTGGCGGTGTCGTTTTCAATCTTGTCAAATGCGGGCAGCACGGCCTTTATCGCGTCAACCGATTTCTGCTCCTTCGATTTCTGTATCGGCTCCGATGTCACGCGGTAGAGCGATGCCATAAGGCTGGCGGCAATCAGTGCTATCGCCGTGAGCGACAGCAACATATTCTTCAGTGATGATTCAAGTTTTGCCATTATTTTACCTCCCCGAATCGTTTTGGTTTAATATAAGTGTTGATGAGCGGCGTCACGGCGTTCATAATCAGAATGGCGAATGACATTCCCTCTGGGAACGAGCCGAAGTTTCTGATTACCACTGTTATAACGCCGATGCCGATGGCGTAAACCACTTTTCCGCAGATGCTCATTGGCGATGTCACATAGTCGGTTGCCATAAATATCGCGCCAAGCATAAGACCGCCGGCCAAAAGGTGGGCCACAGGCGAAGCAAACTGCACGGGGTCAGCCAGATACAAGATTCCTTGGAATACAAACACAGTGGCGAAAATGGTTACCGGAATGTGCCAGGTGATGATGCGTCTGAAGAGCAGGAACGCAAAGCCGATGAGCAGCGCAATGGCCGAAACCTCGCCAAGCGAGCCGCCCATTTGGCCGAGCAGCATTTCGGTGTTTCCAGGAAGAGTGCCGAAGTGGTTCTTAAGCATATTCAGCGCGGTTGCGCCTGTCTCTGCGTCGATGTAATTGGTGCCGAAGCCCTTTGGAACAGGCCACGTGGTCATTTGCACGGGGAACGAGATGAGCAGGAACACACGACCTGCAAGTGCGGGGTTGAACAGGTTCTGCCCGAGTCCGCCGAAGGCCATTTTGCCAACGCCGATGGCGAAGGCTGCACCTACTATTATTATGCCGATGGGCAGGTTCGACGGCAGGTTGAACGCCAGCAGAAGGCCCGTCAGAATGGCAGAGCCGTCGCTCAACGTTGGTTGCTGTTTGAGCAGGAATTTCTGAATCAGATACTCGAAAAGAACGCAACTCGCTACCGATGTGAGAGTTACAATAAGCGACCCGATGCCGAAATAATAGATTGAAACGGCCAGCGCGGGAAGCAATGCCGCGATAACCCCGTACATAAGGCTCGGGGTTGAAACACTACTGCGAGTGTGCGGCGACGGTGATACAACTAATTGTCCCATTATTGTTTTCTACTTCTAATTATTTTACCTACAGTGTTTTTGCCCAAACGCACATAGTCCAGAATCGGACGTTTGGCAGGGCACGAGAATATGCAGCAGCCGCATTCAATGCAGTCCATAATGTGGTTGGCCTCGTCTTCGGCCCACATTTGGCGTTGGCTGTATTGCATTAGCAAGTATGGCTCAAGTCCCATTGGGCAGGCGTCCACGCACTTGGCGCAGCGGATGCACGGTCCGGCTTCGGGGCGCATGGCCTTCTCTTCGTTCAGCATTAGAATGCCCGATGTTCCTTTCGTCACGGTCGATTCCAGATTGGCCATTGCCTTGCCCATCATTGGGCCGCCGCTGATGATTTTGCCACTCTTCTCAACGTCGCCGCCGGCAGCAGCAATCAGTTCGGCCACAGGCGTTCCAATGCGTGCGCGGAAGTTCGACGGTGTTGCCACGGTGTCGCCCGTCACAGTCACAATGCGCTCAATGAGCGGTTTGTTCTTCTGCACGGCCTCGTACACGGCAAAGGCGGTGCCCACGTTCTGAACCACGGCGCCTGCGTCAATCGGCAGTTTGCCCGATGGCACCTCGCGGCCCGAAACAGCGTTAATCAACTGTTTCTCACCGCCTTGCGGATATTTCAGTTTCAGCGGAACAACCTCAATGCCTTGCTCTTTTTGGCAGAGTTCGGTCAGTTTGCTGATGGCGTCGGGCTTGTTGGCCTCAATGCCGATGTAAGCTTTCTCAACGCCGATGGCCTTCATAAGAATCTTCACGCCCACAATCAGTTCGCGGCTCTTCTCGAGCATAAGCCGATGGTCGGCAGTCAGATACGGCTCGCATTCCACACCGTTGATAATCAGGAAGTCAGCCTTTTTCCCTTCGGGGATGGCCAACTTGACGTGAGCGGGGAATGTTGCGCCGCCCATACCAACAATGCCGGCGTCTTTAATCTTGCCCACAATGGTTTTGGCGTCGTCTTTAATCTCTTCAACCAGAGTGTCGGTGCGGTCGATGGTCTCGAGCCACTCGTCACCCTCAACGTCGATGAACACCGCAGGTTTCTTGAATCCTGCAACGTCGACGGCCAAATCAACCTTCGACACCGTTCCCGAAACCGAAGAGTGGATGTTTGCCGAAACAAAGCCGTTGGCCTCGCCAATCAGTTGGCCCACCTTCACCTTGTCGCCCTTTTGCACCACGGCGTTGGCCGGCGCGCCAATGTGCTGCGCCAGCGAAATGATGGCTGTTTTGGGCAATTGTGCACTTACTATTGCGTTGGCGGCTGATAGTTTGTTGGCTTCAGGATGCACACCGCCTATTTTAAATGTCTTGAACATAAGCAGATGACTTTATGCGTTAGTTTGTACAGGTTTCTCTTCGGTGGCCTCGGCCTTTGGCGGGCGGGGCGGGAAGTTCACTTCGTGGATGGCACCCGTCGGGCATTCGGCGGCGCACTTGCGGCACATTTTGCACTTTTCAAAGTCGATGTAAGCCACATTGTTCTCAACCGTGATGGCGTCAAACGCGCACACCTTCGTGCACTTGCCGCAGCCGATGCAGGCAGCCGTGCAGGCTTTGCGGGCCACTGCGCCCTTGTCTTTGTTCACGCACGACACAAACAGGCGGCGGTCCTTCTTGCCGCGGTTACGCAGTTCGATGATTCCCTTCGGACACGCCTTGACGCACGCACCGCAAGCCACGCACTTGCTTTCGTCGACCACAGGCAGCCCCGTTTCAGGGTTGATGCTGATGGCGTCGAAACGGCAGGCGGCCACGCAGTCGCCGTGTCCCAGACAGCCGAAGCTGCAGTTGGTGTCGCCAGCAAACAGCGTTGCGGCAAAGGCACACGATTGAGCGCCGTCGTAGCGGTTCACCTTCGGGCGGTTTTGGCACGAGCCGTTGCAGCGAACCACTGCAATTTTCGGCTCACTCTCAACCACTTCCTGACCAAGGATTGCGCCAATCTTCTTCATTGTCTCTGCCGACGAAGCGGGGCATTTCAGTCCCGAAATGTCGGTAGCCGACACAAAGGCACTTGCCAGACCGCGACAGCCGGGGTAGCCGCAGCCGCCGCAGTTTGCACCAGGCAGCAGCGCAACAATCTCGTCAATGCGCGGGTCTTCTTGTACCTTGAACTTTTGAGCCACAACATACAGGACGGCGGCAAGCACCAGTCCCAGCAAGCCCAAAGCAATCACACTGTACAAAACAATTTCCATATTTATTTGATTTTAAAAATGAATGTCCGTTTGAAGCGGTCGCGAAGCAAAAAAAGTGCCAGATAGTAGGGGGCGAGCGCCAAAAGTGCGGTCAGTCCGGCCACCGCTTCCGCGAATCCGGCCATAATCATTCCCGCCAGCACCGCAATCACCAGCAGCAGCGGCGCAATGTAGCCCCAGAACAAGGCTTTTGTGGCCAGTTGCTTCTGACCGTAAACCGTAACCTGTTGGCCAACAGCAAAAACGCGCCCGTCGGGCTCAATGGTAATGTGCTTCACCGCCTTGTCGGTCGACAGGCAGACGTCTTTCGAGTGGCAGGCGCTGCAAGCCGAGTTGCAGTCGATGCGAACGGTGATGACACTGTCGCCAATGTCTTCAATAGTACCCAGTTGCGAGAATGTCGATTCTGCCATTGCCACAATTTTTCGTTGGCACAAATGTAATTTGTTTGGCGTTTTGGGCAAAGATTTTTTTAGGCACTAGTAATGTGGGGGCGAAAGTTGAAGATGATAAGCAATAGTAGGGATGCTGCGCTGAATTAACGGCTGCAATCGGTTTGTTTGTGTTTGTGTTTTCTGTTTGTGTTTTCTGTTTGTGTTTGTGTTTCCTCATTGTTGAAAAATCATTCTGTACAACGAAAACATTTCGCAATCCGTAGCCCAAAAATGTTACATTTGCCACTTGTAGCCTGAACCAATCCGTAGGTTTTGTTTAGGCTTTAAGCTGAATTATTTAATTGATTAACACATAGCAAAATGAGAAAATTTTTCATGAGTGCGTTGGCGGTTGTGGCATTGGCCATTACAGCCACAGTGCAGACTGTTGCACAAGAGAGTTTCGCCTATCAGGCGGTTATTCGCGACAGCGAAGGAACCCTTATCACCGAAAAGGAAGTCGGGCTGCAGTTTAGTCTGATGCAGGGCGGACAAACCTACTACGTTGAGACGTGGAAAACCAAGACCAACCAGTATGGCAACATCACAGTTGAGATTGGCAAGGGCGAGAAAAAATCGGGCAGCTTTGCCGATGTGCCGTGGCACACGCTCGACATCACCTTGAAGGTTGAAGTTGACCCTGCAGGCGGGAATAAATACATCACTCTTGGCGAGACAAAAATATCGCCCGCGCCGTACGCCATGTACGCGAGCAAATCGGGTGGCGTGGCCAAACCGAATGCAGCGGCCAAAGGCAGCGAGACGCTCTTCGAAGTCAACGACCGCAACGGCAATCCTGTTTTTGCTGTGACCAATGATGGTATTGTTGTGTATGTCGATGACACTGATGCAGGAAAAATCCGCCGCAGTGGTTTCCTGATCACAGGTCGTGATGCCACTAAAGATGGAGCAGCGCAAGAATATTTCTCTGTGACTACTGACGGAACAACTATTTATGTAAATGGTGTCGACAACAACGAAAAAATACGTCGCAGTGGCTTTTTGATAACCGGCCGCGATGCGACAAAGGACATTAATAATCGATATATGGCCGTTGACGAGAATGGAACACACATCTATGTTGATGCTTCTGACAACGATAAAATCCGTCGTAGTGGTTTCTTGATCACCGGCCGTGATGCGACAAAAGACAATTATTCCGATGTTCTCAAAATTGACGGTAACCAGACAACCGTTTATGTTGATGGCCAGGATAACTCGAAAGTTCGCCGCAGCGGTTTCCTAATTGTTGGGCGAGATGCAACAAAGGCTGATCAAAACACATATCTGACCGTCACCACCGACAGCACCCGGCTCAGCACAAAATCACTGACCATTGCTTCGCCTGGCGACTCCACCTTTGCCATACAGAAACAAGACAATTTCCTGTGGTTTAATGGTGACATTGCTCTCGACGGAGAACTGCGTCAAGCACGCCCATTTAATGAAAAAGACTGGTTTAAGGTATATATAAGTGATACTGCGAGAAGAGATAATGAGTTGTATGATGAAGAAGAATTCAAGTCTTCTGAATTGTGGTCAACAATTCAAAACAATTATCACGGAAATTATCTGCAGGGTTATTATGAATTTTCATCAGATTTGTCATATACTGATGAAAATGATGTTGAGCATTATCATGATTATGGTTATATGATTTTAGCTTCAGTTGATGAGAAAGGAATGGTGCTTCCTTGTCGTTCAAACGGTAAGATTCTTTTCGACACCGACGGCCAAGAAACAACAATTCTGGAAAATGCTGTTGTCATGGTTAGTTCATATTATTCTAGTAGTAATGGCACACAGCTCGTTGTTCATCCACTTGCCAAGCTCAGTGACTATATTTTTGATGTGGCCTTACTTAATCCGTACAACAATGAGCCAATGTACGAGCGCTATACAGTTAACCTGAACAGTAGTAAGCCATTTGCCGGTTGTCAAGTTACGATGATGATTAATGATGATGCCGATTATAGTTTTTGGGGCCGAGTGACTACATCGGAAGGTTCTAACGAACAGGAATTGGTTGGTAACGGATATTGGCTTGAGACATCAATGGTAAAGAACGCTGTTTATGGCAGCACTGCTACGCTCGAAGCTCTGACGGTTCCAGAAGGTATGGTGTTTAAATGTTGGCTGAAGAAAGAAAATTCTTACTCATCTTATGGTTATGCTTATTTCAGCAATCCGCTGCAAGTTGTGGTTGATGATGACCGTTGCTATTATGAAGCGGTTTTTGAACCAATTCCGCCTATAATGGTTAACGGCACCAATGGTAATGATGAGATTGGCAATGGTAACACTATTCCGTACAAAACTCTCGGGCGCGCCTTGCAGCATATAGCCGATGAAGGCAACAGCACTGGCACCCACACAATAAAATTCAGCAGTTGGCTGGGCGACATTGCAGTTGGTTCCGACATGAATGGTAAATCGTCCGGCATAACCATCGACCTTGAGTATTGCAACTCCATTGATGGCACTTCTGATGCCGAACACCCCATCGACATCAACACCACAGTGCCCATCACCATTACCAACATGAGTCACTTTGCGCGCCTTTCGAACGACAGAATTGTGAATGTGGCTAAAAACGCATCTCTCACACTTGACAACTGCCTTGTTTGCGGCCGCGAATACGACGATGGCAGCATAACAGACAATGCAAGTGTTGGTGCAGCTTATGTGGCCGGCACACTGTCGCTCAACAACTCACAAATTCGGTACTTCTCTGCCGAAAATGGTGGTGGCGTGTATATAGCCAATGGCGGCAGCCTGACTCTCTCAAGCTCAACAATTGAGTATTGCTCTGCCGATAATGGCGGCGGTGTGTATGTGGCCACAGGCGGAAATATCGAAATTGATAACTATTCGAGCATATCCAACAATAGTGCCAACGACAATGGCGGTGGAGTGTACTTTGCAACCGTCGATGGCAACAGCCGAATTACCATATCAGGCATTACGGAAAACTCTGCCAATTATGGTGGCGGCGTGTATGTGGCCGGTGGAACACTAACCATAAGCAACGATGTGTATATTTATAATAACAGTGCGACTTATGGTGGCGGCGTGTATGTGAAAGCAGGCACATTTAAACTTGAAAATGGCTCTATACGTGAAAACAACAGCAACAGCAATTCTGATGAAACAACTAATGGTGGTGGTGTATATGTCAACACCAATGCCACGTTCGAGATGAGTGGGGGATCCATTTATAATAACAATGCAACTAATGGTGGCGGCGTGTACCTGAAAGCAAAAAGCGGCTCGGCCGTTAGCACATTCACAATGAATGGCGGCTACATCTACAATAACAACAATCCAAGTGTTGATAATGCTAAGGGTAACGGTGTGTATATGGGCAGCGGTTCGGTATTCAACATTAGCGGCAACGCCCAATTGTGCTGGTATGGCAGCTATAACAATGTCTATCTGGCATCAGGCACCACCATCAATGTTAGTGGCGATTTGTCGAACAGCAATGTCGCCATGATTGTTCCGCAAACATATCTGGCGAACACCCCGGTAGTTACATCGGGTAACACAGCGCATTTCAGCAGATTTACCGTTGAAAAACAAACGGTTATCAACACATTTGGTGCAGAACTGCCTATTGAGTGGACTATCGACAACAACGGACAATTGCAGAAAGCCGCAACTGGCGACAACAGTACAGTTGATGGCGCTCTTCAAGGATTATTCTCTGTTTCTGATAATAAAACAGTCCGCTTCTCGAAAGGCAATCTGCAATATTTGGCAAGTGAAGATGAATGGAGTTTTGCCGACAGCCAGACCGACAAGGGCGATTATAACGGAAACATAAATATATCGGCCGACAACACTGGCTGGATTAACCGCTTCGGCTACGGCACAAGTGGCTGGAACAGCGGCGCAAAACAGTACCAGCCTTACTCGTCCGATAATACGCAAACCGACTATCTGCAAACCAGCATGACAGGCTCTAACGCCAATGCCGACTGGGGTGTTTACAACGCCATCAGCAACGGTGGTAACACCCACGGAATGTGGCGTACACTCACTGCCGACGAGTGGAGCTACCTGTTCAACGGTCGCGGAACAACAAGCGACTCGCAGAAGAAATTCGGTAAAGCACGAATCAACTTCAGCGGCAACAGTCACGTACTTGGTGTTATTATCTTCCCCGACAACTGGACTATGACTCAGCAAGATTTTACTGCCGCAGGAATCAGCTTCACGCCAGGAGCAAGTCCGACAAATAATGGGAAAGTTGGTTACGAGACCAACACTCTCACCGAAGAGCAATGGCAGCTGTTGGAAGCTAACGGAGCCGTGTTCCTACCAGCCTTGGGATACAGGTATGTTGAAGTAATGACCGACAATGTGAGCGGCGAACAAACAAAAACAATCAAAATTGAACATGGCTCTTATAATGCCGATGGCACTTACGCAACAGGCATGGAGCCCCCCTATGGTTTCTATTGGACAGCTAGCGGCAGCAACGTGCAATTCACTACCAGTGAGTTGACAACCAACGCCAACTACCGGCATGATTATGGAATGTGCGTCCGTCTTGTTGCCGACGTTTCGGACAATGGCTCTGCCGATACGCATGCAAAGATTGACCTTGGCTTACCGAGCGGCAAAAAATGGGCTGCCGTTAATTTGGGCAGCAGCATAAAACCCGAAACCGAAGCAGTCTATACCCAATATGGTTCGTCATATTTGGGAAAATACGGAAACAAAGTTAAATGGGGTGCAACAGATTTGAATAGTACCGCAAACCCATCGCTGAGTAAGACGTATGATGCCGGCGATGTGCTTGAGTTGGAAGACGATCCGGCATACGCCAATTGGGGTGGATATTGGCGCGTACCAACCGATGAAGACTGGAAGGAATTGTGGGAAAACTGCTTCTGGAAGTGTGATGGTACTAACCAGACATGGAAAGTGTACAGAACCAGTGATGAATATAAAAAAGGTGTTCATAGAAAAACTGGCGACTATTCGCAGACAGGTGACCCGTCGGGTTCGGGCAATCTAGCTATACCTTACAGTTCTAGTATCTACTATTGGACTTCGGTCGCTGCTAACGGTTCTTATGCCAAACGCGTGTTATTTGAAAAAAACAATGATTATAGTTTTAGCACATATTCGCGTATAAGCGAATATTATATCCGCCCTGTTTGGGTGCCAATTACCACAACGGTATTCTATGTGAGCCCGGATGGAAATGATGACAGCAACGATGGCACACGCGCAAACCCGTTTGCAACCATTCAGCAGGCTGCAAGCAAAATGATTGACAAGTACACCAGCTACACCATCTTTGTCGATGGAGAGCTTGGCGGCGAGCAAACGCTTAGCGGCACCATCAAGGCACGGCAGATAACTTTGCGCAGCGGCCACAGAACAGACAACATCAGCGGCAGCATCGCCATTAGCACATCAACGCCTGTGGTTGTCGAGAATCTTGCCATTAGTACGCTCACTGTTGGCGAAGATGCAACCGTAACACTTGCCGGTGGCGCTGTTGTCGGTAATGCCAGTGTCAGCGGTGCATTTACACTCAAGAACAATGCTTCGGCCAATGTGGTTTTGGGTTCAGGAAAAACCATAACCCTGGACGGCAGCTTCAACGGCACAGGAGTGGCTGTTAAGCCGGCAGATTATACAGAAGGTACGCCGTTAATTACCAAGCCGAATGGTTATCTCATTACTGCAGAAATGTTTACAGTCACGCCTGGCAATGATGGCAGTCAGTGGAAGATAGACGAAGACGGATTGCTGCAGAAGGACGAGTAATCAGACAAAAACAGCGTTAATTCTCAATCCCCCGCAGGTGAAATATCTGGCGGGGGATTTTTTGTCGTGCTGCATATGTCGATTATAACCATATGTTAATTATGTGTTAGCACTTGCATATAACCAGTTGCCTATGAAATGAATTCTCTTTTTATGTTTGTCTTTAAATTTTACAATTATGGAAACAGAAAAAGTAAAAGTCTTGATAATTGGTTCAGGACCAGCGGGTTATACGGCGGCAATCTATGCTTCGCGCGCCAATCTGTCGCCTGTTTTGGTGCAAGGATTGCAGGCTGGCGGTCAACTGACGCAAACTACTGAAATTGAGAATTTTCCAGGCTATCCGAATGGTGTTGACGGCAATCAGATGATGGAGGAATTCCGTCAGCAGGCCGAGCGTTTGGGCACCGACATCCGGTTTGGCACGGTCACAAAAGTTGATTTTGCCGATGGCCGCCATTTGGTTACCGTTGACGATGAGAAACTGATTGATGCCGAGGCTGTTATAATCGCCACTGGTGCAACGGCCAAATATCTTGGACTGCCGTCGGAGGAGAAATATCGCGGAAGCGGTGTTTCGGCTTGCGCCACGTGCGACGGATTTTTCTACCGCAAAAAGGATGTTGCGGTGGTTGGCGGCGGCGACACTGCCTGCGAGGAGGCCACTTATCTGGCGCACCTTTGCAACAAGGTGTATATGATTGTGCGCAAAAACTTTCTGCGTGCGTCGAAGGCGATGCAGGAGCGCGTGATGAACACCCC
Source organism: Salinivirgaceae bacterium (assembly GCA_017527435.1). GTDB lineage: Bacteria > Bacteroidota > Bacteroidia > Bacteroidales > SZUA-534 > RUG13583. The sequence continues at coordinate 98,628 of JAFXQB010000012.1, forward strand.
GAACATCGAAATTTTGTTCGAACACAATACTTTAGACTTGTTCGGCGATGGCGTTGTTGAGGGTGCTAATTTGGTTTACCGTCAGGGAACGCCCGACGAGGAGCGCCGCCAGATTAAGATTGACGGATTCTTCCTTGCAATCGGCCATCATCCGAATAGCGCTGTTTTTCAGCCGTTTGTGAGGACCGACGAAGACGGCTATATTCTGACCGAACCCAACTCGTCGCGCACCAATGTGCCAGGCGTTTTCGCTTGCGGCGATGTGATGGACCGCACCTACCGTCAGGCCATTGTGGCCGCTGGTTCGGGCTGCAAGGCCGCACTCGACGCCGAACGTTATTTGTTGAGTAAGTGAGTAAAGTGTAGAGAGTAAAGAGTAAGGTGTAGAGAGTAAAGAGTAAAGTTTTGATAATCAATAATTAAAATTCTAAACCTTCTCAACAGCGAAGCGTCTAAACTTCTAAACAAAAACTTATAACTTATTAACATACAACTTATAACTAACTTATGGTATACCATTTCGATTGCTATTGCCCAACCCAATGGGGACAGAAGTTGGTTGTTACTGGCTCGTCGAAAGAGTTGGGAATGTGGGATTTGGACAATGCTTTGCCGCTTGAGTGCTGCGATTTGAACCGCTGGCGGGCAACCATTGAATGCGAGTGCACCGAAACGGTTTATTATAAGTATGTTGTTGTGGATGAGCAGAATAAGCAGTACACGATGGAAGTGGGCCGAGTGCGGGTTCTGCCCGAAGCGCCGCAAGATGCCGCCGCGTGCCACTGTATTGACACTTGGCAGGAGTTGCCGAAGGAGCAGGCTGCCTATTTGAGTTCTGCCTTCACCGATGTGCTTTTCCCCGCCAACAGTCGTTTTGCCGACAAGCCGCAGAGCAAACGCTTTGCGGGCTGCCAACTCGAACTGACGTGCTGTGTGCCGATGCTTAAACCAACGCAATATGTCTGTCTGACAGGCAATTGCAGTCAGTTAGGCAACTGGACGGAAATGCTTCCGATGTCGGTGGCCCGATATGCAACGTGGCATATCAGATTGTCGCTCTGCGATTTACCAGCAGAGTTTGAATATAAATATGTTATCAAGGACACTGTCGACGACACGTTCGTTTATTGGCAGCCAGGCGCAAACCACAGATTTGTAGATACTTATCCGCAGTCGCCAGCACTTTTCCGAATCGACGATGGTGTGCTCACAATGTCCGACAGCAAAGTGCGTATTGCGGGCGTCAACGTGCCTGTTTTCTCGCTGCGCACGGCCGACAGTTGCGGCGTGGGCGATTTCAGCGACCTGAAAAAACTCATTGATTGGGCTTCTCGCGTGGGACTGAAAATGATACAAATTTTGCCCATAAACGACACAATATCAACATATTCGTTTCTCGATTCGTACCCATACAACGCAATTTCGGTGTTTGCGCTCAATCCGCTTTTCCTTGATATTTTCAAAATTGGCAAACTTGCTGATAATCAGCAACAAAAACAAATTGAAGATGCTGCGCAAAAACTTAATGCAGAACAGGATGTTGATTACGAGCGCGTTATAAAACTGAAACTCGATTATTGCCGTGCAGTGTTCGGTCAGAATCAAAGCGAAATTATTGATAATAAAGACTTTAAGCGGTTTATAAAACAAAGCGCCGAATGGCTTGAGCCTTACGCGGCGTTCAGTGCGTTGCGCGACAAATTCCGCACAGACGATTTCAACTGCTGGGGCAAATTTGCGAAGTATTCGGAGCGCGAAGTGCGCGAGATGTTCAAGTCCGATTCGCCATACTATGCCGACGTAACTTACTGGTGCTATGTGCAATACGAACTCGACCACCAGTTGCGCGAAGCGACTGCGCACGCCCGCAAGTGCGGCATAATTCTGAAAGGCGATTTGCCGATTGGCATTAGCCGCTGCAGCGTTGACGCGTGGTGCGCCCCCGAACTCTATAACTTTGACGGTCAGGCAGGTGCGCCGCCCGATTTCTTCTCGGAGAACGGCCAGAATTGGGGCTTTCCCACCTACAATTGGGAGCGGATGGCGCAGGACGGTTACGCTTGGTGGCGGCGGCGTTTGGCAAAGATGAACAGTTATTTCGACGCCTACCGAATCGACCACATTCTCGGTTTTTTCCGCATTTGGGAAATCCCAACGTCGGCTGTACACGGCATTTTGGGGCATTTCAACCCGTCGTTGCCGCTGACGGAGGCTGAACTGTTTGAGCGTGGCATTGTAATCGATTATGCCGATGCCTGCATTCCCGCAACCGATGCCGAAACAATCGATAAACTATTTGGAAATCAGGCAGAAAAGGTAAAGAAAACATATCTCGACCGTCAACCGAACGGCCTTTTCAGACTGAAACCTGAATACGCCACCCAACGGCTGATTTACAACAAGATAGTCGGTGCGAGCGACCCCGATTCACTTTCGAAGCCGAAACGCCAACTGCTCAACGGTCTGCTCACTGTGGCCGCCGATGTGCTGCTGCTCAAAGACGAGGCCACAGGCGGCTACCACCCGCGTATCGACTTGCAGAAAACGTCGTCGTACGCGCGGCTGCCGAAGCCTACCCAACAGTTGTTAGACGCTGTTTATGAGGATTATTTCTACCACCGTCACGATGCGTTTTGGCGCCGTGAGGCCGAAGTGAAACTGTCGGCGCTGCTCAAAGCGAGCGATATGCTGGTCTGCGGCGAGGATTTGGGAATGATTCCGAACTGCGTGAAGCCCGTGATGGATGAGTTGGGCATATTGAGCCTTGAAATACAGCGGATGCCGAAAACTTTTACCGAATTTGTTGATTTGCAGACAATTCCGTATACGTCGGTTTGCGCAACGTCAACCCACGACATTTCAACCATTCGTGGCTGGTGGGAGGAGAATGCCGAATCGACGCAGCGCTACTTCAGCAACTGGCTGAAACAGAAAGGCAAAGCGCCTGCGGCGGCCAGTGTCGATATTTGTAAAATGATAATCGACAGCCATTTGCAATCGCCTGCAATGTGCGTGATGATTCCCATTCAGGATTACTTCGCGCTGAACCCTGATTTCCGTGTGAAAAATCCAGAACAAGAGCGAATTAACGTGCCCGCCAATCCGCGCAACTATTGGAAATACCGTATGCACGTGCCGATTGAAACATTGCTGAAGGCGCGAAAGTTCAATGGTGGTATCAGCGATATGCTCAAAGCGTCGGGTAGGAGATTAAATGATTGAGTGACATAAAAATACGATAATTCAGTAGGATGGCGACGAAATTTAAAATATATGTAATTAGGCCAGTGCGCGATACCATTGTATATGGGTTGCTTTGGTCGGTCATTACGCTCAGCAAGTTCATGCCGCGCAAGTTATTGCTGGCTTGGCATGGGTTCGCCGCTCGCCAACTATACTTACTTATGACAAAGACTCGACGGGTAATTGAGCGCAATCTGGAATTTGTTTTCGGACCTGAAAAGCAGGATGGCGAATACAAACGATTTGGCCAGCAGGTTTATGCTTCGTTGGCTAAAACGTTCACCGATTACGCCATATTAAGCAAGAAGAAGACTCGTGAGCAATTTTCTAAATATTTCAAAATCAATGGCGAAGAACATTTGCAAAAAGCATATAACGAAGGCCGTGGCGTCATTTGCCTTGTGCCGCATACACATGGCTGGGAGTTTTCGGCTATTTTGCCGCCCATTTTGGGATATAAGACAACAGGCGTGAGCAGCCCAATCAAAAACAAGGCTCTCGACCACATGATGGTGAATTTGCGCGAGTCGCGCGGGATGCGCGATGTGGAGCGGATTCGTTGTTACGATACTTTGGTTGACACGCTGAAAAGCGGCGAATGCCTGATAATGATGATTGACCACGACAGCAAAAGCATAAAAGGTGAGTTTTTGCAATTTCTTGGTCACCAGGCATATACGCCGATTGGTTGTGCAAGGTTGGTTATTGACACTGGTGCGGCTGTGGTGCCGATGTATACTGTTCGCGACAATGAAACAAACACTTACACTTTTGAAATCCTGCCCGAAGTGCCGTTTGTCACTAAATCCGACACAACAGATTCAATTAGGTACAATACGCAGATTTACAACCATATAATAGAGTCGATTATTCGAAAATATCCACAACAGTGGGTTTGGATGCAGGAGAGGTGGAAGACTACGCCAGAAATCTTAAAACAGTATTTGGAAGCAAAAGCTGCCAAACGGCAAGTTGCGGAAAAATCTTGAAAGATTTGATTATTAATTATATACAGTAAGTTATGGCAACAAAATTCTCTTACGAAAAAACTATCGAGGAAATAGAATCGATTGTTGACGACATTGAAAACAACCGTTTGGACATTGACCAACTTGCCGACGCCGTTGTCCGAGTGTCGGATTTGCTGAAAAAATGCAAGCAGAAACTGTCTGATACAAAGGCTGTTGTCGATAATATGAGTAATGATGTCAATCAAGCTAAATAATCTATGGCAACACAAGAATCACGCATAGCACATATTTGCGACGATTGCGCAAATGGAGAGTGGGATATGAAGTTCCCTAATCTTGATGTATGGGGAAAACCGACGCTGTTGCGCTGTCCTTATCAGCAATACGCAATTATTCGAGGCACAAAAGCGTGTGAGCATTTTGCTCATAAGGAGCAGCAGAAGCAGTGAGTTACTGATCTTGCAATTTGCAGAGACTGTCGAAAGCGTCTTTCAGAATAATTATTTCTACGCCTTTATACTGCTTGCGCAGAATGTCGGCAAACTGCCACGCCACGCCGCCGACAAAACCAACGGTCAAATTGCTGATATTCAATGGCGCAATGTGCTTTTGGTGAAAAAGTTCAAAAGCGCCGGCAACAAGTTCGGTTATTTCTGGTTCAGAGATATTCTCGCTTGTAAATTGCACAAATTTAGCAAGATAAGCATTGACGGGCTGGGCCGAATAAACGTTTTTGATAAGTTCGACCTTTGTTGTTTGGGCAAAATCGAAAAATCTATTGCACAAATCCGTTGATAATTCGTTTCGCAATGCTTTGACAATCAGTGTTTTGCCAATATAAGAACCGCTGCCTTCATCGCCAAGCAGATAGCCCAACGATGGCGCCTGACGCTCAATTACTTTACCATTATAATATCCGGCGGCAGCGCCAGTGCCCAGAATGGCGGCAATGCCTTGCTGGTTGCCAAACAGAGCGATAGCCGCGCCTTCCAAATCTGAACAAACCTTTATTTCGGCATACGTGAATACCCTTTTTAAAGTGCTGCGCACTAATTCCTGATTTTGCTGATTTCCGCAACCTGCGCCAAAATACAACACCGAATCAGGTTCGTTTTTGGCGACTTCGGCAACCGCTTGTGCAATGCCAAGCAAACCGTCGGGGTGTCCGCAGTTCGGGTTGAAGCCGATAGTCTCAACTGTTCGTATCTGATTGTCAATCAGACCCCATTTGCATTTTGTGCCACCGGCTTCAACGATGATTTTCATAACTATTAGATTTCGACCGCAAATTATCAAAAACAGCCGAATTCCACTACTTTGTGAAAAACGGCTGTTTGAATTATCAAATGCTGATTTTATTCGTTGTATTAATTTGCATTTGCTCGAATTTGCGATAACTCGCTATGGCTAACAACAAACTCTAATTTTGTGCCGGTTTTGCTTCCAAAATAACGGTAGCCCACGTTTTTCCCGTCATCTATCACTGTTTGGAAAAATTGTCCTGCCGATGGATCTTTTATTACATTTATAAGGCCACCAACAGTATTGGCTCTAATTGCATCTATGTTTACATCACTCATATTTATTTGATTCTCATCAATATCATAAATATAAACCACGTTATCGCCTTCAATATCCATATCTTTTAATGTTGTTACAACATCCACCTTCATTGGCAGTTGAACTTTAGTATTTTTAACCATATCAAGAAGTCTCTCATGTGGTGTGGATTGTGGTGCAGTCGATAATGATTTGATTTGTTCTGGAGACAATTCAACACTAAATTTTTTACCAGTTTGATCGCCAATAACTACGTATTTTAATCCGACATTTTCTTCTGCCATTATTTTAAGGAGTTGTTGAGAATTTTTGTCTGCGGACATCGAACTGGCAACTGATTGAGCAAAAAACTCTTTGTTTTGTTCCATAGCAGAAATATTGGCGATTTGCTCGTTCAGCTTGAGTGTACATATTACATAGTTATTTTCGAGTTCAACAGTTTCCACGCTACCTCCCAAACCCATATCGATGGGGCATTCGGAATTTGCCATTTTAACGGACATTTGTAATTTGCCTTGGTTGCACGATTTGCCAATAACCATAAAAACAGCCGCTACAGTGACTGTTACTAATGTTGTAATAAGTTTTTTGTTCTTCATTTTGTTTGAGTTTTATATGTGAGACAAATATATGACTATTTCTTTTCTTAATAAGAGCGAAGCCGTAACGGATTTTTTTTGTTAAAAAAAGTTTCCAAATGCGTTTTGGTACGCTTTTTGCGACTCTTGGCCCAAACGATAAAAAAAACAGTATGTTAACATTCGTCGAATTCATCGAGAGAGCAATCAAAAGAAATTGGGACCTTCCGGCATTGAGCAATTATCGCGAAGCACCAATGAGTTACGGTCAAGTTGGCAAGATGATTAAAAAGATTCATCGTGCGCTTGCCGAGTGCGGAATAGAAGAAGAAGAGAAAGTTGTTCAAGTTGGCCGCAACAATGTCAATTGGGCTGTAACTTTCCTTGCCACAACATCTTACGGTACGGTTTCGGTTCCTATTCTGCAAGATTTCTCAATTCCCGACCTCGAAAACACTATCAACCACTCTGATGCGGTGCTGGTGTTTGTTTCCGACTACATTTTCGAGAAAATGGACGTTGCCAAATTCCCGAACGTGCGTGGTTTCATCTCGCTCGATGATTACAGAGTGCTTTACTCGACCGACGAAAAAGTTAATCAGGCTTTTGCAAATTATAATAACGATATTGATGTCAGCCGCGAGAATTTTGCTTTGAAGCACATTGATCATGATCGTCTGGCTGCAATTAGCTATACATCAGGCACTTCGGGCCACTCAAAAGGCGTTATGCTGACTCACGGCAATTATGCCACAAACGTTGAGTTTGGCACAGAGGTGATTCCGCTCAAATCGGGCGACCGTATGGTTTCACTTCTGCCGCTGGCTCACGCCTACGGAATGGCATTCGAGTTCCTGACCGAGTTCTCGCTTGGCTGCCACATCACATTCTTGGGCAAAATTCCTTCGCCGCAGGTGCTTCTTCAGGCTTTCGGCGAAATCAAACCGGGTTTGGTTGTTGTTGTTCCGCTTATCATTGAAAAGATTTACAAGGCAAAAATAAAACCGGCCATCAGCAGTGGTCTGCCTAAATTCCTGTTAAGCGTGCCGGGCTTGCGCCGCATTGTTTACAGCAAGGTTCGCAAAGAGCTTGAGGAAGCATTTGGTGGCAACTTCTACGAGGTGATTATTGGCGGTGCCGCTCTAAACAAAGAGGTTGAGAGCTTCCTGAACCGCATCGGTTTCCGCTACACTGTTGGCTACGGAATGACCGAGTGCGCACCAATCATCACTTACGCTCCGTGGGACACCGCCCGCAAGTTCAGCTGCGGTTACCCGATTCGTCGCTGCCAAGTGCGTATCGATAGCCCTGACCCGGCAAACATTGAGGGTGAGGTACTTGTCAAAGGAACTCAGGTGATGAAAGGATATTATAAGAATCCGGAGGCTACGGCTGCTACCTTCGACAGCGAAGGCTGGCTTAAGACGGGCGACACCGGCACCATCACTGCCGACGGCTATCTGACATTGAAGGGCCGCAGCAAGAATATGATTTTGGGTGCTTCTGGACAAAATATCTATCCTGAAGAGATTGAGGCTCAAATCAATAACTTGCCGTATGTGGCAGAGTCACTTGTTGTTGAGCGCGGTGGCAAACTGCACGCTCTCATCGTTCCCGACAAGGAGAAAGCCGAAAAAGACGGTCTCGACAGAGAGAAGATTCTGATTGAGTTTGAGAAGAATCAGAAAGAACTTAACAAATTGATGCCAAACTATATGGCAATTTCGAAAATTGAATTGCAGGAGGAAGAGTTCATAAAGACACCGAAGAAGAGCATCAAACGTTATCTGTATAATTGATAGTTTGTTAAATTTTGTTTTCATAGGTAGGGTGAGGGGTGTGCCGCGAGGTACACCCTTTATTTTTGCGCTTTGCTAAACTGAATTGCTTATATTTGCCTAAATCGAAATTGAAAATGCGGAAGTTCTTATTTGCAGTCATTGGACTGGTTTTGCTGCAGCAGACGGTTGTGGCACAGCGTATTACGCGCGAACAATATATCAACAAGTATAGCAAGATAGCCGTTCAGGAGATGAACCGCGTGGGCATTCCGGCAAGCATCACGCTGGCACAAGGCATTCTGGAATCGGGCGACGGCAATAGCTCGCTGGCGCGAAAAGCCAACAACCACTTCGGCATCAAGTGCCACAAGGATTGGAAAGGCGAGTCGATGTACCACGATGATGACCGCCCCAATGAGTGTTTCCGATCGTATAAGGATGCAAGTCAGTCGTTTATCGACCACTCGGAGTTTCTTTGCACACATCAGCGTTACGCGTTTCTGTTCAAATACGGCACCACCGACTATAAAAGCTGGGCAAAAGGCTTGAAACAAGCAGGTTACGCCACAAGCAAAACCTACGCCGACCGTCTGATACAGATTATCGAGCAGAACAACCTGCACCGCTTCGACAAGAGCGTGCAGCCGGCCACAACGCCCGAAAAGCAGACGGAGATTGCCGTCAAAACCAACAACTTCATCGAGGTTGATGTGAACGATATGGAGATTTCGCCGTTCGGCAACATCAAAACCAACAACCGCACCGATTATGTTGAGGCTCTGCCTGGCGACAATATTGAGAAAGTAGCCGCCCGTTACGAGCTGGAGCCGTGGCAGTTACGAATGTTCAACGAACTCGATGCCAAGGCGAAGCTTAAAGTAGGGCAGCGCCTGTATATCAGCCGCAAACAATCGAAAGCCGAGAAAAAATACAAGACTCACACCGTGAAGAAAGGCGAGACAATGCACGACATTGCCCAGCAGTATGCCATCCGCCTGAAGGCGCTCTACAAACTCAATTTGATGGAGGAAGGCACGCAACCTAACGAAGGCGACACAATTCAGTTGCGGAGGAAGGCAAAGAAGAAATAAGGTTTTGTTGTAAAATAGAAGAATTATGAAAGCTATGAACTTGCTTTGTGTGGTCTTGTTTGTCGGTTTGCTCTCGTGTGAAAAGCATGAAGGAAATTCTTCGACACCAGAGTCTGCCATTGAGATAGCGGGAGATTGGGAAATAGTTAGCATTTCTGGTGGAATTACAGGCCGAGCAATTGTTTCGAGTTATTTTAAATACCTAAGCATCAAACTGAACGGCGAGTTTTGCTTTTCAAATGATACTGCCATACTTGCAATTGGCACTATTAAAACCGAAATCGATTCGCGTAACGATATATGGTATTATTTCAATGTGGATAGCACAAAATATTTGCCTATAGTGCCATTGCCAACAAATTTTCCTAAAACGATCTTACAAATTGATTCTGAAAATTTGGTTTTGGCCGATCCTTGCTGCGATTTGTACTCATATATATTCGTTAAAAAGGAGTGCTTGGATGTAAATAAATAGTTTGGCGAGGCAACTTTTAGGTCGTTTCGCTTTTTTCAGAAATTTCAATTGCGTCTTTTGTGTTTTTAGTGTGTTCCGTGGTAAAAACCGTTATTGCAGTGTAATCAGTGTCGTCTGTGCGAAATAAATCAGAGTCCCTAAACAAACCGCAACTCGCAGCCTTCCGTCTTGAATCCCCGCAGGAAATCCGCCACAGGCATACGTTTTTTGCCAGCCAGTTGGACATCGCTGAGTGCGATTGTGCCGCCGCTGACGTACACTTTCAAATACGATTTGCTATCGGTGCCAACCTTGCCAAACGGTTGGTTGTGAGAGCATTGCTCGAACCGCCCGCTGAAGATTTTCATTGGCAGCGGTTCTTCGTTGTCTTTCTGCAGATTGCTGAAGGCGGCAGGATAGGGGCTTAGCCCGCGTATTTGGTTGATAATGGTGGCAGGTTCGGCGTTCCAGTCGATGCGGCAATCGTCTTTGAAGATTTTCGGTGCGCTTTTTAGAATGCCGTCGGCGGGCATCAGTTCGCTTTGCGGCGTGCCTTTGGTGTTGCCTGCGCAGATGGCTTCCACAGTCCGAATCAGCAGTTGTGCGCCAACCACCATCAGGCGGTCGTGGATGGTGCCCACGTTGTCGTCGGGGCCGATGCTTATTTTCTCGTATTGCAGAATGTCGCCAGTGTCAATCTCGTGCTTCAGCAGGAAAGTGGTAACGCCCGTTTCGGTCTCACCGTTCATAATGGCGCGGTTTATGGGCGCCGCGCCGCGATAGTTGGGCAGCAGCGATGCGTGTACGTTGATTGAGCCCAGCGGCGGCATCGACCACACACTTTCGGGCAGCATTCGGAACGCTACAATCACTTGCAAATCAGCCTTCCAGCCACGCAGAGCCGACTGAAAACCTTCATCTTTCAGTTTTTCGGGTTGCAGAATGGGCAGACCTTGGCTCACGGCAAACTGCTTCACGGCGCTCTCGCTCATTTTCTGTCCGCGGCCAGCGGGCTTGTCGGGCGTTGTTACCACGCCAACAACATTATATCCGTTGTCAATCAGTGCTTTCAGGCTCTCAACCGCAAATTCGGGCGTGCCCATAAAAACTATTCTCAGCGACTCTTTTGTATACATGTTTTTCTGTTTAATCGGTGAATTGGTGAATCGGTGAATTGTTGTTTGGGACTACGGACATCAGACTTCAGACAACAGACGACTTTTAAATCCCAATCCCAACATTATCCCACAAAAAAGGCCGCACGCGGCAGCCTTTTATTGTTGTATTTTGTTGATTTTATGCTTTTTCGTAGCAGCGTACCCAGTCAATTTGCATTGCAGCGGGCAGATTGTCGGCAGCCTGATTCAAACCAGCCGACAGCATTATGAACAACGGTTCGTTGATGTTGTTGCTGGCCGAAGCCACTTCGTAACCATTTATCTTCCAAGAGATTTTGCTTGCATCCCAATCGACGGTGTAGATGAAGAAGTCTTTTGCCAAGCCCGAGCCACCGAATTTGTTGCCCGCAGCCGCACCTTTATTATATGCCGACAACTGCATCTGACCTTTTTTGATGTTGTATTTGAAAATGTCAATCTCAGGTTCCTTGTGTTCGCCTTTCAGCCAGAATGCCTGATAAACAGGTGCTTCCGAGTTGATTCTTATTTTTGCTTCAAAGCGTCCGTATTGTTGGCGGAAACTGTTGGCGGTGCTCAGCATACCCGATGTGTAGTCGAAATCCTTGGTCATAAAGCCGAGTTTCTCGTCCCAAACCTTGCCCGTGGCTTTTTCTTTTTTGGTGACAATGCTCAAAATCGAGTTTTTGATGTCAACGTTCTTGTTATCAGTAAAATACTGTTTCTCGTTGGCCAATACGTAGCGGTCGTTAATCACCATCTTGCCCATGAAGAAACTGTTCATCCATTTCGACTCGTCAACCTTGCCGTCAGTAAAATCGTCTTCAAATGTCAGATTCCAAGCCTTCAGTTCGTCGAATTTGTTCGAGTTGACGGTTGCTTCGTACCATTTAATCTCTTCCGAGTTCTTCATGGCAATGTACTCTTGCTCACGCTTGGCTTCTTCGCTTCTGCTGAAGCGGTTTTTGTCGAGCAGATACTCTTTTTGAGTTTTGAACTCATCGGAATTGATGTAAGCCTTAAGTTCTTCGTAATCAGCAATCAGTGTTGAGTTGCTGGTCTCAACGTACATCTTGTAGGCCGATTTGTTCTGATATTTTGTCCAGAATTTTATCTCGGGATTCTTTGTCAGCGATTTGTATTCCTGCTGAAGGCTCTTGCACTCGGCCATTTTTTCGGGGTTCGATTTGTCCGATTTTGCCTGTTGGAAATCAGCGCTGTTAACGGTTTCGGCCAATTCTTTCAGTCGTTTCAGCGCGTCAGAGTTGGCGGCGGCTTCAAATCGTTTCAGGTCGGCCGACTGGCTCACGCTGAAATAGTTTTTCACGCGTTTGTCCTTCTCAAGCGCCTGGAATTGTTTCTCTTTCGAGCAATATTCAGAGTCGGCGTAGTTCAGCGAAGTGATTTTGCTTTTGGTGCTCTTGAATTCCGCTGAATCCACGTACTCTTGTAATTTGTTGAATTTCTTCAAAGTTTCTGAATCTTTGAATTCATTCAACTTATTGTATTCTGCAATCAGTTGATTGCGGTCGCTCTCAATTTTTTCTGTCTTTGGTAGAAGCCCGAACGCCAGGCGCAGGGCAAAACTGAAATTAGCCATATTTCTTCTTTTGTTGTAATTACAAGTCCACAAATATAGCCGATTTATGTTTGGTTTTTCGGTGTGAATTGAAAAAAGTGCCACAAGTGTAGCTTTTTCAATTAAAAGTTGACAAATAGTGCGGCTTTTTATATTTTAGCCTATTGTTGAACTTTTCAGCGATGCGATTATGAAGACACCGAAAATTGTTAAAGACGACCCCTGGTTGAATCCTTATAAGGATGTGATTGTCAAACGAATGCAGAATTGCGCCGAGACCGAGTCGAAACTCACGGGAAACGGCAAGACAACTCTCTTCGATTTTGCCAACGGCCATTTGTTTTACGGCACTTTCTGCGACGGACAGACCACAACCATTCGCGAGTGGCTGCCGAACGCTATGCGCGTGACGCTCATTGGCGACGTGAACGGCTGGCAGGAGAGTCACGATTTCGACTTCAAACCGCTGACAGATGGCAACTGGGAGTTGCAATTGCCTGCCGACCGTTTCGGGCACGGCTCGCTGTTCCGCCTGAAGGTTTACTGGAGCGGCGGCGAGGGCGAGCGCATTCCTGCGTGGTCGCGCAGGGTGGTGCAGGATGCCGAAACCAAAGTCTTCAGCGCGCAGGTGTGGTGTCCGCCCGAGCCTTACGAGTGGAAGTGCAAGGAACGCCCCAAGGCAAGCGAACCGTTTATCTATGAGGTGCATATTGGAATGTCGGGCGAGAAGGAGGGCGTGACAACCTTCAATGAGTTCCGTCAGAACGTGCTGCCGCGCGTGGTCAAACTGGGCTACAACACCATTCAGATGATGGCCATTCAGGAGCACCCTTATTACGGCTCGTTCGGCTATCACGTGTCGAGTTTCTTCGCCGTGTCGTCAAGGTTCGGCACGCCCGACGATTTGAAGGCGCTTATCGACGAATGTCACGCGCAGGGCATTCGTGTGGTGATGGATTTGGTCCATTCGCACGCTGTGAAAAACGTCAACGAGGGCCTGGGCCTGTACGACGGAACCCGCTATCAGTTCTTCCATAGCGGCGACCGCGGCGTCCACCCCGCGTGGGATTCCTACTGCTTCAACTACGGCAAGGGCAACGTTATCCACTTCCTGCTCTCGAACATAAAATTCTGGCTCGACGAGTACCATTTCGACGGCTTCCGCTTCGACGGCGTGACAAGTATGATTTACCTGAATCACGGTCTGGGCGAGGATTTCACGTCGTATGAACTATATTTTAATGGTGCGCAGGACGAGGACGCCATTACCTATCTGATGCTTGCCAACAAACTAATCAAGCAGGTGAACCCCGATGCCATTTCGATTGCCGAGGAGATGAGCGGTTATCCTGGCCTGGCAATGCCGCTGGCCGATGGTGGCGTGGGGTTCGATTACCGTCTGGCGATGGGTATCCCCGATATGTGGATTAAAGTGCTGAAAGAGAGCGCCAGCGACGAGTCGTGGGATTTGGGCCACATTTATCACGAGCTGACGTCGAAACGTGCCGACGAGCGCACCATTTCGTATGCCGAATCGCACGACCAAGCGCTGGTGGGCGACAAGACAATCGCCTTCTGGCTGATGGATAAAGAGATGTATTTCAATATGTTGGTGACGTCGCAGAATCTGCAAATCGACCGCGGAATAGCCCTTCACAAGATGATTCGGCTGCTCACAATGGCCACTGCAGGCGGCGGCTATTTGAACTTTATGGGCAACGAGTTCGGCCACCCCGAGTGGATTGATTTTCCGCGCGAGGGCAACAACTGGTCATATAAATATGCGCTGCGCCAATGGAGTCTGGTTGACCGCGAAGACTTGAAATACAAGTATTTGAATGAGTTCGACATTGAAGCCGTGCACCTTCTGCGCGACCGCCATTTGCTGGGCGTTTTCCCGTTCTATGCGCAGATGGTCGACGATAACGACAAGGTTTTGGCCTTCACCCGCGCCGATTTGCTGTTCGTCTTCAATTTCCACCCGACAAAGAGTTACACAAACTTCGAAATACCTGTGCTTCAGGGCAAATACAAGATTCTGTTCAGCACCGATGAGTTGCGTTTCGGCGGTTTCGGCCGTATCGATGAGTCGATGACATACCCCACAACCGTGGCTAGCGTCGACGACAAGTCGGTTATCCGCCTTTACATTCCCGCCCGCTCGGCCATTGTGTTGCAGCGGCAGTTCATACCTAATGTTTATCAGCGCTTGCGCGGAATGAAATAAATGGACAATGGACAGTTGACAATGGACAATTATTTGAAAATTAACAATGAACAATTAATAATTAACAATTAAAAGGTGTTGGGTATTGGGTGTTAGGTGTTGGTAGGGACGTGGCGTGCCGCGTCCGCCCCGATAGCAATCGGGACACCGATTTACCAAATCTTGTCTGATGTCTGAAGTCTGTTGTCCGTAGTCCAAAATTCAACATTAAAACTTAAAACTTTCAAACTTAAAACTCAAAAATGTCTTTAATCTCTATATATCAAGTACTTGTGCGGTTGTTTGGCAATAATGTCACGTCGCCAGTTTTCAATGGCTCGCGCGAAGAGAATGGCGTGGGCAAGATGTCGGCATTTACACCGCACGTTCTCAAGCAGATACGTGAGATGGGCTTCACTCACATTTGGTACACGGGGCTCATTGAGCACGCCCGCTGCCAAGGCAATCCCGAATACGGTATTCCCGATGGTAACCCGCGGATTATCAAAGGGAAAGCGGGCTCGCCCTACGCCATTTGCGACTATTACGACATTGACCCCGATTTGGCCGATTCCGTACCCGACCGTCAGGCCGAGTTCGATGACCTTGTGCGCCGTACTCACGCGGCGGGGCTGAAGATGGTGATTGACTTTGTGCCCAACCACGTGGCGCGGCAGTACCATTCCGACGTCCGCCCCGAAGCCGACTTTGGCCGCAACGACCACCCCGAGTGGCATTTCTCGCCATTGAACGATTTCTACTACACCGCCGAGCCGCTGCATTTGCCCGAAGGCTCGGGAACGAAAATCGATGGCGCGCAAGTACCTGACTATGAAGAAAATCCCGCCAAGGTTACGGGCAACGACCAGTTTTCGGCTTGGCCGTCGGTCAACGATTGGTACGAGACCGTGAAACTCAACTATGGCGTTGATTATCAGAATAATCGCAACAGCCAGTTTGAGCCGCACCCAGTTGTTTGGCAAAAAATGACCGACATTCTCTGCTATTGGGCAGCGCGCGGTGTTGACGCTTTCCGCTGCGATATGGCCGAGATGGTACCCGTTGAGTTTTGGCAGTTCGCCATTGCCGCAGTCAAAAAGAAATATTCTGACATTCAATTTATTGCAGAGATTTACGGCCCTGCGGCATACAAAGATTATATCTATCGCGGCGGCTTCGATTACCTGTACGACAAGGTTGGCCTGTACGACACCTTGCGCGGCATAATCTGCCACGGCGAGCCAGCCAGCAATCTCACTCGGTGTTGGCAAAATCTCGGCGGAATCGACAGCCATATGCTGCGTTTCCTTGAAAACCACGATGAGCAGCGCATTGCGTCGCGCTTTTTTGCAGGCAATCCGCGCAAAGCGATACCCGCAATGATTGTGGCCGCCACGCTCAACCAGGGTGCTGTGATGGTCTATTTCGGGCAGGAAGTTGGCGAGCCAGCCGATGGCGCCACGGGCTTCAGCGGCGATGACGGCCGAACCACAATCTTCGACTACAGCAATGTGCCAGAGTTCCAGAAATGGTACAACAGCGGCCAAGCCGATGGCGCTCTGCTCAACGCCGACGAGCGCGAGTTGCGCGATTTCTACTGCCGTCTGCTGCGGCTTGCCAGCACCGAGCCGTGCTTCACCAGCGGCCGCTTCTACGACCTGATGTGGGTGAATGGCGGCATTGACACGTCGAAAGTGTACGCCTACCTGCGCCACACCGACAACGAAGCAATGCTTGTGGTTGTGAATTTCGACCACGACAACGGTAAAGAGTTCCGGCTGCGTGTGCCCGACGATGCTGTTTCAGCCTTCTGCAAGTCGAATGCGCAGGTGGGGGAACTCACACTCACAGCTGTCTTCGGTAATGCCCCCGATGCAAAAATCAGTCTCGAACAACTCACAACCTATGGCGTCGAAATCAAGCTGCAAGCGCAGAGTGGGGTGATTTATAAAGTTGTAAGTTAGTTGTTTTTGTTTGTGGATTGATTTTTACTACGTGAAAGTTTTTTCTGTTTTGCTAGAAAGTAAACAATAGCTACATTTGTAATACTAATTATAAAACATTCTGCCTATGGAGCATTAGCGTAATTTGATACGCATATTATAAGACATATTGGAAAAAGCGATTAGCTTACTTCTTGATACTTTGGAAACTCGACACTTTCAAAAAATCACTCAAGAGTTACGTAACTGTCGCTCACGCCGTGGCGTGGGCATATTTTCGTTGTTATTTGAGTGATTTGGTAGTCGAGTACCACAAAGTATCGAAGAAACAGCATTAGGTGCCACGCTTTTTTTATGTGCGTACTCGAGCAAAACAAGGCACTTAAACAATGTTTATTAATATTTTAAATGTAAAGAAATGAAAAAGATACTTTATTCAGTAGCCCTGTTGGCTACAACAATGATTGGATTTACTTCTTGTGAAGAAGATGAAGAAGAACTTATAGAAGAAATGGTTGGTGAATATAAATGTGGATTTTCTTATTTGTTTTCAAAAGATGGATTGAATTACAATGTTCCTACAGATAGCATACATACGTCAATGGAGTGGCCTGTTGGATTATCATCAGTAGATGTTTCAAAACAAGGTGATGATGCTATTAAAATTTATTTGTCGAGTTATGGCAATGTCGAGTGTTCATCTTTCGTAAAACGAGGTGAAGTTGAAGGTTATTCCGGTTATACAGGTATAGGTTTTAACGTCAATAATGCAAATTTTTTAGGTGCAAATTGTATTGCTAAAAGGAAATATGATAATGTTGATTGTGAATACAATGTGTATTTAAAAGAAACGAGTATCAGCCTTATCGCTAATGTCGCAGATGTCAATGGATTTGAAAATATTACTGATTATAGTAAAGTGCTTATAACAATTTCATTAGAAAAGAAATAATCAAAATTTATTTGCTTTTTTTGATTGTAGTTTAATGTGCACGGTCACTCTTAAATCTATGAATATGAGAAAGTTGGTTTTAATATCAATGTGCGTTTTTGGAGCAATCGTAGCTAATGCGCAAAAAATATCTTACACAGGTTCGTTAACTTGCTTGAAGAATGAAACGGCTGTAAATTACCAATTTACGTATGACAATATGATGGTTGGTAAAATGTCGGAAGTGGACTATATCAGCCGAGAAACTGATGAAGCGGAGCAAAAACGTGCAGGTCGCGGTGAAGTATGGCGTACACAATGGGAAAGCGACAAAAAGAATGTTTACCCAGAAAAGTTCAAGGAGTTATTTGCGAAGTATGGTAAAATCAAACCTTCGGATGAACCGCAGAAATACACACTTATTGTAAATACGGATTTTCTTGAACCAGGATTTAACGCTATTGCTGTTCGCAGGGATGCAATGGTAAACCTAACAGTGAAAATTGTGGAAACAGCTAATCTTGAGAATGTTGTTGCAACAGTAACAATATTGAAAGCGCCCGGTTCAACATTTTGGGGAACTGATATTTCTGTAGCCGACCGTGTTGGCGAAGCCTATGCAAAGGCCGGTAAAGATTTCGGCGCAACAGTCGCCAAATATTGCAAGAAATAGCCTTTTGTTTCTGTAGCAGAGCGCCCAACCAGCTAAAAACTGATTGGGCGTTTTTTTGTTCATAGTGATAGCAATACTTTTATAATTGGCCAAAACTCATATGAAATGGGTAGTTTTGGCCATTTATAAAACCATAATTGGCCAAAATTTGGCTTATAATATGCATTTTGGCCAAAAATAAATTTATAATTGGCCAAAATTGATAAAAATATATTACATTTGGCCAATTATAAATATGCAGCATTATGGCAAAGATTATTGGTAGAAAGGCGGAACTTGCTGAATTACAGCAGTTATACAATTCTAAAAAATCAGAATTTGTTGCTTTGTATGGTCGCCGAAGGGTTGGCAAAACCTATTTGGTGCGCAATGCGTTCGAAGGAAGAATAAATTTTCAGTTTTCGGCAACCGCCAACAGCAAAATGTCCATTCAGCTTACCTATTTCAATATAGCGCTGCAAGAAGCCAGCGGGCGTGAGCTGCCATTGGCCGAAAATTGGATTCAAGCCTTTCATCAACTGATTGATTATCTTCAGAATCTGCCTGAAGGCCGAAAAGTTGTTTTCATAGACGAAATGCCGTGGCTCGACACGCCCAAGTCGGATTTTATGCCGGCTCTTGAGCATTTTTGGAACAGTTGGGCTTCGGCTCGCACTGATATTCTGCTGATTGTGTGTGGCTCGGCTTCGTCGTGGATTACTAACAAACTCATTAACAACAAGGGTGGATTGCATAACCGCATAACGCAACGGATTAAATTGCAACAATTTACCTTGTGTGAGTGCGAAGAATATCTGCAAGAGCTTGAAATCTCGTGGGAACGCCGCGACATTGCCGCTTGCTATATGATTATTGGTGGCATACCCTTCTATTGGAGTCTGCTGAAAAAAGGGAAAAGTCTTGCTCAAAATGTTGATTATTTGTTTTTTAGCGAAATCAGTCCGTTGCGCGACGAATTCCGGAATCTTTACGCTTCGCTGTTTAAGCACCACGAAAAATATGTTCAGATTGTTGAATTGCTTGCTTCAAAGGCGTCGGGGTTGTTGCGGTCGGAAATTGTTGAGCAACTTGGTGATAACAGTGGCGGTGGCTTGACAAGAATCTTGGACGACCTTGAAACTTGCGGCTTTATTCGTAAGGTCTATCGCTTGGGAAATAAGGTGCAAAATGCTGTATATCAACTTGTTGACTTTTATACTCTCTACTACTTCCACTTTTTGAAAACACCAGTGATAAAAACCGCAAATTGGTGGAGTACAATGCAGAACACGCCCGCATTCAGCGCGTGGAGCGGATATGCGTTTGAGCAGGTCTGCATTGCGCATACGCATTCGATATTGCAGAGTTTGAGCATTGGTGGTGTTCAGAGCAACATTTTTCCGTGGCGCAGCAAGCAGAAAAAAGGCGGCGCGCAAATCGACTTGATAATTGACCGGAACGACAACGTTGTGAATCTGTGCGAAATGAAGTTTGTGGACAAATCGTTCTCAATATCAGCTGATTATGCCGAAGAGTTGCGCAACAAAATTGACGTTTTTCAGCAAGAAACCAAATGCCGCAAATCCATTTTCCTGACAATGATTACAACCTACGGGATTGCTACCAACAAGTATTCCGGTATGGTCCAAAATTCGCTGACGATTGACGATTTGTTTCTATAATTGGCCAAAACTCATATGAAATTGGTAGTTTTGGCCAAAAATAAATGCATAATTGGCCAAAACTCGCACAAAAACTATGGTTTTGGCCAAATATAATCGAAAGCAAGCTTCGCCTTTATAAACTAACCCTAGCTAAACCTTTCCACCCACCATTGGTGCAGGCAGATTAGTGCCCAGACACGATTGTACAGATAATCAATCTTTTGCACGTAGAAACGCTTTAGCAGCCGTTCAACTTCAGCGTAGCGCACCATTTGCGCCTGCTCGACTACGTTGCGGGCTAAATATTTGTCGGTCAGATATTTCAGGTCGGTGCGAAGCCAGTTGCATAGCGGCACGCTGAAACCCCATTTGGGGCGGTCGAAAATTTCGGGCGGCAGATATTTGTAGAGCACCTGCTTGAGCAGATATTTGCTCGTATCGCCATTAATTTTCAGCGACTTATGCAGATTGACGGCAAACTCAACAATGCGGTAGTCGAGCAGCGGAACACGCGATTCGAGCGAGTGCCGCATTGATGCGCGGTCGACTTTAACAAGCAGGTCGTCAGGCAGATAGTAGAGCATATCGAACACCGACTGCTGCTCGGCGGCCGACAAACGGCTGCCCGTTGGCGCGTCGAAGCGCGGCATTGGCGGGTTTGCCGATTGCGTAAAGCGCTCTGTTTCAGCGGCGGTGAACAGATATTGCTCTTGCGAGAAAATATGCGTTTGAAGGTTGTCGCCACTGCGCCAGTCGAACATTTTGCCAATGCGCTGCCAGCGGCTTGCGGCAAGGCGCGAAGCCTGATAAATCGGTCGCCGAGCGGCTTGCAGCAACGGATTGGCAAGGCGGTCGGCCCAACGGTACATTCCGTAGCCAAGGAAAAGCTCGTCGCCGCCGTCGCCAGTGAGCACCATTTTCACGTGCTGCGCCGCCACCTGCGACACCAGCATTGTCGGCAGCGCCGACGAATCGGCGTAAGGCTCGTCGTACGAGTAGAACATATCGGCCACACGTTCCATTGCGTCCCGCTCGGCCATTATCACCAAGTTATGGTTTGTATCTAACTGTCGCGCAACCTGTTCCGAATATTTTGACTCGTCGTGTTGGCTGTCTTTGAAGCCGATTGAGAAGGTGTTGGTGCGCGTTCCGCAAAGACGTCGCGCCACGGCCGTCACCAGCGAACTGTCGATGCCGCCGCTCAACAGCGTCCCGTAAGGCACGTCAGCAATCAAACGGTATCTGACAGAACTCTCTATCAGATTCTGAAGCGTCTGCAGGGCAGAATCGGTATCTTTAATTGGCTGATTTGTAATCGTATCCGTCAGATTCCAATATCGCGAAAGCGTGAGCCGCTGCCCGTCGAAAACGGCATAGTGCCCCTGATGGAATTTGAAGACGTTCTCGTAGATGGTGTCGGGTGCGGGAATGTAGCCCAACTGCAGGAACTTGTTGACAGCCAGTTGGTTTATCCGCCTTGAACGCTTGAAATCGTCGAGTTGCTCAATGGCTTTCAGTTCCGACGCAAAGGCGAACGTGCTGTCGCTCAAGTAGTAGAATAGGGGTTTGATGCCCATTCGGTCGCGGAAAAGCCAGATGCGCTGCGTGGCAATTTCGCAGATGGCGATGGCGAACATTCCGTTCAGCCGCTCAACGAATTGTGGCCCCAGCAGTTCGAACGCTTCCACAACTACTTCAGTATCAGATGTTGTGCGCGTTGCGATGCCAAGTTCGGCCGCCACTTCGCGGTAGTTGTAAATCTCGCCGTTGAACACCGCCACGTGCCGCCCCGAGTGTGAGAACATTGGCTGATTGGCCGCCGCGCTCAAGTCGATAATGCTCAAACGGCGGTGCCCCAGCGCCACATTCGGCCCCACGTAGGTGCCGCCAGCGTCGGGCCCGCGGTGACGCAACGTGTTGGTCATTAGCTCAATCTGCCGCTTGTCGGGTTCACCCTTGATGGCGTAGTATCCTGCAATTCCGCACATAGTTTCGGTTTTTCTTACTGTCCAAAAGTAGTAATTATAATCGCATAGTCGCAATGGTTCGGAAACACGGTTTTTGTAGCACGCAGATGACACAGATTTAACAGATTTTCGCAGATTTATTTTGTTGATATATAGTAAAATATGCTAAACTAATAACGCTCTATTAATAAAAAGACTAATCAGTTTCAACCCGTTAAACAGCGTAGCGTTTCAACCAGTTAAACCATAATCATATAAACATTCGATTCACCGATTAAACAATTCACCGATTCACCAAATAAACTACCTTTGCGTCATTATGGACGAAATCAGAATCGATAAGTGGCTTTGGGATGTGCGGCTCTACAAGACTCGCAGCCAGGCGGCCGACGCCTGCCACAAGGGCCGTGTGACCATTGGCGATATGACCGTGAAGGCGTCGCGGCCGATAAAAGTGGGCGAAGTGGTTGAAGTGAAGAAGAATCCTGTGGTTTACCGATACAAGATTTTGGGCATTCCCAAGTCGCGCGTGTCGGCAAAACTTGTGCCCGAGTATCTCGAAGACCTGACGCCCGAGCAGGAAATCCTGAAAATCGACCTTATGCGCGCCGATATCAACGGCCGCCGCGACCCGGGAACAGGCCGCCCCACCAAGCGCGACCGCCGTATGCTCGACATTTGGATGAATGGGGACGAATGAAACTAACGCAGACTGAAAACGCAAACGCAAACGCAGACTGAAAAACAGATCTTGTATATTTACAAAAAAAGAGAAAAGGGATGATTCGAAAAATACTTGTTTCTGTGGTTTTGATTTTCAGTGCGTTATCGTTGTTGAAAGCCGCAAATGTCAAAAAATACGAAGAGTTGTACGCAAAGTATGAAGACAGCTACGATGCGGGCGATTATTCGGGGTCGGTAGCCTATCTTGAGCAGGCGCTGACATATATTCATTCTGATTCAATATTTTGTTTTTCAGACACATACAATGGCCTTGCATACGCATATTGGCGGTTGGGAAAGTTCGATAAGGCCGTCGATTTTGGACAGAAGGCTTTGGATTGCGATTTGCAGATTGGCGATTCGGCGCGCATTTCAACTTCGCTTTCGATTATGGCGGCCATATTTGCCCACCAGCGGCTCTTTGCCGACGCAGAGCAATATATGCGCCGTTCGATTGATTACGCTTTGGCCAACGATTCGCTCATACTTGCCACCCGATATTCGGTTTTTGGCGAGATTCTTTCGGCGCAAAACAAGCACGCCGAAGCCATTAGCAGCATTATTCAGGCCTATAAACTCGATTCAATCGGCAACCGCGCCGGCAAGGTGGCCGTTCGGCTGTCGCAGCTTGGCGCCGCCTATATGCAGAGCGGCGATTACAAAAAAGCCGAAACCTGTTTGGCGCAGGCAACCGAAAAACTGAAAGCTATTGGTAATAATACAAGCTTGAGTATCAATCTTATAGCTCAAACAAAGAATTACATGGCCTTGGGGCGCAACGCCGATGCCGAAAAAGCGGCTGCCGAGTGCTTGCAGATAACCGAGCAAATAGGGCAGCGGAAAACAAAACTCGATGCCCTGCGCTTTCTTGCAGCCTTGCGCAACAGCCCTCAACTCTACAAGCAGACGCTGTCTCTCAGCGATTCGCTTTATAATGAGCAGATTAGCCAGCAGATAGCCGATTTCGAAGTGCGCTATGCCACTGCCGAAAAAGAACGGGAAATAGCGCAGCAACAAGTTACCATTGAACGGCAGCAGAGTGCGCTTATTGTGCTTGTCATTGTGCTCACTGCCATATTTATAGCTTTGGTTCTCGTGTTCATTATTCGCCGTATGCGCCGCGACATTGAGCACACCGAGAAAATGGCGCGCGAACTCTTTGTGACGCCCGCCCAGACCGGCGTTCAGACCGAAAAAACTTCAGCCGCAACCCAACAGGCGGCAAGCGAACCGGCCAGCCAGCCTACAGCCGAACAGCCCGGTGACGCTGCCGACCAAAACGTCCTGAAACAGCAAGAGAGAGCGGTTGCCGACACCCAGCCGGCAGAAAAGCCCGAGCAACCCGATATCCAGCTGTCGCCGCGCGAGATTCAGATTATATGTGCCTGCAGCCAGGGCAAGCTGAGCAAAGAGATTGCCGACGAACTTGGTATCAGCAAGCGGACCGTCGAAAACCACAAATATGCCATCTACCAAAAGCTTGGAATCTGCAACAACACCGAGCTCATTCTTTATGCCGTGAAGCACGAAATTGTGAAAATGTGAGAGCAAGCGCGGCGCGGAAAACGCGGGCAAAGACGCCAGCCACTCACGGCTTCCGCCAAAATTTTCAATTCTTCTGAATTTTTATATTTTGATTTTCAAATGGTTATGGCCGTATGAGTATATTTACTCATTGACAAAATCGTGTGAATAAGCGATAATTGTGACCGTTTTTTTAATCGTTTTAAAAATGAAGCGAAGCACCGAACTCACAGAACGTGAATTGCAGATTGCAAAAGAATGTTGCAAAGGAAAATCGTCGAGAGTTATTGCCAGTGAGTTGGGCATTAGCCAGCGGACTGTCGAAAACCACAAATATGCCATATACCGCAAGTTGGACATAAAAAACAATATTGAACTGATTAATAAATTATATAAAATCAAATAGATATGAGTTGATTGATAGCTTTCGAGAGACCTAAATACAAAATCTAATTATAAACCTAAATGCTTATGACTATGAGAAAAATTCTTTTCGCCGCGGCCCTACTTTTTACAGCGGGCGCGGCAAGTGCCCAGACAGCCGTGGCCACAGCCGGTGGCGAAGCCGGAACAGTGAGCTACACCGTTGGGCAGCCGTTTGTTGAAACGGCCCAATCGGATGCAGGAAGCCTTGCGCCCGGCGTGCAGCAGGCCTACACAATCACCACCGTTGGCGTTGGCGATGTGGCCGCCACCGTTGAGCTCAACGCTTACCCGAACCCCGTGGCCGACCGCCTGACATTGAGTGTGGCCGATACCGACAAGTCTCTGCGCTACACGCTCACCGACAACAACGGCCGAGCCCTTGCCACCAGCGAGATTGCCAATGCGCTCACCGAAATTGACATGGTCAACCTTGTGCCAGCCGTCTATTTCCTGCGCGTTGACGATGGAAACGTGATGGTGCGGACATTTAAGATTGTGAAGAAGTAGACAATGGACAATTGAAAATTGAGAATTGAAAAAGGTAAAAGATGTTGAGACTATCTTAAACGTAAATAATTAACAATGAAAAGGCTGCTAAAAACTGACTGTAGTCTGTTGTCCGTAGTCTGAAGTCCATAACCAAACAATTCACCATCCCGATAGCTATCGGGGCACCAATTCACCAATTAAACGCTTAAACATTTAAACAACATAAAATGAACAATTTAAAATTTAAAAACATGAGAAAAATTACCACATTGGTTGCAGCGCTGCTGATGGCAGTCGCAACCTTCGCCCAGGCCCCGCAGGGCTTCAGTTATCAGGCTGTTGTGCGCGATGCGCAGAACGCCATAGTAGCCAACCAGACAGTTGAAGTCACAGTCACCATTCTGCAGGGTGCCAGTGCCGATGCCGCCCAGGCCGTCTTCACCGAGAAGCACAGCGCCAAGACCAACGCCAACGGCCTGTTCACAATCACCGTGGGCAGCGTTGATAATGCCGAATTTGCCAAGATTGATTGGGGCAAAGGCAACAACTTCCTGAAAACCGAAAGCGCATACGGTGAAAGCACAACCCAGCTTATGAGCGTGCCTTACGCACTCTATGCCGAGAAAGCCGCCAGCATTGACGCCGCACAGCTTGCACAGACACTCAACAGCAACGATGTGAAGGCCATTCTCAACTTGGGCGCTACCACCATTGTTAACAATGCTTTGGCTGAGGCTAACTACGCTACAACTGCGAACGTTAACACAACTGTTAACAACGCTTTGGCAAGCTACACCACAAACCAAAAACTTAACGACACTTTGGCTGTTTACGCCAAAATTGAAGACCTGCCCGAAGGTGTTAACCTTACAGGCTACGCCAAAACCGCCGACCTTGCCGATGTTGCCACAAGCGGAAGCTACAACGATTTGACTAACAAGCCGACTATTCCAACAGTTCCAACCAATGTTAGCGCATTCACCAACGATGCCAATTACCTTGTAGCATCTGACATTACAGGTAAGGCTGACAAAAGCGAAATGAGCATTACCGCAGGCACAGGCACTGCAACCATTCAACTTAAAAGCGGCACTTCGGCTACTGTGCTGACACAACACCAGTCGCTTAGCAATTATGCTACGGTTGCAGCGCTAACACAGCAAATCCAAGCATTGCAAAATCAAATAAACCAACTTCAAAACTCTATTCCAACCCAGATAGGTGACCTTGCACAAACGGCAACAGTGACGGTTAGAGTGAATTATAAAACAAGCAGTACATATCCAGCAACATACAATAATTCAAACTATGCTTGGGTGTATATTAACAATGGGAGCGAAAAAATTACAGGTACAAAAACATATACTTTATCACTCAACGATGATTTAAAAATTCAAGGTGATGTTGAATACCCGGTTAGCGGCTATCAATCATATGAAGGGAAGTATTATGTAAAGATAAATGGAGAAAATATAAATACTAATGGTAATTCTTCCATTACCAATCCATCTACTATTTCACATAGTAGTTTGTTTAAAAATGGTAATTGTGTGATTGATATTGATATTGAATATAAACCGACAGGTCCTACTATGTAGGTAAATAACCATCTTAATTAAAATTCCCCCGCCACGCAGTTAGAGCTGTATGGCGGGGGATTTTTGTTGTTGCGCGAATGTTGGAAATGCCGCTAAAACTTCCCTTCCCAAACAAAGCAGTTCTCGAATTTCAGTGTGCTGATGTCGGGTTTGCCGGCAAACAATCCGTAGATGGCCGAGCCGCTGCCCGACATTGATGCGTAGGCTGCACCGGCATTGTACATGGCTGTTTTTATCGTGCTCAATACCGGGAACATCTCGAAAATAGGTGCTTCGAAATCGTTCACCATCTTACCACGCCACTCTTCGGGTTTCTTGTCGAGCAGGTCGGTGATGGGCGTTTCGGGACGGTGCGGCGTGAGCAGCTTGTAGGCTTGCGCGGTGTTCACATGCACATCGGGTTTCACAATCACAATCGAGTAGCCTTTCAGATTGATGTCCACCGGTTTGAGAATCTCGCCGCGGCTTGTGGCAAAGGCCGGTTTGTTCTGCACAAAAAGGGCGCAGTCGCTGCCGAGCATTGCGGCGTAGCGTTGCATTGCGTCAACGTTCAGTTTCAGGTCGAACATCTTGTTGAGCGCGGTGATGGTGAATGCGCCGTCGGCAGAGCCGCCACCCAGACCGGCACCCAGCGGAATCTGCTTCTTGAGCACCACCCGCACAGGCGGCAGGCTGTAGTCGGCGTTAATCAGGTGGTAGGCGCGGCTCACAAGGTTGGTGTCGAGCGAGCCGTCGACCGCAAGGCCGTCTATCACAAGCTCGAACTTTTTTGCACCGTGGCGCTTGTTCTCTGTTAATTTCAATTCGTCGGTCAAACCGAACGGAACCATCAGACTTTCAAGGTTATGGAAGCCGTCGGCGCGCTTCTCGACGATGTTCAAACCAATGTTAATTTTTGCATTCGGACGGACTATCATATTCAATGTCAGTTTTATTCGTTTTTGTTTATAAATATAGCCAATAATTTTAGTGAGCAAACGTTTGCCCGCCTAATTTTGCATCATCGAAAAAATAATTGTTATGGCAAAGAAATTCACACCGGCTAAAGTTGAGCCGACAGAGAGCCTGTTTGCAGGGACGGGGAAAGTTCCACCGCAGGCCATCGACTTTGAAGAATCAGTGTTGGGCGCGCTCATGCTCGAAAGCGAAGCGTTTCTGCAAGTGTCTGAAATACTGAAACCTGCACATTTCTATAAGGAAGAGCACGGCAAGATTTTCGATGCCATAGCACGTTTGTCGGCCAAGCAGGCGCCGATTGACATCAACACGGTGGCGCAGCAGCTTAAAATCGATAAGGAACTCGATGCGGTTGGCGGACCCTCGTATCTTGCCTATCTCACGAACCGTATCGCATCGACGGCGCACATCGAGTTTCACGCCAGAGTTATTGCGCAGAAGTACGTGCAGCGCGAGCTGATTCGCATTGGCGCCGAAATGCAGCGTAATGGTTTTGAAGATGTTGAAGATGTGCAGGCCATGCTCGATTCGGCCGAACAGAACCTTTTCGAGCTGACCACAGGCAATGTGAAACGCGACGTGCAGAGCATGATGCAGGTTGTGAGCGAAGCCTATACCAAATTGCAGGATGCATCGAAACGCGACGACGGAATGGTTGGCGTGCCAAGCGGTTTCACTGCGCTCGACAATCTGACGCTCGGCTGGCAGCCGTCCGACCTTGTAATCATCGCCGCTCGTCCGGCTATGGGAAAAACAGCGTTTGTGCTGTCGATGGCCAAGAATATGGCTGTTGACAGGAAAATCCCAGTGGCGTTTTTCACGTTGGAAATGTCGTCGGTGCAGCTGGTGAACCGTATCATCAGCAGTACGGCCGAAGTTCCGAGTTCGGCGCTGAAGTCGGGCAAGCTTTCAGATGCGCAGTGGGGTAGTATCAATAGTAACTTGCGTCCGCTCGAAAGTGCGCCAATGTTCATTGATGAGACGCCGGCACTGTCAATCAGCGAGTTCCGTTCGAAAATCAAGCGACTGAAAAAACAACACGACATACAAATAGCCATTATCGACTACCTTCAGCTGATGTCGGCCGGCGCAAACATGCAGAGCCGCGAGCAGGAAGTGAGCACCATATCGCGCTCGCTCAAGGCGATAGCCAAGGAAGTCAACATTCCAATCATCGCGCTCAGCCAGTTGAGCCGAAACGTTGAGCAGCGCGGCGGCGACAAGCGTCCGCAGTTGTCCGATTTGCGTGAGTCGGGCGCCATTGAGCAGGATGCCGATATGGTTATCTTTATCCATCGCCCTGAATATTATGGCTTTAAGACTGACGAAGCTGGTAACTCACTCATCGGTATGGCCGAGATTATTGTGGCCAAGCACCGTAACGGCGCGGTTGACGATGTGCGTCTGCAGTTCAAGAGCGAGTTCACGCGGTTCTGCGATTTTGAGTCGCTTGGCGGTCTTCAAACGGCAACCCAGACTTATCACTCGAAAATGAACAGCGCAGCCACCACGCAGCCCACCGAACCGGCACCAGCCGCTGGCGGTTCTGACTTCAAGCCGAATACAGACTTCGACACACCCGCCACGCAGCCACATATTCCGATGGGGCTTTCACCAACCGACAATGTGCCGTTTTAAACTGATATGATTGGCTTTCGGAAAATATTGATAATCAGCGTTGCCGCGATGCTTGGCACCAAGGCTTTGGCGCTCAGTCTGCTCATTCCGATGGATGAAGCACAGACCAATCATCTGAAGGCATACGGAATAACATATTGGGTGCTCGAGAATCAGATCAGTGCTCAGTGGCTGCTCAACTACCGCGGCGGAAGTTTCCTGATACCATACAGCAAAGCGGTTGAAACAGAGTGCGTTATCCGTAATGTCAGTTTCGAAGTCCTGGCCGATGCCAAAGCTGCCGGAATATTGAGCGAGATTGGCCGCGAAGACGTGAACATGGATGCTCTTAAACTCGAGAAAGCGCCAAAAATCGCCGTCTATTCGCCAAAGGACAAGCTGCCATGGGACGATGCCGTGACCATGGCGCTCACTTACGCCGAAATTCCTTACACCGTCATCTACGACGAAGAGATTGTTGGCGGCGAACTTTCGAAATACGACTGGCTGCACCTGCACCATGAAGATTTCACGGGGCAGTACGGCAAATTCTACGCGGCATACAAGAACACAGGGTGGTACACAAGTCAGGTGCGCAATGCCGAGATTGAAGCCAGGAATCTGGGTTTCAACAAGGTGTCGAAACTTAAATTATTTGTGGCGCAGACTATCAAGCAGTATGTCGCCAATGGCGGATTTTTGTTTGCAATGTGCTCTGCCACTGATTCTTACGATGTGGCGCTTGCCGCAGCTGAAACTGACATCTGTGAGTCGATGTACGATGGTGACGGCGCTGACCCAAACGCTCAGGCCAAGCTCAACTACAACAACACTTTTGCCTTTCAGAACTTCACTCTCGAGCGTGATCCGCTCATCTACGAATATTCTGATATTGATGTCACATCGACACGCCGTGTGGCCCGCGACGACGATTATTTCACCCTGTTTGAGTTCTCGGCCAAGTGGGACCCGGTGCCCACAATGCTCTGTCAGAACCACGAAAACACCATTCACGGTTTTATGGGGCAGACCACTGCTTACAATGCCAAACTGCTGAAACCTAATGTGCTGGTGATGGGCGAGAATAAGGCTATTGGTGAAGCGCGATATATTCATGGCGAGTTCGGGCAGGGGACATGGACATTCTACGGCGGCCACGACCCCGAAGATTATCAGCACTTTGTGGGCGACAAACCAACCAAACTCGAGATGTATCCCAACTCGCCGGGCTATCGGCTCATACTTAATAATGTGCTGTTCCCTGCTGCTAAAAAGAAAAAGCAGAAAACGTGACCGTTCTCTGCCTTAATTCTTTAGCCTTCAACTTTTACACTTTTAGAACCTAACCCCGAAAGTCAGGGCCAAGTTGCCGTTTTTGCGTTTGAGTGATGCTGCGCTATCATCGAATCCGTACAAGTAAGTTGTTTCCTTTTGCGTTGTCAGACTGTAGCCCAAATCGATTGAAGCATGCTGGCTGCGCCAACCAAGACCGACGCTGTATACCAATTTGTTCGACGATGCATTCTCATAGCCGCTCTTGTATGGGCTGCCGTAGAATCCGAATCCGGCACGTGCCACAGCCGGACCAAACGTCATCTCGCCACCAACACGCAAATTGACTGTAGTGCGGTAGATATCGGAAATGCGGTCGTTCAAGTCGTCGTATTCATTGCCGATGTAGCCGTCAGCATCATCAAGAATGGTCGATGAATAGTTGACAACTTCGCAGTCGATGTCGAGCATTCCGTGTTCGGGCGACACAATGGCAAGGCTGCCGATGAATTTCGCCGGCAAGGTGAGATTCCAATCAACGCCGCTGTTCGATTCGTTATCGCTATATTTTTTGTACTCGCCATCTTTGTCGTTGTACCACACGTTCGATTCGACACGGGTGCCGTAATCGTCGCTCAGAGTTAGAATGGTAGGGGTGTGGAAAGCTGCACCAACTCTTAAGTTTTCGCTCAGCCATCCAATAAGGCCAAATTTCATGTTGACACCGCAACCGGTAGTAACAAACTCGTCGGTAACTGTGAAATCGCTGAATGCAAAATTGTCAATATCGGGCTCTTCGATGTATTTCGACATCTGCCGATAGTTGATTCTCATAATATTCAGCGAACCACCCAAATACCATTTGTTGCTGAAGTTCAGTCCAAGAGAGATGTCGTATTCGCCCATGCTGCCGCTTGTCGATACCGATTTGCGTTGGTTGGCGCCGTATTCGCCGGCTAACTCGTAGTCGTTGAAGTATTTATTGACGGCCGAGTCGTAAACAAACAAGTCGGCTTTGTAGAACTGATTGCCGTCCCACACGTCGGCGTTGAAATCGTCCACTTCCTTGTCGAGCATCGAACTCATGGAGTTGAACCCTTTAACTGTGTAGCCGCCTTCAAAATTGGCCATTCTGTTGTAAACCAAGCCCATACTGAATGACATGCAGCCTAGATTCTGTTCTGCGGGGAAGGTGGTTACAATGCCGACATTCGAGAATTTAAAACTGCTCGTGCTGTTGTTTGCACTTGTGCCATAATATTTTGCCGAAACCTTGTCGGTTGTCCACGTAGGCGAAAGCGAAATCTGCTCGGTGCGGTAAATGCCCACGCCGGCCGGGTTGATGGTGATGGCCGACATGTCGCCGCCTATGGCGCCCATGGCGCCGCCCATCGATATGAATTTTGCGGTGCCCAATGGTACAATGTTCGAGTAACGGATAGCGTCGTCTTCGTTCTGCGCCATTATCGTTGTTGCCGAAATGGTCAGTGCTAATATCGATAATATTTTGAGTTTCATGTCCTTATGGTTTAAGTTGTGATTGTTGATTGTGCATTAACGGCGTCCGCGGCTCGAACCGCTGCTGTGGCTTCCACCACCGCCACCACTGCTGCTACGGCTTCCGCCGCTGAAGCTGCTTGATGGACTGCTGCTGGGCGTGTAGCTTGAGCGTGAAGGTGTGCTGCTACTGCTGCGTTGCGGTGTCGATGATGACGAGCGGGTTGAGCTGCTAGAGCGTGTCGCGTTGCTTGTGCTCCCTGAACGTATTTGTTTATTGGTGTTAACCGATGTGTTGCTGCGTTGTGGTGTCGATGATGTCGACGACGAGCGAGTCGCATTGGTGGTGCGTCCCGAGCGAATGTCGTTGTTTGGCTGTGCGCTGCGGTGGGTTGCCTGCGTTCCCGGTGCACCGCGGTTGGCGCCGGCTGCACGAGTGGCTTCCGATGCGGTCGATGATTTACGGGTTGCAGTGGCAGCGCTGCGTGTTGCGTTTGTTGTGGTTTTGTTTTCGCTCATGCTTTTTTCCGGTTGTGAGATGCGTCCCCGAGTGGCTGTTTGTCCGCTTGGACGTGCTTGTCCGTTGACTGCTGCAGCGCGTGCAGTGGTTCCAATGTTGTCAGAGCTGTTGCGGTCGTTTCTGCCTGATGATACGCCCGATGCCGTTGTGCGTCGGCGGCCATAGGTGTAGTAGTCATCGTCGCGGTCGCCACGGTGGTGCGCCACATTGTTGTGATGGTGATGCGGGCGATGACGGTGATAGGTGTAAGTCGGGTAGTGGTGGTAGTACCACGGGTCGTAATAGCTATAGTAGTAGCCATAGTATCCGTAATATCCGTAGTAATAGTCCCAATATGAATAGTGGCGGTATGGCGAGTACCAATAATAGTCGTAATCGTACCAATACGGACCGTAATGCCATCCGATGCGCCATCCCCAATTATCGTAACCATATCCGTAGTAATAATTCACGGTGATGGGCGCAACTTCAACTTCGTCTTCGCCATCGGTAAAATACTTTCCGTTGTAGTTGTCGCTGAAACGCTGCAGGCGGCGCTCATATTCGCCTGGCTCAACATCATCGTCGGTATCAATAGCGTCGTCGTAAGCTGTTGTGTCATAATCGGTTTTGGCAGCAGCGCTCAAAAAACTGTCAGCGTTGTTGTCGGGCTCGTAGTATGTCACTTCTTTGACATCTTTTTTGGGATTAAAATAAACGTCATCGTAATAGTAACCACTCAATCCGGCCATTGAACCGCACGATGTCAGCGCTATCGCACCGGCCACCGTTAATATTAAAGTCAGATTTTTCATAGTTGTAGTTTTTTGCGTTTATAACTCTTTTAACTCTTTCCTAAAATTCGCTTATTTTGCGCCTTGTTTTATAACGACGAATAAAGCGTAATAATGTTTCAAAAATATCAAATAAAATAACGATGGGCAAATTTTTAACATCAAGAAGCGAGAATTATTCGCAATGGTACAACGAGTTGGTTGTGAAAGCCGACTTGGCCGAGAACTCAGCCGTACGTGGCTGTATGGTGATAAAACCTTATGGATATGCAATTTGGGAGAAGATGCACGATGCTTTGGACAAGATGTTCAAGGAGACCGGGCACGTGAACGCTTATTTCCCGCTTTTCATTCCGAAATCGTTCCTTAGCCGCGAGGCCGACCACGTTGAGGGCTTTGCCAAGGAGTGCGCCGTGGTTACTCACTACCGCCTGAAAACCAATCCCGACGGCTCGGGTGTGATTGTTGACCCCGAAGCCAAACTTGAGGAGGAGCTGATTGTCCGCCCAACATCGGAGACTATCATTTGGAGCACATATAAAAACTGGATTCAGTCGTACCGCGACCTGCCGATTTTGTGCAACCAATGGGCCAACGTTGTCCGCTGGGAGATGCGCACCCGTCTGTTCCTTCGCACCGCCGAATTCCTTTGGCAGGAAGGCCACACAGCCCACGCCACCAAAGAGGAGGCCGAGGTTGAGGCTCGCAAGATGCTCGATGTTTATGCCAAGTTTGCCGAGGAGTTTATGGCCGTGCCTGTCATCAAGGGTGTGAAGACGGCAAACGAGCGTTTCGCAGGCGCTCTCGACACCTATTGCATCGAGGCTCTGATGCAGGATGGCAAGGCTCTGCAGGCTGGTACATCGCACTTCCTGGGGCAGAATTTCGCGAAAGCGTTCGATGTGAAATTCCTGAACAAAGAGGGCAAGCAGGAGCTGGTTTGGGCCACAAGCTGGGGTGTTTCAACCCGTCTGATGGGCGCACTCATAATGTCGCATTCCGACGACAACGGCCTTGTTCTGCCGCCGAAACTTGCACCAATTCAAGTGGTTATCGTGCCAATCTTCAAAGGCGACGAAGAGAACGCCAAGATGCGCGAGTTGGGCAACAAACTCAAAGCCGACCTTGAGGCTAAAGGCTTGTCAGTCAAGTTCGACGACCGCGACACGCAGAAACCGGGCTGGAAGTTTGCTCAGTACGAGCTGCAGGGAGTTCCGGTGCGCATCGCCTTCGGCGCCCGCGACCTTGAGAACGGCACCGTTGAGATTGCCCGCCGCGACACGCTCGAGAAGGAAACCTATCCGGTTGGTCAGGCTGTTGACATCTGCACAAAACTGATGGACGAGATTCAGGCCAACATCTACAAGAAAGCGCTCGATTTCCGCGCCGCCAACATCACCAAAGTCGATACTTGGGAAGAGTTTGAGGCTGCGCTCGCGAAGGGCGGTTTTGTGTCGGCTCACTGGGACGGCACCACCGAAACCGAGGTCGCAATCAAAGAGAAGACAAAGGCCACCATCCGCTGCATTCCGTTGGGCAATCCGCTCGAGGAAGGCAAGTGCATCCTGACTGGCAAGCCGTCGAAGCAGCGGGTGCTGTTTGCGATAGCTTATTAAGGACTACAGACTACGGACAACAGTCGGCAGACTTTGTTGAACGAATAATTGAAGCCTGGCAAGTATTGCCGGGCTTTTTTTGTGCTTGTCTTCAGCGTTTGTGTTTTCAGTTTGTGTTTTCAGTTTGTGTTTGTGTTTTTAGTCTGTGTTTGCGTTTCCATAGGTTTCTTCCGGCTCGGCGGCCATAGGCATCGATTCTTCTTTGGGTAGGGCGTAGGAGCGGGGCTTGTTGTTGATAGCCAGAAAGTTACGGTTGAGCGCAACTTCCACTTCCCACATTGTATGCTCAAAGCGGGCGGGCGTGAGCTGACATTCCCAAACCACAATCACCTGCCAGCCGTTTTGCAGCAAAATCTGGTAGTTCTGCTGGTCGCGCTCGCGGTTGCGGCTGATTTTGGCCTGCCAGAAATCAACGTTGCTCTTTGGCATACGGAACTTCGGGCACCCGCTGTGCCCGTGCCAGAAGCAGCCGTTCACAAAAATAGCCGTGCGGTAGCGGCGCAGCACCACATCGGGCTTGCCCGGCACGCTCCGCACATTGAGCCTGTAGCGGTAGCCGCGTTGCCACAGCCATTGCCGCACCTTCAGCTCGGGCTTGGTGTTGCGGCTGCGGATATGCGACATACAGCGGTGCCGCTGTTCGGGTGTTAATGGGTCGGGCATTTTTTTTATTGGCTTTTACTTAATAATAGTTTTTGCCGTCTGCGGCAGTATGTGCAAAATTTGCACATACTGTATCTGCTTGTAACTCACCTTCTTCAAATATGTTTTTCAAATGCTTGGTAACAACTGTTCGGTCTACATCGAACAGGGCTGCCATCGCTTTCTGTGTAAGCCAAAGAGTTTCGTTACGATAGAAAACCTCTACACCATTGGCTTGGCTTTGAGCCTGAAATATCAAGAATTCTGCAGTGCTGTTTCTAATGGTTAATGATTTCTCTTGAACGGGTACATCTTCAGCAAGTTGCCACTCGCAACCACAACCGCGACAGTAGTATTTGTGCTCGTACAAATGAATATCAGTTGATTGGCATTTGGGACAAGTCAGGTTAGTTTTGTTCTTTGACATAAATTTTGAGTTTCTTGAATACCATAATTCTATACGCCAAAGGTACTTATTATTCTCGAAAACTCTGCACAAAGAAAAAACGCCGACACCGGCGATACGGCCAAATGGCCGTTGAATTTCCGGCCACAACGGGTTTCTTTTAAATTGATGTTATTGAAAGGCTTACTAATCATTTTTATCAATGTAATTTCACATTCCCACTATGTAAGGCGGAGTGTTGATATTTTGGGAAAACGTTTTTTTACGTGGTTAGAGCAAATTATTTCGAATTTATACATTTGAAGCAGAATACTTAACAAACGAACA
This sequence comes from Salinivirgaceae bacterium, assembly GCA_017527435.1. Lineage (GTDB taxonomy): Bacteria > Bacteroidota > Bacteroidia > Bacteroidales > SZUA-534 > RUG13583. The sequence goes on from JAFXQB010000012.1 coordinate 134,771, forward strand.
CGTATGACAGAAGAACAAAAACTACAGATTATTGAGAAAGGAAAAGAATACTTTCGAAGTATTATTATACCGAATCACTTATCTGGTTTGAAAAAACTTAATTTGAAAAGTTTTAATGTCAATCCTTTTTTGGTGAATTATTTAGCGGCATTCTTATGTGGCAATACGGAACCAGAATCATTAGCCAAGGCTTTAGTATATCCACGTATTTTAGGCACAAGTATTAATACCAGTTTTGGTCAAAATATCCAAATATTCATATCAAGTCTCGCTCAAGTGGCAGGTAGAGCATCAGGAATAGATGGTATTGACATAGAATTTGAAGATGCTATTGATGGACGGAAAAAATATTGCCAATGCAAAGCGGGACCACAAACTATCAACAAAGATGATATAGCAACAATTTTGGGGCATTTCAAACACTTACATAATAAAGCACGTTTAGACAGATTGAATGTGCAAATTGATGATATGATTGTTGGGGTACTTTACGGTGAAACAAATGAACTATCTGGTCACTATCAAATAATTAACTCTCACTATCCTGTTTATTCGGGATCCGATTTCTGGGAACATCTAACGGGAGACAAACAATTTTATCATCGTCTTGCTAAAGCATTTGGAGAGGTTGTAGAAGAAGACAATATTGATGGCAGTCAGTTGATTATGGAAAAAATCAATGAGATTGCAGATGAAATCAGAGAAAAAGGAGGCCTATAAATGTCAACTTTTTTATCCGCCACTAATTTGGCAGACCTTACAGGAACTTCACTCGCCACAACACAAAGATGGGGCAAAAGCGGCGTTTACCCATACCATAAAAACGACACTGGCAAAGATGGTTTTTATATGGAAGAACTAACTGACATTGAGCCAGTTCGCCTTATGCTCGAATCCAATTGGGATGAGGAATTTCATACCGCACCGCTTCGTGATTTCACTTCCGTAGAATTGTTTGCTGGAGCGGGCGGACTTGCGTTAGGTATGCATATGGCAGGTTTTCGCCACGTACTACTCAACGAAATAGACCCAATGGCTTGCCAGACTTTGCGCAAGAACCATCCTGAATGGAATGTACTTGAAGGTGACATTCATCAGATAGATTTCACGCCACTTCGAGGAAAAGTGGATTTCCTTTCGGGAGGGTTTCCCTGCCAGGCATTCTCGTATGCGGGGAAAAAAGGCGGATTAAATGACACTCGCGGAACATTGTTTTTTGAATTGGCTCGTGCAGTGAAAGAAATCCAGCCCAAAGTGTTTATGGGTGAAAATGTTAAAGGGTTGCTCTCACACGACAATGGGAAAACAATTGAAATAATACGCAACGCCATTGCCGAATTAGGATACACATTGGTTGAGCCTAAAGTTCTGAAAGCCATAATGTATCAAGTTCCACAAAAACGTGAGCGCATAATACTTATTGCCATTCGAAATGACATTGCAAAACGAGTAAAATTTCACTGGCCAGCCCCATACAGACGCGTGATGACACTTCGCGATGCATTTTTCAAGGGCACATTGTTTGATAATGACGTACCTGCATCTGAAGGGCAAAACTATCCCACCAAAAAGGCTCGCGTTATGGCAATGGTTCCCGAAGGCGGCGATTGGCGTGATTTGCCTGAGAATGTGCAAAAAGAATATATGGGCGGAAGTTTTTATTTAGGAGGTGGCAAAACAGGTATGGCTCGCAGGCTTTCTATGGATGAACCATCCTTAACACTTACTTGTGCGCCAGCCCAAAAGCAAACTGAACGTTGCCACCCGACAGAAACCCGTCCATTAACGGTTCGGGAATATGCCCGCATTCAAACATTCCCAGACAATTGGGATTTTGTTGGAAACGTAACTGAACAATACAAGCAGATTGGCAATGCAGTGCCTGTAAACCTTGCATACGCAATAGGTCGTTCCTTGATTCGCCTTTTTAATGACATTGATGCACAAAATCCAGAAGAAACTCAATTTGAAGAAGCAAACAGGATTGCCCATAATATGTTACCGCCCGAATTGTTTGCTTTGGATATGTTTGAAGTGCAAAAGGAATATCCTGATAATATTGTATGCAATCCATTCAAAAAAGCAAAACGCGCTGACAATGTTGACCTTGATGACTCGCAAAACGTATTGGTTTGTTTGGTGACAAATGAAAATATTGACCCATATAACCAACAAAACGCAAAGTTGTACTACACGGGCAAGAAATTTCCTTCAACTGTAAAACTCAATAAGTTGTATTATTTTATGCCGTACACAAAAGGTATGGGCATACGCGACTTATATATCATCAGAGTTGCTCGCGTCGGCACAAAACACGAGTTGCATCAAGAGTGCGATGAAAATGATTTTAGACTTGTATTTGAAATAGAATTCGTTAAGCAACTTTTTGAGGAATATAAACCTTTCAAATTGAAGATTTGGAATACATTCACTGATACGAATTTGAGGTCGATATTGGCATTATAATAATCGTCTATTTTCTCTCTGTTTCATATTTGTTTGTTACTTTGAAACACATTCAAGTAGTAGACGCCAAAACTCACGACAACCCGAGAACAGGTAACCCTCTTTATGTTGTGCATTCTTTGCCGTCATTCTTCAATTTATGCCTTACTTAATAAAGCAACAATTCTAGCCTTTATATTTTCATAAGTGATATTTAATCGACTCTTTGCAATATAAGTCAGTCTTGCAGTATGCGCCAAGGCATCTCGAATAGGCTTATATTCTGTGGCATCTCTTTGTAGACTTGCTTTTATTATTTTGTCTTTTTCATCATCTGCTAAATATGCTAGCTCATCCATTGCGCAGTATGATAAATCTGAGGTATCTTCTCTTATCTCAAAACTTATATTTGCTTTTTCTTTTGCTTCCTCGGCTCGTCTATGCCAGTCGTCTATGCGTTTCTCCCAATTTTGAGGGAAGCTAATCTTTTTGTCTCGAATATAATAGCGCAACAAATTCTCGGAAACGAAACACTCTCCGTAAGATGAAAAATTAAATTCTGCATCATCACTTATAGCTTTTATCCAACCATCAACTTTTTTTCGACTTGCACTATTATCCTTTGAGGGCTTGAAATCCTCCACTACAACATTAAATAGTTCTTTGGATTTTCTTTGCTTCTTGGTTATCCTTGGATTTTCAGAATCGCCATCCTGATTGATTTCTGCACGCCATATATCCCAATCGTTAATTATTGTTTTGAGGACAGATTCAAGTTGATTAAGTAACTCCTTGAATTTCGGATCATCGGGTACCACTCCCTCTCGGCTACTTGTGAAACGATCTTTCTCGTCATCCAAGTCATCATAATGAATTTGCCCATACAAGTAACTTTCAACAATTCGGGCAGTGGGAATGTGGCGTAAAATATCCTTTTCTCTTAATCGACCATTAACATACAAGTCAATTGTTATTTTTTCGTCAGTACCTTTAATCTTCAAATCCGATGGAGTCGCAACAGAGGCAATAAAACCTTTAATCTGCGTGTTTACCAAAGGCAAATCTTTTGTCTTGATAAACGTACTATCATTTATGTAGGGATCATTTATATTATTAACTTTCCATACAAATTGTGTTTTAACTTTGATGGATTCCAATTCTTTTAATGTAATAGGTTCTTCATTTATTAGTATATTAAAAGTGGAATCCTTAATAGAAAAACGGAAATATAATGCAACTAATGTGCGAATATAATCTACCCTGTTGCGAATACCCTCCTTGATGCCTTCAAAAATAATCGCAGTACCATTTGTCCCAATTTTAGACGTATATTCTGCGATTATAGATTCAGACGGTACGTCCAGTTTATAATCGTTTGATGATATATCATCTTGGATGGCGTTGTCAAGTCCGGAATTGTCAATAGTTCCTCCCACTATTTCCGAAGTGGTAGTTTTAGTTACAACAGTTATAGTTTGTGCGCAAGACAAAAGAGCCAGTTTCCCAATACCTTTTCTTCCGATAAACGGACGTCCGCTTTTTGTATGAGTAGTATTATCTTTGCGTTTAGAGTAGCCTATTTTCAAAAATTTGTTTTGAAAATCATCTTCGTTCATTCCATCTCCATCGTCTCTTACAATTAGTGTTTTGGCCTCACGGTCTATTGTGATATACACATTGTGTGCATCGGCATCCCAAGAATTTGAAATGGCTTCGCCAAGAACAGTCATAAAACTTCTGTACAGATTTCGTCCTAAATGATTTAGAATGCTTAAAGATATGTTGAAATTATATTGTTTCATTCTAACGTGTTTCTAATATGTTGTTTTATGCTTTCTGCTATTATTTCTCCCAATCTTGGAGGAACAGCGTTCCCAATATATCGAGAAGCTTTTACCAAAGAAACTTCTTGCTCATTTGGGAAAAACTTATAAGATGTCGGAAATGTTTGGAATAAAGCTGCCTCTCTTACAGATATGGCTCTATCTTGAACAGGATGCCCGAATCTACCATTTCCTATTCCAGTACAGAGTGTAGTCATTGTTGGGGCAGGTTCGTCCCATACCATTCGCCCATAAACACTTCCAAAACTTTTCCCTCCTGTCTTTTTATGACAATTCAACATTAATTCTTTCGGCCAGTCATTCCAACCGCCACCGTATGGTGTAGCTTGAATCCTTTTCAAATTTATATCGGTCAAAGCCCTACATCTATGCAATGGATCCGAAGGACAAGTCTCTCCAGCTTTGAGTGGCGGGAGATTCCCGATAGTATCACGAACAGTCACATACTCTTCTTTTGTATGGGTGGGTGAAATCAATTCAATTGTTCCTAGACGAGAAGCTAATAAAACCAATCGTTTCCTGGTTTGTGGAATACCATAATCTGGACAATATACTACTTGAAACTTCACTTGATAACCTTCTTTTTGCAACACTTTCACAAAGTCTGCCAAAACTGATTTCAATTTAAATGCAGCTATTGCGGGTACATTTTCCATTGTTACGATGTCTGGATGAACTTTCTTTACCAAGCGTCCGAATTCATACAATAGATTGTATTTGTTCTCATCTTTATTCTTATTAGTGTGTGCATACGAAGAAAAAGGCTGACAAGGAGCGCACCCCGCAAGAACTCTAATGGCGTTTTTTTGTTTCGAATAGAAACCATTGATTTCTTCACCTGTTACATCTTTTACGTTTTTATAAAAAAAGTGTCCGCCGGTATTTGTTTCATAAGCATATTGGCAAGTCTTATCCAAATCGTACCCAGCAAGGATATCAAAACCTGCTGACTTCATACCATAACTCAACCCCCCGATTCCGCAAAAAAGATCCACGACTTCTATTTTAGGAAGTTTGCCTCTCCTTTTATGTTGTTTTAAATTATCCACAACTACACTCTATTTAATTCTTCTCCAAAACTTCTTCTATGATTTCAAATAATTCTATTTAGGAAATAACCAATGTTTCTGAAATACTTAATTTCCACGTTTTTAAATCTGTTCATAGTGCGTTATTAGATTTTCAGAAAATAATCTACGAAGATAATGAAACATCAATACAAAAACGAAAACAGTTTTTTCTTCTAGCCAAATATCACACCCCAAACGATTCTTTTGTCGCTTTCATAGTATTCTCTCCAACGGTGTAGGCATAGCACACTGACGGTTTTCCCGAAGACCCGACACGTTTGCCCGAATTTTACAATGGCACATATAATTATCTGAAATCATTAGGTTTGAAAGAATTGTGATACAATCTTGCAAAATTGTAAGTTTGCATTATGAAAACAATCCAAGTCTCTGCCGCCATAATCCACGACCACGCCGGCCGCATTTTTGCCACTCAGCGTGGGTATGGCGATATGCAGGGCGGTTGGGAATTTCCGGGTGGCAAGATTGAATCGGGCGAAACGCCCGAAGCGGCTCTGAAACGCGAGATTCAGGAAGAGTTGGACACGCAAATAGTTGTTGAGCAGTTCATTACCACAGTCGAATACGATTACCCCAATTTTCACCTGACAATGCACTGCTATTGGTGCCGTGTCGCGAGCGGCACTCTGACACTGAAAGAGCACAAAGCCGCCCGCTGGCTCTCAACCGAAGAGTTAGACACGGTTGACTGGCTGCCTGCGGATAAAATCGTAGTGGAAGAAATCAAAAGACGATTGTAGGTAAAAAACTCCTACAAAATATCACAAACATATCGCAGCCGGTAATTCAACGGCCAGTTGGTGTGTGGCGCTGAATGGTGGGCATATTTGGCTGACCATACAATTATAATGTTTACCCGAATTAATCATTTAAAAATAGGTGTGTCATTGTCGATAGGGCAGGAACACCAATTAAATTCGGGTAATTTCGGTTTGTGCCTAAAAAAACTATGATTTTTTTTTCAGTCACACCCAAACTAATTATTAGTTTTGCGCTTGCGTGCCGTGAACCATAGCGAAACGGCCAAAACTTTGATTGATAGTTATTAAGATACTCATTTATAACACTTTAATTTAAATACAAACAAGATGGCAAAAGAGAAAAAGTTTATCACTTGTGATGGTAATCAGGCCGCAGCGCATATCGCGTATATGTTCTCTGAGGTTGCAGCCATTTACCCAATCACACCATCTTCGCCAATGGCAGAAAACGTTGACGAATGGGCAGCTCAAGGCCGAAAGAACATCTTCGGCGAGACAGTTTTAGTTCAGGAAATGCAGTCGGAAGGCGGTGCGGCAGGTGCTGTTCACGGCTCGTTGCAGGCAGGTGCGCTCACAACCACTTTCACCGCTTCGCAGGGCCTTCTGCTTATGATTCCGAATATGTACAAAATCGCTGGCGAACTTATCCCGACAGTGTTCCACGTTTCGGCTCGTACGCTGGCTTCGCACGCACTCTGCATCTTCGGCGACCATCAGGACGTTATGGCCTGCCGTCAGACTGGCTTTGCAATGCTGGCCGAGGGCTCGGTTCAGGAAGTTATGGATTTGGCTGGTGTGGCTCACTTGGCAACACTCAAGAGCCGTGTTCCGTTCCTGAATTTCTTCGACGGTTTCCGCACATCGCACGAGTATCAGAAAATTGAGGTTGTTGAGCAGGACGACCTGAAGGAACTGGTTGACTGGGACGCAGTTAAGGCTTTCCGCGAGCGCGCTTTGTCGCCTGAGCGTCCTGAAATGCGCGGTATGGCTGAGAACCCCGACGTGTTCTTCGCTCATCGCGAGTCGTGCAACCCGTACTACAACGCTGTGCCTGACATTGTGGCCGACTATATGGACAAAATCAGCGCCATCACTGGCCGCAAGCACCGTCCGTTCGACTACTACGGCGCCAAAGACGCTACCAACGTGATTGTGGCTATGGGCTCTGTCACCGAGTGCATCAAAGAAGTTGTTGATAAGAAAGTTGCAGCAGGCGAGAAGGTTGGTATGATTGCCGTTCACCTGTATCGTCCGTTCTCACTCAAATATTTGAAAGAGGCCATCCCCGCATCGTGCAAACGCATCTGCGTTCTCGACCGCACCAAAGAGCCGGGCGCAAACAGCGAGCCGCTGTTCCTTGACGTTGTCGACGCTCTGACCGAACTTGGCCTGATTTCGAAAATAGAAGTTGTTGGCGGCCGCTACGGTCTGGGTTCGAACGACACCACACCTGCGCAAATCATCGCCGTTTACGACAACCTGGCTATGAACACCCCGAAGAACCACTTCACTCTGGGTATCACCGACGACGTTACCTTCACTTCGCTGCCTGTCGGCGAAGAGGTTTCGGTTGCGCCCGCTGGTCAGTTCCAAGCCAAATTCTACGGCCTTGGCGCCGACGGTACCGTTGGTGCAAACAAGAACTCGGTTAAGATTATCGGCGAGACCACCAATAAATATTGCCAAGCATACTTCTCGTACGACTCGAAGAAATCGGGCGGCTTCACCTGCTCGCACCTTCGCTTCGGCGACGAGCCAATCCGCTCGACATATCTGGTTACAACACCGAACTTTGTGGCTTGCCATCAGCAGGCATATCTGAATATGTACGACGTTACCCGCGGCCTGCAGAAGGGCGGTACGTTCCTGCTGAACACCATCTGGGAAGGCGACGAACTCATCGCCAACATCCCGAACAAGGTGAAGGCTTACTTTGCAAAGAACGACATCAAGGTTTACTACATCAACGCAACCAAGATTGCACAGGAAATCGGTCTTGGAAACCGCACCAACACTATTCTTCAGTCGGCATTCTTCCGCATCACAGGCGTGATTGCAGTTGACAAGGCTGTTGAGGAAATGAAGCACTTCATTGTGAAATCGTACGGCAAGAAGGGCGAGGACGTTGTGAACAAGAACTATGCTGCTGTTGACCGCGGCGGCGAGTACAAGGAACTGGCTGTTGACAAGGCTTGGGCCAATCTGCAAGACCAACCGAAGGTTTACACCGACGGCGACGACTTCATCAACAAGGTTGTCCGCCCAATCAACGCACAAGACGGTGATTTGCTGCCTGTTTCGTCGTTCAAGGGTATTGAGGACGGTACTTGGGCCGCAGGAACTGCCAAATTCGAGAAACGCGGCGTTGGTGCTTTCGTACCTGTTTGGAATTCAGAGAATTGTATTCAGTGTAACAAGTGCGCATACGTCTGCCCGCACGCTTGCATCCGTCCGTTTGTAATGACCGAGGACGAGAAGGCAGGCTTCGGTGGCGACACCATCCCCGCACTCGGACCACAGTTCAAGGGAATGTACTTCACAATGCAAGTGGGTGTTAAAGACTGCTTGGCTTGCGGCAACTGCGCCGACGTCTGCCCTGGCAACCCGAAGAAGGGCGGCCCCGCTCTCAAAATGGTGGCTTACGACGACACTTCGGCCGAAGCCGCAAAAGAGGCTGCCAACTGGAACTACTGCGTTGAGAAGGTATCGTCGAAACAAGACCTTATCGACATCACTGCCAATGTGAAGAACTCGCAGTTCGCAACACCGCTGTTCGAATTCTCGGGCGCTTGCGCAGGTTGCGGCGAGACACCATACGTTAAGTTGATTTCGCAACTGTTCGGCGACCGCGAGATTGTGGCCAACGCAACTGGTTGCTCGTCAATCTATTCGGGCTCTGTTCCATCGACACCGTACACAAAGAACGCCAAAGGACGGGGTCCTGCCTGGGCCAACTCACTGTTCGAGGACTTCTGCGAGTTTGGTCTTGGTATGGAAATCGCCAACAAGAAAATGAAACAGCGTCTGACACGCCTTATGACCGAGGCTCAAGAGTGCACCTGCTGCACCGACGATATGAAGGCTCTGTTCCGCGAGTGGATTGAGAAACAAGAGGACGCTGCTGCCACAAAGGCTCTTGCACCGAAGATTGTTGCCGCCTGCGAGGCTTGCGGCTGCGATACCTGCAAGAACATCCTGACTTACAAAGACCACCTGGTAAAACGCTCGCAGTGGATTATCGGTGGCGACGGCGCTTCATACGACATCGGTTACGGCGGTCTCGACCACGTGATTGCTTCGGGCGAGGACGTAAACATCTTTGTAATTGATACTGAGGTATATTCGAACACTGGCGGTCAGTCGTCGAAGGCTACACCGCTGGGTGCAATCGCCAAATTCGCCGCAAGCGGAAAACGCGTTCGCAAGAAAGACCTTGGTATGATTGCCACCACCTACGGCTATGTTTATGTGGCTCAGATTGCAATGGGTGCCGACCAAGCACAAACGCTGAAGGCTTTGAAAGAGGCCGAGGCTTACCACGGACCATCAATCGTGATTGCTTACGCACCTTGCATCAACCACGGTTTGAAGGCTGGTATGGGCAAGAGTCAGGCCGAAGAGGCTAAGGCCGTTGAGTGCGGCTACTGGCATCTGTGGCGTTTCAACCCCGATTTGGCTAAGGAAGGCAAGAATCCGTTCATTCTCGACTCGAAAGAGCCTGATTGGTCGAAGTTCCAAGATTATCTTATGGGTGAGGTTCGCTTCAACTCGGTTAAGAAAATGTTCCCGAACGAGGCCGACGAACTCTTCAGCGCCTGCCAGGAAATGGCCAAACTGCGCTACCAAAGTTATGTGCGTATGACCAAAATGGATTATTCGGCAGAATAACATCTGCTTGAGATAGCGAAAAAGCCCGACGGTGACGTCGGGCTTTTTTTGTTGGTGAGTGGAAGAGCGTTAGTGATAAAGGGGGGGCAACTAACCCATTCACAAATAATATTACTCTTCGTATGTCAATGTGTAATAATATCTTGTGGTTGTATTCCCATTGTCATCATAATTTTCATTTGTGTATGTTACAATGTTGTTTTTGTATACAAAGTTAGTATTCTTGCTCGTTAATATATTGTTGTAATAGAATGTGGATTCTATTAAATTTACTTCATCGTTGTATTCATAATATTCTTCTGTGATGTTGGTGCCCCAAGATACTCCTGTTGCATTATATTTATGATATGAGATATATTCTCGATTTGAATCGGTGTATACAGTCTCATTATAAAGATTCATATTCTCTTCACCATGATAATATGAAATTTGTAATGTAATTGACTGATTCCCATCGATACTTGTTTGAATAAACCATGTTGGAATTCCGTCTGACGTGCTTTCTGTTGTGGTTTCTATTATATTACCATTGCCGTCGTATTTGTATGAACATTTTATTTCTTCGATACTTTTTTGACCGTCAGCTTCAACAACTTCAGATTTTGATGATACCATATATTTGAGGTCAGAGTCTGTGTAAACTTCGGTTCCATCAGTTTTTTTAGTTCCTTTGTCAGTGTATTGTGTGGTAGAAAAATTCACAGTGTTCCCGTTGTACTCATATCGGCTTTCTCTTATCAATTTATCATTTTGATATACAGTAACTTCCCTTCCATGTTGGTCATATCGGTACTTGTTTTTTTCTTTCACTTCTCCATCGTTGATAAATACATATTCAAGAGGATCACCGTTGGCATTGAATTCTTCTGTGGTAACTGAAGAAACAATGCCGTCATCAATGTGTGTTGTCTCTTTTTTGATGCGATTACCGTTTGCATCGTATTTGTACTCTTCCTTTTCTTGATATACGATACCATCCACAGTCCATTCACGAAGTTGCGACAATAGCATTTTTCGTTCAGTGGTAATGGTAACATCGTTGTCATCGTCAATTAATGAGCAACCGCTAAATGCCAAAGCAATCGTTAAATAGACTGATAATCCAGGTTTTAACATCTTTTTCATATCGTACGATTTTATTGATTTTCTGACTTGTTCGTGAAATATGGAATACAACAATACTACAAATCTATATAATTCCGACATTATTATCCCTTTTGTGGCATTTTTTTATGACAAATGGATGAATTATCGAATGTTGAGTTGGCTGAACAACTTTTTGCTTTTCAAGTAGTAGCCAATGACAATGCTGCCGTTGTAGCACTCGTTGTGGTTGTTGGTTTTGCGCGATGCTTGCAGGGCTTTACGTTTGGTGCGAAGAGCGCCGATTGCTTTGTAAAAGGCGATGTGCGCCCGCAGAACCGCCCCAAAGAACCCGAATTGCAGTTTGGCAAGATAGAGTCCGGTCGACAGGCCGTCGAGAATCATGCGGATAATGAGTGTTCGGTGGAATCCTTTGTCCGGAAGATTCTTATAGAGCATGAAAAGATTGTTGCGGTAGTTGAGGAATAGTTTGCGGGGATTGTCGTTGGGCAGTGTTCCGCCGCCAACATGGTAAACCACCGACTGTGGCACAATGGCAATGCGGTAGCCCATGTTTTTCAGCCGCCAGCAAAGGTCAATTTCTTCCATGTGGGCAAAGAAATCGCTGTCGAGACCGCCTGCTTCAGTGTATAATTTGCTTCTGACAAACAGGCACGCACCTGTGGCCCAGAACACATCGCGGGTGTCGTCATATTGGCCGTTGTCGCGCTCGATGCTGCCCAAAATGCGCCCGCGGCAGAACGGGTAGCCGTACTTGTCGATGAATCCGCCAGAGGCGCCGGCATACTCAAAATCGGTCTTATTGTTGTATGCGAGCAGTTTGGGCGCACATGCGGCCACATCGGGGTTGGCGTCCATATAATTTGTAAGCGGCTCAAGCCAGCCCGCTGTTACTTCGACATCAGAATTGAGCAGTACAAAATATTCAGCGTCAATAGCTTCAAGAGCCTTGTTGTAGCCGCCGGCAAAGCCGAAGTTTTGGTCGAAACACAGTACTTTGACCGAAGGAAATCGCTCGCGCAGAAAGTCGATGCTGTTGTCGGTTGAGCCATTGTCGGCCACCCACACATCGGCCCCGGCCGAAAACTCAACCACCGACGGAAGAAACTTTTCAAGAAATCCCTTTCCGTTCCAATTCAATATTACAACTGCGGTTTTTGCCATAGCCAGGTAGTTATTGCCAGACAAAAATATGAAAAATAGGATAGAAGCCGATGACTTATGTGGTAGCGGGCAAACATTTCTAACATATTTGTTTTTTTTAATTTTGATATGCATATCTGTATTGTGGTTGAAAAAATTATTTTTGCCAATGTTTTAATCATAATAAATCGGAAAATGATAAACGGCAGCTCCATTGCGGTAGTAATACCATGTTACAAGGTTGAGCGGCATATTGAGAAAGTGGTGTCAGATATTCCGCAATTTGTTGACCATATAATTTTAGTCAACGATTGCTCACCGGACAATACATTGTCGATACTGAATAAAATTGCATCGGTTGATGCCCGGGCAATTGTGACTTCCAATGCGAAAAACATGGGTGTTGGCGGGGCAATGCTTACGGGGTTTAAGTCGGCTTTGCAGATAGGGTGCGACGTGGTTGTCAAAATCGACGGCGATGGTCAGATGGATTGCAGTTACATTGAATCAATGGTGTCCAAAATGTCTGATGATGTTGACTATGTAAAGGGCAATCGGTTTTTCGACAGAAAAATGCTGTCGGCAATGCCTTGGGTGCGCCGATTCGGAAATATGGGTATTGGATTCTTGGTAAAAATGGCATCAGGCTATTGGGAGATATCGGACCCGACAAACGGTTTTTTCTGTATTAAGGCTGGCACTATTCAAAAAATTGAAACTCAACGAATTGCTAATCGATTTTTCTTTGAAAGTTCGTTGCTTATTGAATTGTATTATACAGGTGCAGTGATAAAAGAGATTTCGATGCCTGCGATTTATGCTGATGAGAAATCGAACCTGTCTGTTTTCAAGACATTGCTGACGTTTCCGCCAAAATTGTTGCACGCATTCAATAGGCGAATATTGTTGCGGTATTTTGTGTTTGACTTCAACATATGCTCGCTCTACATACTGTTTGGTGTGCCGATGTTTTTGTTTGGTGTGATATTCGGAGTTGTTAGGTGGATTCAGTTTGCATCAGTAAATACACCGGCACCGACAGGAACAATCATGATTCCTGTGCTTGCCGTAGTGTTGGGCTTCCAACTTCTGCTTGCGGCTGTTCAATTTGACATTACATCAAAGAATCCTTTTAACAAGAATTGAAATGTTGACATTGATATCTGTTAAACAAAAGATAACCAAAAATATAAGTCTTGTTTTTATCTTGCTTCTGGCTTGCTTTCTTGTATTCAAATTGTTCAATTCGCATCGTTACCGCCAGCCGGAAAAAGTTATTGCCAACGATGTGATTTCTTATTACGCATATTTGCCGGCCACTTTCATTGAGCACGATTACACTTTGAATTTTATGAAACGCGAGCATCGCGGTACCTATTGGCCCGAGATTCTTGAAGACGGCACAAGAGTCATAAAGACTACCATGGGATTAAGTATGCTCTATTGTCCGTTTTTTATTGTTGCTGACGCTGTTGCCCCCAAAATGGGCTATGAAGCCGATGGCTTTTCATTACCTTATGCCTTTGCGTTGTCGTTTGCTTGCTTGTTTTATGTGATTGCGGGCTGTATATTTTTACGAAAGGTGCTTCTACGGCGCTTCAGCGAATTGGTGACAACCGTAACTTTGTGCATAGTAACTTTATGCACCAATTTGTACTGGTACACAATTTATGAGCCAGCCATGTCACATGCCTTCAATTTTGCGCTGATTTGTCTGTTTTTATTTTTGACAGAATGCTGGCATGACAAGCCAACTTGGGTCAATTCGGTTTTTGTGGGATTGACAGTAGGGTTGATTTCTCTCATTCGCCCAACTAATGGCATTGTGGTGATTTATTTCTTGATTTATAATGTGTTCAATTTCGAAACTTTGAAACAAAAAATTGACATATATCTTAAAAATGCTTTAAAGATTGTTTGTGTGGCATTCGTGGCATTGGCAGTTTGGCTACCACAAATAATGTATTGGCATTCGCTCACTGGCCACATTTTCTTCTATTCATACACTGATAATGAAGGATTCTTTTTCAGTCATCCGGTATTTTTGAGAGGTTTGTTCGGATTCCGCAAGGGATGGCTGCTCTATACCCCGTCAATGATTTTGGGTGTTGCGGGAATTGTATTGCTGTTCCGAAGATTCAAAGAGTATTCTTGGGCTGTATCTGTTTTCATGTTTTTGAATCTGTATATAATGCTGTCGTGGTGGTGCTGGTGGTATGGCGGCAGTTGCGGACTTCGTGCTGCCATTGACTGCTACGGAATTATGGCCATCCCGATGGCGGCATTTATTGCTTGGATAGGAAGTCGGACGGTTAAACTGAAGATACCGCTTATCTGCATTGCTATCGCATTGTCAGGATTGTCATTTTTCCATAATCTGCAATACAAGCATGGCTCAATTCATTGGGACTCAATGAGCAAGGCCGCTTATTTTGATTCGTTCGGACACTTGCGTCAGTCCGAGAATTTCCAAAACTTATTGCAAGAGCCCGATTACGCGGCAGCAAAGCAAGGCGACCGATAATAGGAGAAGAAAGTTCTTCTTCAGCGTTTTTTTGCGTACAAGTTATTCCACGCAGTCGATGTTTACATACAGATTGTCGTAAGTCATCCGCGACTTGTGGTTGTTCCAAATGTAGAGTTTGAAAATGTCGCCATCGATTTTTCCTTCGAAAACTATTGTGGTTCTGAAAACAAATGATTCTTTATTGCCAGTATTTTTGATTTCATTTTCTTGATCTTCAATAGGAACAGCCAAATAGTAACTATGCTCGCCGTTCTTTTCGCACACAATCTTTGGCAATGTGGCTGATGTGTCGAGGCTCTGCAGTGAGAATCTTACATCAACTTTAAGTTTTTGGCAGTCGCGTGTCAGTGTGATATTGGGACATATTGCGCCGAACGTTGTACTACTGTCAATCATTAGGCATTTGTCGCCGTCAATGGTGGTCAGTTGTGCCTTAAATGAGTCATCGGTCAGGTTGTTAAAATCCGTATTGATGTGGTACAAAGTGGCAATGCTGTTTTTGTCGGGTTTGATAAGGTAGTCATTCGACACATAGCGGCTGAGTATTCTATAGTTGTCAAGAGTATGGTTGATTGAGTCGCAAACGTTTTGATTGTCAATTTGTTTGAGCATCATATTCTTGCTTACCGAAAACAGTCGGTTGCTGCTTACAAACAACGTGTCTGATAGAAAACTAACCAAATCGCGGTTGTCCATCATAAAAGCCAATTTCTTTTTGCTGCTGAAATTAGATGTGGTATCGAAAACCGAACCAATCCAATGACAATATTCTGAGGTTTTAAAGTTGTAATTATTTGATAAATAAGCGATTGTTGACGGAGTGATATCGAGGTGTGATACGATGCTTTCCATTGTTTTGTGTTGTTTCAACAATGGCGAATAAATAATCAGAGGCACATTATATCGCATGAGTATGTTGTCCATATTCAGCAAAGGATACATTCTGTGGTCGCCAGTGATTACGAAAATAGTGTTTTCGAAATCGGGGCGGCTGCGGTAGTAGTCGAACAGTCTCCTGACGCACTCGTCGGTGTACATAAAGCATGCAAAAATGTTCAGGTTTGCATTGATGTTTTTCAGCTCCTGCTTGTTTGTAGATGTGGCACGTTGGGCGGCCAACTTCTTGTATTTTTCTATTTGGGGAAGGTCGAACGGCTCATGTGTGCTGAGAGTCAGATAGATATCGGCGGTTGGCGCATTGCTTGTCTCTGTTTTTTTATGGTTGATGGCCAACTCGAACATTTCTCCATCATCGAGCCCCCAGCGATGATTCTCTTTCAGCGCATTGTTTCGGGTACTGTCTGATGTCCCAGGTGTGGCTTTCAGAATATAACCTATATGATTGCTTAACAAAAATTTGTCTTGGCCGTCGAATGCAGGGCTGCCACCATAAAAGAACGATGTGTGGTAGCCGTTTGCGGCAAGTTCTTTCAGTAGCGAGTTGTGATCTGGGATGGGTTCCCACATGTTGGCAAATCCGCATTTGCCGTGAGGGGCCGATGCCAGAATGGCCGGCAGTGCGCCGTAGGTGCGTTCGGTAGTTGAAAGGCAGTTTTTCCAAAATAGTCCGTTTGCTGCAAGGCTGTCGATGAATGGTGTGAAGGAAACTTCAGGATTATCAACGCCTGTGAGCTTGCGGCCAAATCCTTCAATCACAATAAACACAAAATTAGGCATTTGGCCATTGCTGGTCAGGCTGAGGAACGAACCAAGAACATCATTGTCATCGGCTTTGCGCCAAAACGGATATTTAGTATCGGCAAATTCGAAATTGTCAAGCAACGAGTGGTATTGCCGTGCGGCGTTGGTAATTTCATCGGCATTGGGGGCCGGCTCATCATTATTAATGTGGTCGGTAATGTTGATGAATGAGTATGTAAACTGATTGACTGCCAAATAGAAATCGGCGTGAGACCGATACCCGACTTCGTTACGCACAATATTGCGGTAGCGGAATCCGAATGATAACCAGGCCGATAGAAGCAAAAGAACCACGGGAGTTACGATGTGGAGTTTTACTTTTTTTGCGCCACAAATCAAACAGATAGTCAGGCCAATGCTCAAGGCCACATTTGCAATTGAACCAAGCGAGACCGATGTTGATTGCAGCACAATGCTTTTGACTTCGGATGGTGAGTAGGTGAACAATATATGGTCGAGGGGGCGCGACATTATGCAGAAATATTCGGTGAGCAGGCTTGTGGCCAATGCGTAGAGAACGATTGCAGAGCCAGCGATAATCCGGGCGGTTTTTGGTGCAAAAAAATGCACAAGGCAATAGGGAAGGAATGTTGCTATTGCTACAGAACCGGTTAGCACAACGTCGAATTTCACCCC
This sequence comes from Salinivirgaceae bacterium, assembly GCA_017527435.1. Lineage (GTDB taxonomy): Bacteria > Bacteroidota > Bacteroidia > Bacteroidales > SZUA-534 > RUG13583. The sequence goes on from JAFXQB010000012.1 coordinate 151,911, forward strand.
CGACATAATAGTCCAGAATATTTCTGTTTCGGGTCTTAGCCTGATTGAAGTGATTGCATAGAACATCAATCTGAGAATCAGCATCGTGGCGGCAAATGTCAGATTGACTTTTGTCCACGATTTAATGGATTCCTGTATTTTTAATTTCGTTTCCATCATTTTGTAGCATATTTCAAACTAATATTTAAATCAGCCAAATGTGCTTTGCATTTCTTTGCATTCCAGATATATATCTTTATCACATCGCCTTCCTGTAATTGATAGTTTTCGGCTCGCATGTTGTATGTGGTTGTGAAATCGGCCCATTTGTTGAAATCGCTGAACCAATTGCCGCAAGGCTCTTCAGCGCTCCAATGAATCTGTTCACCGTTGCGCGATATTTCGGTAACAATTTTCAAACCGTTAACGATGTCTGGCACATTGATTTTAAAACTAGTTGTGAAGATAATTTGGCTTTCATGTCCGGTAACTTCGTATTTGCATAGTTCCAGCGGAAATTCATTGCTGATGTCGGCGGCATTGGCGCGGCCATCGAAATCACCGACTTCGAGCCCGGATTTTTGGAATAGGAACATACGCTCGCCGTGCGAGTTAACTTTGAAAACGGTGTAGAATCCGTTTTGCTGCATTTTGTTCTCAAGTAGCGCGTTGTTCGATGTCACATATTGATCTAGCGCGCGATAACTTTTTAATAAACTGCTGATATTGAGCGAGTCGGCAACGCTGGTCAGGGTCAGATGCTGACCGTTGTAGCCGATTTGTTTTGTGCTGTTGTCGTCGGTCAGGCAGCCGTGGGCAACCATTCGGCTGATGGTGCGGCTGACATCGAGGAGCGGGGAGAAGGTGGTACAGCGGAACTGCTGCGCGGTGTCGAGTCCGCGGTTGAGCCATGCCACTTTGTCGGGTGTGCTGATGCCGTAGCGCTCTTTCAGCAAGGCAAGGAATGATGGCGTGATGTCGCGGTGCGATGCCAAGGCATCCATCTGGCGTGCGCTTTTCAGCATCGGCGACCAAATGACCAACGGAACATGATGAACTTCAATGGGTTCGGCCGATGTGTTGAAACTATGGTCGCCTGTTATCACAAAAATTGTGTTGTCGAATCCGGGCTTCTGTCTGTAGCCGTCAATCAGTTGTCGCAGACTTTTGTCGAGAAATAAGTATGATGCGTAAGCGCGTGTCATTGAACTGTTTACGCTAGTATTTGCTGCGTTTGCGATTGACAGATATTGATTGATGTATTTCTCTTCGTCGGGATATTCAAACGGGTCGTGGGTTGTCAGTGTCAGATAGACATCGATGCGTGGTTTGTTATCGTTTTTGATTGATTTTAAGGCTTCTGCAAACATAAAATCGTCATAGATTCCCCAATTGTTACGTTCGGGGACGGAATCGTATAGGTGCTCATCGAGAGTGAAATCAATCTGGTTCTGGCGCATGAAGTAGCACATGTCGTCGAAGCAGAGCCACCCGCCATAGAAGAACGATGAGCGGTAGCCGTTCTGGTGAAGGATTTTCAGCAGCGAATGGTAGTCGGGGGCGTTGTCGCGAAGGTTCATAAATCCGGTTTTGCCCATAGGCAGGGCGCCAAAAATCGATGGCAGAGCCTGAATTGTGCGCATTGATGTCGATAGGCAGTTGGTCCAACAAAGGCTGTTAGCCGCCAGCGAGTCGAGGAACGGAGTGGCTGACGGCACTGTGCTGTTCTTGCCGCTAAACTCGCGGCCGAGGCCTTCAACCACAACAAAAACAAGGTTTGGTTTCTCGTCTTTCAGATTGAAAAAGTCGGACAGCGTATTCCGGCTATTGTCGTTGTGCAGAAACGGGAAATCGGTGCTTATAAACTGATGTTCAGGGAAATGATTTTGAAAAAGTGCGGCATCTTCGGCTATCGGATTGCTTGATTTCTGATTGAAACCGCTTGCAACGCTGCTCACAAAATGGCGCAGTTTGTTGTCGGCGGTGTATTGGTCTTTTGAGTTGTCCATCATCGGCTTTCCAAAGCAAAATCCAGCAAAAATAATTAGTAGATAAATGCCATACATCCAATTCTTTATATGGTAATCGCGTCTTGAAGCCAAATAGTAAAACGCAGGAATGCCAATAATGAAAATGTAACTCCACCACGCGGCCTTTTGCGACGAGCCGATGATGCCGAAAATCTCTTTCAGCGAGTAGGCGAAGAGTGACCTGTCGAGTGGTACGCCGGCAATAGAGTAGTAGGTGATGAGTATGCAGGAAATTAGAATGGTTATGGTAGTTATTATTCTGAAAATCAGTTTGCTGATTTTTGGTGAAAACCAATCAACAACAGCAAAAACAACAAAGACTGGCACTGACAAGCGTGCGATGAGCCAAATGTCATATAAACAACCAATAATATTTATCTTCAGACAGTTACCAAGTCCATATGCCGATTGCAGCAAAAACACTTCATAAAGCCGGGCCGCGGCGGCCACAATGAGCAACGGAGCGGTTATGGCGAAAAATTTTAAAAAGGTTTGATGTATTTTCTGAATTGAAATTTCAAAATGACTGTTCATTTCTTAATACGATTAGTATCCGTCTTTTATGATTAATACAAAATTGGTTGGTCATAATCAACAAGAACGACTTTAACTTGATTGTCGAGGCATAACTCTCGTGTTATTGCGGCATTTTTTTCTGAATAATTCACGGGTGTTTGCCATAGATGAAGATTTATATCGGTGAAATATTGTTTTATGATGTCTCGCATTCGGTAATCGGCACTTATGGCATCAGGGTGGGCGATTTCTATCTGTTCAAGTACTTTTGCGTGCCAAGCCGCAGTGTCAGGCTTATTATCAAGGGCTATATTGTCAACCCACAGCGAAGTCATTATTCCTTTTTCTTTGGCCTTTTTCAGCGCAACCGAACTCCAACTTTCGACAAAAAACTTGTTTCTGAATTTGTGTTTTTTTGATAGGGCGATGATGGTGTCGCAAATGGCGCCGGTAGTGTCGTACAGGTTTTTTACATCAAGCCAATAGTGTATTTTTGTATTGTTGAGCTGTTGCAGATATTCTTTGAAAGTTAGCCTGTTGTTAAGTTCTTCATCATGGCTGACATATAAATTGTAAGTCGTTGTATCGAAAAACAAATCAACTTCAATGCCATCGAATAGTTCAATCTTTAGGTTTGCTTCTTCGGGTGTGTTGACTTTGTGTGCCCAGATTTTCGATTGGGGGTAAAAATTGAATCCTTTCTCACAACTTGAAAATGAGCAAATTGCAAGTAGTAGAATAATAAATGCGAATATTTTGTTCAATTTCATCAGCAATTAGTGTCTCATTAGAAATCAGTCCCGCAAAACTACATCAACCCATCTGCATTTCCAAAATGTTCGTTTTTGCGTTGCCCGATTCAAAAAATCCGTTTTTGCTGCCGCACAAAACCGAAAATAGTGTAAATTTGAATTTACTTCCGTTTTAATCGGCGGGGGCTTGTTTTTCGAACTAAAAGGCGAGAGATATGATGGTTGGAAAATTGCGCAAGTTGCTGGTTATGTTGCCGATATTTTGCTTTATGACGGCTTCGGCAACCGATACACTCACTGTTTATTCGCAGATAAATATCTATCCGTATTACTTTGATACAGAAGAAGGTAATATTGGCATTATGCCAGAAGTGCTGACCGATATGTTAGGCGACAGGTATGGAATGAACTATTACACGCTCACTTGCGAGACTTGCGACGAAAATTTCCATCCTGACATCATCTGCTGCCCGGCTGACGAGCCAGTGCCCGACGGGTACGTCAAACATCAGTTGCCTTTGCAGATAAACTATGTTGTATGCTTCCGCAGGGGCGAGCCTGTCGAATCGATTTTCAGTCTGTCCAACAAGAAGGTCATCATTGTGCGCAACGACTATCCGTTTGAGCCACTCTACCGTCACCGCACGTCACATATCCTGAACGTCGCCTCGGTTGATGAAGCGCTGCGGATTCTCTCGAGCGGCTACAACGACTGTGCCGTACTGCCACTGTCGGCCGTGCTGCCTGTGCTTTCCGAAAACAAATACAAAAACATCGATTTCCTGCCCACACCATACATTGTCAAGCCGCTGGCTTTGGCAGTCAGGAAAGGTGCGCGGGAACTCGACAGCATGGTGAACGTCACACTTCAGAATCTGCTCAGCAACGGCGAATTTGAGTCGATTAGTGAGCGCTGGCTGAGCTATGTGCCTAGCTCTCAAAAAAGTGCGCCGTTTTGGCTCTATGGCCTTGTGGCGCTGCTTTTGCTCACTGTGGTGGTTATGTACATCTGGATTCGGACGCTTTATGACGAAACCAACGACTCATCGCGAGAGCTGATTAACAGTATGATTCATAATCCGTTGTCGCCGCTTGTGATGCCGGCCGGCAATCCGCTTTTGCAGAAGATAATGTCGAGCGCGCCGTTCTGGTTCGCCATCAGCAATCACGACGGAAAGATTGTCCGCGCAAGCCGCGCTTTTCTGCATGGCGTGGCGCAGATTGACGAACTGCCGTCGAACGGGCTCACCTGGACCGACCTTTTCGAAGAACAAACGGCCGAACAGTTGCTCGATGCCGACAATCAGATTTTTGAAGGCAGGGTCAATTCGGTGCTGAAAACCATTGAATACAAGTCGAAATATTTCAATGCATCGTGCTGGACAGTCAAACATCCGTTCAAGTATGACAACCGCCCCGAGATTTTTGTAATCACAGCTGTGGTCTCGCCGGTGTTCGATTCCAATCTGTTCTTCAGCAATATGACGCCTGATGCTATGATTCAGACCATCATCGACACATCGTCAGACCTGATTTACCTTAAATCGGTTGCAGGCGTCTATCTGCAAGTGAACAAGGCCTTCTGCGACTATTACCAGACAACTCGGGAAAATATTGCCGGTAAAACCGACGCGGAAATATTCGGACCGAAAGACGCAGAACGCAACCTTGAGTCGGACAAACTTGTTTATGAAAACGGCGAAACGTGGACCGAGCAGGCCTGGCACACTGACTCACAGTGCATCGACCATAAGTTTGAAAACTGCAAAATGCCGCTCATCACCCCCGACGGCCGCATTTTCGGTATTGTGGGCATTGCACACGACATCACCGACACCGAGCGCTACACCAAGCAGATTAAGAGCATGAACGACAAGCTGCAGGAATCTGACCGGCTCAAACTGTCGTTCCTTGTCAATTTGGGGCACGATATCCGCATCCCGATTAAGACTATCATTGAGTACAGCGACATGCTTGCCGACAACGACCTGACCTATGACCAGCGCATCGAAATAATAGAAATGATTCAGACCAACGGCAACCTGCTCATCGACCTTGTCGGCGATATGATTGACTACTCGAAGATTGAAGCCGGATACATCCAGATTAAATATTCCGATTTCAATCTGAATTCAGTGGTGGCCGACGTCTACAACATGGCCAACAGCAAGAAGATGCAGTTGAACAAGGACAATATGTACATCTCACTGCTCATTGATACTATTGAAGATGACATAATGATTCACAGCGACTCGTTCCGCCTGATGCAGATTCTGAAAAACATGCTAACCACCATCATTAAATTCGCCAACACTGACACCATATATTTCGGCTATCGTACCGCACAGGACAAAGTATTTTTCTTTGTCAACACCGATCGGGGCGACCTTTCGCATGAGGAACTTGAAGCGTACGCCAATGAGCACGAAGGCAGTGATGTGTCGCTGTCGCAGATTGAAGAATCTTACGGCATTTCAATCATCATCGCTCAAAGTGTGATAAACATGATGGGCGGTAAACTCTGGGTTGAGGACATCAATTCGGGGCATCCGAGTTTCATCTTCTACATACCTTATGAACGTGACGAGGAACTCTCAACCATCATGTACGACTCGAAAAACAACGAGTTCGAGATACCTGATTGGACGGGACATACAATCCTGATTGCTGAGGATGAGGAACTTAACTTTATTCTGCTTCAAGGTCTGATGCTGCGCACCAAGGTGAAGGTGATTCGCGCCAAGAACGGAATTGAAGCCATTCAGCAGTACAAGGACAACCCTGATATTGACGTGGTGCTGATGGACGTGCGAATGCCCGAGATGAACGGTCTCGACGCTTCGGAGGAGATTCTTGAGTACGACCGCAACGCCGACATCATTGCACAAACGGCTTACGCCATTCCTGAAGTGGCCGAGCGCTGCAGGAAAATCGGCATTCACAAACTGCTTGAGAAACCAATTGACCAAGGCGAGCTGCTTGCCGAGTGCGACAAATATATGCAGTACAAGCATGCTGCAAATGATAATGAATTGATGGAGTGATACTTATGTTGAATCGGTGAACTGGCTAATCGTTGAATCGATGGCTTTCAATTATCCGATTCACCGATTGACCGATTAAACAAAAATGATGGACCGAATTGATTTTTTGCGCGCCGAACTGAATCGGCACAACTATTTATACTACGTAAAGGCCGAGCCAGAAATCGACGATTATCAGTACGACCAATTGATGAACGAACTGATGGCGCTCGAGAAGGCCAACCCCGACCGCTTCGACCCCGACAGCCCAAGTCAGCGCGTAGGTAACGACATCAATCAGAATTTTCAGCAGGTTTACCACCGATTCCCGATGCTCTCGTTGGGCAACACTTATAACAAAGAGGAAATCATCGAGTTCGATGAGCGGGTGCGTAAAGCGCTGGGCCACAGCGTGAAATACATCTGTGAACTGAAATACGACGGCGCTTCAATCAGCCTGACATACGAGCACGGGCGGCTTGTGCACGCCGTGACGCGCGGCGATGGCGAGAAAGGCGACGATGTGACGGCCAATGTGCGCACAATCAAATCGGTGCCGTTGCGGCTGCCCGTAGGCAACTATCCCGACCTGTTCGAGATTCGTGGCGAGGTGTTGATGCCGCGAGCCGTGTTCGACAAACTGAACGAGGAGCGCGAAGCTTCGGGCGAAACGCCGTTTGCCAATCCGCGCAACGCCGCCGCGGGCTCGCTCAAAATGCAGAATTCGGCGCAGGCCGCCAAACGCCAACTCGACTGCTGGCTCTACTTCCTGTTTGCAGCCCAACTGCCAACCAATTCGCATTTGCAGAATATGGAGTGCTGCCGACAGTGGGGCTTCAAAGTGCCGACTTTTGTTGCGGAATGCTCATCGATTGAAGACATTCTTGCCTTTATAAACCATTGGGATACAGAGCGTCACAATCTGCCGTTCGATATTGACGGAATCGTTATCAAGGTTGACAGCATCAGCGACCAACTGGAGTTGGGAAACACCGCAAAAACACCGCGCTGGGCCATTGCCTACAAGTTCAAGGCCGAGCAGGTGCAGACCAAACTTCTGTCGGTGTCGTTCCAAGTTGGGCGCACGGGTGCCGTAACGCCTGTTGCCAACCTTGAGCCTGTGCAACTGGCAGGAACCACCGTCAAGCGGGCAACGCTGCACAATGCCGATTTTATGAAACTGCACGACCTGCACGTTGGCGACACGGTGATGGTGGAGAAAGGCGGCGAGATTATCCCCAAAATTGTTGGTGTGAACACCGATTTGCGTCAGTCCGACGCCGCGCCCGTCGATTTCATTGAATGCTGCCCCGAGTGCGGCACGCGGCTTGTCCGCAACGATGGCGAGGCCGCCTGGTATTGCCCCAACGACGCCGCTTGCCCGCCGCAGGTGCGCGGCCGAATCACGCACTTTGTCAGCCGCAAGGCGATGAATATCGACACTCTTGGCGAGGAGACCATTGATATGCTTGTGTCGAACGGCCTGATAACCAATGCCGCCGACCTTTACGATTTGACTGTCAGCCGTTTGCTGCCGCTCAAGAAAGATGGTCGTGTTTGGGCAACCAACATTGTGAACGGCATTGAGCAATCGAAGCAGATACCGTTTGAGCAAGTGCTTTTCGCCATTGGAATCCGCTTTGTGGGCGCCACGGTGGCCAAGATTTTGGCGCGTCAGTTCGGCTCAATCCAAAACCTGATGCAGGCATCGTTCGACGAGTTGAAAAACACCGACGAGATTGGCGACAAGATTGCGCAAAGCATTATTGACTATTTTGCCGAAGATGGCAACCGTCTGTTTGTCAATCGGTTGATTGGCTACGGGCTGCAGTTTGAGATGAAGCGGCAGGAGGCCAAAAGCGCCAAACTTGCGGGGCTGACCATCATTGCTAGCGGCAAACTTGAGCATTTCAGCCGCGACGAGATTAACCGAGCCATTGAAGAGCACGGCGGCAAGCCTGTCACATCAGTGTCGTCGAAAACCGACTATCTGATTGCTGGTGAGAACATTGGCCCTAACAAACTTGCCAAGGCGCGCGAGCTGGGCATTCCAATCATCACCGAGGCGGAGTTTTTGCAGATGATTGCCGACGATGGCGACACATCGCCGCAACCCGCTGAACCACAAGAAGAAAAGCCCGCTGAATCAAAGTCGAAAAACGACGGGCCGGTGCAGATGAGTCTGTTCTGATATTCAAGTTTTTCCCGAAATAGTGCATCTGACATATTTTTCGCTGATAATTAGCATTTTGTTATATAACAACCAATAAGTAATTTTGAAGAGTTGTTTTTAATGCTTTTTTAAAAACTAATAATTTGTATATCAATAAAATAGAATAATCATGTTAGACAAAAAACGTCTTCCGATTGGCGATTCGCTTGCAATGATAGGCGGCTACGCCAAATCGCGGATTATGGGACAGATAAAGTCGGTAGCCTTTATCATCCTATACCTTGTGTTTTTTCAGGTGGCCATTCTGCGCACGCCGCTGGCCAACGCTTGGGGAACAGCGGGCGGCATTGCCCTTGTGGTGTTCGGTCTGGCCTTCTTCCTTGAGGGGCTCGTGCTGGGTATGATGCCCATTGGCGAGCGCGTGGGAGTGAAGTTGCCCGCCAAAGTTGGCATTGTGCCAATCTGCATTTTCGGCGTCATTCTGGGCTTTGGCTCAACGCTTGCCGAGCCTGCCATCAGTTCGCTGAAGACGGCTGGCGCAACCATCACGGCGTGGGACTCACCGCTGCTTTATATGATTCTCGACAAATACTCGGGAATGCTTGTCAACGCTGTTGGAGCGGGCGTGGGCTTGGCTGTGGCGCTCGGTATGTGCCGATTCTACTATGGCTGGAACATCAAACCGATAATATTCGTGGTCATTCCGCTGGTTATGGCAATGACGGTTTACGCGTCGTTTAACGCCAATCTGTCGAAGATAATCGGCCTGGCTTGGGACTGTGGCGCCGTAACCACTGGTGCAGTGACCGTGCCGCTTGTGCTGGCGCTGGGTATCGGCGTTTCGCGCACGGCCAACAAGGGCTCGGGCAATGACGGCGGATTCGGCATCATTATGCTGGCGTCGGCATTTCCGATTGCGGCTGTGCTGGGGCTTGGCTTGTATCTGAACACGCTCATTCCCGCCGCCACAACGGAGGAAGTCTTCTTCGCGCCTGAAAACAAGACCGTTTCGGCTCAACTGTTCAACGGCAACGAGGCAATGATTGCCGAGCACGCCTTCACTCACGGTAGTGAAGCGGGCCGCCGCGCCTTGTTCGGCAACGATTCGGCGCAGTTCGACAAAGCCGTTATGGCCATCGCCACAAACGATTCGGTTTGCAAGAAATATCTTGGAAATGAGACACTTCAGGAGTGGCTCGCACTTCGCGCAAGCGATTATGAGCGCGGGCTGCTGTCGTCGGTTGAGATTGCAAGCGAGGCGCCCGTCACCGAGCCGCTGAGCACAACGCTCAAAGAGGAGACGGTTGGCGGCCTGCGGGCTGTGATTCCGCTCACGCTGCTGCTCATTCTGGTGCTCACGCTTTTCCTTCGCGAGAAAATCCGCAACAAAGACGAAGTGGCTCTGGGCCTGACATTCACGCTGGTGGGTATGATTCTGCTCACATCGGGCATCAAACTTGGTTTGGGCTCGCTCGGCGGCGAAGTGGGCTCGCAGTTGCCGAAGGCTTTCGCAAGCGAGGAGAAGTTTGTTGAGCAGGTGGTTATCAATAATTTCGATAGCACAATGCTCTACAGCGGCATCAGCCCCGAAGGCGAAAATCTGACCTTCTTCAACCTTTACGAGAAGGGCGAGGTTAAGCCCGTTGAGTTCAATCCCGCTTATTACGACAGTGAGAAACACACTTATACACAGATAATTACCGAAAAGCCGCTGTTCAACAGCAAGTTGTCGGTTTTGGGACTTGTGCTGGTGCTGCTGTTCGCCTTCGGCCTTGGCTATGGCGCGACACTTGCCGAGCCCGCGCTTAACGCATTGGGAATCACCGTTGAAGACCTGACCGTTGGCGCCATCAAGCGCAAGCAGATTGTGCAGGTGGTGTCGGTGGGCGTGGGAATGGGCATTGTGCTCGGTTTGGCGCGCATCTTGTTCGATTTGCCGCTTGTCTGGCTGATAGTCATCTCTTACGGTTTGCTGCTGATTCTCACCATTTTCAGCGAGGACGGATTCGCGTCAATCGCCTGGGATAGCGGCGGCGTGACCACAGGACCCGTGACCGTGCCGCTGGTGCTGGCTCTGGGCCTTGGAATCGGCGGAGCGCTCAACATTTCCGACGGTTTCGGCATTCTGGCAATGGCTTCGGCCTGGCCAATCATCACTGTGCTTCTGTTCGGCATCTTCACCCGACTGAAACAACGTAAAACCCTAAAGACCAATGACAATGAATGATAATATGGAAATGGAGAAGGCGAGCAGGAACCGCGCGTTCTCGCCGTCGCGTACCGTTTGGCGGACGCAAATGGCCAAAGGCATCTACACGCCGCACCGCGTGAGCCTTATAACCTGTATGATTAACAATAATTTGGCGCCTGTTGTGCAGGATTTTCTGACGCAACTCGAGGTTGACGCCTACATTGAGCAGGCCCGAAACGTGCGCGAACTTGTCAAGCCGCTGCCGTTCGGCATTCCTGGCGACACAGTGAAGTTAAGAAGCACACCTTCAACCATTTTCCGCTTCACCGTGCCGCGCGAGAACGTGAGAGACACCATTGGCGCCATCATCGCCCTGGCGGGACTGAACGTGCCTGGCCGCGGAACCATCTTCTCGCAGGACCTTATGGAGTTCAGCAATCAGCCACCTGTCATAAATCTGGCTTTTCTGGATAGCAAAAAGGTTGAAAACAACGACGTTACGCTGCTGAATCACCTTTCGTATATGATTTGCGTTCTGTCGGAGAACGGCGAGGGCGACAATCTGGCCAAGAACGCGCTCGACCTGGGCATCTGCGTGCCGCAACTCACCAACGCCACTGGCAATGACATCCGCGACCAACTGGGCCTTATCCGCGTCACCATTCCCGCCGAGAAGGAGATTGTGCACCTGATTATGCCCGAGCAGGATTCGAGCAGCATTGCCCAACTGCTGGCAGAGCAGGCCAAACTCGACCGCCCTGGACGTGGATTCATCTACCAAACGCCTATCACTGTGGGACTTATCGACACCTATATGAAGATTGGCGGGCAGAAGTTCGCCGCGTCAATGGAGCAGGTGATAGCCGCCATCGACTCGCTCAAGGGCAACACCAACTGGCGCCGCCGCTTGGACGCCGAAGGGTCGGCCGACAACCGCAACGCTTGTGTTCATTCTGACAACTGCGAGGTAACCATCATATCGGACGAGGACCGCATCGACGACCTGCGCGCCACCTGCCTGAGCGTGGGCGCAACAGGCGCAACCACAACGCGCATCACCCGCATATCGGGGCAAGGCGAACTTGGCAAACAGTCGCTCGTGCGCAGCGCCGTGAGCATCCCCGCTTCAATGGCCGACGCGGTGGTTGATTCGCTGCTGCAAATCAGCACCATCGACAAGGAAAACGTTGACAAAATCAAAGTTCTCGACTCGCCTTCGACGTATGTCAGGGCGCTGTAGGAGAGAGTGTTAGATAACACAGAAGGCCGCCTGAAGACGATTCGGGCGGCCTTTTTAGCTCTATAGGCAACGAAAAGACATTGCTTTTTGCGGCTTAATGGTACTATGTTAAGCCGTTCTACGACAAATAATAATATTTTTATATGCTGAATCATATATAAATTTATATATTGCTACATCAAAAACTACTATTATGAAACTAAAGGCAATGACAATTGTCATACTATTGTGCGTTGGTTGTATGTGCGCCTGTTTTGCGCAAAACAATTTTGAACAAACACCCATTTCAAACACTAACCACGAACCAGACTACAAACAAGTGATTGTAGTATGGTTAAACAATGGAACGATAGTTAAGTCCGCAGTGTATTCAGACACTGCAAATATTGAAATTCCGCATAGTGTAACGAGCGAACAAGGCAAACATTTTGTCCGTTGGGAGCAGACAAACGTTTTTCCTTTGACATTTATTCCCGATTCGGTTGGAAAAATTGCATATACAGCTGTTTTTGCCGACAATGAAAGTCACAACTACACCATAAACCACTACAAAGAAATAATCTCGGACACCATTGCCGAAAATTTTATTGACAACTACGAATTGGCATCAAGCGAGCAAAAACAAGGAGCCTGGGGCTCAACAACATCTGCTTTTGCCCGGGATTATGACGGTTATATGGCGCCAGTTGTGAACCAACAGCTTATAAATGAGAACGATTCGACAGTGGTTAACATCTACTATGACAGAAAAACTTACTCGCTAAGCTGGAATACAAATGGGGGAATAGTTACAA
>JAFXQB010000013.1 GCA_017527435.1 Salinivirgaceae bacterium
ACTATTTGGAATGGTTACCGATGCCAAATTACTGCAACTGCCGAATGCCCCATCACCGATGCTTGTGATACTATTAGGAATGGTTATCGATGCTAAACTACTGCAACCACCGAATGCTCTGTCACCGATGCTTGTAACACTATTTGGGATGTTTACTGATGCCAAGCTGCTGCAGCTTGAAAACGTCTCATTACCGATGCTTGTAACGCTATTTGGAATGGTTACCGATGCCAAATTACTGCAACCGCCGAATACTCCATCACCAATGCTTGTAACACTATTTGGGATGTTTACTGATGCCAAGCTGCTGCAGCTTGAAAACGCATAGTTTCCAATGCTTAAAACCGAATTTGGAATGGTTACCGATGCCAAATTACTGCAACTGCCGAATGCCCCATCACCGATGCTTGTGATGCTATTAGGAATGGTTATCGATGTCAACCTGTCGCAATAGCTGAACGCAGATTCACCGATGCAGGAAACGCTATTTGGGATAGTGATTGATGCCAAACTGCGGCAAGCGCAGAATGCTCTATCACCAATGCTTGTGACGCTATTTGGAATAGTTACAGATGCCAAACTGCCGCAAAAGTAGAACGCTTCATCTCCGATGGCTGTGACAGCATACTCAATTCCATTGTATGTTACTTTTTCTGGAATTGTAACGGTTGTAAGGTCAAAATTATGATGTTGTTGGACCTGATACGTAACTTCCACAGTGTAAGGTTCAGCGTTATTTGTTATGTTGTAATACAAATCGCCACTTTGAAAATCGTACGCCCAAGTTTGCTCCACGAGCATTGCGGCGAAGCATAATACTAAAATGCGTTTCATGGTATGATACACTGCATTTGTGTCGTGCGCAACTTCAGCCCGCCGACTCCCCTATGCGGTGTCTATAAAAAAGAAAGACGTGGGAATCTTGTTGCTCGCTCCCACGACTCAAGGCCTTCGCATTGCCTAACTCAGTAAGATTGAGCAACGCGAAGCCCACGCAGATATGTACGTATCATCAATAGGTTGACGCAACCACGCTTGATGGCAGTTGAATACATACCATAATGGACATTCGCTACTGCTTTCTCTTTGACTGAGTTTTCAAAATTGCGAAGTTTTGAGTCGCCAAAGGAAACGTTAGCAAACGTCTTTCTATATGTCAATTCTGCAATTCAACCTCTTGCAAGGCTAAATGCAGAATAATACAAATGTAGGAAAGATTTTGTCAGATTTAAACGTTATAGGGAGTTAAAATGCGAAATGGATAAATGCGCCTAGGACAAAAATTAAAATTCACGCGAGATTGAAGCAGAGGTTTTGAGAATTTTTGAAAATGTGATTTTATTGATAATGAGGCGGTTGTGGATATATTTTTTTTGGGGGGTATGTGGTATGCAATACAACACGTATTTGCTATAGATAATTGTCTATTTCCCGCGCAGCGGCAAACACAAGGCACAAAAAAAGCCTCTGCGTTGCAGAAGCTTCCGGGTGCCCAGAACAAGACTCGAACTTGCACAGCCAAAACGGCCACTACCCCCTCAAAGTAGCGTGTCTACCAATTTCACCATCTGGGCAAACGATTAAAGAACTTTTTGGTGCCTAAGACAGGACTCGAACCTGCACGTTATTGCTAACACTAGTCCCTGAAACTAGCGCGTCTACCAATTCCGCCACTTAGGCTTTCAAGCGGGTGCAAAAGTAGACATTTTTTGATATCCGCAAACAAAAAATATGCTACCGCTGAAAAATAATTTTACTACAACGGATTTGAGTTTTTTTTACCACGGAAAACACTGAAAACACGGAAAGAAGTCGAAAAAAAACAGCAATTGAACAAGTTCAATAGCTGTGCTGAAAACACTGAATGTAAGGTGTTTATCCATAGCACCATGTAGATTCTGTGGTTGAACGGCAATAACAGACTTAAATTCAACATATTAATTCTGTAATGACATTTTTAATGAAAAATCACTACCCCAACCCGTTTTTTGCACCAAAATATATTGCGTATTAAAAAACTGCACTTACCTTTGTGGCACAAAAAATTAGGACGAAATGTTACAGCATCATCACCACCATCATTACTTTGGTTAATCTAACAGAGCATTGACTGGTTGGTTCTATGTAAATTATACAAAAGGCTTGCAGCAATGCGAGCCTTTCTTGTTTAGGGGCTTTGAAAACAGTGTTTTGAATATTTAATTAAATGATAAATAATATGTTACGAATTGCAGTACAGGCCAAAGGCCGATTGTTTGACGAGACAATGACAATGCTTGCGGAGTCGAGCATTAAGGTGGAATCGGGAAAGCGCACCCTGCTGGTGCCCGCAAAGAACTTCCCCGTTGAGATTCTTTATCTGCGCGACGACGATATTCCGCAGGCCGTGGCTAGCGGCATTGCCGACGTGGGCATTGTTGGCGAGAACGAGTATGAAGAGCGTCAGGAAGACGCGGAGATTATCAAGCGCTTGGACTTCAGCAAGTGCCGTCTGTCGCTGGCCATCCCTAAAGAGATTGACTACAAGGGACTTGAGTGGTTCAACGGCAAGAAGATTGCCACTTCGTACCCTGGAATCCTGAAGCGTTTCCTTGACCAAAACGGCATCAAGGCCGAAATACACGTGATTACTGGCTCGGTTGAGATTGCGCCTGGTATCGGCTTGGCCGACAGCATTTTCGACATTGTTAGTTCGGGAAGCACGCTGGTGAGCAACAACCTGAAGGAAGTGGAAGTGATTATGAAATCGGAAGCCATTCTGATTGGTAATAAGAAACTTACGGCCGACAAACGCGAGATTCTGAACGAACTGCTGTTCCGTTTTGACTCGTACAAGAACGCCGAAGGCAAGAAATACATCGTGCTGAACATCCCGAACGACAAGATTGCCGCCGCAAGCGAACTGCTGCCTGGTATGAAGGCCCCCACCATCACCAAACTGGAGACCGACGGCTGGTCGTCAATGGCTTCGGTGATTGAGGAGAAGCACTTCTGGGAAATCATCGGCAAGCTGAAAAACCTTGGCGCAGAGGGCATTCTGGTGATGCCGATTGAGAAAATGATTTATTAATGGTAAGGGGTAAGAGGTAAGGGTTGAGATTTTTGAATTATGAATTGCGAATTACGAACGAATGCAAACTGTACAGACGTAGCGAGCTACGTCTCTACCGCAGCGTTGCAACTATCTAAACTCTAAACACTTCCCCCTAAACTCTAAACATTCAAAACAATGAACATTATAATCAACCCCGAAAGAATTGCCTGGAAGGATATTGTGGCGCGGCCACTGATTGACCGTCAGAGCCTGGCGCCAATGGTGAACGACGTGCTGACGCAGGTGCGCGAGCGCGGCGACGAGGCTTTGCGCGAACTGACGCTGAAATTCGACAAGGTGGTGCCCGAAAGTTGGCTCACTAGCGAACAGGAATTCAATGAGGCAGAAGCCAAACTGTCTGATAATCTGAAAAATGCCATCCGCACGGCGAAGGAGAACATTGCCAAATTCCATCAGGCGCAAATGCCCAAGCAGGTTGAAGTGGAGACCGACGAAGGGGTGCGCTGCTGGCAGAAGGCAACGCCGATAAACCGCATCGGGCTTTATGTTCCTGGCGGTTCGGCCCCACTCTTCTCAACGGTTCTAATGCTGGCCATTCCCGCGCAGATTGCTGGCTGCGGCGAGGTTGTGCTCTGCACACCGCCCAACAAGGAGGGCAAAATCAACCCTGCAATTCTGTTCGCCGCAAGGCTGACGGGCGTTCGGCGGGTGTTCAAGGTGGGCGGCTCGCAGGCCATTGCGGCTATGGCGTTCGGCACGGAGACCATTCCGCAGGTTGATAAGATTTTCGGCCCTGGCAACCAATATGTTACGTGCGCCAAGCAACTCGTTTCGTCAATGGGTGTGGCTATTGATATGCCTGCTGGACCGTCGGAGGTGCTGGTGGTGGTCGACGACCAAACGCCTGTGCAGTTCGCTGCCGCCGACCTGCTCTCGCAAGCCGAGCACGGCCCTGACAGTCAGGTGGTTCTGGTGTCGCTCTCGCAGCACAAGATTGAGGACGTTTGGCAGGAGACGCAGCGCCAACTCGACGAACTGCCGCGCCGTGAGTTCGCGCAGAAGGCGCTGGCCAACTCGCGGTTTGTCTGCTTCAACGATATTGACACGGCAATGGATTTTGTGAACGCATACGCCCCCGAGCACCTTATTCTGTCGGTGAGCAACCCCGACGACTGGGCGCAGCGCGTGCGTCAGGCGGGCTCGGTGTTTATGGGCTACTACTCGTGCGAGAGTGCGGGCGACTACGCGTCGGGCACCAACCACACGCTGCCCACTAACGGCTATGCCCGCGCCTACAGTGGCGTGAATATCGACAGTTTTATGAAAAAGATTACATTTCAGCAACTTACGGCCGACGGAATCCGACATTTGGGACCCGTGATTGAGACAATGGCCGCCGCCGAAATGCTCGACGGACACAAGAATGCAGTGACGGTGAGGCTGAAGGCGGTGAATGATTGAATTTGAACACAGATAACACAGATTGAACAGATTTTCACAGATTTAATGTTTAAAGTTTAACAGGTTTAACAGGTTTAACAGGTTTAACAGGTTTAAAATGGACTACAGACAACGGACAAATTTGAGTAATGAGTAATGAGTAAAGTGTAAAGTTTAAAGATTCGTAATTCATAATTCGTAATTTTCTAATGCCTAGTGCCTAACACCCAACACCAAGAAAGCAAACAAAATACCTACAGTTATGTCAAGTTTTGATTTAAATAAAATTGTCCGCCCGAACGTGCTTGCAATGGAGCCTTATTCCTGCGCTCGCGACGAGTTTGAGGGCGAAGCCGCCGTCTTTCTGGACGCGAACGAGAATTCGCTCGGCTCGCTGGCTGGCGACGGCTACAACCGCTACCCCGACCCGCGTCAGACGCAACTGCGCGTGAAGGTGGCGAAAATAAAGGGCGTGAAACCCGAACAGGTGTTCTTCGGCAACGGCAGCGACGAGCCTATCGACTTGCTTTTCAGGGCTTTCTGCCGCCCAACTATTGACCGCGCCATTATCAATCCGCCCACCTACGGAATGTATAAGGTGCAGGCCGCAATCAACGAGACGCCGATTGACGAGATTCTGTTAACGCCTGATTTTCAGTTGCAAACCGATAAGATTCTGGCCGCTGTAACGCCCAACACAAAGTTGATTTTCGTTTGCTCGCCGAACAACCCGTCGGGCAACTTAATGAAACGCGCTGATATTGTGCGACTTATCGAGAGTTTCAACGGCATTGTGGTGGTTGACGAGGCTTATATCGATTTTGCTGAAACAGAGTCGTTTACGCAACTGATTGACCGCTACCCCAACCTGATTGTGCTGCAAACGTTCAGCAAGGCCTGGGGAATGGCTGCGCTGCGTTGCGGAATGGCCTTTGCGCAGAAACAGGTGATTGACGTGCTGCTCAAAATCAAGTACCCCTACAACATTAACATTCTCACGCAAGAGACTGTGTTTAAGGTACTTGACCGCGAGGCGGAGAAAAACGCTATGGTGAAGCAAATTCTTGCCAACCGCGCCGAACTGATTCGCAGGCTAAACGCTTGTAAATGTGTTGAATGCACCTACCCCACCAACGCCAATTTTGTGCTGGCCAAGGTTACTGACGCACCTGCAATCTACCGATTCCTGGTGAGCCGCGGAATTGTTGTCCGCAACCGTCACAATGTGGCTCTCTGCACCAACGGACTGCGCATTACGGTGGGCAAAGCAGGCGAAGACGATACTTTGATTAACGCTTTAAATGAATTTGACAAAACATTGTAAAACAGTTAATAATAACTCGCACCAACTCGGCTGTCGCCGAGTGCACAGATTATACAGTCCCGATTGCTATCGGGACGATAATTATCGGGGGCACAGACATAAATAACGCTAACTTATTAATACATAATGATATGACTAAACGCAGAGCATTGTTTATCGACCGCGACGGCACGCTGATTGTTGAGCCGCCCGTAACGTTTCAGGTTGACAATCTCGACCAACTCGAGTTTCTGCCTGGAGTTTTGCGGAATCTCTATTTCATTCGCAAAAACCTTGATTTTGAATTGGTTATCGTTTCTAATCAGGACGGATTGGGCACGCCGTCGAATCCGCAGGAGAACTTCGACAAGGTTCAGGCAAAAATGCTGCAAACATTTGAAAACGAGGGCGTAACGTTCGACGATATTCTTATCGACCCGTCGCTGCCCGAAGAGAACAAACCAACGCGCAAGCCTGGCATTGCTATGCTAACTAAATACACGTCAGGCGATTACGACCTTGAGAACTCGTATGTTATTGGCGACCGCCCTACCGATATGCAAATGGCGCAGAACCTTGGCTGCAAGGGCTTGTATCTTGGCACAGAGGAAGTTACACTGCCCAACTGCCGCGCCTGCAAGAACTGGGACGAGGTTTGCGAGATTGTGTTCGCTGGCGAGCGCGTGGCCACCGTGCAGCGCACCACCAAAGAGACCGACATTTATATCAAAATAAACCTTGACGGCACGGGTAAGTGCAACATTTCCACTGGTTTAGGCTTCTTCGACCATATGCTTGAACAGATTGGCAAACACTCGGGCAGCGACCTTGACATTCGCGTTAAGGGCGACCTGAACGTCGATGAGCACCACACTATCGAGGATACGGCCATTGCGCTCGGCGAGGCCATTCTGAAGGCTCTGGGCGACAAGCGCGGCATTGAGCGTTACGGCTTCTGCCTGCCGATGGACGATTGCCTGTGCAGCGTTGCGCTCGATTTCGGCGGCCGTCCGTGGCTGGTTTACGATGCCAAATTCACCCGCGAGAAAATCGGCGATATGCCCACCGAAATGTTCCTGCACTTCTTCAAGAGTTTGAGCGATGCAGCTCGTATGAATTTGAATATCAAGGCCGAAGGCGAAAACGAGCACCACAAGATTGAGGGCATTTTCAAGGCGCTGGCAAAGTCAATCAAAATGGCTGTGAAGCGGGATATTTACAAGTATGAATTGCCTTCTACGAAGGGGGTGCTGTGATTGAAAATTGCAGTTTTCGGATTTTTAAAATATAGAAGATGTATGGTATTTAGCAAATAAAAGTCGAAGCCCCTTCCCGACTTCGTTTTAATTGAGTAAACCAACATTCAACTTATTGCTTTGCGCTATGCGGCTGCATCTGTCTTTTTCTTCTTTTTGATGCGGTTGCGTTTGTTACGCAGACTATTTTTATCGAGATTAAACATTTGACACAACTCGTGGTCTTCCTTCTGCAAAAAGTTGTCAGTCACCATAAACAATTTTTGTTGGGCATTCAGGCCGTCGTAATCAGTATCTAACGAAAGAATAAACTGTGGATTAACTGTTGCGACAAAATCGAAGAGGCAGAACAAATCGTCATCAGTCCAGTTGAGGGGCGATTCGCAGCAATTTAGTTTATCATACAAATCGTGGCCGTGCTGGAGATTGTTCTGAATTTTCGTTTTCAATTTGTCGTTTTTCTCTTTCAATGTGGCAACTTCGGCTGCCTTGCTTTTCTGCAATTTAGCAATACGGTTATCGAGCAGTGCCACAGTGTTTTTAGCTTTCTCATAATCGAGTTCCGCCTTAATCCGCCTGTTCTCTATTCGGCGGACGCGGATACGGTGCAGAAAAACAAACATCACGATAGCCGAAATGCCGCACAAGGCAAAAAGCGAAGTGCGGCTGCGGACTTTATGCTGGTAAAGGTCGATGTCGTACTTGCGGCTTAATTCATCGGCTTTGTTTTGCAAGCGTTTTTCGTAGTACCGCACCATAGCTTCCGATTTCGCTTTTTGAGTATTACTGTATTCTTCAAAATCGTGATTTTGGTAGTCATATTCAAGTTTGGCATCCAGCACGCCCACTTTGAACTCGTCCCACGGCATTTGCATAACCTCATTCCACATCTTTTCAGCCATTTGTACCCGACCGCTTTGCATATAAATGTCCGACAACAATGTGTAAGCCTGTGGAAGCGGCTCAAGTTCGATTGATTTTTTCAGGCATTCCTCGGCTTTTTCAATATCCGAATCGGCGTATGCGCTTCCCAATCCATAATACATATAGGCCTGATAATAAGGCTCAAGCACATCGGCAAGTTTCTCACATTCGTGAATGCACAAGGCCGCGCTGTCCTTGTTGCCTGTGCGGTCGTAACCCACCCACAGATTAAGCAGTGCGTATGCCTCAAATTTCTTATTCTCTATTTCTTTAGCACATTCATATTCTTTTCGAGCATATTTAAGTGATTGTGGAAATTCATCGGAATCACCATAAAAAACGGCTAATCCTGCATATATGCGCTTTTCCAGTTTTGTGTTTTTTATTTTATCTATAAGGCTTTCAGCATTTTTCAAATCATTGAGAACGGTCTCGCTATTATCGGCAAAAAACAGCAGAGCACGTATATAGTAGGCGGCGGCAAGGTGCTCTTTGTCATTGGAATGCTGATAATAATCCAGACTTATGTTTATCAGAGAATCATTTCGCCGTATTCCCTCGCATCGGTACTGAATTTCGGCTTTCAGCAAATTATAGAAAGCCGTAAGTTGCGGCGTACTAATGTTTTCAATATCAATTTCATTAAGCTGCTTTTCAGCTGACACATAATCATAATCGTATGATAATGCTTCGGCCCGCTCAAGTTTCTGCAATGTGTCACAATTCTGTTTGCACGAAACCGCTGTCAGCAGCAAAGCGACAACTGAAAATTTAAAAAATCTCGCCATTTTGTTGTTTTTTTTTGATGACAAAGTAAGCAAAAACGATGTCAAAATATGTTGTTTTCAGGGCGGAAAAACATCGTTTTTCCAACAAAAACGAATCAATTAGGGGGGTGAGCAAAAAATCAAATTGTTTATTATCAGCAATATGACTATTTGCAACTGATTCGCACCATTTGCATTTGTTTTTTTTCTGTTGAAAATTTGAGCCAGTCAAACAACTCAAAATAATTCGATTTAATATGGACACGAAAAAAATTTTAGCAATTGGATTTTTGATGCTGACACAAGTTACTGTTGAAGCACAAAATGGCGGCACGGCTGTTGCAATCTGGAATCCCACACTTCCTGTAAGTAAAACTACGCAGACGCGCAAAGCACCGTTCTTACCGCAAGTCACCTCCACCTACAACGCCACAACAACCACATTGACAGTGAGATTCCCCGCAACCAGCCAAGGCGGCAAAGTTGAAATCTACCGCAACGGCGCAAAGGTGGTAAGTGCAAGTGCCGCCGCTGGCGCAACGCTCAATTACGTGTTGAGAAACTACGGTAAAGGAAACTATACGGTTGTTGTGAGCAACGGGAAGACAGTCGTATATAGCGGAAGTTGCAATGTAAAATGAGAGTCTTTTTAAACAATTATTAATAGTAAAAATCAAATTTATGAAAAAGAAAGTATTTGTTTTTGTTGCTGCGGTTTGCTGCGCAATGAGTGCTAACGCACAATTAAAAGTTAAAAACAATGGCTATGTCGGCATTGGAATGGCTAATCCTCAATATATACTTGATGTTGACATAAACAAAGGCGTTAGATTTAATGAATGGACTGATTTGTTTTTGGACAAATCAGGATTGTGTGGTGCCCCTTGTCTTTATCCAGAGACTGATTGGTATATGCAATTAGGAAAAAAGGAACAACGTGTTGGAACAATCTTCGTTCAAACAATCCACGTGAACAAAACCTACACCGACTCTGATTCAACGTTCAAATGCGATTTCAAAAAGCTGAATCGTGAGCAGGACAAATTCCGTCAGATAAAGCCCTACAAATACCATTTCACAAAAGATTTTATGGGTAAACTGCCAGAAAAGGAACGTAAAAAGTTCAATCACGAGCACTATGGTTTCAAAGCACAAGAAATTGAGAAAATCTATCCTGAACTAACATATAAAGACGACTCAACAGGCAAATATTCAATCGATTATACTGGTTTTATTCCCATTTTGGTGGAGATGGTGCAGGAACTGCAAGGTACAGTTGATGCTCAAAGCAAAAAAATCAAGGAACTTGAAAAGGAGATTGCTTCCAACGGCAGCTCATTCAAGAACCCGCACAACGGACGCAAATATATGGCCGCCCCTTCAGCAACAGACAAAGATGAAGATTTTGATGCAGAAAATGAAACCGACGAATCGACTTTTGAAAAAGACATTACCACCAACGCCTTCCTCTTTCAAAACACCCCCAACCCGTTCAGTACTCAAACCGAAATCAGATATTTCCTGCCCGAGAATGTCGAAAACGCCTGCATTTATGTATTTTCGCTCAACGGAAATCTTCTGCTTACAAAACCAATCACCCAATTGGGCAATGGTAGTATTATCATTAACAACAGTGAATTGAGTGCAGGAATGTATATCTACACATTGGCTATTAATGGTGTTGAAGTGGATAGCAAACGGATGATATTAACTGAAAAATAGAAAAGATTATGAAAAAATACGCGTTATTCATTTTTGCAGCATTGTTATCATTTTTGGCCTGCAAAAAAGACAACAATAGCAATGACCCGCAACCTTTTCCGCCGATTGTAGTTGACGACTCTACGGCTGAATTCAACGTGTTGTTTTATGGCAATTTCTGCGCTGATTGCCCCTATGCCCATTACAACCTATATGTAGATAGCGTTTATATGGGAAAACTATATGGTTGCTATACCGAAGGCGATTGCAAATGCGATAGCAACCCCGATGGATTACGAGCATTAATTGCCACAGGAATGCATACATACAAAGCAATTCCATATTGTGGATGGATTGATGATGAAGACAAATACAAAGCCGATTGGTATCTGGAAGAAAAATTTGAAGTTCCTGCCGACAATTGTATTTCTGTATATGTTTCAAATTTTTAAAGATATGAAAAAGATATTTTTAGCATTCTTGGTATGCTTCATAAATATTTGTTCGTACGCGCAAGTAAATGTTTTAAAAGCAGATGCGTCAATAAAGTCGTATATGCTGTCAAAATCAGGCTACGCTGATTGCTGGATTTTCAGATACAATTCCAATACTAACATAAAATTAATGTACAATGAAGTAATCACACTTTCAAATAATGTCTTTGTTTATGTTGTAAACCGCAATCCAGAGCAATCGTGGATAGATGGATACGAATATTATTTTGTCAATAAAAACAACGGTTCAATATCAAAACAAGCATACAAATACAGTCCAAAGACATTTGAAAACTGGACAAGAATCTATGGAACAGACTATACAACAAGTAAAAAAACTTTCGATTTCGAAAGCAGTACGGCAAAAGCGCAACAAAAAATAATGATGCGAGCTAACAGTAGTCAATCACATAAATATGCTGTAATTATTAGCGGTGGAGCTAATGAGGCCAACAATCATATAAGGTATTGGAACAATTGTTCCGCACTATATAAAGTGCTAAAACAATACTATGGGTACAAAGATGCCGATATATATGTTTTAATGTCGGATGGTAAATCGAGTTCTAAAGACAGAAACACGTCAAGCAAGGTGCATTCACCAAAGTTGGATTCGTCACCATTGGATTTGGATGGAGATGGCGTTTGTGATATTGATTACGCTGCGACAAAGAAAGACATAGCTAACGTATTCAACCAACTCTCAAAAAAAGTAACAACCAACGACAATCTTTTCGTGTTCACCACTGACCACGGAGTAAAAAAACCTTATTTATGCTTATGGAATGAAGAGCTTATGAATGATACGGAATTTGCAAAAGAAATCGATAAAGTAAATGCTGGTTATATGTCAATTCTAATGATTCAATGCTACAGCGGAGGATTCATAAACAAATTGGCGAAAAAGAACAGAGTAATAATGACGGCTGCTTCTGGTAATGAACCTGCAAATAGTACTTTAGAATATGGAATGTTTTTTATGCCTTGGATTGCCGCAGTATCTGGTGTGGATATAAATGGTAAAAAAGTAAATGCTGATTTAGACGGTGATGGAAAAATATCAATGTACGAGGCATTTGTATATGCAAAAGAAAATGATGAATGTGCCATTAGTGGTGATGAACACCCACAATATAAATCCATTTCACTTTCATTAGGAGAACACCTTACATTAAATGGTTGTGATTGTAAACCCAAATACATAGAAAATAGAACAATATCCACAAACACAACAATAACTGGGTGTGATATTGAACTAACAAATGTTACAATAAAAAACAATTCTTCGGTAACAATTGATGCTGAAGAAACAACCGTGATAAACGGCCCATTCGAAGTGGAATTAGGTGCAACATTGGAAATAAAATAATTGACAATCAGCCCGTTAAATAATAAAAACAAAAATATGAAAAACACATTAAAAATTGCATTGGCGGGCTTCGGCTACTTGCTCGTCTTCATTCTTGGCGCCACAAGCGGCCTTATCCACCCTGCGTACTACGCCTACGTGGGCGCCGTTCTACCGTTGTTGTCGGCGTTCTTATATCTTTATGTATCAGCGCATTTGCGCGGTTTTGGCGCAGCTCTACTTGGTGTTGGTTTTTACCGCCTGTTTTCCTTGGTATCTGTACGTAAAATAGTTGAATATCATTTCTATAACAATAAAAATTAAACAAAAATGAAACGTAAATTTTTATTTGCAGCAGCAATGTTCTGTTGTGCAATGAGTGCTAACGCACAATTAAAAGTATACAAAGATGGTAGTGTGATGGTTGATACTAAGGCGGGAAATTGGGCAAGAGCCTTTTACACAAAAGTATACAGTCCATATTCTTGTGCTTACCACCTTAGGTACAACAATGAAGATGTTTTTTATGTGTGCGCTGAGGGATGGATTTGGTGCAAAAAAGGAGGCTACTTTGGCTCTGACTATAAGTTGAAAAAAAACATTCATAAAATTCATTCACCGCTTGAAACTGTAAAAAAACTAAATGGAGTACAATACGACTATACAGACACCTTAAACCATTCCGAATTTAAAAATTACAAATACTCAAAACTAAAAGACCCACTGTCAAACAAACAACGTATTGGCCTTATTGCACAAGAAGTGGAAACGGTATTGCCTGGCGTTGTAAAAATGCTTGACGACAGTACGAAAGCCATATCATATACTGATATAATAGCTCTGCTTGTTGAAGCAGTAAAGGAGCAACAACAGCTATTTACAGCTCAAAGCGAGAAAATCAAGGAACTTGAGAAAGAAATTGCTTCCAACGGCAGCTCATTCAAGAACCCGCGCAACGGACGCAAATATATGGCCGCCCCTTCAGCAACAGACAAAGATGAAGATTTTGATGCAGAAAATGAAACCAACGAATCGACTTTTGAAGATGACATTACCACCAACGCCTTCCTCTTTCAAAACACCCCAAACCCGTTCAGTACTCAAACCGAAATCAGATATTTCCTGCCCGAAAATGTTGAAAACGCCTGCATTTATGTATTTTCGCTCAATGGAAATCTTCTGCTTACAAAACCAATCACCCAATTGGGCAATGGTAGTATTATCATTAGCAACAGTGAATTGAGTGCGGGAATGTATATCTACACATTGGCTATTAATGGTGTTGAAGTGGATAGCAAACGGATGATTTTGAATAGGAAATAAAACTTTACAAAATGAATACAAGACTACTATTAGTGCTTCTTGCGGTTTTCTCTACAGGACTGCTTCGGGCACAGAGTGAATTTGCGCCCATTGGGGCAACGTGGTACTATTCGGTAGCCGACGAAAGCGGCAATCCGATGAGTTCGTATGAAAAATATGTTTCAATTGCCGACACTTTGATTAATGGAAAAATCTGCCGTGTAGTGGCATCAACATCCGACACATTGATTTTCTATAACGAAAATGGTAAGGTTTACAATTGGTTTCGTGGGCATTTTCTGCTGACATACGATTTTAAAGCGCAGACAGGCGATACTGTCGCTGTGGATTTCCGTGCAAACAAACCTAACGGCTTCGCAACTGACACTTTCTATACTGTGCAATGTGTGGTAAAAGCTAATGCGTTGGCCGATAATAATTTAAAAAAACTTGAACTGGAAATGATTCCGCGCGACGATTTGAGTGGTTATCATTTCGGTAGTTACAGTTATGTTGAGAATATTGGCTATGAAAATGAACCTATGCGCGAACTTACAAATCTTGTTTCGCCTGGCATAACCATTGGCACATGTTACTTACGATGCTATGAGGACAATTTGCTGAAATACACTTCGGATTGGTGGAAGACACAAAATAAGGATTGTGATTACAAAGATGCAGGCAGTGCTGTGATTGAAAGAAGTGGTATGGGAATAAAAATATTACCTAATCCTGTTGACAATCAACTTATAGTAACTTTCGATTATGCAGAAAATACAGTTTTGGAACTGCAAGTGGTTTCTGAACAAGGAATAATGGTGCAGAAAAATCTTATTCAACAATGCGAAACCATTATTGATGTTTCATCACTTAATAGTGGGTTGTATTATGTGTCTGTTTTCAACGAAAAAGAATGTATATCAACAACTAAAATGATTAAGTTATGAAGAATCTAATAATTGCTATGCTTTTAACGATATTGGGTTTTAGCTCATTTGGACAGAAATACAATATGAATTTTAAAGTATCTGATAAGACTAAAGTTGAAAGCATAAGGAAAAAAATAAACAATTCATCTATAGAAATCAAACAATGCTATCCTAATGCAAAAACGAAAGAACTACTACAGTATTATTGTATTGTGGGACAAAACAATAAGAGTAATATAGTTAAAGTTTTGAATGAGGAAAAAATATCTGACATAAAGGAAGAAGAAGTGTGTTATGCTTTGACAACTTTTACAAACGATAAATGGCTTGTAAACGGCTGGTGCAACAATTATGCATTAGAAATGGTTGATGCCGAAAACGCATGGAAAATAAGCAAGGGTAGACCAGATATTCGTATAGGCATAGCAGATTCGGATTTTGAGATAACACATGAAGATTTAAAAAATCAAATAGTAAATGTGGAAGGACCTGTTTCCGCAAAGCATTGGCATGGAACAAGTGTGGCAGGAGTTGCTGCCGCAGAAACCAATAATGGTAAAGGAGTGGCAGGTATTGGATACAAGTCGAAATTGGTTTGCCAAAGAATAAAACACTGGATTGAGAATGGTGGATGCAAGGCAAATCCAAGTTCAATTCAACAATCTGTTTGGAATTTGTATCAGGCAGGTGTTCCGATAATAAATGTCAGCTGGTCTGGCACAGGTTTAAATAAAGCTGCTGCAGAGGAAATAACTAAATATGGCACGACAATAGTTGTTTCTGCAGGAAACAAACCTGACGAACATAATCATTTTGAAATTGCAGAAGTTCCTGGGGTAATTGTCGTTTCAAGTGTTGACGCTAATAATATGCATGGAACGACTAATCACGCACATAATGAGCACGTTGATTTATGCGCACCAGGTACTAATGTTTCATCCACAAAAAATGGCAATACTTATGGAGGTGTATGGGGCACTTCTTTTGCAGCGCCAATGGTTTCTGGAATAATAGCATTAATGCTTGATGTGAATCCGAATCTTAAACCTGCCCAAATTGAAAAGATATTGAAAGAAACCGCCGACCCCGTCGCTGATGCTGCAAAATTCCCCAATGGCGTGGGTGCTGGCCGCGTCAATGCGTACAAAGCCGTAAAAGCTGCAGGAACGCGGACTTATACCAACACAACTTTCGGCAACAGGAATTTGAGCGCTGGATATGGATTTAATTTGAAAAATGTAAAAATCGCCACAAATTCAAATGTAAAGCTAACGGCTCGCTGTGAAGTCAACATTGATGGCACATTTGAAGTCCCGTTAGGTAGCGAGTTTACGATTATTATGGACGAAAATGCGAGGTCAAATTAGTTGCATAAAATCAACCTAAAAACAATAGGCGTTGCTGTAGTAAAATTAGGTACAACTTTGAAAATAATATAGAAGAGTATCCCGTCCTGCTGCCGAACCTTGCGGTTAAGGCGAGGTTTTAGATAAATGATTGAATAAATAGTTGCTTGTTTATCCGCAGGTGGCCTTTTTTTGGGTTGCCTGCGGATTTTTCGTACTATTATTCTCAACTTTGTTTTTCCGCCCACATATACTATTTTTGCATAACTTTAAATAGTTACAACAATGGTAAATATCAATCCACAAGAACGTTACGTTAATTTCTACACCGATTTTGCATTCAAAAAATAACGAGGTAATAACAATTACCCCCCAACTTGGGGAGCAATTATAAATTGTTGATTTCAAACCAATTAAAATCTATGGATAAAAGAAAAAAGACAGATAAAGAAAAAACAGATAAAAATTGGATTGAAGATTTTTTGTCAATGCCAAACGATTATAAGCAAACAGCCGAAGAAGCAAAATCCATAATATTGAAAAATAGGAATTTTGGCGTAACAAGACAAATCAAAAATTTATAAAACATAAAACTTCTAAACAGCGAAGCGTCTAAACTTCTTAACTTCTAAACTTTTAAACTTAAAACTTCGAAAACTTATAACTTTCAATGAAATTAGCAATTGTAAAATACAACGCTGGAAATGTGCAGTCGGTTGAGTTTGCGCTTAACCGCTTGGGTATCAATCCGATAGTGACCGACGATGTGCAGGAGCTGCAGACTGCCGACAAGGTGATTTTCCCTGGAGTTGGCGAGGCGAGCAGCGCGATGGACTATCTGCGGCAGCGTGGCTTGGACAAGGTAATCAAGAACTTACGGCAGCCCGTTTTGGGAATCTGCCTTGGAATGCAGCTTATGTGCCTGCATTCGGAGGAGAACGACACCAAATGTCTGGGCATTGTGGGGCTTCGGGTGCGCCGCTTCCCCCCGCTCGACAAAGTGCCGCATATGGGCTGGAACTCAATCCGTTGCAACGACAATCCGCTCTTCCGCGGTCTGCCGTCGGAGCCGTATGTCTATTTCGTGCACAGTTATCACGCCGAAATCGGTCAGGACACAATCTGCACGTCGGAGTATATTGAGCCGTTCACGGCAGGGCTTTGGCGCGACAACTTCTTCGGCCTTCAGTTCCACCCCGAAAAGAGTGGCGCCGTGGGTCAGCAAATCTTGCAAAACTTTGTAAATCTTTGAAAACGATGGAAATAATACCCGCTATCGATATTATTGGCGGTCAATGCGTCAGGCTGACGCAGGGCGATTACAGCCGAATGACCGTCTATGCCAAAAATCCGCTCGATATGGCAAAGCAGTTCTGCGATGCTGGAATCGGCCGCCTGCACCTTGTCGACCTTGACGGCGCAAAGGCTGGGCACATAATCAATTACAAGACCATTGAGCTGATTGCTGGCCACACCCCGCTGGTGATTGACTTTGGCGGCGGCCTTAACAGCCACGACGACCTGAAAATCGCCTTCAACTCTGGCGCACAGATGGTTACAGGCGGAAGCATTGCCGTCCGTCAGCCCGAAATGTTCCGTCAGTGGCTGAAGGATTTCGGTCCCGAAAAAATCATTCTGGGTGCCGATGCCCGAAACGGAAAGATTGCTATCAAAGGCTGGCAGGAAGAGTCGGAACTGACTATCAACCAACTGATTGACAACTACAAAGCCGACGGAATCGACAAGATTATCTGCACCGACATTTCGAAGGACGGCGCAATGAAAGGCCCGTCGTTTGAGTTGTACAACAGCCTGATGCGCGATTTCCCCGAGCAGAAGTTCATTGCAAGCGGCGGCATATCGTGCTTCGACGACGTGCTGAAACTGAAAATCAACGGAATGTACGGCGCCATTATCGGCAAAGCCATTTACGAGAAAACCATAACAATGAAGCAGTTGGAGCTGTTGGCTGTGGGAAATTGACAATGGACAGTTGACAATGGACAATGGAGAATTGAAAATTGAGAATTGAAAATTAACAAATAACAATTAACAATTAACAATGAGCGAGTTAAGCGGGTTTGGAAATGCCTAATGCCTAGTGCCTAATGATTAATGAGTAAAGAGTAAAGTGTAAAGTGTAAAGTGTAATGATTCATAATTCGTAATTCTCTAATGCCTAATGCCTAGTGCCTAATGCCTAAAACCCAACACCTAACACCTAACACCATAAATACTAACAACTTGCACCTTGTAACTTATAACTTGTAACTTAAAGTCTATGCTTACAAAACGAATAATCCCCTGCCTTGACGTGAAGAACGGCCGCACGGTTAAAGGCGTGAATTTCCTGGAGTTGCGCGACGCTGGCGACCCTGTTGAGTTGGGCGCGCTCTATGCCCGCAACGGTGCCGACGAACTTTGCTTTCTCGACATTTCGGCCACCCTTGAGCAGCGCAAGACGTTTGCCGAATTGGTGCGCGAGATTGCCCGCAACGTGAACATTCCGTTCACCGTGGGCGGCGGAATCGGCAGTGTGGCCGAAGTGGGCACGCTGCTCAACGCTGGCGCCGACAAGATTACCGTCAACTCGGCGGCGGTGCGCAATCCGCAACTAATCAGCGATTTGGCTGGGCAGTTCGGGTCGCAGTGCGTGGTTCTGGCCATTGACACCAAGTTCGACAACGGCGAGTGGTTTGTCTACACCCACGGCGGAACACGCCCCACCCCCATTCGCACAACCGACTGGGCGCGAGAGGCTTACAACCGCGGCGCAGGCGAGATTCTGCTCACAAGTATGAACCACGACGGCACCAAAAACGGCTTTGCGCTCGACATAACAAGCACCATATCGCAACTGGTCAACATTCCTGTGATTGCGTCGGGTGGCGCGGGCACAATGGCGCACTTTGTCGATGTTTTCCGCGAAGGCCGCGCCGACGCCGCACTCGCCGCAAGCATTTTCCACTTCAAGGAAATTGAGATTGCCGACTTGAAGAAATATCTGAAAGAGAACGGGATAAGCGTGAGGGTGTAATTGAGAATGGACAATTGAAAATTGAGAATTGAAAATTGAAAATTGCATAACTAATTAACAATGAACAATTAACAATTAAGAATGAAGTTGGTTCATTACTCTTTACTCTAAACTTCTAAACTCTAAACTTCTAAACACTAAACACTAAACACTAAACACTAAACACTAAACACTAAACATTTAACTATGACCCCTGATTTTGAAAAAGCCCCTAACGGATTGCTGCCTGCAATTGTTCAAGACGCCAACACGGGCAAGGTGCTGATGCTGGCCTATATGAACCGCGAATCGTACGACCTGACGCTGAAAACTGGCAAGGCCACCTTCTACTCTCGCAGCCGCAAGCAGTTGTGGCTCAAAGGCGAGACGTCGGGCCATTTTATGATGGTGAAGGAAATCCTGCTCGACTGCGACCTTGACACCATTCTTGTGAAAGCCGACCCCTGCGGCCCTGCCTGCCACACAGGCTCTGAAAGTTGCTTTTTTAATAAGGTTGATTTGTAAAGATTGAGCACTTACAATCTGAAAACCGGTTCAAATTACGTTTACAACTTATTCCGTGGGCTACCGATTTTTAGATAATTTTGACGCAATAAAATAAACAAATCTATGAGCGGATTTTTTGGGGCAGTCACCAATACCGACTGTGTTTCCGATGTTTTCTACGGTACCGACTACCATTCCCATCTGGGGACAAAACGTGCGGGTATGTCGATTTACTCGACAAAATTGGGCTATCAGCGAGCCATCCACAGCCTTGAAGACGGCTATTTTCGAAACAAGTTCGAGAACGATATGAACGGTTTCAGCGGCGAGTCGGGCATTGGCTGCATCAGCGACAACGAGGCGCAGCCGTTGGTCATCTTCTCGCACCTGGGGCGCTTTGCCATCACCACAGTGGCCAAAATCAACAATGCCGATGAGCTTGCCGACCGTTTCCTGCGCGAGGGAAAAACGTTCACCGAGACTAGTCAGGGCGGCATCAACCCCACCGAGCTTATTGCAATGCTCATCTGCGAGAAGCAGAGTTTCAAAGAGGGCATTGAGAACGTCTACAACAGCATAAAAGGCTCGTGCTCAATGCTGATTCTGAACAAGGACGAGATTATTGCCGGCCGCGACAAACTGGGCCGCACTCCTATCGTCATCGGCAAAAAAGAAGGTGCCTACTGCGCTGCGAGCGAGACATCGTCGTTCCTGAACCTTGACTATAAGATTGAGAAATATATTGGCCCGGGCGAGATTGTGTCGATTCGCAACAACGGCTATTCGGTTCTGCGTGAGGCAGATAAGGAGATGCAGATTTGCTCGTTTCTGTGGGTTTACTACGGATACCCGCCCGCTTGCTACGAGGGCATCAACGTTGACCAGACACGTTACCGCTGCGGGCAGAAGCTTGCCGAGAACGACGATGTGAAAGACGCTGATTTTGTGGCAGGTATCCCCGATTCGGGCGTCGGTCACGCAATGGGCTACAGCGCCGCCACGGGCATTCCGTATATGCGCCCATACGCAAAATACACGCCAACCTGGCCGCGCAGCTTTATGCCGCAAAATCAGAAACAGCGCGACCTGGTGGCCAAGATGAAGCTGATTCCGAACGCATCGGTCATCAACGGCCGCAAGGGCATTTTCCTTGACGACTCGATTGTGCGCGGCACGCAGCTGAAAGACAATGTGAAAGACCTGATGGACGCCGGTATCAAGGAAGTGCATATGCGCGTTGCCTGCCCGCCGCTCATCTACCCTTGCGAGTATCTGAATTTCAGCCGTTCGCGCTCGTCGCTCGAGCTGGCCACACGCAAGGCCATTGTCAAGCTCGAAGGCAAAGAAGATGTCGATTTCTCGAAGTACGCCGACCCCGACTCGCAGGAATACAAGAATATGGTTGAGCAGATGCGCAAGGATATGAACCTGACATCGCTCAAATTCCAACGGCTCGAGGATTTGATTGAGGCCATTGGCCTGCCGAAAGAGAAGCTCTGCACCCACTGCTGGGACTGCTCAAGCCGAGGATGATTGAAGTGATTTTAACCGAGAGTAATAACCTTAAACATTTGACATTATGATTTTTAAGATTTTTATTGCGGCATTTATATTTGCTTGCGGCCTGTATTATGTGTTTTGTTTTCTTGAGATGTTCGGTATTATCAAGTTTACCCCTGAAAATCAAGAAGTTTCGTTTCCGAAAATGCTGATACCGTTTTATTATTTCTTTAAGAAATAAACTAATAACCAATAAACCTTAATGTTATGCTTAGAGTTTCGAAAAAGCAGGTAGTCGGCGGTGTTTGCGCCGTATTTGCGCTGGTTGTTCTCTCAATGCTTGGCCGCATAGGCGAAGATGTTAAGAATGAGACAATTGTGGTGAATCAGTTTCCTTTTACGGGAAAAATGGACTATTGGACAACGCCTGGATGGCGCGGTCAGTGGTTTGGCAAGACAACAGTCTATCACAAGACCGAACAGCTTTGGTTTGGCGCCACCGATGAGGGGAACCGTGCGAACGGCACCCCTATTCCGGTCATTTTCAACGATGCTTCTGACGGCCTTATCTACGGTTCGTTGCGTGTGAAACTGCCAACCGATATTGAGCACTTGTCGCGCATTCAAACCGACTACAACGGTATGGATCGTCTGATGAACGACCTTGTAAAACAGACGGTTACTAAAGTTATATATGCTTCCGGCCCGCTGATGTCGGCTTTTGAGAGCTATGCCGAGAAAAAGAACGACCTGATTGAGTACATCACCGATCAGTTGAACAACGGTGTTTACAAGACAACCGTCAAGACCGAAGAAACTGTTGACCCGATAACTGGCGAGAAGAAAACAACAAAGGTAGCAACACTCATTCCTGATGAGAATGCCCCCGGCGGATTCAAACGTTCAGAGTCTTCGCCGTTCAAATACTATGGCATTGAGATTGGCCAAGTGTCTGTAAGTAAGATAGATTACAGCGACAAGGTTAAGCAGCAGATCTCACAACAGCAGGAAGCCAACATGCTTATTCAAACATCGAAGGCAAAGGCTGCAGCTGCCGTTCAGGAAGCTATCCGTGCCGAAGAGGAAGGTAAGGCAAAAGCCGCTCAAGCCAAGTGGGAACAGGAACGCATAAAGGCAACCGAGGTTACCAAGGCCGAGCAGGAACGTGAAGTATCGCGCCTTGCTGCAGAAAAAGCCGAATTCGACAAGAAAAAAATCATTGCCGAAGGTCAGGCCGAAGCCGAGGCCAACCGCCTGAAAGTTGCCGCCGGTCTTACACCGCAAGAGCGTGCTGAATGGGACTACAAAACCAAAGTTGGTGTGGCTGAAGCAATTAGCAAAGTACAATTGCCGCGTATAGTAACAACTGGCGGTTCGGGTAACTCAAATGCTATGGACGCAGTTGGGCTGAAAATGCTTATTGATGTGAGCGATAAGTTAAGCAAATAGTTGAAAATATTGCATTTATTATAAACGACAAGGATTCCCGCCGGAATCCTTTCGTTTTAATAAGAATCAAACAAAGACAAACATTATGGCCATTAAACGATTATTTGTTCCGATACTTACCGCGTTGGTTTTCTGCAGTGTTACAGCTTTTGCTCAAAGTGATACTTTAAGTACGCCGAAAGATACATCTGTTACATCGAAACGTCCCAAAGTGGGCTTGGTTTTGTCGGGTGGCGGCGCTAAAGGTATGGCGCACATCGGCATACTGAAGAAGTTGGAAGAGATCAATCTTTATCCCGACTACATCACAGGTACAAGTATGGGCAGCATCATTGGCGCCTTATACTCAATCGGTTACACCATTGAAGAACTCGAAGATTTTGCCCGCAACTCAAAATGGCTCGAACTGATGACCAACAGTCTCGATTCGAAGCTCATATCTATCAGGCAGAAAGACGATTACGGCTGGTGGCCGCTCGAAATAACATTTGAGAACCGCAAGCCGGTATTGTTTTCGGGAATGATTGAAGCACCCAATCTGTCAGTGTTCTTTTCGGAAAAAACATGGTGTACGGCAGGCATCAACAATTTCGACGACTATCCTATCCCATTTCGCTGCTATGGTGTTGATATTCTGAAAGGCAGGCTGATTGAATTCAGC
Organism: Salinivirgaceae bacterium; assembly: GCA_017527435.1. Lineage (GTDB taxonomy): Bacteria > Bacteroidota > Bacteroidia > Bacteroidales > SZUA-534 > RUG13583. The sequence goes on from JAFXQB010000013.1 coordinate 22,999, forward strand.
GACGGCGACCTGGCTCGCGCCATTCGCAGCAGTATGGCCATTCCACTTGTCTTTTCACCGGTACTGATTGAAAACCCAACTGATACAATGCTGATTGTGGATGGCGGCGTGATGCACAATTTCCCGGTCGAAGATGTCATAAATATGGGTGCCGACATTGTAATTGGCGCCTACACAGGCTTTGAAGATGAAGTGAAGGCTGATGAGATGAACTCGATTACAAAAATCACAGGCCGCGTGCTGATGTTCGGCGGTGTGAACGATTCGAAAGCGCAGATGGAACTTGTTGACCCACGATACCGCATCACACCTGACCTGAAGGGCATTCAGCCGTCTGACTTCCTGAAAGCCGACAAGATTATCAAGCGCGGTGAAGAAGCCGCCAACGCCCGTCTTGCCGACCTGAAAAAGCTGGCCGACTCGCTCAACGCAATCGAACCGCGCAAGCACCCCAAGCGTCTGCCCCGCCCCGACACTATTGTTGTCAACCATGTGGTTATCAACGGGTTGAACTTCACAAACAGCGAGAACGCTTACGGAATCATCGGTATCAGCGACAATCAGAAAGTAACTCCGAAAATGATTGAAGAAGGCATAACGCGACTATACGCCACATTGCTTTACAAATCAATAAATTACAGCATTACGACAGACGCTGACGGTAAAATCACGCTGACGTTCAATGTGAAGGAAAAAGGCCTGTCGCAATTCAACATTGGCGGCTACTACGACAACATCTACAACATTGGTTTCACAATGAAATTCAGTCAGCGCAACTTCCTTTGGAAGCACTACGACGCCTACATCTTCGCCAACATCAACAAGCATCCGGGCGTGCAGCTTCAGCTCAGCCGCAGTGTGGGTAAAAAAGATGTGTGGACACTCTACTCTCGCGCCGAATGGGCACGAGATTTCAAGACCTTCTACGATGGCAGCAAACGTTTGGGCGACATCAAGTTCAGGCATGCTAGTTGGGATGTCTTGGGCGGCAGCCGGACGTTCGGCAATTACACCTTGGCCGAAGCGTCACCGATTTTTGAGCATTTTTTGTTCAGCACTGACGAAGACGACAACATTGCTGATGAGAACGTGCGCAACTGCGCCCATTTTCAGGAAGGCATCCGTCTGACGGTGAAACGCAACACTTTAGACAACAACATCTACCCCAAAAACGGTACTCGCTGGCGTATTGACGCGAAAGGCGTTATGAATAAGAGCTGGACGGATTCGATTGGCAGCGATAATGTTATAAACGAAATTAAGGACAAGTGCAAATATTTGAAATTCAGCACTGATTTTGAACGGGCTTTCACCCTGCACAACAACACAACAACATTTGTGCCTTCGGCTAGCATCGGTATCAGCACCAAAAGCATTATTGAGCCCGACAAGTTCTACCTTGGCGGCTTCGAATACAATATGCGCTACGGTCAGACGCCGTTCATCGGACTGCAACCCAATCAGGTGTACGCCAATAATTTCAGCACTGTTGGGATCACCTTCAGGCAAGAGATTTACAAGTATTTCAACGTTGTGTTGCGCGCCAACGCAATGGTTGCTGACGATGTGCTGAGCGGCATTTGGGAAGCCCCGGCGGTGGCAAGCATTGGCGGGGGTGTTGGCGCACTCATTCGCACACCCATAGGCCCCATCTGCCTGATTCACGCCATCGACACCTACGTGCAAAAAGGGTACACTTATTTCAATATTGGATTTAATTTGCCGTATATCAAGTAGATGACTATCAACATTAAACTTTAACCCGAACAACTTTTCACTTGTTCTTTCCGTTAGAATAGCGCAACTTTGCGGCATAAAAAAGAATCGGAAATGGGAATCATAATAAAGAATGCGGAACAGATTGACGGTATTCGCAAAAGTGCGAAACTGGCGGCGGCTTCACTCGATTTCATCGCGCCCTACATCAAACCGGGCGTTGACACGGAAAAGCTTGACAATCTTATAAATGAGTTCATCTGCGACCACGGCGCCATATCGGCGTGCAAGGGCTACGGTGATTTTCCGAAATACTGCTGCATATCGCCCAACAACGTTGTCTGCCACGGCATTCCATCGCCTGACACCATTCTGAAAGAAGGCGACATTGTCAACATTGACGTTACCACCATTCTCAACGGCTATTACGGCGACACAAGCCGGATGTATGCCGTTGGCGAGATATCGCAGCGCGCACAAAACCTGATTGACGCCACCAAGCACTGTCTCGACCTTGGTATTGAGCAGGTGCGGCCGAAAAACACATTTGGCAACATCGGGTTCTTTATAGCCCGTTACGCGCAGATGAAAGGCTACTCGGTTGTTTGGGAATTCTGCGGACACGGCGTGGGAATTGAGTTTCACGAAGAGCCACAGGTTGACCACATCGCCCGCCGCAACTCTGGCGCCATTATGCGGCCCGGAATGATTTTCACCATCGAGCCGATGATTAACGAAGGCAAAGCCCGAGTTGACATCGACAAGAACGACGGCTGGACTGCCCGCACCATCGATGGCAAGCTCTCGGCACAGTTTGAGCACACCGTTCTGGTTACCGAGACCGGCGTTGAAGTGCTGACTGACATTCACGGTGAATACCCCATCAGATAGCTGATAATCATATGATAAGACAAAAAAAAGAGTGAACAATTGTTCACTCTTTTTTTTTATGGATGCGACGGTGTCAAAATCAGTTCACCATCATGCTTCTTATGTCGTTGGTAATCTGGCGGATGTTTTTAATCTGTTCGGCATCGAACTTCAGATTTCCGTTATCGCGGATAATGATTCGCTTGTTGGCAGTATCAATTGTCATACATCCCTGCGGAACACGGATAACAAAATCGTCAAAAGCCTTGCGCAGCTTACGCAGCATTACCAAATAACTTGCCACGTCAATATCGTTCTGCTGGTTCTGCAACAAGTTGATTATTATGGCAAGCGAGAATTTCTGGGTAGCTATGCGGCTCACCATTTTTGCGTCAGGCTGGCTATACATGTTTATGGCAATATAGAGAGTCTCAATCCATCCGCCAAGCAACACAAGAGCAGCGCTGTTGCCGCGTCCGCATTCGTTCAGGTAGCCGGTCAGGTCTTTGTACGATGAACGGGCGATGGATTTCAGCGAGTCAATTTCGCGCGAGTAGTATTCGCCCTTTTCGGCAATCTGCGAGATGTAGTTCGACGGAACACCCATCTGGTCGGCAAGTTTCTGAATTGTAGTCACATACGAAGCCGCTTGCTGGTTCTGCTCGAACACCCACAGATAGTTAAGGTCGGCGCCATAAACGCCAATATTCAGAGCCTTTGCGGTGCTTTGCGTGTACTTTGTGGCGTTGTTGAGCGAGTTGACAAGGTTCGATTTGTAAAACGACGAGTATTCGTTTATCAGGTTCGACATGTCGGATGGTGTGAAAATGTTGTAGAAAATCACATCTTCGTCTTTCAGATTCTTCGGAAGCGGTTTCTCGTTCTCAAAAACATCGTTGTCCGCAAACTTCGATTTATTGCCATTGTGACAACCAACAACGCTGACAGTCAGACATGCCGCTGCACAACTGTAAAGTATTATTTGACTTATTTTCATACAAAAACCCCCTTTTTGTAAAATCTCGTAAATCTATAAAAAAAACTTACACATGTAGAGCCGGCAATAGTTTTTTAGAAATATGTCACTCACCCGCCCTTTTTAAGCAAAAAACGTAAAAAGCTGCAGCCGTAGGAATAATGCCCCTAAAATGCTATCTTTGCAGTTTAAAAGCGGTGTTTCACATTTATGCGGAATATTTGCATAAATATTTGGAACGGCGGTTTTGGAAAGTATTTAAAACGCTGATTTACAACAACGGGAAGATATTTCTTCCAAAAATACATAATAAATAATGCTATTCGATTTAGAGATGATTGAGCAATTCTACAGCGAATTGCCCGCAAAAGTGGCCGCGGCACGCAAAATGCTGGGCCGTCCGATGACTTTGAGTGAGAAAATCCTATACGCGCACCTGTCGCCTGAGGCCGATGTCCGCAAATACACACGCGGAGCCGACTACGCACTGTTTGCGCCCAACCGCGTGGCTATGCAGGACGCCACCGCACAAATGGCTCTGCTGCAGTTTATGAACGCTGGCAAGAGCCGCACAATGGTGCCGTCAACTGTTCACTGCGACCACCTGATTCAGGCCAATGTGGGCGCCGAGAAGGACCTTGCCGTGGCCAACGACCAAAACCGCGAGGTTTACGGCTTCCTGCACGACGTGGCCGCCAAATACGGCATCGGATTCTGGAAACCTGGAGCAGGAATCATCCACCAAGTGCTGCTTGAGAACTACGCCTTCCCTGGCGGAATGATGATTGGCACCGACTCGCACACTGTGAACGCTGGCGGCCTGGGAATGGTGGCCATTGGTGTTGGCGGCGCCGACGCTGTCGACGTAATGGTTGGTCTGCCGTGGGAACTGAAAATGCCGAAACTCATCGGCATCCGCCTGACGGGAAAACTCAACGGCTGGGCATCGCCGAAGGATATTATTCTGAAGGTGGCTGGACTGCTCACCGTGAAGGGCGGAACGGGCTGCATTGTGGAGTATTTCGGCGAGGGAGCCACCACTCTGTCGGCAACCGGCAAGGGCACCATTTGTAATATGGGCGCCGAAATCGGGGCAACCACTTCAATCTTCGCCTTCGACAAGAAAATGCACGAATACCTTTGCGCCACTGGTCGCGAGAAAATTGCCGCCCTGGCCGAGAAGAACGCCGCCAATCTGGCAAGCGACCCCGAGGTTTACGCCAATCCCGAGAATTTCTACGACCAAATCATCGATATAAATCTTTCAGAAATAGAGCCTTACGTAAACGGACCGTTCTCGCCAGACCTTGCAACGCCTATCTCGCAGTTTGCCGATTACATCCGCAAAAACAACTATCCTGAAAAAATGGAAGTTGGCTTGATTGGCTCGTGCACCAACTCGTCGTACGAGGATTTGGACCGCGCCGCATCGGTGGCTCGTCAGGCTAAAGAGAAGAATATCAAGGTGAAAGCCGAATTTATTGTGAGTCCTGGCTCAACTCAGGTGAAGAAAACCACCGACCGCGACGGTCAGATTGCCGCCTTCAAGGAGATTGGCGCGCTTGTTATGGCCAACGCCTGCGGCCCGTGCATTGGTCAGTGGGCACGCCACACCGACGACCCGACGGCCAAAAACAGCATCATTCACTCGTTCAACCGCAACTTTGCCAAACGCACCGACGGCAACCCCAACACTCACGGGTTTGTGGCTTCGCCCGAACTGGTTACGGCTATGGCGATTTCGGGCTCAATGCTGTTCAACCCACTGAAAGACAAACTTTTGACCGAAGACGGCCGCGAGGTAATGCTCGACGCGCCTGTTGGCGACGAATTGCCTGCACAGGGCTTCATCACCGACCCCGAGGGCTTTATAGCACCGCCCGCCGACGGCTCGAAAATCGAGATTAAGGTGGACCCGAAGAGTGAGCGTCTGCAACTGCTGGAGCCGTTTGCCGAGTGGGACGGCAAGGATTTCGACAACTTGCAACTGCTCATCAAGGCAAAGGGCAAGTGCACCACCGACCACATCAGTATGGCTGGCAAATGGCTGCGCTTCCGCGGACACCTTGACAACATCAGCAACAACCTGCTGATTGGCGCCATCAACGCGTTTAACGGCGAGGCCAACAAGGTGCTCGACACTGCAACTGGCTCATACACAGCCGTTCCCGACCTTGCACGCTCGTACAAGGCACGCGGGCTGCGCAGCATAATTATTGGCGACGAGAACTACGGCGAGGGTTCGAGCCGCGAGCACGCCGCTATGGAGCCGCGTCATCTGGGTGCGGCGGTGGTTCTGGCAAAATCGTTCGCCCGAATCCACGAGACCAACCTGAAGAAACAGGGTATGCTGGCGCTCACATTCGCCGACAAGGCCGATTATGAGAAAATCCGCGAGAACGACACATTCGCCATCAGCGGCCTGACATCGTTCAGCGCTGGCGTTCCGTTGAAAATGACCATCCGCCACGCCGACGGAACACAGGAGCAAATAACTGTAAATCACACTTATAACGCGGCTCAAATTGAATGGTTCAAGGTGGGCGGCGCATTGAATCAAATTCGTAAACAATCTAAAAACAAATAAAACTATGGCAGAGAAAATCACAATCAGCAACGGTAAACTCAACGTTCCTAACAACCCCGTAATCCCTTTCATCGAGGGCGACGGAATCGGCCGCGACATCTGGCCTGCATCGCAAAAAGTAATGGACGCGGCTGTGGCGAAATACTACGGCGGCAAGCGCAAAATTGAGTGGAAAGAGGTTCTGGCGGGCGAGAAAGCCTTCAACGCCACTGGCAGTTGGCTTCCCGACGAGACTCTGGACGCTTTCCGCGAATATCTGGTGGGCATCAAGGGCCCGCTGACAACCCCGATTGGCGGCGGCATCCGCTCGCTCAACGTGGCTCTGCGTCAGACACTCGACCTTTACGTATGCCTGCGCCCCGTGCAGTATTACGAGGGCACACCGTCGCCTGTGAAGCGCCCCGAGTTGGTTGATATGTGCATCTTCCGCGAGAACACCGAGGATATTTACGCTGGCATTGAATATATGAACGGTACGCCTGAAAATCTGAAAATCAAGAAGTTCCTGATTGAGGAAATGGGCGTTAAGAAGATTCGCTTCCCCGAGTCGTCGAGCATCGGCATCAAGCCCGTGAGCCAAGAAGGCACCGAGCGCCTTGTACGCGCGGCCATTCAGTACGCCATCGACCACAAGAAGCCGTCGGTGACGTTTGTGCACAAGGGCAACATTATGAAGTTCACCGAGGGCGCGTTCAAGATTTGGGGCTACGAACTGGCCGAGCGCGAGTTCGCCGACAAGGTTTACACCTGGAACCAATGGGAGGCCCGCAAGAAGGAAGTTGGCGAGGAGACGGCCAACGCCGAAATGGACGCAGCGGCAAAATCGGGCAAAATCATCATAAAAGATTGTATTGCAGACGCTTTCCTGCAGCAGATTCTGACCCGTCCTGCCGAGTATTCGGTGATTGCAACGCTGAACCTGAACGGCGACTATATTTCGGACGCTCTGGCAGCCTGCGTGGGCGGCATCGGCATTGCACCTGGAGCCAATATCAACTATCAGAGCGGATACGCCATTTTTGAGGCAACTCACGGAACAGCGCCGAAATACACTGGCAAGAACGTGTCGAACCCTGGCTCACTGCTGCTTTCGGGCGCAATGATGCTCGACTATATGGGCTGGACCGAGGCTGCCGACGGCATCCGCAAGGCTATGAGCAAAACCATCTCGCAGAAAACCGTAACCTACGACCTGCACCGAATGATGGAAGGCGCTACAAAACTCTCAACATCGGAATTCGCTGACGCGCTGATTAAAAATTTGTAATTAGGCATTAGGCACTAGATTAAAGAGTTTTGAATAACGAAAATGTAAATGGTATTGGGTGTTAGGTGTTGGTAGGGACGCGATTCATTGCGTCCGAATTGCCGAAACAACCGATTCACCAATTAAACAGTTAAACGATTAAACAACAAGAAAATGGAGAATTTCATTTCCGACGTTTCAAGATTAGTTGGCCAATCGTGCCAAATCGACAAGGACCTGTTCGACAAGTACAATGTTAAGCGCGGTCTGCGCAATGCCGACGGTTCGGGCGTTCTGGTCGGGCTGACAAGCATCGGCGATGTGGTTGGCTACCGCCGTGAGGGCGACACGCTGATACCCACCGAAGGCGACCTGCGCTACCGCGGATTCCCAATCCGTGAGTTGGTGAGGGGCTTTCAGAAGGAGAACCGCCACGGCTTTGAGGAGACAACCTTCCTGCTGCTCACTGGCAAACTGCCCACATCGCTGCAATTGGCCGAAATGACAACCCATCTGGCAAGCATGCGCGATTTGGACGACTCGTTTGTCAATATGATTCTCACCCTTCGCGGCCGCGACCTGATGAATATGCTGTCGCGTTCGGTGCTGATTCTCTACACTTTGGACGATACGGCCGAAGACTATTCGCTGCCATCGCTCGTTAAGCAGTCGCTCAATCTGATTGCCAAACTGCCGATAATTGTGGCTTACTCGTATCAGGGAATGCGCCACTTATTCTATCGCAAATCGCTGGTAATCAGACACCCGCAAGCCAATCTGTCGGCGGCGGAGAACTTCTTGTATCTGCTCAAAGGCAACAAATACACGCCGCTCGAGGCCGAAATTCTCGACCTGATGATGATTCTGCACGCAGAGCACGGCGGCGGCAACAACTCAACGTTCACAATGCGCCTTGTGTCATCGGCAATGACCGACACCTATTCGGCCACAGCCGCTGCCATTGGCTCGCTGAAAGGCCGCTTGCACGGCGGCGCCAACCTTCAGGTTCTGGAGATGATGACCAACATCAAGAAGAACGTGAAGAACTGGAACGACAAGGAGGAGATTAAGTCGTACTTGATGAAGATTCTGCGCAAGGAGGCTTACGACCGTTCGGGTAAGATTTACGGCATCGGACACGCCGTCTATACACTCTCTGACCCGCGCGCCCAACTGCTGAAAACCAAGGCAATAGAACTTGCCAAGGCCAAAGGTCTTGAGGCCGAACTGCAACTCTACCTGAACATTGAGGAACTGGCGCCCAAGGCACTCGCCGAATACAAGAACGGCAACGTGAAACCCGTCTGCGCCAATGTCGATTTCTTCAGCGGCTTTGTGTATGAGGCCATCGAGATTCCGCACGAACTGTTCACGCCAATGTTCGCCATTGCACGTATGTCGGGCTGGGCAGCCCACCGCCTTGAGGAGATGACCTTCACATCGCGCCGCATTATCCGCCCCGCCTACAAGAACATTCTGCAGAACGAGTACCACTATGTTCCGTTGCAGGATAGGTAAAGGATTGATATAATAAACAAAACAGCCGCAACAGGTTTCCCTGTTGCGGCTGTTTTGTTTTGATGCATGTGCATTTATTTTCGTCTGCCCCAATCAAGTGTGACACCAAATGCTATTGAATTGTAATTTGTCAACGTCTTCTTATTGTCACGACCGGTTATCTTCTTGTCCTGCATCAGGTTGTAGCCGCACCAAAGGCTAATGTGCGACAGGCGGACACCCACCGACGGCAGCACATAAAGACCACAGGCGTCACCCACGGCATAGCCAAGTTTCAGGTCGGCAAAAGGTGCTATGCGGCCCGATGGGAACTCATAGTTGGCGTTGATGAAGAACGGCATCACAAAATCCAATTCTTCGTCGTAGCTATAGTAGTGATAATCGCCGTTTTCATCGTAGTAGCCACTTTCGCTGTTAGTGTTGGTTACAAACTGCATCGACGCACCGATACCGATAAAAAGCTGGTCGGCCTGGAAACCGTGGACAGTAGTTACTGCAAAACGGTCGAACGGCTGGTCGCCAAGGCCGGTGAAAACATTCAGTCCGGCAAAACCGCGATAGCCATCGGCCGGCGCTGCCGAGAAACCTGATTCCTGCGCCGCAACCGTCATACACATTGCTGCTGCGGCAATTGTCATTAAAAACTTTTTCATAATCGTCTAAGTTTAGTTTTACATTAAATATTGGTAAGCGATTGTTTCGTATTCCAAATGTAAGACAATTTTCGATGCCTTTACCCTACCCGATAATTTGTGTTTTTTTGATGAGCGCTTGTTTTAATTCAATCCCGATTGCTTAATCATATTGATTTGCACAAATTTTCGGCGCTAACCGTTTTTTTAATCCGCAGGCGGAATTGTGATTTGAGCCCAAAAAAATGTCCCGCAGCAAGTGCCACGGGACATTTTCATATCAAGTAAACAAAGCCGTTTAGGCGTCAATGTTTGCGTATTTGGCGTTCTTCTCGATGAACTCGCGGCGTGGCGGAACGTCGTCGCCCATAAGCATTGAGAAGATGTAGTCGGCGGCGGCGGCGTTCTCGATTGTCACTTGGCGCAGAGTGCGGTTCTCGGGGTTCATTGTGGTGTCCCAAAGGTCTTCGGCGTTCATTTCGCCCAAACCTTTGTAACGCTGCACCTTGAGTTTGCTGTCGTTTCCACCGTACTCTTCGATGGCCTGCTGCCGCTGCTGCTCTGTCCAGCAGTACTGCTGCTTGTTGCCTTTCTTCACCAGGTAGAGCGGCGGTGTGGCAATGTAGAGATAGCCCATTTCAATCACCTCGCGCATAAAGCGGAAGAAGAAGGTCATAATCAGTGTGTCGATGTGGCTGCCATCGACGTCGGCATCGGTCATAATGATGATTTTGTGGTAGCGCAGGTTCGATGTGTCGAGTGCATCGGGGTCGTCTTTGGTGCCCACGTGCACGCCCAGAGCGGTGTAGATGTCGCGGATGGCGTCGCTCTCGTAAACGCGGTGGCGCATAACCTTCTCAACGTTCAGAATCTTACCGCGCAACGGCAGAATGGCTTGGAACTTACGGTCGCGGCCCTGCTTTGCCGAACCGCCTGCCGAGTCACCCTCGACCAGGAACAACTCGCTCTCGGCGGGGTCTTTGCTTGAGCAGTCGGCCAGTTTGCCAGGCAGTCCGCCACCCGAAAGCGGCGATTTGCGCTGAACGGTCTCGCGGGCCTTGCGCGCTGCCACACGTGCTGTGGCGGCCAGAATCACCTTGCCCACAATGCGCTGAGCCTCGGTCGGGTGCTCTTCAAGATAATTGGCAAGGGCCTCGCCCACTGCCTGCTGAACGGCGCCTGCAACTTCGCTGTTGCCGAGTTTGGTCTTGGTCTGACCCTCGAACTGCGGCTCTGCCACCTTGATTGAGATGACGGCGGTTAGGCCCTCACGGAAGTCCTCGCCCGAAATCTCGATGTGGTTTTTCTCAAGCTTCTCAAGGTCGCGCTTGCAGTTGTCGTCGGCATACTTTTTCAGTGTTCGGGTGAGCGCCATACGGAAGCCCTGAAGGTGCGTTCCGCCCTCTATCGTGTTGATATTGTTGACGTAAGAGTGGATATTCTCTGAATAGCCGTCGTTGTACATTACGGCAATCTCGATAGGCGTACCCTGCTTTTCGGTGTTGATGTAGATAACGTCGTCGAAAAGATGCGTGCGGTTGCCGTCAACGTAGCGCACAAACTCGCGCAAGCCTTCTTTCGAGTAGAATGTCTCGGTGCGTGTATTGCCTTCCTCGTCGGGACGAAGGTCGGTGAGCGTGATGGTGATGCCAGCGTTCAGGAACGCCAACTCACGCATACGGTTGGCCAGAATCTCGTATTTGTAGATGGTTGTGGTGAAGATGGTGTCGTCGGGCCAGAACTGCTGACGTGTGCCTGTTTTGTCGGTTGTGCCGACTTCCTTCACATCGTAGAGCGGCTTGCCCTTCTCGTATTCCTGCTGATAGATTTTTCCGTTGCGATAAACCTGCGATGTCATATGTTTCGACAGCGCGTTGACGCACGAAACGCCCACGCCGTGCAGACCGCCAGAAACCTTGTACGAGCCCTTGTCGAACTTACCGCCCGCGTGCAGCACGGTCATAACCACCTCAAGGGCCGATTTGTGCTCTTTCGGGTGCATATCGACAGGGATACCACGGCCGTTGTCGACCACGGTTATTGAGTTGTCCTCGCCGATTGTCACCTCAATGTGGGTGCAATATCCAGCCAGGGCCTCGTCGATTGAGTTGTCAACTGTCTCGTATACAAGATGATGCAAACCTTTCTCGCTGATGTCGCCAATGTACATAGCGGGGCGTTTGCGCACGGCTTCCAATCCTTCAAGCACTTGAATACTATTGGCGCCATAATTGTTGTTCTGCGGTGTTGTTTCTTCCACTTCGCTCATATCTTAAAATTTTGTGTTTCAATCAATTAATTGGCAAAATTACACCTTCGCCAAAACAAACAAATATACCAAAAACGGGGGTGCACAAAAGCCTGCGGCAAGTGCATTTTCCGCTATTTGTTAACACGAAATTGACAATTTAAAGACTACAGACTTCGGACTACGGACAACAGACTACTAACCATAGTCGTAATTCGTAATTCAAATTCAGTTTTCTCTGTTTCTCAGTATTTTAGCCATTTTTGCAAGACGATCCGCTGACGAGAAGATGCCCACTTCGGCAAGTTTGCGCCTGTGCTGCTCTTCAATAGCAGTTTCCGGCTGAATATCGGTTATGGCAACTCTCTTTTTAAATATCCGTAATTTCATAATTGACAATCTGTTATTCATCCCGATAGCTATCGGGACTTCACACATTCAATCCTTCACGCATTCAATCCTTCAATCCTTCAATCAGAACGTGTACGTCAGTCCCAACATAAAGTTGAACCGCTGATTGGCGTATTGGTTCCACTCGTAGTAGCGCTGACCGGCAATGTTGTTCAGGTCGAGAAACGACGAGAAACGCTTTGTGATGCGGTATTCGAGTCCCAAATTGGCGTCAATCACGCCCTTCAGCTCTTTGGACTCTGGCAGGTTCTCGCCTTTGTCGTTGATGTGGTCGATGCGGGCGTAGCGCTTGCTGATGGCGTAAACGTTGACGCGCGCAATTATCTTATTCTCAAGGTTGTAGCTTGCGTCAAGGCTGACGGTGTAGGTAGGCAGATGCCAAGCCTCAATCTCGTGCGACATATCGTAAACGAAATAGTTGCCCTTCAGCCCCATCTTGAATTTGTCGCTCATCTTGTACGAAATCTCGCCCAAAATGCGGGTGCGCATAATCTCGTCGTAGGCCACCGTGAATTTCTTGTGTAAATCGCTATTTATGTTGTTTACAAACAGATACTGATTGTCGATTTTGGCATATTCGGCGCGGACGTTGAAGGCAACCTTTGAGCTGACATTGCCGCGGAATCCGGCTGCAAGGTTCCAACGTGTCTTGGTTGGATTGATGTTCAGGTCGGAACGCACAAACGGGTTCTCGCCGTACATCTCGCGATAGCTGTGCACATCGTAGTTGCCGTTTACCTCAATGTACGGCAGCAGGAAGTAGTCGATGATGTTGTACTGCATACTGATGTCGGGGAAGAACCAAAACTTCGAGTTGCGCTGGTCGTAGAAGGTGCTTGCACCCACCTTCACGCGCCATTTGCGGCCGTAGGCGCCAATCCACGGATTGAAGTTGACCACAGCCGCGCTGATGTCGCCTTTACCGTTGATATTCAGGCCTTTGGTGCTGTAATTGTCAATCACCACATTCAGGCCCATAAACTCTTTGTCCAATATGTAGCTCAAGAAGGCATCAACGTGCAGAATGTTGTCGCCCTTGCTGTCTTTGGTCTTTATTCCGCTGTAGTTCAGCGCGATGCGATAGTCCAACTTCGATGAATCGAGATTGGTGGTGCCGAATGACGCGCCAATCGAATAGTAGTTAAGCGATTGTTTTTCAATGTCTTTCTTCTTCAGTGGAAGCGAGTCATCGGCAATTTTCAGGTTGGTGTCGTAACCATAATAATAATTGGCGCGATAGCCGTAACCGGCATCAATGCTAGCCGCAAGGTCTTTTTTGAAGATGCGGCGCACCTGCCCGCCCACATCGAACCGCGACAGACCGGCGTAAACGTGCTCGTCGGCTTCGTTCTTCACCTTGCCGTTGCTCGACAGATAGTTGGCGTTGGCATTCCAAATCCATTTTTCAGAGCGCTGGCTGCCCGTGTAGATGTTCAGCGTTGGCGACGCGTACGACCCGAAACCGCCCTTCACATAGGCGTAATAGAGCTTGGGCAGCGGCTCGGCGACCAATTTTGCCGGCTTCAGCTGCTTCGGCTGATATTTGGTCGGATACATTTCAAGCTCGCCCTCGTCGTACTCAAAAGTTGGCGTAACTTTGATTGTATCAACAATTTTCGGCAGCGAACTGATTTTGTATGCGTCGTTGATGACTGGCTCATACGATTTTATGACCTTCACCTCTTGATTCAGGTTGTTCTGCGCCATTACGGTGCACGAACCTAACATTGTCAGAATCAGGATATTTCGTTTCAAACGTATCATATCTGTATGTCGGTTTATTCTTGTTCTTGAATTGTGTTTTCTTCGGCCGGTGTTTCGGTATTTTCTTCTGAATCAGAAGGTTCAGCCGATTCATTGGTCGGTTCGGCAGCGGGTTCTTCAGCGGCAGGCTCTTCAGCCGGTTCGCTTACGGGCTCTGCGGCTTCAGGTTCAACCTCGGTGGTTGACGCCGGTTCTTCAATCACAGCTTCCTCCACCTGCGGCGCACTCTCCTGCCCGTTTTGCGGCTCTGGCGCGTAGGTTGCGCCCGATTCGGTTGTCGGCGCTTCCGTCTGCTGCGGCTCTGCGGGTTTGCCGCTATCGCTTGTATCAGCGTTGCCGTCAGCACTATTGTTTGTGTCTTCGTTATCGTTATAGTAATTGTTTTCGTTGTCGTTACCACCGCTCATATCAATTGTTACTTCAACTTCCTGTTTCGAGTTGTCGTCAATGAATTTCTCGCTCTCCTCGTCAACAATCAGCTTCAGTTTGGCGTTGGCTTCGGCCACAATGCCGTCAGAGTCGTCGCCGTAGTTGTCGATGACGCTCTGCAGGTTGGCTTTGGCCTGGAAACGGTCGTTGCGGCTCATACAGATGTCGGACAGCAGGAAGAACGATTTTGCAATCCAATAAATATGCGGCGTGCCCGAACCGATAAGGTTGTTAATCTCATCCTCCGACTTCTGCAACTCGTTCTGCTCAAACAACATACGAGCAACCATATACTGTGCCTCGGCACCCTCGCGGCTGTTCATATCCTGCGCAAGAATGCGGAACTGTGTGATGGCCGGGTCCAATTGGTTTGTCTGATAGTAACTTACGGCCATAATGTGGCGTGCGGTGCGCACCTGCTCGTCCGAAACCTTGTCGGTTATGAGCAGTTTGCGTGCCGACTCAAGCGCGTTGTTGAAGTTGCTGTCGGCAAAGGCTGTTTTCATCTGCCCCTCGCGCGCAATCATCAAGTTCGACTTCACTTCGGCGTTGTCTTCCAACTGTTTATAAAGTGCGTATGCCTGTTTGTAATCCTTGTCGTTCTCGGCCAAAGTGGCTGACGAGAGCAGCGCTGCCTCGGTGAAGGTGTTTTTCTGCTTCTCGGCCACGGCTATGAAGTCGGCTTTGGCCTCGCTGTTCTTGTGCAGTTTCAGGTTGCAGTCGCCACGGTAGTAGGTCGCGTTAAGCGAGAAACGGCCGCCCGGGAACTTGTCCAAATAACTGTCGAACAAGCCGGCTGCTTCGGTCCAATTGCCTGACATATAGACTTTTTCGGCCGATGCGTAGGTAAGCGAGTCACGCTCGTTCTGGTCGATGTTGCCAAGGTTGCCCTTGCTCTGAACGTAGTCGAAGTAGTCGTCAACCTTGTTCATATCAACATAGACGTTCTTCAGGGCGAACAGCGCCTCGTCGGCTTCCGATGAGCCCGGGTACTTCTCAATCACGTTTTTGAAGTTATCGATTGCCAAATAGTTCTGACCATCAGCATAGTAAAGCAAGCCCGTTTGAAGCATTGATTTAACCACATACGAACTGTTTGGATAGTTTTTGGCCAACAGACGAAAATCGCTGATTGCCAACTGTGTGGAATCGAGAATCGTGTAGGCGCGGCCTCGCTCGAATAGTGCGTCGGCGGCGTATTTCGATTTCGGGTATCGCGCAAGCAAATCGCTCATTGCCAAAATCTTACCGTGAAGATTCTTGTCAAGTCCCATTGCAAAACCCTTCTGGAAAAGCGCGTATTCGGCATCGAACTTGTCAAGGTCGGCGGCCATTCCGTAGAACATCACGGCATCGTTGAACTTCGATGTCACAAAGTAGCAGTCGCCAATGCGGATGTAGCTGTCGGCAAGCTTTGCTGTGTCGGCTTCGGCGGGTTTTTCAACGTATTTGCGGAACCAATCGGCCGACTTGGTGTACTCCTTGGTCTTGAAATAGCAGTAGCCGATGTTGTAGTAGCACGTTTTGTACTCGGGCATTGTGTAGGCGCCGGGCGTTGTGAGCAGCTGGTTGTAGGCGTCGGCGGCATCGTGGTAGCGCTCCTGGCGGTAGAGAGCCTCGGCTTTCCAATAACTTGCCAAAGCGCGAATCTCCTTGTCGTACGCTTTAAGCGATATGGCCTGGTTGAACGCTTCCACCGACTCGTCGAACTTCAGGTTGTTGAAGAGCTCAAGGCCGCGGAAATAGGCCACGCGCTGCCACGCCGACTGCATCTCGGCCGTCTTGTTCTCGATTTTGGCCAACGATTCGAGCGCCGCCTGATAGTTTTTCGACGACAGGTAGGCCTTCACCAAATAGCCGTAGGCCTCGTCGCGGTGAATCGATTTGGGGTATTTCTCCAAATATTTGTTAAAGGCGCGCACCGTCTCGTTAAACGGCGAGTACGACAGCTCATACGACAGTTTGGCGTAGTTGAGCAGCGCCTGCTCCTGAATGCGAGCGTTGAAATCGTATTTTGCCGCAGCCTCAAAAGCCATTCGGGCCTGCTCCTTCTGCTCAATCTTCATATTCGCGTAAGCGATGTGGAAATAGGCGTTCTGCGTGAGCGCGTCGTCAAGGTTCGTCACGTTCGACATTGTGCTAACCGTCTTCTCAAACTCGCCGGTCTTGAAATAAGCGTAGCCCAACTGGTAGATGTCCTCGCGGGTGTAGTTGCTGGCGTTGCTCTTGTAGGTCTCAAGATAAGGCACCGCCTCGGCGTAGAGCTCTTTGTTGTAGAGCGCCTCACCCACTATGCGCGACATTTCGGCCTGGCGCTTGGCGTCGCCCTGGTCGAGCAGCTCTTTGCCCAACTCAAGCACCTTGTCGTCTTTCCCCTGAAGGAAGTAAATCTGCACCCTGTAGTACGGCACGATGGGCGCGAAAGCCGGGTCGTTATCGATTTTGGCAAAATTGTTGAGCGCCGTCTCATAATTCTTATTGGTGTAGGCCAAATGCGCGTAGAAATAGATGGCCGGCGCCGAATATTTGTTGTTCTTGTCAATCAGCTCGTAGAACATTTTCTGCGCCTTCTCGGTCTGCCCAAGCTTGAAGTAGCTGTAGCCCTTCTTGAAGTAGAGCTCGGCCTGCTGGTCGCGGTTCAGGTGCTGCTTCCACACCTTGTCAAAGTACTCGATGGCCTCGCGATAGTGGTTCACGCGGTATTGGTAGCGGCCCATTTCGAAGTAAGCCGTGCGCGTGCGCGGACTCTCGGGATAGTCGCTGATGAACTTGCCGATGCGGTACTCCGCGTCGTTGTTGAAGAGCTCAAGGGCGCAAAGCGCGGCGTAGTATTCGGCGTCGGCCTTAATGTCGGCAAACTCGTTGCCGTAGCGCGCCACCACCCGCTCAAAGAACTCCTGTGCCTGCGAATAATGCTGCTTGCTGAACAAATCGACGCCTACGCGGTAATCGTAGTCCTCGTCGTTATAGATTATCGATTTCTGTGCCGAAGCACTTAAAGCCGTTAGTGAGATAACAGCCGCCAAACATTTGGCTAATAATTTTCTACGCATAAAAGAATGAACTAAATGGGAACGCTTCCGCTCCCCGTTTCTATTCCAATTTTCAGCCGAACCGGTGCCGTTTTCCGCCCAAATCCGACTCTTTTTATCCGAAACAAATAAAATCGTTTTCAGCCACACGCAATTTGCGCGACGAAGGTTTTAATTAACAAGTGAGTGTTTATTTATTGGCGGGCGGGAAAATGAACGAAGATGACGCAGATTGAAGGGATTTATGGGATTTTTCGCATAGATTACACAGATTTTCATAGACAAATATCTTCTGCGTAAGCCAAACCTATAGGTCACCGGAAGAATATTGCCAAAAAAAATCCTTGTTATTGATTAACAAGGATTTTTTTAATACGTATTTATACTTTAGTTTATTTAGTCTTCCAAACCTATCTTTACTTCAACTTTCTCTCCGATGGATGATATTACTGCGTTTCGATAATTTACAGTTTCATAAAATGTATATCCGCTTTTTTGAACAGCTTTAACTTGATATGTTCCAACATTAAGTTGCAAATCTAGTTTGCCGTAGCCGTTGACAACACCCTTAAATTCGTTATTCAAATATATATTAAATGGGTCACCTGACTGATTCACAACTGACAATAATCCCAATTGTGGTATTGTGCTTGCCCATTCTACTGCAAATTCCGTTATTTTGTCAAATATTGACATAAATAGTTCGCCAACTTCTTCTTCTTCAGCCGAATAATCTATAATGTTTGCAGGATCATTAACATCATTGGCTACATTACTGAATAATTCATATTGCTTCTTCAATTTTGGAATAAGTGCGTTTGATTTTTCAATCACTTTTTTCCATTCTGGTGTAAGTCCACCTATTTTTGCATCTAAATCATCATGATTGAATATCAGAGCACCTTGTTGTGAAATCTCCTTTACAATCACACCTATCATGTGGTCTGGATTTGTCGCAGGATTTGTATTAACAGCATCTTGGGCCATATTTATCAACATACATAATGCCAAGTAATCTTCGTTTATTTCGCCCAGTTTCTTTTCTTTCTCTAAATTCCAATTAATTCCTTTACAACCATAAAGCGAGAAATCTGTTAGAAAATATCGAGAGACAAGTGCATCTGCTTCATTTTGGCAATCTTTCAATTGTTGTTTCACGAATCCAATTACAGCATCAATTAAGTCACCATCGGCTTTCGAAAGTTTTTGTATAGCGTCTGCCCAACTATCGGTGTTAAGATGAGGACCTTCAACATCGACAACTACGCTGAAGCCACTTTCCCTGAAGTTTTTATTTTGTTCTTCTTTGTTTTCAACCTTAAATCCACCGGAAACCGAACCTAACGCCCCTTCCATACTGGCAACCATTTCATCTATGTTTTGCTCTTTTTTTTCTGATTGGTTACGTATTAATTCTACTGTAACCTTTGATGTTTTTCCTATGCCCGAGACAAAATGAGTACCATAACGAGTTTTAAATTCATCGTACTTTCCTTCATTCAATAACGCTTTTGCTTCTGGTGTAAACTCAGGTTCGTCAGGATAGAAATAATTACCGAAATCGACAGTTGCAATAAAAACAAGTCGCTCGGTTTTCTGCATAGATTCTTTTAACGATTGTGATGCCTGTGATGCCCCGACGGAAAAAGTATTTAAGAATGAAACGCTTTCAGATGCATTCGTACTTTTCAATTGCTGATACTCCTGTTCATTTTTGGTATAGAATACTTCAACATGTGTTTTTACACCTGCTGTACCTTGTTTTTTTAGTAAGCTGGCGTCACGCGAACTGCTAGTAAAACATTGCCGTGTTGTCATAAATGGGTCGGAGATGTTTATACTTTTGCCAGGTTCAATTGCGGCCTGCTGGCCGTTTAATTTGAACATTGACGCATCATAACTACTTCTTCCTTGTGCCCATGAGCCAAATGCCACACTCATAAAGGCCATACATGCAATTGCTTTTTTCATTATTAAATATTTTAAAACTAAAAATTTACGAGATTCAGATTATTCGGCTTTCCATATTCATAAATTGCATCGCTCAGTAGGTGCCATGCTTATTGCAATTATAAAAACAAACAACCAATAAGAGCCTTAACCACGATGCCCTAAACGGGCATCAAATGCCGCCAATTTGGGCATCTATAGCAACTCGGAATAAACCTTAAAAAAATCACGCTGAAGGGCTATCGAAATTTGAAGCAATTGGTAAGTGTCGATAACTTCCTTTTTGAATATTTTGCTAATTGTACGCGAATTGCACGATAACTGCTGCGCCAACCAAATATTGGTACGTCCTTGCCGATGCATTTCAGCGCGTATCAGTTCTCCTATGTGGGGTAATCCATTCATCAGTTGTTGTAAAATGAACCTCAGCCCAATCCCCCAGCAGCCAAAAAGAAAGGCGTTTGCCATTTCGTTTTTTCGCTTACTATTCGCTGCGGGCTGGACTTCCCTTTGACACTAATAAGCACGAAACGGCTCACGCCATTGGCGTGAACCTCTCGCTTGCTTATCCTCGTGTCTAAGAAATTGTCCAGATTTCAGCGAAAAGAATAAGAGCGTAAGACTCTTAATGTTAATATTTTAAATCAAATTCTTTTCTTTACTTAATTCATTAATGTTTTATACAAATCAAATCCGCCCCATTAACACTTGGTTCGGACTTGCACAAACTTACAAAAGATTCTCAAATTGTGTTAAGATTTCGGATTCGCCAAAGATAATAAGGTCATCACTCCATCTTTCTTGTCCCATTGCATTCAGGATAGCCCGAGCAACTCCAAAACTCCTTGCCTGCATTCACACCTTTTTTCGCAACACGGCGAATCATCGGTTTGCCGCATTTTGGGCAAGCGGGCGCATCGGCCTTAATGCTTTGCTCTGTGCGGTACGCAAGTCTTTCGGCGGTCAGGCCTTCGGTAAACCCGCCTTCTTCTCGGAATGATTCAAGAAGATTGTTTATCAGGTTGTTAAGTATCAGAATAAGACGGTTGCAGAGTATCAACAAGCAGCGAGCTTCTGTAATCGAATCGTTTGAGCAAAGCCACGTATCGAATTTGTGTTTCTGCGCCAATATGTGTATGCTGCTATAATACTGAACGTCATCTTTATAGGTGGGTTTATCCAACAAAACGGCATTCACCTTCCTGCATTCTTTCGATTTAACCGACCACGGCAATTGCTCGTTCTGCAACAGCCAATTCAGATAATCGTTAGCCAACTCGGCAAGGCTTGCGCGGGCAACATCGGTGAGTTTCATCTCCGTCTCTTTCGATGTTGAATGTCGAGAGTTGCCTTCTGCAATGTTTGTTGGCACAGAACGTGCCGCTTGCGTCATTTGGTCATATTGGCGGCCACAAGGGTCGTTTGTGCGGTTCAAATAGCGTTTGCAGAAATTTTGCGTCGCAAGTTGAACGATGTTGGCCATCACCCACGCGTCAAGCCAAAAATAACCGAAGTTGCGGATTTGCATTTGCTTTGGCATTGTATTTTAGTTTTTTACGGTTGCTAAAATAGTTTTTTTTCGATATAGCGCAATTGCGAAATAACGCTATATCGAAAAAAAAAACGACACAACCTTCCCCCGTCTCATATTAACATCCAAATGTTTATTAAATAAAACACTACCCGCATTATTGAAAAACACTAAATAATACTTTTGATGCGGTATGAAAGGCCTCGTTTGGGGTGCAATCGCATAATCAAATCGAAACATAAAAAAGTGACACGATGGACACAATGGACACCAAAATTCAACTGACCGACGCAACTATCGCGCAGCCTGACAACGTGATTCTCACCAACATAAACCTGAAAATCGACAGCGGTGAGTTGGTTTACCTTATCGGCCGCACGGGAAGCGGCAAGAGCAGTCTGCTCAAAACGCTCTACGCCGACCTTCCGCTCGCAAAGGGCAGCGGCACCGTGGCGGGCTTCCAACTCGAGAGCCTGCGCCGCAAGCAAATCCCCTACCTGCGCCGCAAGTTGGGCATTGTGTTTCAGGACTTTCAACTGCTAACCGACCGCAACGTGCACGAGAATCTGCTTTTTGTGCTCAAGGCCACGGGTTGGAAGAACAAAATCGAGATTGAGAACCGCATTCAGGACGTGCTGAACAAGGTTGGGCTGTCGCAGAAGGGCTACAAGATGCCCAACGAACTGTCGGGCGGCGAACAGCAGCGTGTGGTGATTGCGCGCGCTCTGCTCAACAACCCCGAAATCATTCTGGCCGACGAGCCCACTGGCAATCTCGACCCCGAAACGTCGCGCGGCATTCTGACGCTGCTCACCGAAATCAGCCACAACGGCCGCGCTGTGCTCATTGCCACGCACGATTACTCGATGATTAAGGAATTCCCCGGCCGCATTATCAAGTGCGAAAACGAGACGCTTATCGAACTGAAAAACGATGAAGTGTTCGATTTTAGCGATATTGAGAAGTAATTGATATTCAATAAATAATGAAAATTCTCGATGCTGCACAAATCAGAGCCTGCGACCGATTCACTATCGAAAACGAGCCCGTTGCTTCTATCGATTTGATGGAACGTGCCGCTGACGCGATAACCGATTGGCTTACAGGGAATTACTTTTACTGCGACACAAAGTTTACCGTTTTTGCAGGTTCGGGCAACAACGGCGGCGACGCGCTGGCCGTGGCTCGGAAGTTGGCGAAAATGTTCGGCGGCGGCGTGACGGTTTACAAACTTAACATTGGCAACAACTCGCCCGACTGCCAACAGAATCTCGAACGCTTGCAAAACGCTGACGGTGTGAGCGTTACATTCATTAACAAAGGCGATGCGCTGCCCGAAATCAAGCCCCACAGCGTAGTTATCGACGGCATTTTCGGTTCGGGACTGAACCGCCCTGTGGAAGGCTATTGGGCTGAACTGATTGAGCACATTAATAATACAGGAAATGAGATAGTTGCGATTGACATTCCGTCGGGATTGTTCTGCACCGACAATCGGGCGAACACTGGCGCAATCATTAAGGCCACCAACACGCTGAGCCTTCAACTGCCGAAACTGCCATTCTTCTTTGCTGAAAATGAGCAGTTTGTTGGCGATTTCGACATTCTTCCAATCGGCATTAGCCAACAGGCTATCGACAGTGCCGAAACGCCCTACAGCCTGACCGAAAAGCACGATTTGGCGCGGCTCATAAAGCCCCGTCCGCGGTTTGCGCACAAGGGCACGTTCGGCCACGCGCTGCTCACGGCGGGCAGTTACCAAATGAGCGGGGCGGCCGTTCTGGCGGCGCGGGCGTGCCTGCACACGGGCTGCGGACTGCTCACGGCACACGTTCCGCAATCGGCCTATCAGATTATGCAAACGGCTGTGCCTGAAGCAATTCTGAATATCGACGACAGTCAGATGGAATACAGCGCAGCCGACCGCCTGCAACGTTTTTCGGCCATTGGCATTGGGCCTGGCATTGGGCAGAGCGACGCCGCACGCAACGGACTGGCGCAACTGCTGCAAAACTGCACCGCGCCAATGGTGATTGACGCCGACGCTCTCAACATTATCGCCGCCAATCAAGAAATGCTCAAACTGCTGAAACCCAATACAATACTCACGCCGCACCCTGGCGAGTTCGACCGCCTGACGCACCGCCACACGACGGGCTACGAGCGGCTGCAGACGCAAATCGACCTGGCGCGCCAACACAATATAATAATTGTGCTCAAGGGCGCGTTTACTTCGGTGGCAATGCCCGACGGCACCGTACGCTTCAACTCTACGGGCAACGCGGGAATGGCCACGGCAGGCAGTGGCGATGTTTTGACGGGAATTATCTTATCTTTGCTGGCTCAAAAATATTCCCCCGCCGACGCTGCGGTTCTGGGCGTTGGGCTTCACGGTCTGGCTGGCGACATTGCCGCCCGTGCCGATGGTATGGAATTTGTTACGGCAAGCAATATTATCGACAATATAGGGAAAGCGTTTCTGAAACTAAAAGATATTGACAATGAATAGTTTGAAATCGATTATCTCAATCGCTGCTTTAACTTCGGCAACAGTGGCTTTCGGCCAAAAAGATGTTGAGAACAGTTATTTTGTAACGCCTGTTCAAGGTGAAATGAATGTCGATGGGCACCAAGTATTTTACTCATTACCAAGCAATTCGCTGATGGTCAGCCTGAAAATCGAAAAAACGGTGAAGGCCAAAGGTCCATACGCGCAATACGCCGAGAAATATCTGAACATAACCACAGGCATTATCAACGAGTCGGAAACCGCTTATTCGATTGAGAATGTGAAAGTTGAGCGTATAAGTCAGCCCGACACGAGCCAACTCTACGCAATCAATTTCACAGGAATCGACAATCTGCCGATGGTTCAACTGAACGCCGACGGCACCATTCTGGCCTGCAACTGCCCGCGCGTCATAGAAGGTTACAAGGCGCCAAAACCACAGAACAACGCTGAACCCGACGCAAAGCCAATCACCTTTTTGGATATGGGCGTGAAGCCGTTCATAGTTATTGAAGAAGAAGAAGATACGAATGAAGAAGACTCGGTTGAAGTGAAGAAACCGAAACTGCAGCAGCCGATTGTGATGACCGAAGAAGAGAACGCCGCCGCGGCCGCCGCTTTCATTCGCAAAATCCGCAAGCGCCGCCTGAAACTTGTTGCAGGCATTGCCGAAGAAGCCAACAACCCAAGCGGCAAGGCGCTGAAACTGATGATTGCCGAACTCGACCGCCTGGAAAACGAATATTTAAGTCTTTTTGTAGGTAAGAGCGTCAAAAGCACTTACACACAGTCGTTTGTGGTAACGCCGAACGGCAAGGCCGAAGACGAACAAATCTCGTTGAGTTATTTTTCAAAAACAGGAAAACGCAACGACACCTATCCTATCACAATGACAATCAAGACATTGACAAGTTCGCCAAAGGTATCGATTAAGGAAGTTGACACGTCGTCGAAATCGTCGTCGAGCATAAAATACGGACTCTACCACCGAATCCCCGCAACAGTTTCGGTATCAGTTGATTACGATGGCCAACAATACTTCAGCGGACAGTTTGGAATCGCGCAGAAAGGCGTGGTTGTGCCAATGCCGTCCGACTATCTCAACAATCACAAGTATTCGATTGAATTTGAGCCTGAAACGGGCGCACTGAAACGGATAACTGGGAATTGATTTAGAGCGATGTATTTTTGAACACAGATGACGCAGATTAAACTGATTTTCACAGATTTGATTGAATTACGAATTATGAATTACGAGTTACGACTAATTCAACCTGTTCAACCTGTTCAACTTTAAACTCGATTATCAATTAGTCAGTCCTTCAATCCTTCAGTCCTTCAATCAGTTATTTACAAACAATGAAAGTTTTTCAACTCGACGGCCTGCAAAAACAACTGGCGCTGCTGGCGGGGCCAATCTTTATGGAAACCCTGCTGGTGATGACGCTGGGCGCGGTCGATACCATAATGTTGAGCCAACATTCTGACAACAGCGTGGCCGCCGTGGGTATGGTCAATCAGTTGGTGAGTATGATTTTCCTGGTGTTCGAAGTCACGGCGCTGGGCACTTCTATCCTATGCTCGCAGTACATTGGCGCAAAACTGTCGGACAAGGTGACGCAGACGGTTGGCGTGTCGCTTGTGCTGAACGCCACTTTCGGCCTGATTATCAGTTGCCTGATGTTCTTTTTCGCGGGCAATATTCTGCACCTGATGGGCCTTCGTCCCGAACTGATGCCCGACGGCCTTTCGTATATGCGAATTGTGGGTTCGTTTGCCTTCGCGCAAGCAATATCGATGGCTGCGTCGGCGTCGCTGCGAAGCGCCAACAAGGCCGTCTATCCGATGATGGTGACGCTTGTGGTGAACATTGTCAACGTGATTGGCAACTACACGCTGATTTTCGGCAAGTTCGGGATGCCCGCGCTGGGTGTCGAAGGCGCTGCCATTTCAACCGCCGCTTGCCGCACCATTGCAATGTTCGCGCTGCTCTATCTGCTTAAGACAAAGCACGTTCGGCACTTTCCGCGCGCGCTGTTCCGCCCCTTCCCGTTCGGCGAACTCAAAAAACTGCTGCACATTGGCGTTCCGTCGGCTGGCGAGCAGATGTCGTACAGCCTTTCGATGGTGGTTATCACCTACTTTATCAATATGATAAGCAACGAAGCGCTGGCCACCCGCACCTACTGTATGAACATTATAATGTTCGTCTATCTGTTCTCGGTTTCGGTGGGCCAAAGCGGCGCCATAACCATTGGGCACCTTGTGGGCGACCGCCGTCCGCGCGCGGCCTTTGTTTTCGGCAAACTGGTGATGAAGATTGCCGTTGTAACGTCGATTGTGGTGTCGGTGATTTTTGCGATATTCGGCAAGTTTATCTTCAATTTCCTTACTGATAATCAAGAGATTATTGCAATGGGCGTTGTCATTCTCTGGATTGACGTGGTGCTGGAATTCGGCCGCGCCGTGAACGTGTTCGCCGTGAACGCCCTGCGCTCGGCTGGCGACATTTATTTTCCTGTGCTGCTGGGCATTGGCGTAATGTGGACGGTGTCGGTCGGGTTGAGTTACTTGTTCGGCATTGGCTTCGGCTGGGGCCTGATTGGAATGTGGGTGGCCTTCGTGCTCGACGAGAACATTCGCGCAGGCGTGTTCATTAAGCGCTGGTGGAGCCTGAAATGGACGACGAAGAGTTTTGTGAAGGATGTTAAATAGACATCGGACTACAGACTTCGAACATTGAATTATAGACTTCTGACTAGGGTTAAGGGTGTTGATTCCAACCTATAGCCTTTCACCTACCAACTATAAACATCAAGCGGTTAATAACCAATCGGTTTGGGGGTTGCGGTTTTGCGCCTACGCGATAATTTTAGGCTGATGAACGATTTGAAGTAGTTTTTTGCTTGAATCGGCTCAACTAAAACGTTTACAACAATTTATAAGATGAAGGGATACTTACCTGCGCAGATGGCGGCCAATGTTGCCAAATCGGTTTTGGCGGTTTTGTGCGCGTTTCTTTCAACATCGGCTGCGGCGCAAAGTGCTGACGAACTGCAGCAGAAACTGCAACGCACGAGCGACAAGGGCGAGCAGATTACACTGCTGAACCGCCTTGGCGACTTGGCCCGCAACGCGAATGCCACTGCCGAAGCCGTCGATTATCACCAAAAAGCATTGAAACTGTGCCGCGAGACGGGCAACGCCGAAAACGAAGCCAAAACGCTGAATTATATCGGCTCAACTTATTGGCGGTCAAATAGTTTCGACTCGGCACAGCACTACTACGAAATGGCGCTCGAAGCCTGCACCCGAAGCGGGAATCAGGACGATAAAATACGCATTCTGAACAACTTGGCACTTGTGAGCCAAAGTCAGGGCGACTATTTCTCGGCCAACTATTATTACCAAAAAGTGGCTGCAGGCTGGCAGGCGGCGGGAAACCTTGCCGAATATGCTTCGACAGTGAACAAAATCGGCAGTATGTATCTGTCGCGCAACCTGTTCGACTCGGCGCTGACGCAATACGGCAAGGCGCTGCAAATCCGCGCCGAACTGAACGACACAATCGCTATAGCGCAGACATACAACAATATAGCCACCGCCTACAAGAATCAAAATCTGTTTGACTCGGCGCTTGTGAATCTGCAAAAATCCATTGCGCTGCTCATCGCCACGGGCGACCAAAACGGCCTGGCCGAAGGCTACAACAACCTTGGCGGACTCTTCTGGCAGAACAAGAACTACAAGGACGCGCTGGCCAACTATCTGCTTGCGCTCGACATTCGCGAAAGGCTTGGCAACAACGAGAAAAGTGCCGCCACAATGAGTAATATCGGTTTGATTTACAAAGATTTGAACAACTACGACAAAGCACTCGAATACTACAATAAATCGCTTGAGCAGTATCGGGCAAGCGGCAATCAGTTTCTGCAATCGGAAGCGCTGAATTTGATTGGCGGTGTTTATTGGCAATCTGGCAGTTACGCCGAAGCACGGGATGTTTATAAAACGGTGCTGCAAATGCGTGTGGCGGTTGGCGACAAACGTTATATCGCACGGTCGCACAACAATTTAGCCCTTGCCTACAAGAGCCTGAACGAGCGCGATTCGGCGCTTGCGGAATACAACAGCGCGCTGGAACTCTACCGCGAACTTGGTGACCAAATGAACGAAGCGGCAATGGTGAACAATATTGGCAACCTGTATTTGAAATTCGGCGAGACCGAAATGGCTGCAAATGAGTTTGTTAAGGCACTCGAAATGCGCCGACAGATTGGCCACGAAACAGGCATTGCCTACTCCGAACTCGACCTTGGCACGGTTTATATCAGTAAAAAACTGTACAACAAGGCTTTACCGCTGCTGAACGACGCTTTGCGAATCTCCCGAAAAATCAAAAACAGCGAACTTGAAAAAGATGTACTGCTCGCACTATCAGACACTTACGCCGCAAGTGGCAATCTCGCGAAAGCGTACACAAATATGAAACACTACACCGCGCTGAAAGACAGCATTTTAAGTCTGGAAAGCATAAAGCGCATTGCCGATATGCAAATCAGTTACGAGACCGAAAAGAAGGAACGCGAACTGAAAATCAAGGACATACAGATTGTTCAGCAGCAGGAACGCAACAGCCGCCAACGCATAATTATCTATTTTGCGGCTATCGGGCTGCTGATTGTGCTGGCCTTCGCGGTGGTGGTGACGCGGCAGAACAAAAAAATCCGCAAGGCGAACGAAATGCTTGATTTACAGAACAAACAGATTATCCAACAGAACGAAGAAATTGAGCAGCAGCGCGATTATGTGACGATGCAGCGCGACCAAATCGCCGAACAAAAAGAGAAGATTACGGACAGCATTGAGTACGCAAGCCGCATTCAGAACGCAATGCTCACGCCCGCCGACGTGTGCGGCCAACTGCTGCCGCAGCACTTCATTCTGCTTGTGCCGCGCGACATTGTGAGCGGCGATTTTTATTGGGTGAAAAAGATTGGCAATCAAGTGGTTGCAACCGTAATGGACTGCACGGGACACGGCGTTCCTGGCGCATTTATGAGTATGCTGGGTACCACGCTGCTCGAGCAGATTGTCACGAACGGATTCAGCAGCGCCGCCGACATTCTTGAGCAGATGCGCAAATCGGTGAAAAACTCTCTGCACCAAGAAGATAAGCAGTCGTCACAGTCCGACGGAATGGACTGCGCGCTCTGCGTAATCGACTTCGAAAACAAGCGGCTGCAATACTCGGGCGCCAACAATCCGCTGATACTTGTCCGCAATGGCGAAATTATTGAGTATGAAGCCGATAAGATGCCAATCGGTATTCACGTTTTCGACGAGACCGACTTCACCAACACCGAAGTCAGCCTTGAGCCGAACGACACAATTTATATGTTTTCAGACGGTTTTGCCGACCAATTTGGCGGCGACAACGGCCGTAAACTGATGATGAAGAACTTCAAGAAGGTGCTGGCCGAAGCAAGCCTGAACCCGATTGAAGCACAGAAAGATTTTCTCTATCAGCGATTTACCGAATGGAAAGGCGGCTATCGCCAAATTGACGATGTGTCGGTAATGGGAATAAAATTCTGATTTGGGGGACAACTGATATGAAAAACGTAATCACTAAAATAATTGGGTTGTCTTTTATGACAGCACTATTTATAAGCTGTAAAGAAACTCGCAGTGTAGACGAATTAAGTAAGTTGTTTGATGGTATTTTTCTTCTTGATGCAAAATGGGAACACGAACCCGAAAATTCTTTGCATTACATAGTTTTCTATCAAGATTGTACTTATATCCATAAGTATATCCTTAATGGAGATACTCTGATTAATGAGGGATTTTGGAAATTTGGAAAATATAAAGATGATAGTCATTATTTTAAATTAAAACGATGGATTCCGTACGGGAATGACCCATTCCAATTAAAAGAAGATGAAATATATGATGAAACGCGCAATGTAATTCCTTATTTCGGAACAAAAAATGATAATTGGGCAGGTCTTTGTTTTCATATTGATTTAGGATATGATTTAAAAAAAATATCAAAACAGAAAGCTGACAGATTGGGCATAAGGGAAGATAGTGTTACGTGGCATAGAATAGAAGAATATGATTGGGAAAGAATTGAAAGAGAAATAGAAGAAGAAAAAATGAATAATGGTCAAAAAAGAACAAAACAATATGAAAATAAATAACTTAATAACCATTGTTTTTTGCTTAACGGCAACAATGGCTTTTGCACAAAATGGTGCGGAAATTGATGATTTAACCAATCAGCCCGATGGCCGCAAAAGCCGCATTCTGCTTGAGCGCGCCGAGCAAAACCGCAACACCTATCCCACTCTGGCTCGCGAGCAGATTGCCGAAGCCATTTTCATATCGCAGGGCTCAACCGATTACGAAACGTTTGTAAACGCACTGATAATCAAACTGAAACTGCTTTGCGCCGCTGACAGCGTTACCGAAGCCGAAAACCAATTGAAAACCGCAGAGAAAGCCGCCAAACGCTCTGGCAGCAAGGAATTGCAGGCTCGCGTCACTCTTGCCCAAGCCGACATTCTTGTGGCTGAAAACAAATTGGACAAGGCAGCCGAAATCTACACGAAACTGGTTGCAGATTACTCAAAATCAGACTTTTGCGATATTGCAATAACCGCCGCCAACCAACTGGGCTATATCTACCGCGAGAAAAATTTGGCCGAGCAGTCGCAAAAATCGTTTCTGAAGGCCATTGAGATTGAGAGCCACAGCGATTTTCCCGAACTTAAAGCCGTGAGCCTGAACTTTTTAGGCAGTCACTTCTGGCGCAGCGGAAACTACACTCAAGCACTCGACTACTACCGTCAGGCACTTGAAATACGCAAAGGCTACAAAAACGAGTTCGACATTGTTAACTCGCTGATTAACATTGGAAATACGTACCAAAATATGGGCGATTTCAGCAATGCGCTCACCTATCAGACCCAAGCAATGCAGATTGCCGAAAAGTGGGAAAACAAACTCACTATAGCGCAGATAATGAACTACATAGGCAACATTTACTGGCGCCGCAGCCTTTACGACAGTTCGCTTTGCTACTATCGGCAGTCGATAACTCTTTATGAATCAATGGGTAACCGCCTGAAAACCGCAAGCCTGAACGACAACATTGGCAACGCCTACAAGATGAACAGCCGGTTCGATTCGGCAATGCACTACTACAATTCGGCTCTGGCCATAAGAGAAGAGTTGGGCAGCAAACCCGACATTGCCTACTCGCTTTCGAATATTGCTTCAATCTATTGGAATACAACAAAATACACGCAAGCTCTTGATAGCTATTTCCAGGCGCTCGAAATCCGAGAAGAGATTGGCGACAAGGCCAACGCCGCTAGTTCGCTGACAAATATCGGTCTAATTTACAGAGATTTAACAGACTACGACAAGGCTATCAGCTATTTGGAACGAGCTTTGAATATTTACAAAAGCATTGGTAATAAAGAACTTACAGCGTCGGCGCTCAATCATATTGGCAGCACGCACCGAATGGCTGGAAATCTGCAACTTGCGCTCGACAGCCACATGCAGGCGCTGCGCATCCGCCAAGAGATTGGCGACAAGAACGGTTGCGCCGCTTCGATGAACAATATCGGGCTGATTTACCACGATTTAGGCGACACAGACAAAGCCATCGACTTCTTCAACGAAGCGCTTGAAATCTACCAATCGTCTGGCAATCAGCAGGCTGCAGGGTTTGTGCTGAACAACATTGGCGATGTTCTTACACTCGTCGGCAAGGGCCAACAGGCTGTGGCTCAATATAAAACCGCACTCGCCATCTTTCAAAAAATGGACGATAAACGCGGCATTGCCATCACATCGCAGAACATTGGCCAATTCTACTATTCCGCAAAACGTTACAATGAAGCCAAACCATTCTACAGCAATGCTTTGCAGTGCGCGCAAGCGATTAACGACCTTGAGATTTCAAAGAATGTCAGTTTCGACCTTTTCAATCTCTACGACCAAACTGGCAACAGCGCTAAAGCATTGGAAATATACAAGATATATAACGCTTGCCGCGATTCGATAAGCAACAACGAAAATACCCGGCGAATGCTCGAACTGCAATCGCTCTACGAGATTAAAGTGAAGGAAAAGGACACCGAGCTGCAAAAAAGCAAGGACGAGAATAACATTCTGAAAATCAGTAGCAAAAATCGAAATTTGAGTTACTTTGCCGATGTTGCGGTACTGGTGTTCGCACTAGGGCTTTTCATATTTAGCAGACGAAGAAAACTTACTGAAAAGCAATAAGATATCCCCTATCTTTTGACAAATCGGTCGAACAAAATCTCACCATTACCAATTGTGGTTCGCACAAGGTAAACACCGCTAGGCAAATCAAAAATAGGAAGCAAGCAATTGTATGAATCTACGGCAACGCGCTTAACCACAAAACCTTGCATAGAGATTATCTCAACGCTGCCTATCGGGCTTTCACATTCGATTGTAACAAAATCGGTGGCGGGATTGGGAAAAAGCACAAGCGTTTTTTGCGGTGGGCAATCAGTTTGAGCCACTGACGTGAATCCGAGCGAAACCGGTAGCGTACCGCGATGCCACATGCCGCCGTAGTGCTCGCCATAATTCACTGCCCCGGCCCACATTCCGCGGCCGTTGGGCGCAATGCCAATGGCTGTAAATTGGTCAATATCAGTATAAAAATCGGCATAATTGCTGAAAGTTGCACCATCGTCTATGCTGAACGACAGCCCCGATGATGTAAGATCCCCGTTAAATCCAACGCTCACTAGTGTGTCAGTGCCCGGCACATAGGCAAAACCGGTTATAAAGAACAGACCTTGCGGATGAATCTGTTCCCAATCAGAGCCGCCATTGGTAGTGCGATATGCCGCATAATTATTTGCAGACAAAGTACTTATCACGCCGGTGTCATTATCGCGGAAAGCGAGTTTGAATTCAGTGTTGCAAGGTGTCTGCACCACAGTCCAAGTTGCGCCGCGGTCGATAGAACGGAACAGCCGCCCTGCGCTAGTGCCAAAGAAAACCGTGTTGCCACAGACTGCAAAACTGCCTACAAGGCCCGTCTCGTCGCGTTTGTTGGCCGGAATGCGCGATGCCTGAACACGTGTCCACTGCTTGCCACCGTCGGTGGTGGTGTAGATTTCGAAGTAGCCGCCGTTGGGGTCGCCAATGCAGACACCCGACTGCGAGTCCCAAAAATGAATGGCATTGGGGAACGCGCTTTTGCCGCTGAACGTGGCCGACGGCTGCACCGCCCATGTAGTTCCACCATCGGTTGTGTGCGCTATCTTGCCGCCTGTCAGCGTATTAGAGTTGACGCTCACATAAACCGACGCCCATGCTTCGGTGGCACTCACTGCGCTTATCGACGAAATCGTATAACTCTCATTTTTAGGAATATTCACCGTTCCGGACAGCCACGACTCACCGCCGTCGGTGGTGCGGCAGAAATCCATGCACTGCCCGTTGCTGATGGTGGCATTGTAGGCCGACGCCCACGCAACCTGCTCATTGACAGCTGATATATTCTGAATGCCACGGTTCACTTTCTTAAATCCCGATGATTGCAAAGTCCAAAGCAAAGGCGTTTCTGTTGACGGACGAATGCCCACAACTGCGTCGAGTTCGCGGTCGAAATGCGTTGATTCGAGAATCATCTTGTCGGGCAGGAAAAAACCATCGCATTCACCGCCCCACCCCCAATTAACATGAAGATAACCATCTGAATTATAGCCATCTACAACCCATGCATGACCTTCATCGTTGCTAGTTGCACCTGAATAGATGACCGGCCGCCCGGCATCAATTTCATTCATTATCAGACTGAACCACTGCTCGTTTGTATAATCAGCATAGGTGCAGAGCATGATTGAGTCAGAATAGCGGAAATAGTGCGGCATCGCGTAAAGCACATCAACTGTGTACGAGCCCGAGCCGTTTTTGGTGTACGACATATCGACAGCCACACCCGCGTGACGCAGCAGCTGCGCTACGGCCGATTTTTCGGCGGCCGAATGCTGTCTGTTCAGCTTGTCGGGCATCAGGTCCCAATGGTAGGTGGTTGCCCCAAAATTGGCCGACTGCTGCCCTATTTCGGGATTTTCCGACGGCACGTATTTGTGCCATCCGCGCCCTGTTTCCGGCCAACGGTGATGGCGCATAATCTGCCCCATTGCCACGGCCACGCATCCGGCAAAGGTCGGGCACGAATCGTTGTAAGCGCCGCGCTGTTCCCACGCCGATGTAAGCAGCGGCCCGACGGTTATAACCGAATCGATAATCGATACGGTATCAGCCACTTGCGTAGAATCAACTATTGGTGTTGAATCGGCGCGGGCACGCCATTTACGAAGGTTGGCGGTCGAGCCGATGCCCGACTGACGCACCGCTGATATTTTCTGCCCATAACGGTCGAGTTGGCGCATAAGCATCTTGTTTTCAATGGGTTCGCTTGCAGGCGATGTGTGCGAGAAGCCTAAAACGGGGTTCACCGCATCATCGGCCGCAATGATGGCAAACCCGCCATCGGCTTGACCGAAAACATAATAAACCGTGTCGGCACCGACTGTGCCAACATAGAGCAAACTTATTGTGGATGAAGACTTTTGCGTGTTTTTGCCGAAGACATCGGCTGCGGTGGTCCGAGCCTTGTCAACGGGCACAAAACCTGCCATCAACTGATTGACAATCAATAATAAAATAGTTGCTATTGAAAGCAATTGTTTCATATCATCCCCAGAAAATATATGCCACAACAATTGCCGCCACAATGCTCGCAAGGTCGGCAAGCAGGCCGCAGACCACAGCGTGGCGCGTTTTGGTAATGCTCACGCTACCAAAATAGACGGCCAGAATGTAGAACGTGGTGTCGGTTGCCCCTTGGAAACAGCACGCCAAACGGCCAGCAAACGAGTCGGCGCCCATTTGGTTCATCGTCTCAATCATCACGCCACGCGCACCCGAGCCGCTCAAAGGCTTCATAAATGCCGTGGGCAGAGCATCGACAAAATCGGTGTTCAAGCCAACCAGGGCAAAGAACGAGCGCAGGCCGTCAATCAGGAAATCGAGCGCGCCCGAAGTGCGGAAAACGCCCACCCCGACAAGTATCGCAATCAGATACGGAATGATTTTGATGGCAACGCCAAAGCCTTCCTTCGCGCCTTCGATAAACGCTTCATATACATTCACTTTCCGTCTGATAGCCAATGCAATAAACGAAATAATCACGCAAAACAGAATGATGTTGGCAATGAGCGACGACTGCGCGTTGACTGCTTCGCGCGGCAGCGTCACAAAGTACCAAATCAGGCCGCTGATGATGAGCGAGAAAACGGCGAAATAGCCGAGAAAAACCTTGTTGAAAAGATTGATTTTCTGAAAGATGGAAACCGCCAGAATTCCGACAATAGTGCTGAAAAATGTTGCAATCAGAATTGGGATGAAAACATCGGACGGGTCGGCGGCGCCCATCTGCGCACGGTAAACCATAATGCTCACAGGTATCAGCGTCAGTCCTGAAGTGTTGAGTACCAAGAACATAATCATTGAGTTCGACGCGGTGTCCTTCTTCGGGTTCAGTTCCTGCAATTGGCTCATTGCCTTCAGTCCGAGCGGCGTGGCGGCATTGTCGATGCCGAGCATATTGGCCGCAAGGTTCATCATTATTGAGCCGTTAACAGGGTGATTTTTAGGGATTTCGGGGAACAATTTATTGAAAAACGGCCCCATAATGCGCGAGAAGACGTTAATCATTCCGCCCTTCTCGCCTATCCGCATCAGGCCAAGCCAGAGCGTCATCACGCCAGTCAGGCCGAGAGAGATTTCGAAGCCCGTTTTGGCCATATCGAAGGTGCTTGCCACCATTGCCGAAAAAATCTGCGTGTCGCCCAGAAAAATCAGTTTGATGAGCGCCACCACAAACGCTATCACGAAGAATGCTATCCAGATGTAGTTGAGAGCCATTGATTATTTAGGATTTAGGATTTAGAATTTAGGATATAGGATTTAAGATTTATTATCAAATGTTGTTGGGGGTTGGTAGGGACGCGATTTATCGCGTCCGATTGTCTTAATTTTCAGTTTGTGTTTGTGTTAACATCGCATCAAGTATCGTTCTCATTTTCTGACCGTTCCATTGTGCCATTCCGCTTTTGCGCATCAGGATGTTCCCTTCGGCGTCAATCAGGAATGTTACGGGCAGAGTGCTTGTCGAGAGTTGCTCGGGATATTTTTTAATTGGCAGATAGACAGGCAAATCCAGATTCTTTCGCTTGACGAATTTAGCCACATCGGTGCGTTTCTCGTTGGTCACGAAGACGAAATTCACCTTGTCGGCATAGTTGGCGTAAAGGCTGCGGAACTGCCCCATCTCGGCCAGGCACGGTGCGCACCATGATGCCCAATAATTGATAATTGTCGGCTTACCAGCGAAATCGGCCAGCGTGCAGGTATCGCCCCCGAGCGTGCGCAGATGCCAGTCGAGCGACGACGTGAACAGCGGAATGGGCTGCTTGAGCAGCGACGGCTGATAGACAAAAACCGTCGGTTTCAGCA
The DNA here is from genome assembly GCA_017527435.1 of Salinivirgaceae bacterium. Taxonomy (GTDB): domain Bacteria; phylum Bacteroidota; class Bacteroidia; order Bacteroidales; family SZUA-534; genus RUG13583. Next base: position 59,009 of record JAFXQB010000013.1, read on the forward strand.
CCAGTGCGATGGTCGATTTCCGCGTCTGCGGAATCATAATGAAAACGGCCAGCAGCACGATTATCAAGTCCACAGCCAGACTGAATTTCGACTTGCGGCTCAACAGATTTGTGAAGTAATTCTTGAAAAATTCCATATACAAATTAAAAAACAGCGCAAGGTAGCAAAATTTGCGGCGCGCAGGCGACAAAAAAAGCGGTCCGACTTGCGCCGAACCGCCATAACTATTAATCGAAAAGAACTTACTTTCCTGACACTTCCTTGCAAGCTGCCAGAATGCCGTCGAACATCGGGCGGATGTCTTTTTCGGCAACGGCCGAGAAGGCGATGCGGATGAGCCCGTTGATGTTGATGGTGCCGATGCTGTACTTCTCAATGAGCAGCATACGAACCTTTTCGGCATCGATTCCGTCGGCGGGCTTGATGCACATAAAATAGCCCGAATTGTAAGGCAGAGCCTTGAAGTACGGTGCATATTTCGGGTCGCTCAAAGTGTTGCGCACGGCGTTGTAACGAGCCTGCATAATATCGAGTTTGGCTTTCTTCTCGGCAGCGTAGGTTGGCGATTCAAATGCCTGAACCAAAAGCGATTGCGAAAGGTTGCTCGCATTCGAGATGTTGCCACGCACGGCGCCTGCAGTCTTGTTCTCGAGCGCTTCGTAGAGTTGGGCGTCGCCACCCTTGACGGCGTATGTGATGAATCCCACACGGAAGCCCCAAACGTAGTCTTCTTTTGTCGGGCCATCGACTTTCACTGCGAGCACATTCTCGTGCAAATCAGCCAGATAAGCAAACGGCGACTGACGGTCGACACCTTCTTCGTAAACAAGTCCGAAGTAAGCGTCGTCGCAGATAACGGCGATTTTCTTGCCCTTTTCGGCGGCGTTTTTGATGGCCGCAACCAGAGCCTGCATCTCGTCGGTACGCGGCGAGTAGCCCGTCGGGTTGTTGGGGAAATTGAGCAGCAGCACCTTCTTGTCGCCATCGTCCAGCAGAGCGGCAGAAAGCGACGCAACGTCCATCCTGTCGCCATCAAACAAGTTATACGGTGTGATTTTTGCGCCGTAAGCGTTCGACAGAGCCAGATTGTAGTTGCCCCAATAAAGGTTCGGAACCAGAATTTCCTGTCCGTCGTTCAGGAACATATATCCAGCCATACTGATGCCGTGAGTGAGCGCGCTTGTGGTGATGGACAGACTGATGGTGATGCCCTTCAGACGCGGATTCTTCTCGGCAATCATTGCCTGCCAGCGTTTGCGGATGTCGGGACGACCGAAACTTGGTGCGTAAAGGAACGCCTTGTCGGCCGCGATGCCCAGCTTCGAGCTGATGCTTTCAAGGTGCATCGGCGAGCCGTCGTCTTCAATGGCCGTGCCGATGGTGGCGTTGATGCGGGTGCCTTTGGCTTCAGCGCCCTGCCCCAAAATACCTTTCTTCGGGAAGAAAATGTTCTTGCCCCGTTCTGACAACAAATCAAATACCGCCTTGTTTTTTGCGGCGATAATCTCATTCAAGTTCTGTGCTTGCGGATTCATACTGCGTGTATTTTATCGGGGTGCAAAAATACACGTTTTTCACGTGATTTCAATATGGGTTTTACGTAATGGATAATTGATGGAATCGAAAGCGGGATTGAGTGAGTGCCGCAATGTGATAATCGTTATGGACACCGACTTCGTCATCGTTATTGTCATAGTCATCGTTTTCAATTTGCGTTTGTGTCGCCGATTTTAATACATTGCAGCACATTTTTATAATTGTGTTGGCCGCGGTTTGAACGCCAAAAACACGATATATGCGCAAGAAACAAAAAATCAATTTATGGACTAAATGATTTATTTACAATAAACTAATACTCTAATAACAAAACTTTTAGGATTATGAACATTTTTCAGAAAAAATCGGCTTTAGTGCTCGCCATTGGCGCGTTAGCACTGCAAGCCACGGCGCAACCAGGTGGCGGACGTTTCCAACAAGTGAAATCGCCAGTTGTCAACGCTGACAACACAGTGACATTCAACTATCAGAACCGCAACGCAAAAGAAGTGAAGGTTTGGACTCAATTTGGCGGCGACGCCGTGATGACCAAAGGCGAGAACGGCCTGTGGACGGTGACCGTTGGCCCGACCGCCCCCGACATCTATCCCTACCACTACACCGTTGACGGCATTAGCGTTATGGACCCGCAATGCGCCGATTGGTTCCCAAACGAGACCTTCAAAAACAGCCTGCTCGATATGCGCGGCGACGGCAATCTGATTCACGCGCTGAAAGACGTGCCCCACGGCAGCGTTGACTATCTTAACTACTGGTCGCTCGAGTTGGGAATGTTTATTCCTGTAATCGTCTATACACCACCGTTTTACGACAAGAATCCAAACAAATCGTACCCTGTGATGTACCTTATCAGCGGCACCACCGACACCGAAGAAGTCTATTTCAAGGTGGGCAAAATGAACCTGATTCTCGACAACCTGATTGCCGAAGGCAAGGCCAAAGAGATGATTCTTGTTCTGCCCTACGGCAACCCCACTCTGCTCAAAACCGAGCGCCAGCCAGCACCGCAGGGCGGCGGAATGGGCGGTTTCGGTATGTTCGGCGGCTACAATTTCAACAAGGATTTTGTTGAAGTGCTGATGCCGTTTATTGAGAAGAACTACCGTACCATCAACGATGCTGACCACCGCGGAATCGGCGGATTCTCACGCGGCGGAAATCAAGGCCTGTCAATCGGTTTAGCCAATCTCGACAAGTTCTCGTACCTGTGCTCTTACAGTTCGTTCACGCAGATTCGTCCGGGTCAGTTCGACGATGCCGCCGCTGTGAACGCCAAAATCCACCTTTTCTGGTCGGGAATCGGCACCGATGATTTCCTTTACGGAAACTCAAAGGACCTGATGAACCTGCTCGACAAAAACGGTATTAAGAACATAAAGGAATTCACTTACGACAAGTTCGGACACACCTGGATGAACGCCCGCTACTGGCTCGACAAGTCGTTCCGCCTGTTGTTCCAAGACCAGAAAGTGATTGATGCAGAGAAAGGTATGAGCCTTGAAGAAGCAGAGAAAGTGCGTCAGGCTTCGGCTGCCGGTGGCGAAGAATCGCGCCTTACTCCCGCCCTGATGGCTAACTTGTTCCCTGCTGGCGTTAAATCGCCAGAGTACAACCCCGACGGCACCGTGACCTTCCGCTGCCTGGCCCCCAACGCCGAAAAAGTTGAGTTGGAATGCCAGATGTTCAACGGCACAAAACCAATGGAAAAGAATGATAAAGGCGTTTGGTCAATCACAGTAAAACCCGATGTACCAGACATTTATCCGTATGCATTCCAAATTGATGGCACACAGGTTGCCGACCCCAACAATATGCATATGTTCCCCAACGAAGGCTTCAAATACAGCCTTGTCGATGTTCGCGGCGAAGCACCATCAGTTCAAGACATTCAGGATGTGCCACACGGCAAGGTTTCATATCGTTACTACAACTCGAAAACCTGCGGAATTGAGCGTCCGTTATGCGTTTACACGCCTGCAGGTTACGAGCCTAACGGCAAGGAGAAACTACCCGTGCTCTATCTTATCCACGGTATGACCGACACCTACGAGACTTGGTTTAAAGTTGGCCAGATGAACAATATTCTCGACAATCTGATTGCCAAAGGCGAAGCCAAACGAATGATAGTTGTGATGCCATACGCCAACCCATACCCCGAGATGATTGCTCAAGGCAAGGCGCAGGCCTATAACGCAATGGACACAAAACTAACTACCAGCGAGTTCATTGACGAAGTGGTGCCGTTTATCGAAGCCAACTACAATGTGCTTACCGATGCCGACAACCGCGCCATTGCGGGCTTCTCACTCGGCGGACGCCAGACATTGGCTGCGGGCTTCGGCAATCCCGATAAGTTCCACTATGTGGCCGCTTTTGCCCCTGCCATCTTCGGCAACGAGTATGAGACCAACTTCCAGAATGGCACCTACGCCCCCATTGCCGACCTTCAGAAGAAACTGAAATTTATGTTCCTGGGCACAGGCACCGAAGACTTCCTGATTCAGGCTTCGCGCGGCCTTGACAAATATCTTACCGACCAGAACCTGAAGCATACCTTCTACAACCCTGGCGGCGGCCACACCTGGATGAACTGCCGCGACTACCTTGAACTGACTGCCAAAGAGTTATTCAAGTAGGGATACGGCGTGCCACGACCGATGAAAGGATGCGGCGCGTGTGACCAATAAAAAGCCCGACAACGCAGTATTGTCGGGCTTTTTTGTATTGTGAATAAAGCATTTATAGAAGCTTGCGATTTGAAAGATAATTACCCGACACTAACGTTTCCCTTCTATTTTTCCGGATAAGTCCCAACCTTTTTGATAGTGTAGTCTTTCGCGTAATCGAGAATGTAGATTGACGTGTTCTGGTAGCCGCCCTGGTCGGAATAGGGCACAAAGTTGAACTCGGTTTGCAGCAGCGGCGCCTGATGGAACATAATGTAGTGGCGGAAGTCGTGGCCGAACTTGTTCAGCGCCGAGCAGAAGAACATTGTGATGTCATAGCCCTGGAAGGCCATACGGTCGGGCTCAACATTCATAATGTTACGGTAGTTGCGCACAAAATCAATGATTTCGGGCTTCTTGTAGTCGATGTACGAGTTCGACAGATAGTGCGTGTTGGTGTTGTGGAAATTGTCGATATCGATGCTCTCGAAGCGCTCCCAACGCGGCTGTCCGAACAGCGTCACGTTGTACTCATACGAGTAGCCGTTGAGCTTTCCGATGACATCGGTCACAAACGCGCGGTCGGTCGACGGAATGATGACGATGTTCTCCTTGCCCTTGATGAACGCGCTGCTCAAAATGTCGCCGCTCGTGTAGTAGTAATACTCGTTGTAGCGCACTTGGTCGAAGTTGTCGTTCTTGATTGACGCGTAGAGTTGGCGCTTGAATTCCGAAATGAAATCCTGCTCCTGCGAATCGCCGTTATGGATAACTATAAAGTTCTTTGTATCAATCTGATTCAGAAATTCGGCCATATACTTCATCTGAATGTCGAGCGTCGGGCAAACCTGAAACGCGTATGGATTGTGGTCGATGAACGAGCTCTTGACCGACAGCGGCGACACAATGTTGATTTGGTGCTCCCACGCGTAGTCGCCCACCACCTGCAGCTCGCTGTTGAGCGCCGGCCCGATGAACATATTATAGTCCGAAAGGTCGTGAGTGCGCATATAGTTGGTGATGTAAACGCTGTCGCCCTTGGTGTCGATGACCTTCACATCGAACGACACGCCCTGCTTGCGTAACTCATTGAGTGCCAACATCGCGCCGGCGTAAAACTCAATAAAACTCTTTGAGCGGGCGTAGATTTTTCCGTTGTGCTCGCCCCACCCCGTGGTGTCGTTCATATTCAGGTAGAACGGCAGAAAGAAAGCCACTTTGTAGGTTTTCGACTTGTCGAGTTGGGCGTTCTGCACGGTGTGCATCTTGCGGTTGTCGGCTTCGTAGGCTTCAATGCGCTCGCGCTCGGCTTCGGTAATCACCGGCTCTTTCGGTTCGGGCTGCTGTGTCTCAACCACTTGCGGTTGGTTCTCTTTTTGTGCCCCTTTCGGGATGCGGATAAGCTCACCTTCCTGCAGACCGCGTTTTTTCAGGCTCGGATTGATTTTTAGCAAATCCTTGTCTTTCAAGCCGTAAGAACGGGCAATTCCGTAAAGTGTCTCTTGCTTCTCAACCTTATGAAAATCGAAATCGCCTTCGATAACTTCTTCGGCCACAGCCTTTTGGATAGGCACACGCAGCATCTCGTCAACTTGGATTGAGCGCCCGACAATTTCGGGATTCATCTTCTCTATCTCGGCCGGTGTGGTCTGATACTGCCGTGCAATGCCGAACAGCGTCTCCTGCTTGGCAACCTTATGAAGTATAAAGGTTGTGTCGGCTTGCTGTTCTTCGGCTGCAGCCGTTTCTTCCTTCACTATTGATTTGATTTTCAGCCTATCGCCGATTTTAATGCCAAGCTCGGCACCGGGATTGTTCTTGTAGAGCTCGTCGATGCTGATGCCATATCGCTTGGCGATGTTGTATGGCGTATCGCCTTTAGTGATAAGGTGATAGCTGTAATTCTCGGGCAGTTTTTCTTCCTTCTTGACACGGATTTTGATGTATTGGTCAGGATGGATTTGGTAGGTCAGTTGCGGATTGTCGGCAATAATCGAATCGACTGGCACTTCGTAGGCGCGGCTGATGGCGCTCAAAGTCTCGCCCTTACGCACAATGTGAAGGTAGTATTCCTTGCCGTTAAGGCTGACCTTGTTGTTCGCACTCTTGACGGTTTCTTCCTGACCAACAGCCATCTGTGCAAACAGCACAAAAACTGTCGCAATAACTAAAAACGATTTATTCGCACTCATCACCATAGCAAATTTCCGCATCAAAAGTACATATTATCGCCGATTAACCTATAAGATTAACGTAAAGATACAGCCATCCGTCAACTTGTTCAGCACTTCTCTCCTGCCTAAAGCTTCCGCAGAACGTTCAGAATGGCGTCGCGGCACTCGGTCAGGCGCAGCCAGTCGGCGTTCTTTTGGCGGCGCATATGGTTGATGCGGGCGCGGGCCGTTGTTTTGCGGAACCACACATAGTAGCGGAACGCCAAGGCGGCCAGATAGGGCAACGCAACCAGCGTCACAATCGCCATCCACCATTTTGGCAGCAGTATTAGCAACGGTATCAAATAGATAAGGTAGAACAAAAAGAACAGCACCACGGAAATCACAAACCGCACCGAGCTCAAAAACTGCGGGTCTTTAATGCCGCGCGAAAGGCGCATCGGAAGCGCGAACGGAAGAATATTGGGCACGAATCCGGCCACAAAAACCGGCAGCAGAGCCAGTTGCAGCAGGCGGCTCAAGAAGATTCCAACGGCCGAATACTTGTCGCGGGCAACCGCCCAAAGGCGTAGATTGAGCTTTTTCAGCAATGTGCGGAACTCGTCGACCAGCTGTTTAACATTTTCGTATTCAGCCGATTGCGATTGAGCAAAAGCCAGCAGCTTCTCGCCCATCTGCTGTTTTTTGGCAAGCAGGTCGGTGTGTTTCACGCTACGGCGGCTCTGACGGCCCTGATAAAGGTCGTTGATGTAGATATCGTCAAGAGTTTCAAGCGTTTTGTACTCGGCTTCGTTGTCCAGATTGAGCATCAGCGGCAGCATTCCGGCACGAATTTCGTCCATCAGTGCGGCCATCGCCTTCTGCGGATTCTCGTGGTACAAATCCTTGTATTTGGCCACCTGAATGGGCTTGCCGTATTGCACCATAAACCGCGCGCCAACGTTGATGTAGTGCGTGTAGTCGAGTCCGGCGGGCACAATCTCGAGCCCCAGCTCAAAATTGTTGCGCTCTTCGGCCATAAAGGCGATGCGGGCCACGCCCTTCTTCAGTTGGCGCAGACGGCGCTCGCCCACGTGGCTGCCTTCGGGCAGAACAACCAGTTTCTGACGGCTTTCGAGCACGCCCACGGCTTCTTCAAACGACGCATCGTTGTTCTTCAGCTCCTTCACGCCGTCGCGGATGCGGTAAAGCGGCAGTATCTTTAAGAATCGCAGCGTGTTGGCAATCAACTTCGATTTGCCGAAAATATCGGCGCGAGCCATAAAAACAGCGCGTCCGTGCACGTTGTAGATGATGCAAAGTGCGTCCATCAGCGTGTCCTGATGATTTGGCGTGATAATCACCGGCCGGTCCTTCGGAATGTTGTCGAGCCCGACAATGGTGGTCGTCTTGAAAAACTTGCGGACGAAAAATCTCGAATAGTGCTTCAGCATTGTGTAGCCGACCGAGAAGTCTTGTATAGGTTTCTGCATAAAAGTTCAATTAGTTGCGACAAATTAATGCAAAAAAGTGTTAGGAAGTTGCCGTCGGGCGCTATGTTTTTGCACCATTTACTAAACAATGCGTAAAATTAAGTAATATACTGATTATGAAATAGAAAAACAGAGTGCGAATGACTGCGATTTCTACAATTATTGCCCGTTGCGCCACCGTTTTGCCAGATATTCCTGCTCCCATTGTCCTTTGGTTGGGAACAAGATGGCGCGGCGGCCGATGCGGTGCAAATCCATTATGGTTGTGTAGCCCGAGCGGGCGATAACGTGCGGCGCAAGTTTGAGTAAACTGTTCAATTCTTGCGTTGATAGATGATTTATAACCAGTGTATTGCCGTTGGTTATTTGATATTTTAGATTAGGTTCGGCACCCACCACAAGAATCCGTTTTGCAACACCATTCAGGCGTCGCAGTATGCGTTTTGTAAACATCTTTTTCTGCCTTCCGGGACCCGAAAGCACAACCAGAACCTGCGGCACGGGCAGCGACGGCTCGTCCATTGTGTCGGCCGTAAAGCGCGAGAGCGGCCCGATGTATTCAACCGCAGCATCAATCGCTCCGCCGTGCGATAACGCGCCGGAGAGCGACTTTTGGGCATCGGCATAGTCGGGAACACAAATATGGGCGAATCGGCGCAACAGACGGGCTGTAAATGCGTGCAGCGGCTTCTCGAACAGTTTTAGCCATTGCGGCAACTGAATGTAGAGTTGGTGCGTGATGATGGTGCAGTCGGCTTTGCGGCTCCAAAGGCCGTAGCGGTTGTCGGAAATGACGCGGCTCACTCCCATTCGCTTGATAATCTGCTGCAAACGCCAGTGCTCCAGCAGGATGCTGACGCCGAAAAACGGCACTTGCAGCGCAAGAGCAAGCGGCAGTGGCCAGAAATAGCGCATCCGCCAGCCTTTCAGCCTGATGTGCGTAAGGTTTGGAAATTCTTGTTTCAGGAATGCCGCAGCAGCACCGTCGGCAGCAATGACGACCTTCTCTCCTTTTGCCAGACACTCGTTAATTATTGGTACACAACGTGTTGCGTGACCTAATCCCCAATCGAGTGGCGCGATGAGAGTCATTTTTTGTGGTGTTGGGTGTCGGTTTTTAGGTGTTGGAACTATTGTAGAGACGTGGCGCGCCGCGTCTCTACACACCCAAATATCTTTAAACCAAACGTTTAGACAGCGTATCGTGGCGCATTTTGCTGTTTACAAAATCGAACGGATAGAGCAGCACCACACCAGGTTTGATGCCTTTTTTGAAGCAGCCGTACTCGTTGTCGATACCAAGAGTGCGGGCGGCACTAATGGTGGCATTGGCCAAAGCGTCGTCGAACGATGCGCCGTCGGTCTGCATATCAAACATTTGATTGACAACAAGTTCCTTGGTGTTGAATGGCAGTTGGTTCGGTTCGGTGAAATCGATTTGAACACCCGAAAGGAAGCGGATACGCACGCCTTTTTCGGTCATATCGGCTTTGGTTGAGTCGATGATGAAGCCCGGAACCAAAACTCCGTTGTGGTACTCAAGCCCTTCTTCTTCAATCAATTTGCCGCCTGTATCGACAATGTCGAGAATTGTTCCGTCGTCGTCAACCACCAAATGTCCGAATTTGATTGGCTTTTCGATGCACGGATAAACCACGTTTGCTGCTATCTTTCTCATTTTGTTGCTGATAAATGCAATAATTCGTTAAATTTTTTCAGGTGTAAATTTATTATTTCGCTCTTTCGTTGGATTCAACGGCGGCAATTTTATTCCACAATTTTGACAAATTTCAGTGGAATCCGTAGTGCGCGGTGTTCCGCAGGCAGGACAAACATCGGTATTGCTCATCCAAACCATCTGATTATGTTGCACTTGCGCTTCGCCTTCGAAAGTTGGAAGACAAATAGCATCGGCTATCGCCTTGCGAATGAATGAGTTCTGAACTGATGCCGTGCAAAATCCAACGGCCACAGCGGCCACTGCAAGCAGATATGTCGCTGTCTTATAATTGTTTATGCCGACCAAAGCGGCCGCAATGGCAATCATCGCCGCCAGGAATAGCGCGTTTTTCAGGCTGAACCCATAACCGACAACCGCCTTCGACGGCTCGGTGCGCACACTGAAGCTGATGGGCGTCGGCACAAGAAACAGCCGTCGCCAGTTGTGGATAAACTGCTGATTGCCTTCGGTTTTCAAGTCGAGCATCTCACCTATCGCATCTGCGGCTTCGGGCAGCTGAAGGTCGGCTGAATTGTAGAACTCAACACTGTCGGAATACCAGAATGGCGGATGGGAAAGCATTTTAAATATTTGGACTAAAGACTACAGACAACAGACAGTTAAAAATGTTGAACTGGTGAATCGGATAATCGGATAATCGAAATAAGAGCGACTCACCGATTCAATAATTCACCGATTCACCACGCAACTATTTGTTAATGAAATAACTGCGCAACTCTTTCTGCACAACAAAGTCGGCCGAGTCGTGCGGGTTGTTCACTTCAACCTTGACCAAACCGACGTTTTTGGCGTAATACTCGCGAAGGTTCCAATGGTCGGTATCATCAAGGCTTTCAAGAAATTCGGTAACGCGATAGACACTCTTGTAAAGCGAGTCGCCCACAGCCAGCGAATCGATAAGAACCTCAGAGCGTTTCAGTTTGTCGCCGTTGCTCTCATCCACAATCCACACCGCACTGCCTTTGGCGCGAAGCAGTTCCTTCATCGGATAGAGCGGCGACGATTGGTAGATGCTGTACTTATAAAGGTAATGACCGTCCCAAATGGGCACGTAGCACTCGTCGGTGTAGTCGGTCGATGTGGTTGACGGACGGTAACTGTGCAACTCGTAGGCTGTGGCGCGCACGCGGGTGCCATCGGTGTAGTCCCAATAAGAACCCGGATATGCCGGCAGATAGGCCTCGGGGGTGATGTATTTCGGGTCGTTGCCATCACCGCAAGCGACCAAAACAGCCAATCCGGCAGCAGCAATGAGTGCTGATTTAAACTTCTTTTGCATTTTTATTTCGAATTATTGATAACACAATGAATGTCAAGCCTAAAATCACAAACGGGATGCTCAGCCACTGCCCCATATCGAGCATCATCGACTTCTCGAACTCGACCTGAGTCTCTTTGGTGAACTCGATGAAGAAGCGGAACGCGAAGATGAGCGCCATCGCAAGGCCGAAAATGAGTCCTTTGCGCTTGGGGGCATCGGTTTTGAAGTACATCCAGAGCAGCGTGAGCCCCATTGCAAGGTAGCCCAGCGCCTCGTAGAGCTGCGACGGATGGCGGGCGAAATCCTCACCATTGTTCTCGAAGATGAAGCCCCACGGCTGAGTCGTCGGGCAGCCCACAATCTCTGAGTTCATCAGGTTTCCCATCCTGATAAAGAATCCCGAAAGGGCAATCATTATGGCCAGGCGGTCGAAGAGCCAGAGCGTATCGACCTTGTATTTGTGCACAAACAGCCCCAAGGCGATGAACAGTCCGATGCCCGCGCCGTGGCTCGCAAGGCCGCCCTCCCATATTTTCAGAATCTGCAACGGGTGGCTCAGGTAGAATTGCGGCTCGTAGAACAGACAGTGTCCAAGCCGCGCGCCAACAATGGTGCCGATGAAGAAATAGAGCAGCAGATTGTCGATATAATCGAGCTTGACGCCCTCGCGCTTAAAGATGTGCTTCATAAGGTAGTAGCCCACCACGAAAGCTATGGCGAACAGCACGCCATACCAGCGCGGCCCGAAGGCTCCAATGCTGAATATCTCGGGCGACGGATGCCAATGAATGTATGCAAGGTTCATTTTGAATGATTTTGCGCAAAGTTAAGCGGAATTTTTTATTGGCGAATTAATGTATCGGATAATTGGCGAGGTGTTCCCCGAAAGTTGCACAAAAAAATGGGAACGGAATGGCACTCCGCTCCCATTTTAAATTGGTATTGCTCGAACTTGCCGGGCTATTTAAACTGCCAGCCGTCGAACTCAAGGTCGCCAGCAAAGACAAAGAACAAATCGTGCTTGCCGCTTACTGGCTTTGTGAGTTGTGTGGTTACGTTGGCAAACTGGCCGTTGGTGTTCTTAATTGTCAGATATCCAACACATTCGCCATCGGCCTTGTCGATGCAGATTTTAATTGCGCCGCGGCTGTCGCTGGCCACACGGCCAGTGAATTGGCTTGCGCCTTCAGCAAAATCGACACCTGCAAGACCAATCCAATCGCCAGTGGCAATGCCGGTTACACAAAGGTTGGTGCCGGTGGTGTAGCGGGTTTCAATTCCGCCCTGCCAAGCCATGGTCTCGGCTTCGGTGTAGTTGAACGGATTGAAGGCCTTAATCTGCTCAACGCCAGTATATGTGCCTGTAACTTGCTCAATCTTACCATCTTCAGTAATGGTAACCTTATCAACATTGGTCGAACGGTAGCCGTCGGCGGTGATGCCCATACGCTCGCGCAGGATTTGAGCGTGATAGAACAGATAGTAGTCGTCGCCGAGCTTGCAGACAGCGTGGTGGTTGTTGCCGCCAATGCCGAAGAAGTCGCCGGGATTGTTGAAGAACGTTCCCTGGAATGTGAACGGTCCCATCGGGTTCTTACTTGTCATGTAGGCAATGCGGCCGTTGCCAAGCTCGGGGCTGTTGAAGTTGGTGCAGTAGCTGTAATAATAGGTGTCGCCAATCTTGTTGGCGCCGGCATCTTCAAACAAGTACGGCGGATTGATGGCCACAGGGGCACCGTCGAGACCAGTAAGGCTGGCGTCGAGCTTCACAACGCGGGCTGTGCCGGGGTCGGCATATTGCGGGCCCTTGCCGGGAATGAACGGCACGCCGCCACCAACATACAGGTAGCCGTCGCCATTGTCATCAACCAGAACCGCCGGGTCGAACAGCCAGGTGACGCTAGCGCAGGTTGGCGTTTCACGCGATACGATTGGCTTTCCGATGGGGTCGGTCCAAGGGCCGTAAGGGGTGTCGGAAGTAACAATTCCGATGCCGTTGCCGCTGTTGGCGAAGTAAAGGAAGAATTTCTCCTTGCCGTCGATGGTTTTATGGCAAGCTGTCGGGGCCCATGAGAACTGCGCCCATTTGGCGGCGCCGTCGGGTCCGGCAATCGGCATTGCGCCGTGGTCGGTCCAGTTGACAAGGTCGTCCGACGAGATGCAGAAAATCTTGTTGATGGTCTGGAAAGAGTTGTTTTTGGCAACGCCTGCGGTGTCATACTCAAGCACGTCGTTGGTCATATAGACATAGACGCGGCCGTCGTACTCCATAGCGTAGGGGTCGGCGCCGAAGCGCTGCGTGGCGAGCGGATTGTGCTCGGTTTGCTGCTTGTAGGCTTTTGTGAGTTCGATGTTGTCGAACATGGCTTGTGTTTTAGAGTCGCTGTCGCAACCGGCCATCAACGCCGCGGCAAGCAGCATCGGCGCAATGGCTGTAATCTGATTCTTCTTCATTTTCATTTGCATTTAAGGTAGTTTAAAACGATGCGAAAGATAAATAAAAACACTAACACTGGAATAAAATTCGATTTTTGTTGGCCTGTCAGCCAACCGAATTTCAAGTCTGCACCACCCTTTCATTTTTTTTGTGCCAATTAGTTGTTGGTATCAATAATTAACTACTTTTGCGCCCGGAAAGATGCCAGAGTGGTCGAATGGACCGCACTCGAAATGCGGCGAGCGGGTTAAACTGCTCCTAGGGTTCGAATCCCTATCTTTCCGCCACAAATCCTGTCTGTTTTCAGATGGGATTTTTTTTGCTATAACCTGGCAAAAAACAGTCGCCGTAAAAATGCCACGAAATAATGAGTCACAGCAGTTGCAAAATGCTGATTTTTATTAATTTTGCGGCCTAATTTTTTACAATGAGCAATTTTACAGACTTCGGCCTTAACGAGAACATTATCAAGGCCATAAGCGAACTGGGCTTTGAATCACCCACACCTATTCAGGAAAAGACAATCCCGACAATAATAGCATCAAAGACCGATTTGGTTGCATTGGCGCAAACCGGCACGGGCAAAACGGCCGGCTTCGGGCTGCCAATTTTGCAGCAGATTGACTTGCAAGCCGACCACGTGCAAGCACTTGCTTTGTGCCCCACCCGCGAGTTGTGTCTGCAAATTGCCAACGACTTGACCAAATTTGCAAAGTACACCAAAGGTCTGTCGATTGTGGCAGTTTACGGCGGCGCCAATATCAATCCGCAGATTCGTCAGCTGAAAAGCGGCGCGCACATTGTTGTCGGCACACCGGGGCGCGTGCTCGATATGATTAAACGCGGTGCGTTCAATATCAGTAACATACAATGGCTTGTTCTTGACGAAGCCGACGAGATGCTGAATATGGGCTTTCAGGAAGACCTTGACAGCATTTTGAGCACATCGCCCGACACCAAGCAGACTCTGCTCTTTTCGGCCACTATGCCCGACGGCGTGCGCAAAATTGCAATGAACTATATGCACGACGCTGAAGAGATTGCCGTGGGCAAGAAAAACTCGGGTGCCGAGAATGTCCGTCACGAATATTATATGGTGAAGGCCGCCGACCGCTATCTGGCGCTCAAGCGCCTTGCCGACATCAATCCGAACATTTACGGAATTGTGTTCTGCCGCACCCGCAGCGAGACTAAAGAAGTGGCTGCCAAGCTGATACAAGACGGCTACAACGCTGACGCCCTTCACGGCGACCTGTCGCAAGACCAACGCGACACGGTTATGGGCCGCTTCCGCGACCGCTCGCTGCAACTGCTCATTGCCACCGACGTTGCCGCCCGCGGACTCGATGTGAACGACCTGACGCACGTCATCAACTATAACCTGCCCGACGACCCCGAAGTATACATCCACCGCAGCGGACGTACCGGACGCGCCGGAAAATCAGGCGTATCAATGACCATTATCCACTCGCGCGAGACGCGCAAGATTAAGACGCTTGAGAAACTTGTCGGCAAGCCGTTCGAACTGAAAAAAGTGCCCACCGGCGCCGAGATTTGCGAAAAACGGCTTTATAACGTGCTCGACAGGCTTGAGCGTGTTGAAGTGAACGACGACGAGATTGCAGCATACCTGCCGATGGCCACAAAGAAACTGTCGTGGCTCGACAAGGACGAGCTCATCAAACGGGTTGTGTGGCTCGAGTTCAACCGATTCATTGATTACTACAAATCGGCTGAAGACCTGAACGTTGAACCTGGTCAAGGCAAGGGCAAGAACGATGGCGAAGAACGCGAAGGTCGCAAAGAACGGAAAGAGCGCAAACGCCGCAACGATGAAGATTACACACGCCTGTTCATCAATGTGGGCACAAAACGCGGGCTGTCGGTTCCGCGCCTTCTGGGCATGATTAACGACGCCACACGCGACAAGAGCATCGACATTGGCCGAATCGACCTGCAACGCAACTTCTCGTTCTTCGAGATTGAAAATGAAGCTGTTGAGAAAGTGATGGACGCGCTGAAAAACGTCACTTACGACAACGAGAATGTGGAATTCGGCCTTGCAACTAATCAAACAGCGCCGCCGGCCGCCAAGCGCACCAAGAAAAAGCAGCGCGACGGCAACGCAGCCGACCATCGCGAAAGCGAAACGGCCAAAGGCAAAGGCAAGCGCTCAAATGTGAAAATCGAACGTAAAAAATTCAGCGGCAAGGTGTTCGACGAGTCGGATTTCAATTTCGATTTCTTCAACGATAATGTTGACCGCCGCCGAGGACGCAAAAAAGGGAAGGCCGAACGCCCCGACCATCCTGAATATGAAGCGGTTCCGCGTCGTAAATCGAAGAAAAACGCTACCGCCAACACCGACGATAAAAAGAAGAAAGACAAGCACAAAAAGGATAAAAAAGACAGAAATGCGGGAAAAAGGCGCAAGAGTTAACCGCCATCCGTGGTTCGCAATTTAAAAAGTCCATCGGCAAAAATAAAAACCGCCCCAAAAAGGCCACCATTCCAATAAATGACTACATTTGCACCGATGGAGCACACTTTAGATTGTTAGAGTATTTCCATTTTATTGATTTGCACTTAAATGTGCAGTTTTTTTAAAGTTGGTTACTTATAACCACCCGACTTGAGAAACGGTCAATAAGAGTAGTAAAAGTAAATATTTACTATATAGACTCTGACAATCTGCCGAGGTTCACCACAAGCAGATAAAGTAAACAAGAAAGGTAGTATTGTTTAATTTTTTAAAACGCTTGAAATGAATCAAGACCAAGCACCTATCTACGAGGCTCTGGAAGAATTCCGAAGAAAACGCATTGTACCGTTCGACGTTCCTGGCCACAAACGCGGCCGTGGCAATCCAGATTTGGCCAAACTGTTTGGCAAACAGTGTGTTGAGATTGACGTCAACTCAATGAAGCCGCTCGACAACCTGTGCCACCCCATATCGGTCATCAAGAAGGCTGAAGAGTTGGCCGCCGAAGCATTCCACGCCGCGCACGCCTTCCTAATGGTGGGCGGCACCACATCGTCGGTGCAGACAATGGTGCTCACAGCCTGCAAGAAGGGCGACAAAATCATTCTGCCGCGAAACGTGCACCGCAGCGTCATCAACGCGCTGGTGGTGAACGGCGCCACACCCATCTACGTCAACCCCGATATGGACCGCCGTCTGGGTATCGCCCTTGGAATGAAGATTTCGCAGGTTGAGAAGGCCATCGAGGCCAACCCCGACGCGGTGGCCATTCTGGTGAACAACCCCACCTACTACGGCATCTGCTCGAATCTGAAAAAAATTGTTGAACTGGCGCACGCCCACAATATGCTGGTGCTGGTTGACGAGGCGCACGGCACGCACTTCTATTTTGGTGAGAATATGCCAATTACGGCAATGGCGGCTGGCGCCGATATGTCGTCAATCAGTATGCACAAATCGGGCGGAAGCCTGACACAGAGCTCGTTTCTGCTCATCGGCGAAAGCGTGAGCGCTGGCTACGTTAGGCAGGTGATAAACCTGACGCAGACCACAAGCGCGTCGTATCTGCTGCTGGCGAGTCTCGACATATCGCGCCGCAACCTGGCCATCCGCGGCAAGGAGGCTTTTGCCGAAGTGCAGCGCATTGCCGACTACGCCCGCACCGAAATCAACAAAATCGGCGGCTACTACGCCTACGGTAAGGAGTTGATTAACAACGACAGCATCTACGATTTCGACACCACCAAACTGACGGTCTTCACCCTTGACATCGGCTTGGCGGGCATTGAGGTTTACGACCTTCTGCGCGACGAGTACGACATTCAGGTTGAGTTGGGCGACATCGGCAACATATTGGCATACATATCGATAGGCGACCGAATGCGCGAGGTTGAGCGGCTTGTGAGCGCACTCTACGACATTCAGCGCCGCTACCGCCGCGAGCGCACGGGCCTGTTCGACCACGAGTACATCAACCCGTCGGTGGTTATGACGCCGCAAGAGGCCTTCTACGCGGCCAAAGAGGAAATGATTCCCATCCGCGAGACCAACGGCCGCATCTGCACCGAGTTTGTTATGTGCTACCCCCCTGGAATCCCGATTCTGGCGCCTGGCGAGCGCATCACGCAGGAAATCATCGATTACATTCTGTACGCCAAAGAGAAGGGCTGCTCAATGACTGGCCCCGAGGACGAGAAAATCGAGCGGCTGAATGTGATTCGGGAGCAGACGATTTATTAATTAGGCACTAGGGATTAGGCATTAGGCACTAGGGATTTAGGATTTAGGATTTAGGATTTAGAATGTAGGATTTAGGAATTATGATTTTTGATTTGCGATTTCTGATTACAAGGTGGCTCACGGCTCAAAGCCGTCTGTTGTCTGTAGTCCGTTGTCTGTAGTCAAAATTCAATCAATCAATTAGTCAATTAATCACTCATTGAGAAATGGAATTCTGGTTTTCTGAACATCACACCGAAAATGTAAAGTTCTCTGTGAAAGTGGACAAGCACCTTTACACGAACGAGACCGACCTGGGGCGCGTCGATATTTTTGAGTCGCTCGAATTCGGAAAGTTTCTGGCGGTTGACGGCTACATCATCTTCACCGAGCGCGACGAGTTCATCTACGACGAAATGTTGAGTCACGTGCCAATGGCCGTGCACCCCAATCCCAAAAGCGTGCTGATTTTCGGTTCGGGCGACGGCGGCGTGGTGGAGGAACTGCTCAAATACAAGAGTCTGGAACGCATTGACCTTGTGGAAGTTAACGACGGCGTGGTGGAAGCCTGCCGCAAATTCTTCCCCGAGACGGCATCGAGCCTTGACGACGAGCGCGTGACCGTTTACACCGAGAACGCCCTGCGCTTCATCCGACACATCGAGAACGAGTACGACGTGATAATTGTGGACTCGGCGGGATTCTACGGCCCTGGCGAGAGTCTGCTCACCCGCGAGTTCTACGGCGGCTGCTACAAGGCGCTGAAGGCCGACGGCATAATGGTGAACCAACATCAGAGCCCCTTCTACGAGGAGGACCGCATTGAGACGCAGAAAGCCCACAAGCGTATTGTCGACAGTTTCCCGATTAGCCGTGTCTATCAGGCACATATACCATCGTACCCGTCGGGTTACTGGCTGTTCGGATTCGCGTCGAAGAAATACCGCCCCGTGCTCGACCTGAACGCCGACGCGTGGAACAAACTGGGAATCAAAACCGATTATTACACCACCAACCTGCACAAAGGCTGCTTTGCGCTGCCCGCCTACGTGGAGCGAATGCTGGCCGACGTGGAGAAGATAAAAGACTGACCGACAATGCTTAACAAGAACATTGAGACATTCATCGGCTGCGACGCCGAATACAGCGAGGCGCGGATTGTGCTCTTCGGGGCGCCGTTCGACTCAACCACGTCGTTCCGCCCTGGCACACGGTTCGCGCCGCACACCATCCGCAGCGAGTCGTTCGGGCTCGAAACCTACAGCCCCCTGCTCGACCGCGACCTTGAAGACATCAGCGTGTTCGACAGCGGCGACCTTGAACTCTGCATCGGCAGCAGCGAAAAGGCGCTTGCGCAGATTTCGGAACGCACGGCTACCATATTGGCCGACAACAAGTTACCGCTAATGATTGGCGGCGAGCACCTTGTCACTTTAGGCGCTTTCCGCGAAGTGATAAAGAAATACCCCGACGTGCACATCGTCCATTTCGACGCCCACACCGACCTGCGCGACGAGTATCTGGGCGTTGGGTTGTCGCACGCGTGCGTCATCCGCCGCTGCCACGACCTGACGGGCGACGGCCGTATCCATCAGTTCGGCATCCGCTCGGGCGAACGCTCGGAGTTCCGCTGGGCCGCCGAGGGACATACCGACTTGCACAAGTTCAATTTCGACGGTCTGGCCGAAACGGTGAAGCGGATTGGCCGCAAGCCCGTCTATTTCACCATCGACCTTGACGTGCTCGACCCGTCGGTTTTCCCTGGCACGGGAACGCCCGAAGCAGGCGGCGTGTCGTTTATGCAACTGTTTGACGCTATGCGGATTGTGTGCAACGGCTGCAACATTGTGGCCGCCGACGTCAACGAGTTGTGCCCCACCTACGACCAAAGCGGCGTCTCGACGGCTGTGGCCTGCAAGGTGGTGAGGGAACTTTTATTGAGTATTTAGGAGTTAGGAGTTAGAAATTAGGAATTAGGAGTTAGAAATTAGGAGTTAGAAATTAGGAGTTAGGAAATAATTAACAATTAACAATGAAGGCAGAATGGTAAGAAAATCGCTAACCGATTCAATCCGATTTTAACCGATAACATCTGATTGAATCTGATAAAATCGGTTAGAAACAATAAAATCTGTGATAATCAGTGTTCCCGATAGCAATCGGGACTGTGTCATCTGTGCGAAATAAAAAAATCGAAAACAATCATTCATAAATCAAAAATCTATCGAAAATGGGAAAAGTTCTAATCATCGGCTGCGGAGGCGTTGCTAGCGTGGCCATTCAGAAATGCGCTCAAAACAGCGACGTGTTTAACGAGATTTGCATTGCAAGCCGCACAGTGAGCAAGTGCGACGCGCTCAAGGCCAAAATCGAGGGCTCGACAAAGGCGAAAATCACCACCGAAAAGGTTGACGCCGACAACGTGCAGGAACTTGTGGCGCTCATCCGCAAGGTGAACCCCGACGTGGTTCTGAACCTGGCTCTACCCTATCAGGACCTGACCATTATGGACGCCTGCCTTGAAACGGGCGTGCACTACATCGATACGGCCAACTACGAGGCCGAGGACACCGAAGACCCGACGTGGCGCGCCATCTACGAGAAACGCTGCCGCGAGAAGGGCTTCACGGCTTATTTCGACTACTCGTGGCAATGGGCCTACAACGAGCGCTTCAAGGCCAAAGACATCACGGGCCTGCTCGGCACAGGCTTCGACCCTGGCGTGACGAGCGTCTTCTCGGCCTACGCGCTGAAACACTATTTCGACGAGATTCACACCATCGATATTCTCGACTGCAACGGCGGCGACCACGGCTATCCGTTCGCAACAAACTTCAATCCCGAAATCAACCTGCGCGAGGTTTCGGCCAACGGCTCGTACTGGGAGAACGGACACTGGGTTGAGACCAAACCAATGGAAATCAAGCGCGAGTACAACTTCGACGGCGTGGGCCCGAAAGATATGTATCTGCTTCACCACGAGGAGATTGAGTCGCTGGCAAAGAACATTCCTGGCGTAAAGCGCATCCGTTTCTTTATGACCTTCGGACAGAGTTATCTCACTCATATGAAGTGTCTTGAGAACGTTGGAATGCTGCGCACCGACGCCGTCAACTTCAACGGTCAGGAGATTGTGCCCATTCAGTTCCTGAAGGCGCTTCTGCCCGACCCCGCATCGCTCGGACCGCGCACCGTGGGCAAGACCAACATCGGCTGCATCTTCACTGGCGTGAAAGACGGCAAACCGCGCAACCTTTACATCTACAACGTCTGCGACCATCAGGAGTGCTACAAGGAAGTGGGCTCACAGGCCATATCGTACACCACTGGCGTGCCCGCAATGATTGGCACAATGCTGGTAATGAAAGGCTTATGGAAGAAACCTGGCGTGTTCAACGTTGAGGATTTCGACCCCGACCCGTATATGGAGGCACTCAACAAATGGGGCCTGCCGTGGGTTGTGAGCGAGAATCCTGTGCTGGTTCCGTAAAAGTTTAAAGTTTAAAAGTTTAAAGTTTAAAAATTTAGAAATTTAGAAATTTAGAAG
>JAFXQB010000014.1 GCA_017527435.1 Salinivirgaceae bacterium
AGAGAAGTATGATGCAAAGCCTACATACAAGAAGTTCCTTGGCTATCGTCCAGGCGTGGCAGTCGTCGGAGACTTGATTGTCGGCATAGAGAACAGTGACGGCAACACAAACGTGCGTTTCCACCAGAAGGACACGCTGAAGAGGTTCTTTGAAAGGTTTGAACAGAACAAGCTTATTATCAACCGTTTCAGAGCTGATTGCGGCTCGTGTTCTGAAGAGATAGTGGAAGAGATTGCTAAACACTGCAAGACCTTCTATATCCGTGCCAACCGATGCAGTTCGTCAACAATCGACCGCACATTGCCCGTGTAACTGTAGTAGGCCACAAGGGTGCGGTTTTGTGCGGACTCGGCAAAAACACTGTTATCGTCTGAGCAGCAAATAAATAGTGCGGCCAACAGAAGTGTAATTATGCGTTTCATATCATTTTATGTTGAGAGATTCGGTTTACCAGTTTTCGTAACGCCGACCAGTGTTGAGTGCGGCAATGCGGCGCATTTCGGCCTCAGAAAGTTCGAAATTCCAGATGTCGAAGTTTTCAGCAATATGCAGACTGTTGCCGCTGCCAGGAATCGCTATGTAGCCCGACTGCAGATGCCAGCGTACAAGCACCTGTGCGGCGGTTTTGTTATGCGCTGCGGCAATTTCAAGAATCACGGGATTGCCGAAGTGGTCGCCAGTGTGTCCGCGTCCACCGAACGGATAATAACTTTCGACATAGATATTACGCGCTGCAAGACAGTCTCTTAGCGTATTATTTTGATAGAAAATGTGGTTCTCGTTCTGGACAACCGCAGGGGGGATTTCGTAGCCGTCGATAAACTTTTCAACGTCTTTTTCGGTGTAATAGTTAGAGATACCTATCGACCGTATCTTACCGTCTTTAACCGCTTGAACCATAGCCTTGTAAACAGCGTCGTCCTCTTTTGCGCTGCCGTGCTGGTGCAGAAGGCAAAGGTCGATGTAGGTGGTTTGCAGTTTTTGCAGCGAGTTGTCGATGTCAGCGGCAGGATTGCTCGTCCAAGGCACAATCTTGGTGGTGATGAAAACCTCTTCGCGTGTGCAGATGCCTTCGTTCACGGCCTTCTTTACAGCGTTGCCCACTTCTTGTTCGTTGCCATAGTATTTGGCCGCGTCGATGAGCCGATACCCGCATTTTAATGCCTGATAAACAGCGGTTTCGCACGTTGCGCCAGTCAGCGTCCACGTGCCAAGCCCCAATGTGGGCATTTGGTAGCCAGAGTTGAGTTTCACGGTTTTTCTAACTTCAAAATTCGCTGTATCCATAGTACTTATGTTATTGTTTTCTGGTGCTTCAGTTGCCTTATCTTCTGCGCACGATGTTTGAAAAAGCATAGTGCTGAATGTCAAGAATGTGAGTAGCGGTTTCATTTGTAACCGATTTGATTTCATTAAGATACATTCTGTTTTAAGCCGCGCGGTACTCGGTTGGCGTTTTGCCCGTTTTGCGCTTGAAGAACCGCACAAAATGCTGCGGATAGCCGAAGCCCAGACGGTCGCTCACTTGCGCAATGGTAAGTGTCTGACTGTTAAGCAGTTCTTTGGCGCGGCGCACAATGTGGTCGGCAATGAAATCCTGCGCCGTGCGGCCCGTTTCAACCTTCACCAACTCACCGAAATAGCCCGCCGTCAGGTTGCATTTGTCGGCAAAATAGGCCACTGTCGGGATGCCTTCGGTTTCGGCCTTGTCGGTCAGATATTCGTCGAGCAGCGACTCAAACCGCTGCACCGTGGCGTGGTTGATTTCTTCGCGCGTAATGAACTGACGGTCGTAAAACCTTAAGCAATAGTTCAATAGCAGTTCGATGTTCGACACAATCAACTCGCGCGAGTGCTTGTCGATGGCGTGCTGAAGTTCTTGCTGAATCATTGTGAGCACGCTGCGGAAAATCTCGATTTCGCCCACCGAAAGATGCAGCGCTTCGTTGCTCGAGTACGAGAAGAACTCGTAGCGCGAAATCTGCCGCCCCAACTGCGTACGAGCCAGAAAATCAGGATGGAAGAGCAGTGCC
The DNA here is from genome assembly GCA_017527435.1 of Salinivirgaceae bacterium. Classification (GTDB taxonomy): domain Bacteria; phylum Bacteroidota; class Bacteroidia; order Bacteroidales; family SZUA-534; genus RUG13583. The sequence goes on from JAFXQB010000014.1 coordinate 2,035, forward strand.
GTCCACTTCGGATTGGGCACTTCGGGGTTTGGCTCAACGCGGACGCTCTGCCCAGGCGCAAACGATGTGACGGTCATTTCGTCGAAGTCGTATTTGGTGCGGCCGTACGAGAGTTTGCAGCCCTTGTTTTCCTTCAGAAACAAGGCATACACGCCGTAGTGCACCACGCACTCTTCAATGGGCAACTGCTTGTCGTAGCGCACCACACTCACAAGCGGATGCAGCGTCTCGAATCCGTAAAAATCGTTGAACTGCTGAATTGTGTCGAAATGTATCTCGTTCATTTTCTTTATCTTTTCGGCAAAGATAGCGAAAAGTCGCCAATTCGGTTGGTGTCTGCCTTTCGGAAATGATTACCTGAATTTGGGATTTTGGTCGTGAAGAAACTCGGCGCCGTTCCCGCACAAATCCCCACTTTCAATCCAGCATTACCCTTCAATCCTTCCCGCAAGGTTGAACGCGTTGTTTTCCTTCAGCATATCGATGAACACTTCGGCCGATTTCTTCTGATAGGTGTTTTTCAGGTAGTGGTAGCAGCCGTCCATTCGGGCGTCGGGGTGGTTGATGGGGATGGCCGCAAAAGCGTCGGCATTGCTCACCACTTCGCCCGACAGAATGGTGGCCAGGCGGCTGTTGCGCACAAGGCTCAGAATGCCGTGCAGGTTGTTCAACTCAAAGCGGATGTCGAGACTGATGTTGTGGGTTGAGAGCATTAAATCGAGCGCGTCGCGGGCTTGCAGACCTTTCGACGGCAGCGCCAGCGGATATTTCGGCAGACTGTCGAGTTCAATGCCGACGGCGCTGTCGGGGGCGTACCGACGGGCCATAATCAGGCTCAATCGGCCGTTGAACAGCGGGTGCGACATTATCCGCTCGTCGGTGAGATACGACTTGTAGGCCAGTACAATATCCAATTCTCTGTTGGTCAGCATTTTGAGCAGTACTTCCTTCGACGAACTATGCATTAACAGTTTGATGTGCGGATAGCGCTTGTGGAATCCGAGCGCCGTTTTGTAGAGCAGTGGGTCGAACGAGTAGGTGGAACCCACGCGCAACTCGCCCGACATAAGGTTTTGCGCGTCTTTAATCTTGTCGATGCCCGCCTGCGCGTCTTGCAGAATCTGCAGTGCGCAAGGCAGAAACTGCGTGCCGTAGTCGCTCAACTCAACGTGCCGAGTGTCGCGCGTAAGTAGTTCAACGCCAAGTTCTTCTTCCAGTTTCTGAATCTGCTGCGAGAGTGTGCTCTGCGTTATGAAAAGCGCCTTCGACGCTTCCGAGAAACTTTTGCGCCGACTCACTTCGGCAAAATATTTCAACTGCCGTAATTCCATATCCTTCTGAATTTTACGTCGGCAAAAATATTCATTTATCGCGAAAATCGATAAATAATATCGCTAAAAACATTATTCTGCGATAAAATAACATTCGCGGCGGCGGTACTTTTGCGGCCGTTATGATGAATTTGATTGCACAAAACAGTACGGCAAGCGCCATTTTCATTCTGTCGCTTGTGATTGCGTCGGGGCTTTATCTCGGACGCTTTAAGGTGAAGGGCGTGTCGCTCGGCACCACGTGGATTTTGTTTGTCGGCATTGCGCTTGGCCACTTCGGCCTGCGCATTCCGCCGCAGATTCTGTCGCTTTTCAAAGATTTCGGCCTGATACTCTTTGTTTTCGCAATCGGCCTGCAGGTGGGGCCAGGCTTCTTCCGCTCGTTCCGCAAAGACGGCCTTCCGATGAACCTGATGGCCATTGCGCTTGTGGTTTTGGCCGTGGTTACAACCTACATAATTCATTTGGTATCGGGCGAAAGGCTTGATATTCTGACAGGTGTGATGTCGGCGGCCGTGACCAACACGCCAGGGCTTGGCGCGGCGCAGCAGATGATTGCCGACGCCACAATGGCCGATGGCGGCACGGTTGAGCAGGCTTCGCAAGCGTCGTCGGCATTGGCTTCAGCCTATGCGGTGGCCTATCCGCTTGGCGTTTTGGGCGCAATTTTTCTGATTATCGCCTTGCGCGCAATTTTTCGGGTCGATTTGAAGCACGAGCGCGACTCGTCGGCAACCGAAGAGAGCGGCGAGTCGAGCGCCTACCGTCTGGCGTGCGTGGTCGAGAACCCAGCCATTTTCGGCAAGACGCTGCACGACGTGATTGGCGAGAGCAACAACGAGCACCTTGTGGTGTCGCGTGTGATGCGGGGCGGAAAAGTGTCGCCTGCCGATTTGGACACACCACTCAACGAAGGTGATAAACTGTTGATTGTCACCGATATTCAGCACAAGGATATGGTAAAAATCCTGTTCGGCAACGAGATTCAGGTGGATATGAAAGAGTGGCAGCAGCCAGGCTGCAAACTGGTGTCGAAGCGGCTGTCGATAACGCAGTCGAGCATTACGGGCAAAAGCCTTCGCAAACTCAATATCCGCCAGCGCTACGGCGTCACCGTCACCCGCATTCTGCGCTCAAGCGTCGACCTTCAGGCCGATGCCGACCTGATTCTGCAAGTTGGCGACAGCATTCAGGTGGTGGGCAGCGAAGACGGCATAAACCAACTCGCGCAGTTGGTGGGCAACAAGCCCGAATCGCTTCACAGGCCTAATCTGGTGCCCATTTTCTTTGGCATTGCAATCGGTGTTGTGGTGGGAATGATTCCGCTGCGCTTTCCGTCGATGCCGCAGCCGCTCAAACTTGGCATAGCGGGCGGTCCGCTCATTATCGCCATTCTGCTGGGCTACTTCGGGCCGAAACTGCGCATTACAACCTACACCGCGCTCTCGGCCAACCTGATGATTCGCGAGATTGGCATATCGCTCTTTATGGCGGCCGTGGGGCTTGGCGCGGGCGAGAATTTTGTCAGTTGCCTGATGAACGGCGGTTTCGCCTGGATTGGCTACGGCGCAATCATTACGCTTGTGCCGATGACCATTGTGGCGCTCATTGCCCGTATATTCCTTAAAATGAACTTTTTCAAGATATGCGGTCTGCTTTCGGGCGGCACCACCGACCCCGCGCTGCTCTCATTTTCAGAGCAGATGTTCGAGAGTGGCCGCATTGCGGTAAACTACGCCACCGTTTACCCGCTCACAATGTTTCTTCGAGTGGTGGCGGCACAAATTCTGATAATGTTAATTCTTTAAATATGAAAAAGATAGTTATTTTGGCCGCTGCGGCTGTGATGCTGACGACGGCTTGCGAACAGAAAAAGTCGCAGTTTGCGAAAAAGACCGAACAATATGCCGTGGTTGACATTCAGGCACCCGATTTGAGCGGAATTTCCGACAACGGCAAGGAAGTACTGAACCTGTACCGCTTTGCCGCCGATGAGGTTGACGCCATTTATTGGGAACAGTATTTTGGTGACAAACAGCAGTTTATCAACAGCATTGCCGATGCCGACGCAAAAGCCTACGCCCTGATAAACTACGGTCCGTGGGACCGCATTTCGGGCGAGCCGTTTGTCGATGGATACAGCAAGCGTCAGCCTGGCGCCAACTTCTATCCAGCCGATATGACCGCCGACGAGTTCCGCCAGTTCGGCAATCCCGACAAGGAAAGCCCCTACACGCTCATTCGCCGCAAGGCCGACGGACAACTTGAAGCTGTTTGGTACCACGATGCCTATAAAACGCATATCGATAAGATTGCCAACTACTTAACCGCCGCAGCCGACATTACCATAAAGCCGAGCGTGAAAAAATATCTTCAGGCCAAAGCCGACGCGCTGCGCACCGACAACTATTACGAGAGCAGCATTGCCTGGCTCGATATGACCGACAGCAAGATGGACATTGTTATCGGCCCCAACGAGAGCACCGACGACCAACTTCTGGGCAAAAAACGCTCGTATGAGGCCTACGTGATGCTGAAAAACGAAGCGCAGACCGACAAGATGCAGCAGTTCGCCGCCCGTCTTGGCGAGTTTCAGGCCGACCTTCCGTGCGCCGACGAGTACAAGCAGTTCCAGCCTGGCACTGGGTCGAACATTTTCTCGTACGATGCAATCTACTACGCTGGCAAGGCCAACGCGGGCGTCAAGGTTATTGCGCTCAACCTACCGTTTGATACTGATGTTCAGCGCGATAAGGGAACCCGCACCATATTGTTCGAGAACATTATCCGCAACAAGTTCAACTACATTGTGGCGCCCACTGGAAATCTGCTTTTAGACGCTGATTATAAGGAACATATCTCGCAAGAAGCCTTTTTCTGGAACATTGCTTTCCGCGAGATAGCCCACGGCCTTGGCGTGAAGAAAACCGTCACCGACGGCACCGATGTTCAGTCGGCACTTGCCGCCAATGCGCCTGTGCTTGAGGAAGTTAAGGCGAACGTGGTGGGCGTTTACCTTGTCGGCACGCTGCAAAAGCACTTCGATTTGCCCAACATTTTCACCAAAGAGGACGCGCTCGCAACCTTCTTCGCTTCGACAATCCGCTCTGAACGCTACGGCGAAGGCTCAACTCTGGGACGCGCCAATATAATGATTTACAACTATTTGAAAGATAACGCCGCGTTCCACCGTTCGGTCAGCGGAACCTACACAATCGACTTTGCAAAGATGGAAAGCGCTCTGGCAGGACTGGCTGCGCAGATTTTAGAGATTCAGGCCACTGGCAACTTGCAGAAAGCCAACGAGTTTGTGGCAAAATACTCAAAACCCGACGATAATCTGACAGCCGACATTAAGAATCTGCGGTTAGAGAATATTCCCGTCGATATTCAGTTGAATTTCAAGAAGTAATACACGTTTTTTCTGATAATGGTCTGGCGCTTGTACAACCCAGTTTTTCGACGATAAATCAGCACCAGACAAGGCAAAAGGGGGCACCGAGTGTTCCCTTTTGTTGATTTTATCCCCCGCAACCGCCACCCCGCACCCGCACAAATCCCCACTAATTGGGATTGCCCGATACGTGTTTTCGGCTGATTTTTGTGGCACCGAAAAACGTACAGCGTTCAGAAATGCAAACCAAAAAGGACGACATAGAGCAACAGATTGCAAAGGCGGCAAAGGCGATTTTCCTGAAAAAGGGCTTCGCGCAGACGTCGATGCGCGAGATTGCCGAAAAGGCGGGCGTGGGGTTGAGCAACATTTACAACTATTATGCTGGTAAAGACGACCTTTTCCGCGCCATTGTGGCGCCGCTGACGGGCGAGTTCAAGCACATTCTGGCGGCCTACCACAATCCGCAGCGCATTGACATTACAAAACAGTGGATGCCCGAAATGACCGAAAAAACAGCCGCCGAATACAATCAGATAATGCTGAAATACAGAGATTTGCTCACGCTGCTGCTGTTCAAGTCGGCGGGCTCGTCGCTGGCGCGGTTCAAAGAAGATTTCACCGACGAGGCTACAGGCTTGATGCTCAACTATATGGACGCGATGAAGCAAAAATACCCCGCACTGAAATGGGACTTTTCGCCGTTCTTCATTCACATAAACACCGTGCAGATGTTCGCCGTGCTCGAGGAAATCATTATGCACAAGGTGAAAGCCGACGAGGCCGAACGGATTTTCCTGGAATACGTCGATTACCACAACAACGGCTGGAAACAGTTGATTTACAACGGTTAAATTCTTACGGTTGCCATAAAAATCTCAAAACTGCGGAACTTTTCAGGCAGATTTTTGAGATTTCTGCGGAATTTTTACCGCAATTTTTCAAGAAAATTGCTACAAGTTTCAGGCAATTTTTTGAATTTTCTGCTGGATAAACACCGCAATTTACTGATGGGGATGTTCGGTTTTGTCACTACCTATTTTTCACCCACACCATTCTTCCAACTTTTCCCTATCTAATTTTGAACAATCATTTTGCTGAAATTTTTCTTTCCAATTACATTTTTCATTTTTACATTTGACAAATCTATGTGTGTTTGCGCGTAGGTGGACATATTGAAGACGTTTACAGACGTTTTCCTTTGGCGCTTCAGAATCTCGCAAATTTTGAGCCAACTGTCAGAGAGAAAGCAATGTGAATGCCTATATTGGTATATATTGATTTGACAATCAACGTATTCTTATGTGGGTTTTCGCGTTGCTCAATCTTACAGTTGGAGGCAATGCGAGAGCCCTGAAGCGTGGGAGAGAGTAACAGATTCCCACGTTTTTTTTTGCCCTTGGCGTGGCGGGTCTTTAACAAAAGGGCTGCTGAACGCTATGAAAAAAGTAATGTTAACGATGGCCGTTGTATGTCTGACAATTCAGGCAGGCTTCGGTCAACAACAAGAAAAGAAGGCTTTGGCAGAATTTGCCGAGCAACAGAATTCTACTGCTCAAAACATATTTGGCGAAGTTGGTTTTATGGGTGCAACCTGCACCTTTGACGGAAAAAATTTAGTCTATAAATTATCACTTGACGACTTTTTCTTCTTTGTAGTGGAGAGCCCAGGTTTTATTGATAGTCAGAAAAAAGCCTTTGAACCAGAGTTAAAAAACGGAAATCTCTCTGATATAGGTAAAAAACTAAAGGCTGTCGGAGGCAAGTTTATATGCCACTACAAAAGCAAGTCAACAGGTAAAACCATTACAATGGAATGTGAGCCATAAACAGTTTGTTGTTTAATTTAAATAAATGAATATGAAAAAAATATCATTAATTATCTCTGTATGCTCAATTATTCTTGTTTCGTGCAACAAGAATGAAATAGTCATACTAAACACGTCCAATCCAAATTACGATTTGGGCATAGTGGCAGAGGATGTTAAAAATGTGCAAACTGAAACTATAGGAGATGTCTATAGTTTGAGTTATGATAATTTTGGTAAAAAGGCTAATGACACACTTGTCCGCCAATCGCTCACCCCCGTGAAACTTAAGTTGGTCACACTTTCTAAAGAAGGAAAAGTATTAAGTGAAGTTCTTGAACGCGATTATCGTGATAATATTCCTTTTATAAAAGTTTTTGGCAAGGTGATAAATCTTAATCCATACTTGCGAGGAATCTCCTGTGAATTTATGCGCAATCTTACGCCGTGTTCGTACAACAATTTGATTTTCTATACATTAAGAATTATTGGCAAAAGCGAAAAAGACCATAAGTATTATCTTATACCAGTTACATTGATGATAAACACTGAAACCAAAAAAACTCAAATAGTTGGACGGGGTTATTATATCAATGACCCAGCCAGTCAAAACATACAAATAATTGAGGATAAATATTTTGGTTTTTTGGACTTTTATATGGATTCTGAAGAATACATAACTAAATATTACGACAATGAAGGTAATTATGTCGGGTGGACGCCAGATTTAAAAGAGAATATAGTGAAAGTGTACACCACCCCATTTGAAATAACCAACAAAGACTGGACATTTACTTATGGTAGAGACAAGTATGGCCGACCAATATCGATGAAAAGTGCGAAAGGAAAATATGAAATAAAATATACCAATGCAGGTGCGGGCTATCGTATTATCAGTTACGATGATAAAGGCAGAAAAATATATGAATATGAGCACAGTCACGATTTCGTCGATTTTAGGAATTGGAATATGGTATTTAACGCTGGAGGAAAATTAACCCAATACAAATACGATTCGTCCACAGGGGCATTGACTGCGATAGGTTTTTTTAACAAAAACGGTGATTGCTATTTGCAAGAAAGACGAAGAAGTGACGGAAGTTCTTATTACAGCGGTATTTATAAAATCGATAATAAAAAGTCCTATCAATTGGTTGATGTTGATACTTGGTATGGGTCACTCACTGGGACATACCCTGTATATCGCATAAACCATAAGACGGGAACAAGAACCCTAATGGCTAATGTGTCAGAAAAGAACTTGAAGAAATATTTACTCGATTATTTGTACAAAATTGATTAAAAGTTGAATATTAACTTTAAAAACAAATCAATATGAACTATTGTAACATTTGCGGAGCGGAAATATCCGAAGCGGATAATTTCTGCAAAAATTGTGGAAATCCTATCGGGGAAAACCAGAATGAGGAAATACCAAACGAGTCACGGCCTTTGGGACAAAAAGTACACAAACAAATTAATGTGGTTGGGTGGACTGCGTTCACATTCTCTCTCGCAGGATTGATTATTATGTACTTTTACGCGTTTTTTGGTTGGCTAATATTGTCGGCTGGCGGTGCAATTTCCTATTATGGCAGGAAAAGAGAACCCAAAGGCATTGCTATAGCAGCCACTGTAGTGGCGCTTATTGGACACCTTATTGCGGTTATTCTTGTATTGGAATTTGCTGGCATAATCAAATTGTAAAAGTTTTTGTAATTCAAATATTTTCCCCATATTTGCAGCGGAGATTTCAAATCCACCAGTGTCGGGAATGCGAAGCGGTACGCAAGCGACCGATGTTAAGCCGAGACACATTTAGAGAGATGCCAAGCGCGTCTCTCTTTTTTTATAGGAAACCTTTCACAAGTTTTTGATATTTATTGCTTATTATCTCGGAAAGCGATAAGTATTTGAGTTTGCCGTATTTGTTTATCAGAAGCAAGTTGCCACGTTCAATGCCGTTTCGGTTCAGGTAATCAATAGATTCGCATAACTGCCCGCAATCCATATTTTCAAGTTTCAGGACAATGGTTTTGGCTTGGCGGTATCCTTCGGCTAAATCACCCGCAAGAGTGTTGCTGTTTGTGGTTACGCAATATTTAAAATCAGCAACAACGGGTTTGCCACGAAACAAAATCAGAGCGTCGGCGCTTGTGCCATTTTTCAATTCAGGCAGAAAAATCACATTCTCGCCACTTGAGTTAATGTCTTTTGCCATTTGCTTGATACCTTGCCACGTCTCGTGCTGTGAGCCTTTGTGCCCAGGAAACACTACTGTTTTGGTCGCCCCTGTTTCCGAAATTGTTTCGGCTCTGCCGTCTTCCAATATTTCATTGAAAAGTTTTATTTTACCCTTCAAATCCTTTCTGTCGTTCAAGTGCTTGATAACGATTGCCGAAAACGGGTCGAAAGCCACAAATGTGGGCTGTTCCGCAGGTGTTTCTATTTGCTGAACCTTTTGTTCCATAACGCCAAAAGTATCATTTTTTTAGCATTATAACACTAAGCAACCTTTAGGTTGCCCCTTTCCGTTCTCGATAGTTATCGGGATTCCGTATTTTCCCTGGTATATAAATCATTCCGCTGTTTTGGTTTCAATTCGGATACGTTTGGTTAGCGATAAAAACGGTTGCAGAGTTGGCGCTGTATATATACCCATAAGTTGTCAGTCGAAATCCGCACAAATCCCAACTAATGGGGATTGCCCATTTCCGTTTTACGGCTGATTTTTGCAGCGTTTAAAAACGTACAGCGTTCAGTTTAATGGCAAAACAAATACACCATAGTTTGATTTTAAATAGTCAGGAAAAGGGGCTCGGAAACGGGTCCCTTTTTTTTGTGAACGATTCTGAATGTTGTTCGTTTTTGGACGACAGAACCAACGGGGAAAATTGCACTGATAACACTGATTTACAATCTGCAATGAACAATGAAAAATATCTAACCGATTCAACCCGATTTTATCCGATATGTTTTTCGGTTCGAATCGGCAAAAATCGGTTAGAGAATAATATTTTGCAGACTATCACTAATTTACATTTAACAATAACTTTTTAAATTTCAAGAAAATGAAACCAATTTTTAAAATTTCGTTACTGGCATTCGCATGGTTTTTGTCATTCATTGCAGGCGGTTTGAGCGGGCTCATTCACCCCGCGTGTTATGCGTACGCTGGCGCGGTTGTGCCGCTGCTGCTGGCGCTTGTCTATCTTCCCGCCGCTTCCGCGATGCGGCGTTTTGGCGCGGCCACGGTCCTGAACGGCGTTCTGCTCGTCCTGTTCCTGATTGCGGGCGAATCCGACACCGCGTTCGTCGTTGGCATTATTCTTCTGACGGTCGCCGCCGAAATTGTCCGCAACCGCTGCGGCTACAACACCGTGCGTGGCGTCCGCTTGAGTTTCCTGCCGCTGGCCTACTCGTTCTTCGCCTACACCATTCACTGGTGGACCGACACCGAAGGCTCGCTTGCCGCCGCCGTCGAAGAGATGCGCCCTGGCTACGACGCCCTGATGCGCCCCGTTATCGACAACACCCCGATGCTCGTTTTCGTCCTTCCGCTCACCATTCCCGTGGCAATCTTCGCAATGCGCCTGGCTGAAAAGTTAGAGAAGAAACAAGTGGAAGGATTGGAATAAGATTGGGTATTACTGAATATTGGATGCAACCGTGGGTTAACACCTGCGGCTGTTTTTGTTTAATTGCCTTGAAATATGTATTTTTGACAAAGAAACGGACAAGAAATCTATGGACAGCGACATTGTAATTTACACCACTGATACTGGAAGAGTGAGCGTGCAGGTTCAATATGAAGACGGCACTTTTTGGCTTACTCAAAAAAGAATGGCCGAATTATTCGGTGTTGAAGTCAATACAATCAACTATCATTTGAAAGAAATCTTTCAAAGTAATGAGTTACAAGAAGTTTCAGTTATTCGAAAAATTCGAATAACTGCCAATGATGGTAAAAGTTATTTGACAAACTTCTACCACCTTGACGCAATTATTGCTGTCGGTTATCGAGTTAATAGCAAACAGGCCACCCAATTCCGAATTTGGGCGACACAACGTTTAAGGGAATATATCATAAAGGGTTTCACGATGGACGACGAGCGGCTGAAGGGCAACGGCGGCGGCAATTATTGGAAAGAACTACTCGACCGCATACGCGATATCCGTTCGTCGGAAAAGGTGATGTATCGGCAGGTGCTCGATTTGTACGCCACAAGTGTCGATTACAATCCGAAAAGCGATGAGTCTGCTATGTTTTTTAAGATGGTGCAGAACAAACTGCACTATGCCGCCCACGGACACACGGCTGCCGAAGTAATCTATGAGCGTGCCGATGCAAACAAACCGTTTATGGGGCTGACAACTTTTTCGGGCGAGTTGCCTGCGCTGAAAGATATTGGCATTGCAAAAAACTATCTGAACGAGAACGAATTAAAGATTCTGAACAACCTTGTTTCGGGTTATTTTGATATTGCTGAAATCAATGCTCTTGAGCACAAGCCTATGTATATGAGCGATTACGTCAGTCAGTTGGATTCTGTGCTTACTTCAGGCAATCGCCCGTTGCTCGACGGTGCAGGTTCTGTCACCCATTCGCAAGCATTGGAGAAAGCCACCGCCGAATACCGCAAATACCAAAACGATACGCTCTCGCCCGTGGAAGAGGCTTATTTGGAAACAGTTAAAGAAACGGCAAGGTTGGTTAAGAAAAATGCGAAAGGAACGTAATGAAGAATAACTAGAAAAGAATTAATTAGTTCATAAACATATTAAATATGAATATTCCAATAAAAATCGAACTGCCACAAGTCTGGGAAGGTACATTTGTTAAAGACGAATGGAACCCTATAAATTATATTGTTGGCCCTAATGGAACAGGTATGCCCGTCAGAACAAAACGTACATTTCTGCAACCGCATAAAATATTATTATACAGCATTATACTGCAATAGGCTGAAAAAACGAATTGTACATTGGCTTTAATTTCGTGTTCATTGGTGAGGCGAAAATGTTAAGCGGATGTTAAGTTTGCGTTAGGCGGGTTCTCAAAACTGACCTTTTCTGGCTCTTCGTGAGCCTTTTTTTATGCCTCTGCGGTGCGTTTTTCTGTGTTGGTGCGTTGTGCTGCGTGCGGCTCTGCGTATGGCTTTGCAGGGCTTTTGTGAGGCGTTTTGGAGTGCGTTTGGGTGCAGCTCTCCGCAACGCCTTTTTTGATGCCCGGAAACGCTTTTTTAAGGCCGTTTTTTAGCTGTTTTTACGCCCGGTTTTTACTGTTTTTGGCCGTGCGGCGCACAATTCATTTTGGCAGAAAAACGGATTGGTTACCCAAATGGTTACCCAAATGGTTACCCACGAAACTTGCATAATTGGGGTAAGATTTTGCAAAAACAGGGCGAGATTGACGTGTTTTGCAAAATCACGCATTGAGTTGTAGGGCTAATGCGCAAAATTAAATTAAAACCATAACTGATTGATACATAAGGCAACCACCATATAGCAGCACGGTAAATGCCATAATAACAGCCTCATAGCCAACAAAATAGCGCAAAAACGCATTTACCCCCCCCCTATGGGGCTTTTTTCCGGTGTTTTTTGTGCCGACAGCATCCTAAGCAGGATGCCTGTCTGTTTGTCTCTCTCGGCCAGTTGCCTGTCTTTCTCCGCTATCTGGCGGTCTTTCTCGGCCAGTTGCTGGCGCAGCACCTCCACCACCTCTGGCTCCGCTGTGGGCGGCTCTGACACTGGCTGCGGTTCTCGCTCACCCTTCAACATTGCCCCTTCGCCAGTCAACAGCCAATCAAGCGAAATATCTTGTGCATAAGCAATAAACTTAAGCAAGTTTTCTTCCGTGATGCCATTGTTTTGTGTAAGAATCCCCCGCGTAGTGTCGGTATCCTTATAAAATTTGTAAGGACTAATACCTTTAAAATCAAGGTAAAGCAAAATTTTTTGCTTAATAATCGATTTTTCTTGCATAAAACTATTGTTTAGACGAGAAATCTTGTTTAACATTGCACCGCTTTCCAATTTGGAAAGGGCGATAAAAATAATAAAAAGATGGATAGCAAAATCAGATTCGCAGACCACGCCGAAGGGGTGAGAAAACTCGCAAAAGATTGCAGTGTTGACCCCCGCACAATCCGCAACTATCTGAACGGAAAGTGCCCCAACGGCGAACAGTACAGCAAGGTGAGAAAAATGGCCACCGAGCGTGGCGCACTCGAATTCAAAAACTGACAGGCGATGCAGATGTATTGCAACCAGTTGGCGGTTGAGGCGGCCTGGCTTGTGAGCAGCGGGGTGATGACCCAATGCCAGTACAGGCACCTGATTGAGAGGCGCAGCGTGAAGGTTCTGCGGCGCGGATGCCGCGAGAACGTGGCGCTGGTTGCCTACGAGAGCCTCCCCCGGCGGTTCAAAGACAAGGTTCTGCAATTAGTTGATAACCCATACGAGACTGTGAAAGTGAATATCCTCAGCCAATATATTGAGCACGACGCGGTTGTCAGCCGCTGGTTCGACGACTACCGCCTGCCCGACGGACGCCATCTGCCCGAGGCCCGCCGCGCCGAATACTACGCCAACGCCATTGTGCTGCGTGCCGTGGCGCGGCTCACCGAGTTCCGCCGTGCGAAGGGCGAGACCGATGCGTGGAGCGGCGTTGCCGAAGCCATTGCCGCACTGGACCCCTACCAGTTCCCCGTGAACCTGCCCGCCAACGCCCGCCGCCTTCAGCAGAAGGCCGAGCAGTACCAAAAAGAGGGCTATCCAGCGCTTATCAGCGGACTGATGGGCAACGCCAACCGCCAGCGCCTCACACCGCAGATGGTTCGGCTCATTCTGTCAATCTACGGCACCAAAGACAAACTCTTCGCCACCGATGTGCTCGACGTTTACAAGGATTTTCTTATCGGCGTGACCGATATTGTTGACTGCGAGACAGGCGAACTGATAAACCGCAACGATTTCTACCGCGACGGCTTCCCCGTGATTCCGTCCGAAACGTCAATCTGGAACATAATAAACGACCCCAAGAACCGCCGCCTTGTCGATTTGCGGCGTAACGACACGCTCTACAACAAATCGGTACACACACCTCACCACGTAAGGCGCACACCTTCCTATTCGCTTTCAAAAATCAGTATGGACGACCGCGATTTATTTTAAGTATTTCTTTTTTGCGGCTGAATATATTTTGCATAATTCCGTTTCGTTGTTTTCTTTTTCGAAGAAATATATGTCAGCACATTGTTTGGCATTGAATATTGATACGGGGAAATGGTATTTCGACCATTCTTCTATGAAATCGCTCTTTAGTTTTTCATTACTGAAATTAAGTTTTTCTTGTAAATCATTCATAATGTCAATGTCACCAGGCATTCCTATTCGATTAGTATAGGAAAAATAATGCTCTAAATCATCTTTCAAATATTCTATTTCAAAACTATTTCCCAAATAATCGTTTATGTCCAAATAAATAACTTCCAAAAAAATGAAATATGCCAATTGAAAATCGTTTTCTTCAGAAGCAAGATTTGACATTTGCATTTTAATGTTTCTATAAAGCCCAAAATCATTATCGGCTAAATATTTATTCCCTTTCTGAATTAAATATTCCCAAATTTTATTCCTATAACTTGTTTTCGGTTCACTATTAACAAGTTGATTCAATTTCCATATATCCAAATCGTCTATATAATGTCTATGTATGTACAATACGTATTCAGATTCTTCTAATGAGTTTTTACCCATTTCGCTAATGACGTATCGTTTTATTTTTAAAGAAGTTGGCAATTTATCTTCTTCTACATTTTCAAGAATCCTGTTCACTAAATCCGCTTTTTTCCCTGTCATTGGTAAGCCATTGTTTTTTAATACTTCTTTTAACGTGGGGATAGTTGAGACCTGCAAGTTCAATAAAATATTGACTTCATTTTTTAATGCGCCTTTTTTTACTAGTGAGTTTAATAGACTATCGCAATCTTTAACGCCATATCTACTTAACCAAAATTCCTGATACCTATTTTTTTCGTCTGGCCTATAATCTGAAGCATAATGTAACATTAAGATTTCGTGAGGATATAAACCATTTTTATCGGGGAAGGCTGATTTAATTCTTTCTTCACAAGAAATTGGTTCGGAATGAGATAATTCCGTCTTAATTGAAATATTACTTGCTATTTCGTGTACTATTTGTGCCTTCACTTGTTCTATTTCTTTTTCCTTTTCACCTTCCTTTTTAGAGGATTTCTTAATCAAAAGAATAACACCTATACAAATCGTTATGATTGCAATTGTTGTCATAATGCGTATTTCATTAAAATTTTATTGAGTGCAATTTATAATAATTATAAAAGTAAGTAATGCGCGGCTATTGAAAAATCATTCAATTTACGCAATTATGTTTGTTAATTAACTCATAATCTACCAAATGCCAGAATTGTTGTTTTTTGGGCGAAACACGCTGGCAAGTTCGGCATCAACGCAAGCGTGTATAACCGAATCAAGAACGGCGAGTTGGACCGTGTTCTGGCCGACGCCAAGTGGATAAACATTGGCCGCAAGTTGAACGTGGTGTTCGGCGACGGCAAAGAGTGGAAAACAGCCCGCACGCCTGTCTATATGTTCATTGAGCAGCAGTTGGAGTTCTGCCAGCAGAACAGCGGCTGGGCGCTCTTGTGCGACGAGGCTGGCATTGGCAAGACCTACACCGCCCGCGAGTACGCCCGCAGCCACAAGAATGTGATTTATGTTGACTGCTCGCAAGTCAAGAGCAAAAATCAGTTTATCCGCTACATAGCCAAAGAGTTCGGTTTGGACTATGTGCAGCGCCTCTTCGATGTTGAGCAGGACCTTATCTACTACATAAAGAGCGTGGCCGAGCCGCTAATCATTTTGGACGAGGCTGGCGACCTTCACTACGAGGCTTTTCTGGAACTGAAAACGCTGTGGAACGCCACCGAGGGCTGTTGCGCCTGGTATGTGATGGGTGCCGACGGTCTGCGTGAGAAAATCAACCGCGGAATCCGCAACAAGAAAGTGGGCTTTGCCGAGATATTCGACCGATTGGGCGCCCGTGCGCAGCGCATAACCCCCGACGGCCGCGAGGAGCGCCAGTCGTTCTTTGCCCAGCAGGCCGCCGCCGTTATCAAAGCCAACGCGCCCGAGGCCGATGTGAAGGATATGCTCGCCCGCACCGACTGCCACCTGCGCAGGGTTTACATTGAGGTGATGAAGAAAAGGTAATTGACAATTGAAAATGGACAATGGACAATGTAGGGACGTGGCGTGCCGCGTCCGTCTAACACCCAACCACCAACACCTAACACCTGTAAAGCAATGCAAACAGTAGCAACCCTTCTGAAAAAGAAGTACGCATTAATGAAGTTCAGCGGAGCGTGGCGCAACACGTTCGGCACACCCGCGCCCAACGGCGTGTGGACCATTCAGGGCCGAAGCGGAAGCGGCAAGACCACCTTCGCCCTTCAGTTGGTGAAATACTTGCGCCACCTGCAGAAGCGCGTCATATTCTGGAGCCTTGAGCAGTGCGGCGACTACGGTTTCCAACAGGCCGTGCGCCGCGCCAACTTGAGCAAGGGCGGCGGTGTGGTGTTCTTTGGCAACGAGGCCGACGCCGAAACCGAGATTATGAGCCTTATGGAGCGCCCACGCGGCTACGACGTGCTCATTATCGACTCGCTCACCGCCCTGCACAACAACCGCCCCAACGGCTTCTGCCAGCGCGATTTTGTGATGTGGCAGAAACGCCTGGCCGACAAACTGGTGGTCTATATCTGCCACGAGAAGAACGGCACCGACCAACTCGAATCGCCCGCGGGCAACTACATAAAGCAGCAGGCCAACATTAAGGTGACAGTGGTGGGCTTTGTGGCCTACGCCAACGCCCGCGCTGGCTTCCTCGACGGCGGCGGCGAGCCTTACGTGATTGACGAGGCACTGGCCAACGAGTATCACCTGAACAATGTGTAAGCAATTAATAATTAACAATTAACAATTAAGAACGATGGACGCAAAACAATTCATTTTCAAAGTCGATGAGATGCGCAAGGCGCAAAAAGACTACTTCCGCAAGCGCGACAGTTACCGCCTGGCCGAAGCCAAACGTCTCGAAAAAGAGGTTGACGACCAATTGGAGATTCTCAAAGAAGAAATCCAATGCGGACCGCGCCTGTTCTAAACCTTCTAAACAGCGAAGCGACTAAACTTCTAAACTCTAAACTTTTCAACAATGAAAATCACTGAAAACCAACGGAGAATGATAATGGCAATGTGCGCCAAGCAGGGCATTGACGATGAGTTGCGCGCCGAACTGGCCTACCAGTTCAGCACCTGCCGCACCATCCACATTGGCGAACTGAAGAGCACCGAGGCCGCCGAACTCATTGGCCGCCTCAAGCAGAACCAGAACAGCACCGACACCTCGATGGACGTGTGGCGCAAGCGTCTGATGGCTGCCGTTGCCGCCTATCTGAAGAGCAAGAACTACGAGCCAACCCCCGACCGCATTAAGGCCACCGCCTGCCGCGCGGCTGGTATGCCCAACGCCCAGTGCTTCAACCACATTCCCGCCGACCGCCTGCGCAGCCTCTACAACGCATTCTGCAACCGCAACCGCGATATGAAGGAAGTGAAGCAGATGGACGCCGACCTGACAGCCGCCCTTGCGGTGATGAATTGACAATTGAGAATCAAAAATCAAAAATCCTAAATCAAAAATGCTATGGAAACAATAGGCGAATATGTAGTAATGTCGATGGCAGTGGTTCTGCCGATAATGCTGTGCGTGGTTTTTATGCGGATTGACGCCTGGTGGCAGGAATGGCTGCGCCGCACAGGCCGCGACAAAGAGTGGAACCGCGAAAACCATTGCGCCAAGTAGGGATGCGATTTATCGCGTCCGTCTAAATCCTAAATCCTAAATCCTAAATCAAAAATTGCTATGGAGACAGTAAAAGACAACAATCACAAGTACAAGTACGCCACGCTGTGCAAATGCTGCAACGGCACGGGCGAGTATGTGCGCCGCGGCTACGACTACGGCCACGGATGGAGTTGCGAGGAGATTCGCCGCCCCTGCAACACCTGCGGCGGAACAGGCCGCCTTTTGGTAACGGTGGAGAAACACGCCGTTGTTTCGGCTCTCACCCCCGAAGAGTGGGCGCGTGAGGAACTGCCAGACAATGGACAGTTGAAAATGTAGGGACGTGGCGTGCCGCGTCCGAAAAACCAATTAAACAGTAAAGAAATGGAAACACCGAAAACCAAACGAGAATGTCAACGGTGGTCCACCGCCCGTAGAAACGCACGGCCGTGCGGCTCAACCAACGCCCAGCGCCGCCGCCCAGGCAAACAGCCCACAAGCGACGAGACAAAGGCTGCCGTTCTTGAAATGATGAGTCGCGGCGTGAACACGAGAGAAATTGCGCGCACGCTGCACGTCGGCTCGCACACTATTGCCGATATGCGCCGCGCCAACGGATTCAAGCAACGCGCCCAGCGCCAAACGCCCGCGCCGCGCCCCGTTCCCGAAACAATTGCCGCAATGCAGCGCGAGCAGGAGCACCTTCTGAAACTGATGGCCAGCGCCGCCACGCCAGCAATGTATCAGGAACTGGCACGGCAGTATTCGGTTCTGCAAATGAAGATTGACTACGCCGCGACAATGGCCAGCGCCGCCGACCGCGACCTGGTGCGCAACCGCGCCGCAATTGAGAAACGCCCGCTGTTCCAAATAGTGGCCAACGGCGGCGGATTTACACACCATTAACTGAAGGATTGAATAACTGAATAATTGAATAAATGAATAACCTGATTGATTGACAACGCGCGAATCAACCAATCAAAAATCAAAAATCGAAAATGGATAAAGCAATCAAAAAGGCCGTTGAGCGGTACAAGGTACTGGCAGGCCAAATGAAAGATGAGGAGTTGGAACTGAAACAACTCGAAAAGCAAATCAAAGAGTACGCTGGCGAGAACCGCGACCTGTTCGACGACAACGACCAGTTGGTGTTCGACAACGGCGTGAAGGTGGCCGTGCGCCGCTCGACCAAACTGTTCGGCAGCAACCAGAGCAAGGAACTGCTGCTGGCCAAGTTGGGCGACGAGTTCGCCGTCATTAAACTCGACGACAAGGCCGTGATTGAGGCAGCCGCCGCCGACAAGGCTCTGCAAAAGCAGTTAGACAAGTTCGACCTGCAAGTGTCAACCGTTGAAACGCTGATGCTCTATGCCTGACGTCAACTGGCGCCTTCGCCGCCCGTTCCACGTCTGCCTTCACCGCAGGTTCTGGTGGGTGTACAAAACCGACTGGGTTGCCCCCGACGGGATGGGCCACAGCGCCAGCCCCACCGAGTTCTACTACTCCGACCGCGAACGTGCCAAAGCAAAAGCGAAGGAACTGAACGACAGTTACCGATTGACAATTGACAATGAACAATTAAAAATTAACAATGAAAGGTTGAGAAGGTGAGAAGTTTAGAGTTTAGATTCTAAACAGCGAAGCGACTAAACCCTAAACAGCGAAGCGTCTCACCTTCTGAACAGCGAAGCGTCTCACCTTCTCACCTTCTAAACTTTTAAAACATTAAAATTATGACACAATTTGAACTCGACGCACGCCGTCACGAACTGAACTACGAACTGCAGGCCCGCAACCACGAGGCTCTGCGCCAGTACAACGAGAAACGCAACCTATCGAACGCCGAACTCAACGGCCTTCGTGCCGACTACCAGACCGAGAAACGGCTGCTTGAGCAGTCGCTCGACAACCTTCTGAAGGAGCGCCTGGAACTGAAAGCCCGCGGCCTTGAGTGCTTCGCCCCCGAAATGCAGGACAGTTACCTGCGTGAGCGCAGCCTGCACCGCGACCTTGCCGACGCCCGCGCCACCTACGAAAACAAACGCTACGCGCTCGGCGCCCGCAAAGAGGCCGAGCGTATGGCCTACGAGGAACTGTGTATGCTAAACAAAAAGTGGTACGCCGAGCAGTTGCGGCAGATGCTCACCGAAGCCGAGGCGGCGTGAGAATTAAAGGTTGAGAGGGTGAGAAGTTTAGAGGTTTAGTTACTAAACAGCGAAGCGACTCACCTTCTCACCTTCTAAACTTCTAAATCCTAAATCCTAACTTCTAAATCCTAACTGACAATGGAGATTCTGAACTATTGGGCGATGCCAGGCATAGACCACCGCAGCGAGTTCGACGAGGACTACGCGCAGGCGCTGATTGTGACAGCGGAGCACGTGTTCGGCATTGACAATTTGAGGGCACGCACCCGCCGCCGCGAGGTGTGCGAGTTGCGCCAGTTGTGCATTTACATTCTGCGGCAGCGCACACGCCTCACCACCACAGCCATAGGCCGCATTTTCGCCCTCGACCACGCCAGCGTCACCCACTCGATGCAGATGGCGGAGCGCCTTCTCGAAGTGGACCGCGCCTACCAGCGCCGCTACAAGTGGTTTGTGGACAGGTCGGCAATGGAGGTGGAAGAGGGTATCAAAAATTAACAATGAACAATTAAAAATTGAAAATTATGAAACAGAGTGTTAAGAAAAAAATTGAAGACATTGCCAACCAGTTGCCGGATGTGGCTGGTGCCGAGGGCGCGGCAATACTCATTGCCACTGACGGCAAAACAGTCGCGTCGCTAATCACAGGACGTTTCACAATGGCGTGCGGCATACTCTACCAATGGCTGCGGTACCCCACAACCGAAAGAGATAAAAAGGTTGCGACGCAGGTTCTGACGGCCATTATTGACGACATTAGTAAACAAAAAAACAAAAGCAATGAAAACAAAACTAATTCTTGAAGGCGAGGACGCGAAGCCTCTGGTGCTTGCCGCCACTGGCTGTCCCCACTTTGTGATTGTGCAGGACCACAGCGGCCGTGTGCACTCAAAAGTGACCGAGGGTTTTGATATGGAGCACGTCTTTAACTGGCTGCGCGATTTTGCCCACGAAAACAGCGATTTCTGCAAGGCGCTTGCCGATTTTGTGATAGATGTGGCGGTGACAGACATTGAATAACAAACAGACGGCAGGTACTCATCTGCAAAAAAAAGTTATCAACAAAGGCAGAGAAGGGAGTTGCACAATGGTGCGGCTCCCTATTTTTGTGGAAACAGGTAGCGAGCAATGTACAAATCAACCATTAAAAAAGCAGCACTTGTGCGCGATATTGTCGGCCAATGGTACGAACCAGGACGGCAAGACCGCTGTAAGGAGTGGATATACCGCAACAAGGTGAAGCCGCTGACCTGCATATCGCAGCGCACCTTCTGGCGCTACCTTGACGAGCAGCACGACGACCAGTCGCAACCATCGGACTGCCGCCAACTCACACTATTTGATTTTGTCGTCTGACTATTCGGTCGGTTCTTCGGCTGGTTCGTCATCAGATTCGGGTTCTGGCTCAATGTCAGTGCACTCCCACGCGGTGCTGAAACTGATGATGCGGATGCGCAGCCCTATGTCGTTGCGGTTCTCGCTGCGGTCGGCGGTGCGTATGAGCGGCTGCACAAAGTCCTCGTCGGGCGTCCATCCGTGCAGGGCGTTCACCACTTCGTTCTCCAGTTCGTAGCAGAGCATTGCGGTGTTTCGGCTTTTGATTGGGCTTTTCTGCGCCGAACTGGCGTATTTGTCGAGCAGCAGCCGCACGGTGAGTGATGCGTGGCATAACTGGTCATACTGCCCCATTCCTTCATAATCGCTCTGCTCAAACTCAATCAGAGCCGCTGGGTAGGCGAGCGATGGGCGGATGTCGGTCATATCCTGACCGTGGTACTGGTCAATCCAGCGCAGTGTCGGAACCTGGTCTGCAAGGCGGTCCTCAATATCTATCAGAAGCCGCGAGTAGGCGTTTTTCAGCATAGTTTAAACGATATTTAATCAGGGTTTAAGAATCTTGTTTATTTCGGCAACCACAAGGCGCTGCACCTTGTTTGTCAGTTCGCGGCTCTCACCCATAAACTGACGCTTCGGAATGCGTGTGCGATGCCCGCGCCCAGCATTGTTGGTGCCCTCGTTGTGAGCCTGCGCGTAGGGCACATCGGTGCTGACAACAGCCGTGTAAGGCTTCACGGAGTGGCGGATTGACGAATAGAGGTTGTTGCGCCTCGACATCAACGTTTTGTATGCGCGGTCGGGGTTCTTCGGGTCGCTCTGCCGCTTGGCGGGTTTCCACGCCTTCAGACCGCCGTTCACGAATCCGCCTTTGCGGAAATTGTCTTTGAAGTGCTGCTCGGCGGCCACACCAACCTTCACGGGAATTGTCCGCTCAAAAGCCTTTGCCAGTTGCTTGGCGTTGGTCTTTATCAGTTGCTCGAATTGTTTGGGTGTCATAGGCAATTTGAAAAAGTTTTGTAAGATTGAGCGATATTTAAGTGTACTGATATGGTAAATCTAAACTCGATTAAAGCAGAACTCCAACGGATGCGCTGCGCCGAACACAATCAGGCGGCAAAAATCCGTGTTGCTGGCGACACTTTGCATTTTGAATGTTGTTGTGAGGCGTTCAAAACCAAGTTGGACAGTAAACTGAAAACACTAATGGCGAATGCCGTGAAAGATTCGATTGACAAAGAGTTTAAGCGAATCTTTAAGTGACTGAAAGCGGCGCGTTTTTGCGCCGTTTTTTGTCAAGTACGGTGTATATACGAATATTGGTGTGGCAATAATTTTGACATCGCCGCCGTATTTGAAAGCCATTTTTTTACGAATCAGTTCCAGTTCCTTGCTTGTTGCTGGCGCTCCTGTTCTGGCGAAGCGCTCTCGCTTCAGAACCTTCGCCGAAAAATAGATTTTGTTCATAGTGTTTTGATATTAAAAAGTTTTGTATGTTTGCAATGTGATATGTGCAACCGATTTTCGTGGGCGTGTCGCTCCTAAAGCCATCATAACTGATGGCTTTTTTCGTAAATAATAGCGTGGTTTTGAATACAAATTATTTTTTCAAAATGAGCCCATTGATTAGGGTCGCCTTGAAGCCCATTATAAGCCTTTAACCCATCGTTAAAAACATTTATATCAAAATTATTTTTAGGAAAAACTAATACGGCAATCTTGCACCCCGGTTTTTTTGCACAGTGTTTGAGACCGTCCCTAATATTATTTTTAGTTGCAGTTTCACGCCCTGCCACTTCAAATAACATTCCGTCCCAAAAGCCCTCATTGTTTTTGTGTTTATAAATAGAATTTATTTCTCTATCAAGAATGACAACGTGTCCGTTTTTGTGTCCGGCAAGCATAGCCTCCTCTTCATATACAAAGCCTTTTTCTCGGTTATGTTCTCTGTGAATTGCGCAATAGCCACCAGTATTATCATCGAAGTGAACATCCGTATAATCGGGGTCGTTTTTATAACGCTCGTACTCTTTTTTGCGGAGTTCGTATTCTTTCCGTTTTTGGTTAATCACCTTATTCACTTTCTCACACTGATGGCAGTTCTGTTTATGTGCAAGGCCGTGCATCAGAGCGGCAAGGTGTCCACCTGCAAACGGACACGACATACAGCCGCTTGGATAGTACGGGTGCTTTTGGCTGAACAATTCACCATCGCGGCCAGGATTGTTTTCGAGTCCTGGTTGCGGGTTGTCGGCATCGGTCGGCATTGGCGGAATGGTGGCGTTGGCTTCGGTTTGGCGCAGTTCGCATTTGCAGTTCCAGCGGTCGCCTGGGCGGTGTTCGCTCCAAAACGAATCGTTGACGGGGCGCACTGTTCCCCAGAACACCTGATGGTCGGCGCCTGGATGCGGCGATGTTGACGGAATCCATTCGAGATTCGGGAACACATCTTTTTCCGACTCAAACTGTTGCCAGTCGGTTGCCTGGTGTGCGCGAATCACAGCGGTGTCGTACTCTGTGCGAAGCCAGGCGCGGTTGCGGTGGCTCACGTAGGGCTCAACATCCTTGCGGAACTGCGCAAAGGTCTTCAGTTTGCCGTTGGCGTCAACCATCTGACTGGCCACATCGGTCTGCATCTTATGAACGCGGAACGCTGAAAACACCTCGGCCGAATGGCGCAGGTTGTTCAGGAACGTTTCCGACGGCATTGGAGTACCGTTGTCAACGGCATCGGCAATGCCTGTGGCCATTGCATCGGCCATAATGCGGCGCGTGGCGCGGAACATTTCGGCCTCAATGTCAGAGTCGATGTTGAAACGCTGCTTGTAGATGTTGGTCAGGAACCGCGCAACAACCTGGTCGTCGAACTTTATTTGGTTTCCGACCAAATCGGGCAGACCGTCGGCGAAATAGTCTCGGTCAATCGCTTCGCCCCCATCGCCGCTGGGGGCTATCCGAAAAAATCGGCAATCAGTTTCTTGACCGTTTTCTTTTTGTCCTGGTCTTTTTCATTCTTGCCGTCTTTCCCGTCGGTCGGACTGTCATCGTCGTCACCGTTGCCCTTCTTTATACTCTCCATCACAGCCTTGCGGCGCTCCTCTTGCTCGGCCTTCAGTTGGTCGTAGTTGTCGGGTTTTGGCACGCCGTATGACTCGTACCAGTAATCGTCAGACACTGGCACACGCTGGCACACCTCACGGTCGATATTGAGGCGCGCTTGCAGTTCGGTCAGGTTCTGTTCCTGCTCGAATTGGAAATAGCCGCCCTCGACGGGGTAGCCGTAGCCAGCCAGTATGTGCAAAAAGAACTCGCTGTTGAGCAGGTTGATAACAAACCGCAGGTCGGCCTTGGTCAGTTCCGACTGCTGCTCGCTGTGGACTTCGGCCTGTGCGTAGCCCGACGAACTGCTGCTGACAGTGGTTTCGGAGTTGCCCAGAATGGCCACCGACATTTCCTGGTTGCAAGCCTTGATGAGCCGCTCCTGAAGTTCGCCGTTGCCGTTGCTTGTTTTGCCGTCGAGCATTGAAAAGTCGGCTTGTTTCGGAATCATCATCACGAGGCTTGAGCCGCTCTCGTCAAGGGCCTTGCGCAGTTCCTCCTGCGTTTTTTTGTCGTAGGTATCGTATTTGACCACGCGCACAGGCTGGCCGAAAATCTCAACATATTGGGCAAAATCGCCGAAGCCGCTGCGCTTGTAGAGGGCATACATCGAGCATTGGAGCAGCCGCCCCAAGTCGTTTTTCTTACCCATCAGCCACACCTGCGGCAGCGTGTCGATGTCGATGCCGTTGCTGTCGTACTGCGAGAGCGCGATTTGCCGTTTTTCAGGTCGGATGTGGCGGCGGTCGATAACCTCGAACTGGAATTTGTCGCCCACAACGAACTCCACAGCGGTGGTTCCCCAGTAGAGCGTTTCCATTATAGCCTCAATCAGTTGCTCGAACTCGGTGCTGCCGATGAGGTCGTCCATTGCGTCAACCTTTGTGCCTGTACGGTCGAGAAACACAAGCCGCTTGTTGACTACGGCTTTGGTTCGCTTTTCCAGCAAGCCTGACAGATGGCCGTCGAGCGACAGAACATCGCGGTAGAGGTCGTAGAGTTTGTAACGGTTTGGCAGTTGGACGCTCTCGGCACGTTCGAGTGCCTGTTTGAGTGTGCCCACATCCTTACGCTGGCGGTCGGGAGCCACCATCGTTATCTGTTGAACGACTAACTGGCCGTTCTTTTTGTCGGTTTTGGTTTGTTTTTGGTCCATATCTAAAAATGGTTAATGCGTTTTGGGTTGCTGTTCCAACTAACGCCTGTCTGGTTGCTCTCGTCGCCAGGAGTTGACGGGTCGTCGGTTGGGTAAGGAACTTCGACGAGGTTGTTTTTGCCGTCGCGGATGGCCTCAAGCAGCGTGATGGCGTCCTTGTAGTCGGCGCGGAACAGTTCCAAATCGACATTGGGGTTGGCCATCCGCACAAGGTAGTACGAGGCTATGATTTTGACTATCTTTTTGAGCAGCGGCGAACTGACTGTAGGCGGCGTCTCACCTTCGCCGAAGACGGCTGCGAGGTCGTATCGGCCCAAATATGTTTTGCACAGGCTTTCGGCGGCCAGAATCTGGAGTTCGGCGGCTTCGGCGCTGTCGCGGGTGATGGTCTCTATCACTTCGGGATAGAGGCTCGTTTGTCCTAATTCTTTAACAGTTACAATCATATTTTAAACTGATTTTTACGTTTGACACTATAGATGCCCTGCGTTGCGTCGAGCGACGCCTGTTCGCGCAGGATGTAAACGCCGCCCTCCACCATATCGGGGCCGTCCATACGCTTCTGTTGGCGGCAGAACCCCGTGAACTGTGCTTTCAGACGTTTCATATCAGGGTCGTCGGATTCGGCGGCATTGAACACCAGCGCGCCAGCGCGATTGAGCGGTTCAAGCAAGCCCTCGATGCGGGTGTACTTGTCTTTTTTATCGCGGCCGTCGGGCACCACTGGCAGCAGAACACCGCGCTCTGCCGACTGCTTGAATATGGCTGGCATTATCACCTGCTCGTAGAATGGTGCCTGGAGCGAGTTGTTCTCAATCCACACACGCACATTGTCGGCGTGGTTGTGTGTGGCCCAATTGTAGAGGTCGAACAGTGCATCAACAAAGTGGGCGGTTGACATAGTGTCGAGCCGCACTTTTGCGATATAATAGGTCAGCCCCTGCATTGCTATCACGCCAACGGCCTTGTATGAGCCTGACGAAACATCTTTATTTGATGTGGCGGGGTCGGCATAGATGAGCACCTTGCAGCGGTTGAGCGGCGGCACCTTGCCGTCGGTCAGTTCGCGGAACACGTCGCCGCCGTCCATCGGGTTGTTGAAATACTCCTTTTGGGCGCTCTCGTAGGAAATGACGCTCAAAACGCGGTCAATCTGTTCCTCGGTGTTCTTTTGCGGCCACGTTGAGTGCCCGTCTTTGTCGCGGACGTTGACAATTTCAAACTTGTCGGCCAGATTGTCACCAATGTATTTCACGGCGCAGTTGTCGTGGATGACGTTGCCGTTAACCAGTATGCGCGTTGGTGTGCTGATGGAGCGCGTTGGAATCAGTGCCTGTTCGAGCCACTTGATTTTCTTTTTCATCGTCTCCTCATTGAGGCACTCTTCGTCGGTGTCGAAGTCGTCAATCAGGATAAAGTCGGGGCGCTTCTCGTTGTTGCGGGTGCCACGCGGCGACATTCCCCAGCCAATGGCGCGGAACGAGCAGCCGCACTTGGTGACGAATTTGTCAGACTCCCACTGGCCCAAAGTCTGCTGCTGGCCGTAGTCCTGCTCGACGCGGTTGTTGGCCTCGAAGAATGTTTTGAATGGCAGGAGCAGCATTTCGGCGTTGTCCTTACTGTTCGACACCAGCAGCATATTCTTGATTTTGCCCGTGAGCGCCAGATAGCACACCTCCATCATTGAGCGTGCCGATTTGGCCAGTTCGCGGCTCCACGCCCTCACCTCGAACCATTCGGAGTGAGAGAGCAGCCGACGTGTCGCTTTCTTGTGGAAGTCGGCAGGTTCGGCGGTGCAGTAGTTCGGAAAATAGTAGGCAAACCACGCTTCGGGGTCCGACTCAAGACGCGACACACGTTTCATCCGCGCCGCTGGTGTCTCGGTCAGGTCGATGGGTGTTGCGTTGCGGAAGTTGCTGACATATTGCTGCCACAACTTCAGGTAATCGCTGTCGGTTGCCTTGCCTAACTTTGCCATTTGTTATCCTCGATTTTTTGGTGTACAAATGCGTTGTAGATGTCGAGCACGCGGTTGGCCAGCGCCTCGTCAATGGTTTTCACGTAGTCGCAGAAGTCCTGCCCCACGGTTATGGTTTGCTGGAGTGAGTATTTGGTCTCCAGTTCCTTGATGTCGATTATGAGTTTGCGCCGCGCGTCGGCTTCTTTCGATGTGGCCACCTTGTAGCCTTCCTTGTCCTGAATCATACGGTTGAACTCCCGCAGTTCGGCGTAGAGTTCTGACAGCCGCTGCTTGCGCGATGTGAGCAGATTGTCCTTCAGCACGTCCCAGTTATCCTGCTTTGCCCATCGGCTGACGGTCTGTTCGGACACGCCCAACTTCAGGGCAATGTCCTTTTTCATCATCCGACTGTTGAGATAGAGCAGTTGGGCAATTTCGCGCTGTGTCTGTTTGCTGTCGGTTGTTTTTGTTGCCATTGCAATGCCGTTTAAATAGTGTTTTAACAGCCACAAAATTGGCCGTCAAATGGCGGTGTTGCAAAAACTTGCGTCAGAATGGCAGTACTTTTTGGGTGGGCGCCGCACCCCCTGTAAAATTGCATCGACGTTTAAAAAAAACAACGCAAAAAATGGCTTATAAGAAAATTGACAAAGAGTTCTGTCTGTCCGACGATTCCGTGAACTGCTACGGCTACCGTCTGCTCACCAGCGGTCTGAAACTGGAGCGTTTCAATCCGCCCATCGGCTTTCTGATGCACAACCGCGAGGCTGGAGTGGCCGTCCGCTGGGAGGACCTTGTTGTTCGCGATGGCTGCCTGTTCGGCCGTCCGTCAGTTAACGAGACTGCTTTCCCCGACCTTGCCAAACAGATTGAGGAGGGTTTCTACGCCGCCGCCAGTGTCGGACATATTGTCGCGCTGAAGATGACCGACGATGACAGTCAGAAGATTGAAGGCCAGACTGGCCCGACGGTGCTTGAGTGGTTCCCACGCGAAATCAGCATTGTTGACATTCCTGGCAACTACAACGCCATTGCCCAACTCTACGACGAGGCGGACAATCTGCTCCACGACTTATCCGATAACTTAAAATCTATAACTATGCCAAAAGCATCTATTGAGTTGGAAGCCTTAGGGCTTCCCAACCTCTCGGCTGACGCTACAGTTGAGCAGGTACAAGAGGCCATCCGCGACCTGGTTGCGAAGGCCAAGCGTGTGGATGAGGCTGAAAAGGCTCTCCACGAGTTGCAAGAACAGACAAACCGCGACAAGGTGGATACGCTGCTCAAAGCCGCGCTCGACGCCCACAAAATCAATGCGGCCAGCGCTGAAAAACTGAAAGCCGACTATGGCGGGGAGCCCGAAAAACTCGCCGCGCTGCTTGAGGATATGCCCGCACAGCAGACCATTGCCCAACGCTTGAACACCGACATTCCTGAGGAGTATCGCGACAAGACCTGGGCTGAACTCTACGCCACTGGCAAGTTGAAAGCCCTCAAAAAGAACTTCCCAGAGTACTACAAAGAACTCTGCGAGAAACGTTGAATTGTGTAACCTAAAAACATAACAAGATGCCTATTTCAGCAATTCCTGTTCAAGTTTTCGAGACCTATGTGGTTGAGAAACTTCGCAAGACCAACCCGTTCCTGGCACACGCCGTGAACGAGTCGTCTTCGGTACTCGGCGGCGCCGTAGTACACATTCCGCAGGCTGGCGCAGCCCCTGCCGTAGTCAAGAACCGCTCTACGTTCCCTGCAACCGCAGTGATGCGCACCGATTCATTCGTGACCTATTCACTGAACGTATTCTCGACCACTCCGACACACGTCACCTGGCACGAGGAGAACGAAATCAGTTACGACAAGACCGACTCTGTTCTGCGTGACCACGTGGAGACACTGATGGAAACTGTCGGTGACGAGATTCTCTATGCCTGGGTAACTGGCACGCTTGCCAACGGCAACGCCGGTGTCATTCCGTCAGGCTCAATCATCCGCACTTCGGGCGATGCTATTGCGGCAACCGAAAGCGGTCAAACTGGCTACCGTAAAGCCCTCACTTATGCCGACGTTCAAAAGGCGCAAGCCCTGATGAACAAGCAAGGTGTGGCAAAAACAGGCCGTTATCTGTTGCTCGAAACTTATATGCTTCAGCAACTCATCGACAGTCTGTCGGCTAACCAAATGGCAGCCTTCCAACAGAGTGCCAACCTTGCCGAGGGCATTGTAGGCCGTATCTGCGGATTCGATGTGTTGGAGCGCAGCACTGTGCTGATGTTCACAGCCGCTGGCGCACCGATTGCTCCTGGCACTTCTGTAACAGCCACTGACGAACTGGCTTCGTTGGCTTGGCAGTCAGACTGCGTATCGCTGGCTCTGGGCGACATCAAACCGTTCCAGGACATCGACAATCCTGAATACTACGGTGACATTTTCTCGGCTTTGGTTAAAGCGGGCGGCCGCTGCCGTCGTGGCGACTGGAAGGGTATTGTCGCCCTTGTTCAGGCAACGCCAGTATCACCAGCCACCCCGACCATTTCGGGCGACAGCACTGTTGAGTTGGCGGCTACCGCTACCGCAAAGAACCGCACCTATGCGACTTCTAACGGTGCCGATGTAACCGCATCGACTGACGCTGCTTGGCTGACCGTTTCGGCTACAGGCAAAAAAGTAACCTTCACTCCGCAGGCTTACGCCCACGACGCTGAAGGTAGTGACCCGCGCACGGCTACTGTTGTAGTAGGTATCAAAGATACCGAAATCAGTATGAACGTGACGGTAACACAGCCAAAGGCTGATTCCTAAATTAGAACCTGTTCTGTGAAAATTGAGGATTGAGGGGAACCGGGCACACCGCCCTTCAATTCTCAATTAATTGAAAAAACTCTATGCGTACAATTGTTTCCATCATTATTCATTGCACCGCCACTCCGGCGGGTCGTAATGTCACTGTCGGCGAAATCCGGCAGTGGCACCGCGACCGCGGATGGGCTGACATCGGCTACCATTATGTCATCGGGCTCGACGGCACGGTGCACGAAGGCCGTCCGATAGATAAGATGGGAGCGCATTGTACGGGACAGAACGCTCACTCGGTGGGTATCTGCTACGTGGGCGGAACTGATAAAAACGGCACACCGTGCGACACGCGCACCGATGCCCAAAAAGCGGCTATGCTCCGACTGGTTAAGGTTCTGATGGAAACTTATGACATCAAGGCCGACCACGTTTGGGGACACAACCGTTTTGCGGCAAAGGCTTGTCCGTCGTTCGATGTTGAGCAATGGAAAAAGGAGGTTGGACTATGACAACATCTGAAATTGTAATGGCTGTTCTGAACGTGCTGCTTGTCAGCGGCGGACTGGTTGTGCTGGTCACACTGCGAAGCACCGTCAAGAGCGCGAAGGCCGCTGCACAGGCAAACGGCACCGATGCCAACGACAAACTGATGAAGAGTTACGAGGAACACATCCTGAACCCTGTGCTCAAAGAACTGGAGGTTCTGCGCGGTGAGCGCGAATGTTCACGCGAAAACGAATTAAAACGAGAAAAACTGTATGAAAAGACAAATCGAAAACTTGACCGGCTGGCAAGGGCTATCGAAAAGATTCCTTCTTGCCCTCACGCTGCTCAGTGCCCTGTGTCTGACAGCCTGCAAAAATCAGCAGCCGATTGTCCAGACTGACACCATTGAGCGCACCGTTACCGAATATCTGCGCGACACTGTTGTGCGGTTCGAGGCTGACAGCGCGCATATTGTGGCGTTGGTGGAGTGCGACAGTTTGCGGCGCGTGCAAATAAGGCAACTTGCCGAGATGTACGGCCAGCGACTGAATCCAACACTGAAAGTCACTGAGTCGGCATCGGCGGTGACACTAACATTCAACTGTCACGAGGATAGTCTGCAACGGATTATTCAATTGCGCGACCGCGAAATACACGAACTGCGGACCAGCCAACAGACGGTGACAGTGGAATGTGAGAAACACCTGACGCTTTGGCAGTCGTTTGTAATGGTGAACGGCTACATCGCGCTTGTATTCATATTACTAATCATCGTAGCGGCCCTTGCAAAATGCTTCTACGGTACTAAAAAACATTAACAATGTCATTCCCTGGAGTACAAATCAACGTAACCAACGGCAACCTGCAGCAGGAGATTGCCGTACTCGACGCCGTTCCCGCTCTGGTGGCAACGGTAAAGACTACAGCCCTTGTGGGCGAGGTGAAACAGGTTTACAGTCTGGCCGATGCCGAAAGCAAAGGCTACACTGAGAGTGCCGAACCGTTTATGCACCGTCTGCTCGATGAGTATTACACCGAACTTGGCGGACGCCAGCGGTTGTTTGTGATGGGCATTGCCGCCGCCACATCAATGGCGCAGGCTCTGACCGCCACCAACGCCAATGGTGTGCAGAAACTTCTGAACGCCGCCCAAGGCGAAATCAATCTTGTGGCCATTGCCCGTGAACCGGCAAGCGGCTACAATCCTGGCACTGCTTTCCTCGACTCTGATGTTTCGGCTGCCGTAACGGCCAGCAAAACACTGTGCGAGGCTTGGCAAAGCCAAAACCACCCATTCCGCGTCTTTATTGAGGGACGTGTGGCCGACGAGACCAAAACCAACGCCTACAGCCCGAACACCGCCACCAACGGCTTTGCTTCGGTGGTTCTGGGCGGAACTGACGACGACGGCTCGGCTGCCGTATCGCTGGCATTGGCGCGCGCATCGAAATACGGTGCCCACATCAAACTTGGCAGCGGTGAGAACGGCGCTCTGACGGCACAGCAAATCTACATTGGCGAGGACAAACTTGAGGAGCGCCTCGATATGGAGACTCTCCACGACGCCGGATTCCTGACCTTTATGCACCGACCTGGTGCTGCGGGCTACTATTTCGGCCGCGACAATATGTGCTCGACCGACGACTATCGAATCCTGGCACACGGGCGCATCATCGACAAGGTGCAGCGCATTGCGGCGCAGGCCTACCTCCCGTTTGTCGAGACTCCAATCAGGATGAACGCCGACGGAACAGTCAACGCCACCGATGCAGCCTACATTGAGGCTACGCTGGAGAACGCCGTGCGCGCGGCAATGTCGGAGCAAATCAGCGGCATCAAGGTCAGTGTGCCGCTCACGCAGGATGTCATCAACACTTCGACTTTGAGCGTCGATGTGAAGGTGCAGCCGCTCGGTTATCTGACTTGGATTACTGTCACACTTGGCTTGGCAACGAGCCTCTAAAAAAACGAGACTATGAATATTAACATCAAATCATCGGAGTGCGCCTGGCATCACGCCGAAATCAAGGTGCTTGACCGCGTTATCAAAGGCATAACGGGCTTCGAGTTCAAGAAAGCAACCGAAAAAGAGGCCATCTACGGTGCGGGGCAGAACCCCATCGACATCCAGGAGGGCAACATTTCGTGCACAGGCAGCATCACCATCTACGGTTTTGAGAAAGACCGTATGGACCAGGCTGCCCGCGCTGCCGGTTACGACGACATCACACAGGTGCCGCACGAGCTCATCAACATTGTGGCAACGTTCCGTAAGGTGGCAAAAGACCCGATTACAACCATTGTTGCTTCGGGTGTGGCCTTCACGGAGACAACCGACTCAATGTCGCAGAACGACAAGAAACGCGAATGCCAGTTGCCGTTCATCTGTATGGACATTCAGAAAACAACCAAACCGCTTTAGCCTATGGACGCAAAGATTCAGAAGATATTGGAAGACCGCTTTGGAAAGGAGAAAGTGGCCGACCTGCAAGCCCAGTTCAAGGGGCGCAAACTGAATGTGATTGTGGTGGAGGACAAGATTTGCCTGCTCCGCCCAATCAACGCCCGTGAGTTGTCGTCGTACTCGATGCTGGCGATGAAAGGCGATGAGGGTCTGGAGAACGCTGCCCGCTATCTGCTCGATGAGTTGTGGCTCGACGGCGACGAGGAAATCCGCAACGACGAGGAGTTCTTTATGTCGGCAATGTTGCAGATACAGAACGCTATCGAATTAAAAAAAAGTGCCTTCTATCGCGTCTGAAGGAAGGCCAGGAGGACAAGGAGAGTATTGAGTTCTTCTATGTCTTTGCAATGATGATGTTCGGTGCGCAGGTGCTTGAGTGGGACGACGAGGAGTTGTTCTACCGCACCGGCATCGCCATCGAATTATACAAACAAGGTGTTGTTAAACGATTATGAGCGCTGTTGTTGAATATGCAATGAAGATGAAAGACCTGATGTCAGGTCCGCTGGGTAAGATTGGCGGCTCATACCGCGCAGTCACCAACGAAGCCACCCGCGCCACAAACGCGGCGTCGGCTTTTTCGCGCATTGGTGCGGCAGCGTTCAACGTTCTCAACATCGTCGGCGTTGTGAAGGGTGCCGTTGGGGCGTTCAAAGAGTTTACCGACGCCAACCAGGCACAGCAGGAGGCCGAAACCAAACTTGCGCAGGTGATGCGCAACACAATGGGCGCGTCGGACGCCGAAATTCAGTCAATCAAAGACCTGACCGCCGCGCAACAGCAACTCGGAATCGTCGGTGACGAAATCCAACTTGCGGGCGCACAGGAACTGGGAACCTACCTTGAGAAAACCGAATCGCTCAAAAGCCTTATTCCGGTGATGAACGATATGGTGGCTCAACAGTATGGCTACAACGCCACGCAGGAGAACGCCGTGAACATTGCCACAATGATGGGTAAGGTGATGGAAGGCCAGGTGGGCGCGCTCTCGCGCTACGGCTACAAGTTCGACGAGGCGCAGGAACAGATTCTGAAGTACGGAACCGAAGCCCAAAAGGTGGCCACGCTGACCGAAGTTATTGGTGACAGTGTGGGCGGAATGAACGCCGCGATGGCGCAGACGCCCGAAGGCCGAATGAAGCAACTGAAGAACACGCTCGGCGACATCAAAGAGCAAATTGGCAACGAGGCAACCAAACTCGGCGTGGCAATGCTGCCCGCCCTGCAAGGTCTGATGCCTGTTGTGCAAAAAGTGATGGGCGCACTCTCGAAAGGGTTGGAAGCCATCACCCCCATTTTGCAGAATCTGTTGGGTAAGGCCGTGGTTGGCATCAACTGGATTGCCGACAACATTGGCAAGTTGAAGCCTTACATTATGGCTCTGTGGCAGCCATTAAGTAAGATATTCGACGCCATTGGCGAGAAGATGTCGGGGCTTTCAGGTTTTCTTGAGCCGTTGAAACGGTTCATCGACAGTATGTGGGCAACACTTGTAAGGCTGTGGACGCGCATTGGCGACGCCTTCAGTGGTCTGCTCGATTTTCTCGACCCGATTATTGAGGTTTTTACGGGCACTATTATGCCGATTGTAAATCAGATTTACGAGGTAGTAATGGATATTGTCGGCGACCTCATCGAGTTCATTAGTCAGTCGGAACTGCTGAAGGACATTTTCTCATTCATCGGCAAAATCTGTGAGTGGATTGGCGATGTGATTAAGGGCGTGGTCAGTGTGATAAAATGGATTTGGGACAATGTCTTGAAACCCATTTTAAACGGCATTGAAATGGCCTATCGGCTGATTAAGCGAGGCTCGACCGAAGCCGTGGCCAAAACCAAAACCGCCGCCGCACCAGTCATCGACACAAAGAATGCCCCCGAGACCACCACCGACAAAAAGATTGCCGAAATAGCCAAAAACACACGGCAGAACGCGCAGGTCGCAAAGGCCGCCGCGTCGGGTGTGGCAAGTTCGGGACCGAAGGTGGTCAACATCAACGTGCAGAAATTTTTCGACAACATACAGTTTAACACAACCACGCTCCAGGAGAGCGCGGCGAAGATTGAGGACACCATCCTTGAGGTTTTGAGCCGCGTTCTGGTGCAGGGTGCAAGCGCAGCATAACCTATGTCACACATCACAACCGACCTGTTACAACTCTATCGGACATTCTTTCCTGGTCCGTATGCCATTGAGCCGAAGCCCGACATCGACTATTCGGGCACCCGATTCGATGCGCCCTACCGCGAACAGTTCCGCGGACGCGATGTGTTTCTGCCAATCCACCTGACCAACGGGGAGTATGAGGTTGACGTTCCGTGCGCCACAATGCGCGTGACGGGGCAGAAAACGGTCATACGCACGGCGGTGGCCGAACGCATTGGAACAGTCAAGGAGACATACAACGTGGGCGACTATCAGTTTGCCATCAAGGGCGTTTTGATTGCGCCTGCAGGCAAAGTCGCGCCTGACGATGACATATACCGGCTGCGGATGCTGTTTGAATCGACAACGCCCGTGCAACTGATTAACGCCATCAGCGACCTTTTTATGGACGACAACCGCAACGTCTGCATCACCGACCTTGAATTTCCCGAGGTGGAAGGCAAGGAACTGCGCTGCCGTCCGTTCTCGCTCACTTGCGAGTCGGATTGTGTAACCAATCTAATTGCAGGCTGATGTTCACGCTCACATCACATATTGAGATTGGCCAGTACGCGGTTAAGCCGTCGGCGGTGGAGTGGAAATCGTCAACCTGCGACTACACCGACACCTGCACCATCACGCTGCCACTGTCGCCTTTTGTTCGTCACGTCCAGCACATCACCGAACACGCTGACGGCGTGGCCGAATCGGTGTCGGGCAGTCCGATGCGCAATTTCAACGAGGTGCCGTTCCGCAAGGGTGATGCCGTTCGGGTGTGTGTCGGCTACGACGGCCGAACCGAGGATGTGTTCCGCGGCTTTGTCAGCACCATCAACTTTGCCAATCAGATGCTGGTGGAGTGCGAGGGCTACAGTTACCAGTTGCGCGACCGCCACTTCAACAAGTCGTATCAGAAAACAACGCTGAAGCAACTGCTCACCGACCTTTGTGCGGGAACCGACATCAAACTGTCGGCAGCGTGCGACAATGTTCCGCTCACCGACTGCTGGTTCAAGAACGCGCCAGGACTGAAAGTCTTGGAATGGGTGCAGAAAGAGTTGTGCTGCCGCGTGTGGTTCGATGGCGAATGGCTCTATGCCGGCGCGTCAAAGTACGTCAAGGCCAACCCCGACCGCCCGACCGCCGACGTGAAGGTGCGCATCGGTTGGAACACCGTCAGTGCCGACGACCTGAAGAAACAGATTGCCGAAGAGGTGCAAATCAACATTGTTGAGAAAGACTCATCGGGTTCGACCAAAAAGACAAAATCGGGCAACAAGAAATACAGCGACATCAAGGAGGTGAAGGTGCGCGCGGGGCTGCCATCAGACTATCTGAAAAAAGTGGCCGCCGAACTTCAGCAGGAAAAAGACTGCGAGAGTTACGAGGGCGGCATCACTCTGTTTGGCGAGCCGCACGTGTGGAAGGCCGACCGGCTGACCATCACCGACGAGCGGTTCCCGGAGCGTTCGGGCAACTATTTTGCCGAGGAGATTGACGGAAGTTATGGCAACGGCGGCCTTCGCCGGACTGTTAAACTGCGCTACTATGGCAAAAACGCATAACGACATACGGAACCAACTCGAACAGGCGCTCAAAGGCCAGCCTGTCACCATTATTGGCCGCGTTGCGAAGGTGAACGAATCCGACCGGACTTGCGACATCGACAACGACGGCATCACCATCTACGGCGTGCGCCTTCAGAGCATTGTCGGCGGCAATGGTGGGGTTGTGGTCTATCCGTCTGTCGGTAGTCAGGCGCTGTGTCTGCGCATCGAGGAGTCGGACAGTTATATGGTTGTCAGCGCGTCGGAGGTTGACCAGATTATCATCAACGGCGGGCAGAACGGCGGGCTGTTGAACATCAGTAGCCTTGAAACCTATTTAGACCAACTCAACACCGCAATCGCCGCTGCGCTGACAGCCGTGGGCGCAAGTACGGCAGCAAGCGGACCCACAGGAGCGGCAAAGTTCAACGAAATGAAGCCCTCGCTCACCAACCACGAGGACACCAAAATCAAACATTAGTCCTATTTAAACAGAATTTAAACAGCGATAAAATGAACGATATACAACTCACACCGGAACTCGAATTGCAGATTGCCAATGGCGACCTTGCCGTGGCCGACAATCTGAAACAGGCGCAGCAACTTCTGCTCGTCACCAACAAAGGCGAGTGGAAACAGAACCCCACAATGGGCGTGGGCGTCTCGAACTATCTGGAGACAGGCGCCACCGACCGTTTGAGCCGCGAAATCCGCGAGCAGTTCTCGCGCGACGGTATGAGTGTGAGCAGCGTTCGGATAACAGGTTCAACTTTAGACGTGGAGGCGGAATGGAAGTGATAAAGAACGGGCAGAACCTGCTCGACATAGCAATTCAGGCCACCGGCGACGCTGCCGAGGCTCTGACAATAGCATTGGCCAACGGCCTTTGCCTGACCGATGATTTGGAAGCCGGACAAGAGGTTGACGTTCCCGACGGAATAACCGGCGACGCCAACGTGAAGGCTTACTACCGCGACCGCCGGCTGAATCCGGCTACGGCCGCAACTGCCGACGACACGGCAATTCTCGCCTTTGAAGGCATTGAATTTTGGGGCATTGAATATGACTTTATAGTTTCTTGATATGGCACGAACAATTGACACAATCTTCAACGAAATGGTGGCGCAGAAGAACGCCACACCAGCGCTCAACGAACTCACATCGTCGTCGGCCACGGCCATCTGGCGGCTGATGCTCTATGTGGTGGCCTTTGCCGTCCACGTGCTTGAAGTCCTTTGGGACGAGTACCGCAAAGAGGTTGACACGGCCATCGACGAGATGGTGCCGCACCGCCCGAAATGGTACCGCGACAAGACTCTGGCCTTTATGGCCGACAAAACGCTCATTCCCGACACCGACCAGTACGACACGTCGGCAATGGGTGAGGATGAAATTGCGGCAGCCCGCGTTGTGAAACACGCCACGGCTAACGAATCGGCCGAAGCATCGGCTCTGATTATCAAAGTGGCTGGCGCCGACCCTAACGACAGCACCAAACGCGCACCGCTCACCGAAAGCCAGGCCACACAACTTGCGGCCTATCTGCACGAGATAAAAGACGCGGGCGTGCGCATCCAACTTGTCAACGAGGAGCCTGACGAGTTCCGCTGCGCTGTTGACATCTACTACGACCCGACAAAAGAACCGACGAGCGTTCAGTACGACTGTGAGGACGCCATCCGCAACTACATTGAGAATCTGCCCTTCAACGGACAGTTCAGCAATATGGCTCTGATTGACGCATTGCAAGCGGTTGACGGCGTGCGCATTGCCGAACTGCAGTCGAGCGAGAGCGCGCCCGCAGCGTCGGAGGCGTTTATGCCAATCAACGCATACATTATTCCCGCGGCTGGATATTTCCATTTGGCCGAGGCCACCATCAACATCTATCCTTACGCATTATGACACAGTACGGCATCAACTACGGACGTTTGGCGCTGGCCATTGTGCCTATCAAACTGCGCAAGCCGCTGCTGATGGCGCTGCTCAATGTGCTGCTGACAGGCGTGCGCCGCGCCGACAGCGTTTTTGGCCAGTTCCGAGCCGACACCAACTTCCGTCTCTATCACAATGGCCAGGTGTGCTACCTGAGAGCCGCGCTCAACGACAGTTTCGACTGGGAGCGCCGCCGCATCACCATCGACGACACGGGAGACTATCGCGAAAGCGTGATTATCTACCGCCGCGATGACCCAGTGCACTCTGTCTCGGTTCCCGTAAGAAACAACGGCGCAATCATCATCAACCGCCGCTCGATGACGATTGACGGCGCTCTCGACTTCACCGTCAGCGTGCCCGACGATGTGCGGCTCACCTATGGCGAGGCACAAATTCGCGCACTGATTGACCAGTTCAAACTTGCATCGAAACGTTACACCTTAAATTTCTATTGATATGAATAAGATAATCGGCAATTTTCTTGCATCGCAGAACAATGGCAGCTTTCCGCTCGACTGCGAGACACTTGACTATCTGCAAACCAACCGCGCGATGGCCGAAATGCTCGGAGCCATTGCTGGCGACAAAATCATTCTTTCGGGCTGCGCCGTTTCGGGCAACACGCGCTCGGCTGGCTACGTGTTTCTGAAAACAACCGACTACCCGCAGGGTGAGGTTCTTTACTTTGAGGGCGGCACGGGAGCGAACCTCTGCGTGTCGAAACAGAGCATTGGCGTGACAGCCAGCGCCACACCATACCCCAACGCATACACCGAGCGCAAACTGGTTGCGGGACAAGGCGCCGAAACTTATGCGTGGGCCGATTTTGCGCCGCTTACCGACAAAACCAACCGCCAACTGCGCCAGGAACTGACGGCTCTGCAAACTGCCGTCAATGGTCTGTCGGCCGTTCCTGTCGGCTGTGTGATGATGTGGAGCGGAGCCACCGCGCCCGAAGGCTGGCACCTGTGCGACGGCGCACACTTGAACCGAGCCAACTATCCCGCGCTCTATGCCGTCATCGGCCACACATACGGCGGATATGCCGTAGACGATTTTTGCCTGCCCGATATGCGCGGCCGCTATGTTGCGGGAAAAGGAGCCAACGACTACAATTCACTCGGCAGCAAAGGCGGTGCCAACCGCGTTACGCTCGTGCCCGGCGAAATGCCGTCGCACACGCACGGTAAAGGAACGTTAAACTCAAAAGGATTTTTCCCTGTAGTCGATAAGCATTCAGACCCCTCAACATTCACGGGGGCGTTCTCTCGGTCATCTGGCAGTTGGGACACATATCTTAAAGGAAGTGAAAACGGTGACGATTGGGGTGCTATGGTGAATTACAATTGGGCCGATGGTGTTCCACAAAACGCGGCGACAGGTTCCGCTGGCGGTAACCAGTCGCACGAGAACCGCCCGCCGTTCATTGTTTTGAATTACATCATCAAAATCGTATAAGTATGGCTAACACATCAAGAGAACAACTGAAGGCCTGGTTCCGCAGAG
The DNA here is from genome assembly GCA_017527435.1 of Salinivirgaceae bacterium. Taxonomy (GTDB): domain Bacteria; phylum Bacteroidota; class Bacteroidia; order Bacteroidales; family SZUA-534; genus RUG13583. The sequence goes on from JAFXQB010000014.1 coordinate 42,042, forward strand.
GAATGAAGCCGTTGCAGTCGCAGTTTGCGGCTTGGATAGATTCGTTCTGGCACAAAGACGATAGTATTCCAATGGCATCAATCGAAGGTTTGGCCGAAGCGCTGAACAGCATCACCGTGCCCGTTGATGACACAATCAGCGACGAATCGGAGAACCCCGTTCAGAACAAGGTCATCAAAGAAGCGCTCGACGGCAAGGCCAACGCCGCCGACCTCGAGTTCAAGGCCGACACGAAGCACGCCCACGACATTGACGAAATCAGCGGGCTTGAGGAATCCCTCGAAGCCAAGGCCGACACCGCCGATTTGGCCGCCGTCGCCTTCAGTGGTGATTATGACGATTTGGATGGGAAACCGACCGTTCCCGACACAATCAGCCTTGAACTCAACCCGAACACTTACGAGATAACCGCCACCATCAAAAAAGGCAACACCACCATATCGGTGTCGCAGCCCATCGACCTGCCGCTGGAGACAATGGTTGTTGGCGGCTCGTACAACGACCAGACAAAGAAAGTGGCTCTGACGCTCAAAAACGGCCAGACGGTTGAGTTCTCGGTGGCCGACCTTGTTTCGGGCCTTGTCAGAGCCGCCGACCTGGCCGCCGTTGCCACCAGCGGCGATTACGACGATTTGAGCAACAAACCCGATTTGAGCGGCTACGCCACGCAAGCCGACATTGACTATGTGGAAGCAAAAGTTGACGACCTGGAAGGCCGCCTCCCCAACAACGTGAGCGACCTGCAAGATGGCAGCGACTACGTTAAAAACGAGGATTTGGCCGCCGTCGCCACCAGCGGCGATTACGACGATTTGGACAACAAGCCGTCAATCCCCCAAAACGTGAGCGACCTGCAAGATGGCAGCGACTACGTTAAAAACGAGGATTTGGCCGCCGTCGCCACCAGCGGCAGTTACAACGATTTGGACGATACGCCCGACTTGGCTTCGGTCGCCACCAGCGGCTCATACAACGATTTG
>JAFXQB010000015.1 GCA_017527435.1 Salinivirgaceae bacterium
CGAGGGCTCTGACAAAGTGCGCCGCAGCGGCTTCCTCATCACCGGCCGCGACGCCACCAAGGACGGACAGGCCGATTATATGAAAGTTGACGGCACGGGAACCACCGTTTACGTTGACGGGCAGGATGACTCGAAAGTTCGCCGCAGCGGCTTCCTCATCACCGGCCGTGACGCCACCAAAGGCGTTGATGCCAATTTGTTTGCTGCCGACGCCGGCGGAACCACTGTGTATGTTGATGATGCCGAAGGGGAAAAAATTCGCCGCAGTGGCTTCCTCATCACTGGCCGCGATGCCACCAAGGCCGGCAGTAACATTGTCGACATCACCGGCAGCCGCACCAACCTGACAACAGCAACACTCTCAATAGCCAACAGTGCCGCAAGCGATGAAGAACCGGCAAGCACAGCCCTGCAACTCACAGAGACAAAAGTCACCATGAACTCTGACATGCTGATGGACGGTGGCCTGCGCCCCGCGCTCGATGTTGATAAAAACGAGGAATATAACATCTACATCTCTGACAATGAAGATGACGACCCCGACGGTTTCGACAGAATCTACATTTATGACAATTTTAGTTTCGATCCTTACGAAATGGTGAATGGCTATTACTACTGGCTTGCATCGTTCCACGACACTCTGGTTGTGCCGCTGACTTCGCCGGAAAGCATTCTGATGCTCAACAGCAATGGCGAGGAAACCGCCATTCCGCAAGATGCTTGTGTGGCAGTGTTTTTCCCAGATCGTTATAGTGATTATATTAATGTCTGGCCGTTGCGTAAGCTCGACAATTTCAAAGTGAGCTTTGCCTTAACCGACTATGACATATCGTATGGTGCAATTTTAGGCTATGCCGATGAGTATGCGCGCCTGAATGTGACCATAAGCAGCAAGGCGGCTTATCCTGGATGCTGGTTGTACTTGGGAGGCCCGCAGGTTTACACAGCCAAGGTTGAGACATCGCAAGGCACATTCGAAGTGGAGACGGGCGGCAATTATAATAAAGAATACCGGGCCGTGTTAGGCGAAACCGTAACATTGGCCGTCACCGCAGTGCCCGACGGACAGGTGTTCGACAGCTGGCGCTGCAACGGCCGCCGCTATACCGACAGCGTGCTGCATCTGTCAATTACACAGGTGGAAAACGATATTTATCCGGTGTTTAAAGACGAATCGCCCGTTTTGTGGGTAGAAAGCGATTTCAAACCCACTGACGAAAATGTTACTCGTGACGGCTCTGAAAACGCACCTTACGGAACCATTGCCGAGGCGCTTAGTCGAATCATTGAGGAACAAGACAACACCCTGCGCGGCTTCCGAATCAATGTTAAAAAAGAAGCGAATAATGCAGTGATAAATGTTGGCGATTCGCTTAACAACTATGCCAAACATATCACCATTGATTTCACTAGTCGAAGCGATGACGACAAAGTAATTGGTGGCATCAACGTTTCAACCGTCGTACCGGTGATTGTCAGAAACGCCGAAGTGGTGGCATCAACGAATGGTGATGCCGTGAAACTTTCGGGCAAACGCCTTACACTCGACGGGTGTAATGTGTCCAAGAATGCTAATACTGTGTGTGGTCTAAATGTTGAAAAAGGAGAGTTGGTGATGATTGGCGGAACAGTAAGCAATTGCAATAACCGCGGTGCATACGTGGCCGAAGGCGCAATACTCTCGCTCAAAAACGGTGCTGAGATAAGTGAAAACACCGTTCGTGATGGTGCCGGCGGAGGCATCTATTTGTGCGGTGGTGCAACGCTCAATGTGAACAATTCCAATATCAACGAAAACAATGAAGTGTATGCCGCCGGCGAGTGCAGTTTCAACGTCATTGGTGGCGAATCATATATTGGTAACGTAGCCCTTGCCGAAGGAGCATTTGTAACCAGAAACATTGAAGATGTATATGAACCGCGTCAAATAACACTCTCAACCATTGAGAATCCTAGTCCCGATAGGAAGGTTGCGGAGATTGTTGGCAAATTGCCCGATTGGATGCAAGACGGCATGGGGCATGGCGATATGTTTTTTAATCAACTTTTCGTAATCGCCGACCAAAATCTTCTTGAAAACGATTATAGCCAATACCTGAAATTCGAAGGTAATATTGGCAAACCGTTTATAACCAAGAAAATATATACCAAGGGAACAATCTCATTTACGAATCCCGACCCGGTATTGGTATTATACACATACTACCGAAACGACAACGAAGATGAGTATCTGCATTTGAAATATGAACATAGTAGCGCTAAAATAAAGTACCAGAACTATTGGTTTGTTGACAATGGTAAAGGTAAAAAACTCTATCGTGACACAACATATCTTGAAGAAGTTGGTGGAGATCCTATGCCGTTTACTGATGTTGAAGATGATTTCTTTGTACCCGTAGAATCTGCAGGAAATCCGCTTGCAGTTGAAGAGTTTGATGTAGTACGAGATGATTATTACACGTTAAATGGCGATGGCGATATTGTACCGCAAGAAAACCAAAATAATCCTGTTATGAGAAAGGAGAAAAACATTGTGGTAGAATGTAGGGTAGGAGAATTGTTCACCGCAAACCTTAAGAATTTAATGGCTCTGTTGGAGTTTGAAGAACTATCTTATAACGATTTTCTTGCTTTGGTAGCAAGCGACACAAAGTTTGGAGATGATGTTTACGTTCCCGGCGATGAAAATGACTTCCGCAACTACTCGCAGTGGGAGATTGAAGAACACTTCGACAAGCTGCGCAAAGGTTTCGATGTTACCATTATGGCATTAGGTGGCTCGGTAACATGCGGAGACAAGACCTATACCAACACTGTCGCCACTTTGGAAGGAGTGCAGTATGGAACCAAGCTGACGTTGGAAGTAGAACAAGGTGAGAATCAATTTATAGGTTGGAGCGATGGTGAAGCAGAAGCAGCAACAAACCGTGATTTCTATATCCGCGGCGATGTTGAGATAATGCCGATATTCAAACAATCGGAGTTCACTGTTTCTGCTGACGGCGTGTACAAATCAATCAACATGGTTGGAAAGTATCTTGAGAATGGTTTGTACACCAACGATGACAATGTGACCATAAAAGTGAAAGGCACCGTGAAAGGCCCGCAGACACTGAGCGATAAAATCAATGTCGGCTCAATCACCATCGACGGTGCCGACGGCGACAACCCCAACGGTGTTCTCGATGCCCGCCGTAGAGGCAGCAGTGTGCTCACCATCAACACCACAAGCCCGATAACAATCAGCAACCTGACAATCACAGGCGGATATGCCGGCGAAAACGGAGGAGGAATAATGATGGCAGAAGGCACAGACGTTACGCTTGCCGACGGTGCGATGATTGCAGGAAATGAAACATCTGGCAGTGGAGGCGGTGTGTATAATGAAGGAACATTATTAATGACTGGTACCGCGCAGATAGGTAAAAAAGATAACCCGAACAAAGCTTCAAAGGGTGGCGGTATTTATAACAAAGGCACGGTTTATCTTGGTAACGAAGAAAACGAACTTACAGGCGGCATTTTCTACAACAACACTAGTGATGCAGCTGGTGCTGGTATTTACATTGATAACGACGCTACAGTTGTGATGAATAGTGGTTATATTTCTTACAATTCATCACAAGGCCCGTATGCGTATGGTCAGGGAGTTTGTTGCGATGGAAATTTCACAATGAAAAATGGAGAAATAAGCCATAATAGTTGTGGAGAATTCACTAGTGGTGCTATTATTCTAAATGGTGGCGGAGTGTTGGTTGGAGACAACGGTACTTTTAACATGAATAATGGCCTGATTGTTGACAATATGGCCAGCAACGGTGGTGGTGTATATGTTAAAGGCGTTTTCAATTTTTCAGGCGGAGTCATCAAAGAAAATAAGGCGTATCAAACAAAGATTGGAGGTACTGACAAACGCGGAAGCGGCATTTTCATTGAACAAGGAACGTTCAGTATAAGCGGCAGCGCCTATGTGCCAAAATGCACCACCGAAAACAACGACCCAACAATGGTTAATAATAGCAACGATATTTACGTTGAAGACCGGTCAAAACATGGACACGAAGGCACCAACATAATCACCATTGCCGGCAAGCTAACCCCGCCTGACGAGGCCAACGGCATTGTGGCTACCATTACACCCGAAACTTATGCTGCTTCCGCGCAGGTGTTAAAGTACGAGTTGGCAGACGGCCAAACCGGAACCAATCTTGCTGATGAGTGCGGCAAGTTTGAAATAACACCCAATGGAAATCTGAAATATCACATACTTGCTGACGGAACCATTAGCACTACTTTAGGCAATAAAACAGCACCAAGCGCACAAGGTGACATTGTGTTCACTGATGGCTCTGCAATAGCTTATGAACAAAATTTGGCTCTTACAAAGGAACAAAAAGACAGTGTTGTTGCCATTATTTTCTATAAGGGAACAGAATGTTCAAGCAATAGTTCCACCCGTATGCTTGGTGTGGGTTTTGTTGATGGTGCAAATCTTATGTTGGCAGATAACACCGCATATGTGAAGAATGGGGTTGTTAGTAATATATGCGTTGCGTTACCATCTCAACCTGAATACTATTCAGGAAACCCGATGTATTCTAGTATGAATTTCACCGGAGATAAAGACGGCAGCGACAACTGGACGGCAATAACCGCTAAAGAAACTGGCGATAACAAAGAAGAGAAGTATCCGGCATTCAAATACGCATTGGAATATGGTAGCAACAACAATTTCAAAGGTGAATTCTCGACAGGTTGGTACATGCCGACTCTTAAGGAATTGTATTTCCTTAAAACATATAAAACCAATATAAATAATGTGCGGCAAAAATTAGGCCTAAGTAAACTTTCAGGAACCTACTGGACATCGTCGCAAAATAATAACATTATTGATTGTTTTTTCCATATTAATATGGATAAAAGTGGCAATAGTAGTGATAGCTGGGATGGTGCGGATGTAGGAACGGGCACTATCGATTGTCCATTTAAAGTATGTGTTATTCGTGAGTTTTAAACCTAATAAAACCTGAGACTGAAACTTTCCCCGCCAGGCCAAGTGCAAGGCGGGGGATTTTTTTTGTTTTTACCCCACCACTTCCACCTTCTCGTTCGGCCATACGTACCATAGGTAGCCGCTTACTTTTTTGCCGGTTAGTTTCCGCAGGGCATCGATGTAAACGCTCACTTGCTGGTTGTAGTCGGGGTTGTGGTGGCTTGTGAACTTGTAGTCGATGACCACCACTTCGGTGTCCGACTCCAGAATGCGGTCGGGGCGGCGGATTTCGCCATCGGCCAGCATTATCTGCTGCTCGGTGAGCACCGTCCAGCGCTGGCTGAACCAGTCGGGTTGTTTGGCGATGAATCGGGACACGGCACGCTCGTAGTCGGCCTTTTTGTCGGCGGCAATGAGTCCTTCGTCGGCCACGGCAGTCACGGCTTCGCGCACATCGCCGGCATATTTGATGTGCTCAAAAATCTGGTGGTAGAGCTTCCCGACATTGATGCGCTGGATGCGGTCGAAATCGACACCTTCAAAAAAGTCGCGCGAGTTGCATTTGATGTTTATTTTCGCCGGGTTCGCACAGCTGTTGTATTGCACTTCATCGTCGGTGATGTCGGTGCCGACATCCGACTTGTAGGGCTGTTCTGTGCCTACGGTTATTTGGCTCTCGTCGCATGAGAAGGCGGCGTCAGGGTTGTTGGCAGCCGATTCGAGCAGAGTTCCAAGTATTTTCAGGTCAGAGAAATCTTTTTTTTCTTTTGCGTTGCTTTCCGGAATCAGAATCCGCATATCGCGCGATGCACGGGTGAAGGCCACGTAGATGGTGTTCAGGTTGTCGACGTGCCGCATGAATTGCTCTTGGTAGTAGCTGTCGCTGAAGAACGTGGCGGCCATTGCTTCATTGTAGTCAATCGGCAGCTGTTCGAACTGGTTGAACGGCGCCTGGGTGGTTGAACACCAAAGGGTGTTCTTTTTATTACCACGTTCCGTGGGGTCGATGTAAGGAAGCAGCACCGCCTTGAATTCCAGTCCTTTCGAAGCGTGGACTGTCATAATCTGGATGGCGTTCTGCTTGCTGTTCATGGCAACGGGCTGCTTGTAGCCAATCTCGTCCCACCACTCGACAAAGAGCTGCAGGTTTGAGCCGTAGCGCTCGTTAAACGTCTGCACACGGTCTTCGAACTCGTTGATGAACGGCTGGTTGGCAGTGCTGATCTCGTGCGGAAGCCCGAAGAACGCTTTTGTAAGCCGGCTCGAGAGTTGAATCAGGTCGAGTTGGCGGAAGGTGTCTTTCAGGGCGGCAAACTCTTCCGGTAATTGTTCCCAGACGGAAGCGGCGTCTGCGCCGAACGTTGTCTGCTGAATCATCTTGGCAGCCTTTTCGAGTCCGTCGCTCACTGCGTAATAGAGCCATATCAGTTGTGCCTGAACGTGCGGTTCGGCAGGGTTGAGCAGGAACTGCATGGCCGACACCAGCAGCCTTATGGCCTGATTGTTGCCCAGCAGCACCGCTTCGCTCGACACAAAACGGTAGCGTTCGGCTTTTTCGGGGTTTTCGGCTTGCGCCTGTGCCAGGCAGTTGGCAATCTTGGTGCCGTCTTTGCGCCAGCGCACCAGAACGGCAATGTCGCCCGGCTGGTAGCCAAGTTCGGCAAGACGGTCGATCTGCTCAATAATCCATTCGGCGGCCACGGCATCATAATCTTCATCTTTCCCCACATAATCGACTGACACAAATCCGCCGCCGGTGGCGTTACGTTCGGGAATCTTCTGCACGGCGTCGCTGTAGGTGCGCTCAAACATTTCGCCGTAATCGCTTTTGTAGGTGCCGTTTGCAATCCGCTCGCCGATTTTCCGGCTCATGGTGTCACTGATGGTCTTGAAGCACCAGTTGTTGAACTTGACAATGTTCTCGCAGCTGCGCCAATTGTATTCCAGGTTTTCAATTTCTTTTTGGTCGATGTGGAAATCATTCTGAACCACGTTGTCGAGCAGGTTCCAGTCGCCGCCGCGCCAGCGGTAGATGGCTTGCTTCACGTCGCCCACAATGAGCGACGGGCAGTCTTCAGCCACCTTGTTCCAGATGAGTGGCATGAAATTGCCCCAGTTCAGCGTCGATGTATCTTGAAACTCGTCAATCATGAAGTGGTCGAGCACGTAGCCAAACCGTTCGTAGATGAACGGGGCGTCGTTGTCGCCGATCATCTTTTTCAGAAACGGCATCGACGAGCTCAACAGGAAAAGGTTCTGCTCTTCGCAAATCTGCCTGCGCTGCTCGGTAACCGAACTCACAAGCGCAAAACTGCCCAGATTGGCAAGCACCACTTCGGCAGTGGCGGCCAGTCTTGCTTCCTGACTGTTAATTAAAGTGAAAAGCTGCTTGAAGATATCATACAAACCACTTTGAATCAGAACGCTTTGGGTGTTTTTGTCTTTCGACATTTTATTGATGTCGTCAAAAGCGTTCACTGTGCGGTCACCACATTCTATTTTTTTTGTTTTGGCATATTGGGCGCATTTTCCGAAAAATGAGAAAACGCCATTAGAACCATAGTAAAAATTGTCAGCAGTCAGACCGTTCTGCTTGATCAGTTCGACAGATTTGTTCCCTAGTTCACTGACTTTTTTCGTGTAGTTGTCGGTAATCTTTTTCAGCTCTTTCTTGAACTCTTTGATTTTCTCGTTCGACGGCGGGTCCATCAGCGGCACCTTGTTGAAGGCGTCCGATGCAAGGCCCGACACTTCGCTCTGGATTTCCCAGCGCTTGCCGCTGCTCATTTTGTCGTTGATGATGTCAAGAATCAGCTGGCACTCGTCATCGTTGCCGCCAAAGTTGTCGATGATGCGGCTCACGGCGTTGTCGATGACCGATTTTGAGTCGAGTTCGAGCGAGAACCCGGTATCGAGCCCCAGCTCGTAGGTTATCGATTTAATCACCTGCTGGAAGAAGCTGTCGATGGTGCTCACCTTGAAGTAGCTGTACTGGTTGAGCATCTGCTTCAGAAGCGTCTGTGCCTTCTCTTTTAGCGTTTCAGGGCTGTATTTGAAGGTTTTGCAAAGGTCGTCAGCATAGTCCGACTTGCGGCCGTTGGCAATGGCGCTCAAGGCTTCCAGAATGCGCTCGCGCATCTCGGCGGTGGCCTTGTTGGTGAAGGTCACGGCCAGAATGTTGCGGAAACGGATTTTCGGGTTGAAAATCAGTTTCAGGTACTCGCCCGTGAGTTTATGAGTCTTGCCCGACCCGGCCGATGCCTTGCAGATGGTGAGAGTGCTCATTCGTCAACATTTTATTATGCTGAAAACCATTTCGTTGAGTAGCTCGGCGTCGTCGGTGTTCGGTGCGTCGATGCCTTTCGCGTAGGCGTCATATTTCCGCAGAATGCCAATCACATTGGCGCATTGTGTCAGAGTGTAGTTGCGTGCTGCGGCTTGATAATCTTTCAGAAAGAACGGATTGATTTTCAGGGCAGATGTCAGTTCGGGGTTGGCGGCGCCGCGCATGCTGTGCAGAATCATCAACTTGGTGAAAAATCCGTACAGTGCGGCAATGTCGGGTATGACGCTGTGCTTGGCCATTGCCCCCATATGTTTGGCTATCAGCGCACTGCGGTAGACATCGCGCGCGCCAATGGCGTTTTGCAGTTCAAACACATTGTATTCCTTGCTGATGCCCACGTGCCGCTCAATGTCGGCGGCGGTTATCTTCTTTGAGTCACCGATGGCCGTCTTGAGTTTGTCGAGTTCCATCACAATGGCCGACAGTTTGGTACCCATGTGCGCGGCCATAATCTCGGCGGCGTTAGGTTCAATGGCGATTCCATTTCCGCGCAGATAATCGGTAATCCAGCGGCCTACCTGGTTGTCGTACAGCGGTTTCGACTCGAACAGAACCTGTTCTTTGTCAATCAGTTTGGTCAACTTGCGGCGAGCGTCGAGTTTTTTGCCCTTGTAGTTTATCACCAGCACGGTCGATTTGGCAGGATTCTCAACGTAGAGCGCAAACGGATCGACACTGCCTTCGGCAGCGCCGTCGAGTCCTTTTATGTTTTGGGCTTCCTTGACAATCACAAGGTTGTATTCCGACATCATCGGGTAGCGCTTGGCCATGTTTATCATCTGCCCCAAATCCACATCGGCGCCATACACAACGGTCTGGTTGAAAGCCTTTTCGTCTTCACGCAAAAGGTTTTTCTCAATGTAGTCGGTGATGGCATCGATGAAGTACGGCTCTTCGCCCATCAGGAAGTAGACAGGCTTGAACTGCCGTTTTCTCAAGTCGCTCATTATCTGCTCAAAAGTCTGCATTTTATTGATGGATAAACAGTTAAAAAATAAGCCATAATGTACGTTGGCGCACAATCCGAAGTTGTGAGCCAAAGGTAATTCATATGGCGGAAGTAGGAAATAAAATGCCGTTTATTTTGCGGGTATGACAAAATTAGTCATTCGGCTCACGTTCACCAAATCGCCGTTCTGGTTTGTGATTTTAATCTCGCACACGTGGGTTGTCCGGCCGCAGTGCAGCATTGTGGCGCGTGCCGTGACTGTGCCCGTTGCCGCTTTCAGGTGGTTGCCGCTGATGTCAAGCCCGCGTATGTCCTGCGTTTTCATGTCGATGTTGAGCAGCGACAGGCTGCTACCTACCGTTTCGGCCAGAGCCATCATTGCGCCGCCGTGTCCGATGCGTGCCGGCGTGCAGTTGCGCTCACTGATGGGCATTGTGGCTTCGAGCCAGTTGTCGCCCACAGCCGTGAATTTTATGCCGAAGAATTCCATCAGAGTCCCGTGCGAGCGGCTGTTAAGCATTTCAAGTTTGTCCATATCAATGTTCGTTTTTTGTAACAGGCTATTTTACAAAAATCTTGCCGAAAAATATGGCAACCTTTATTATTTTCGCACCAAATTTTCAAGGTTATGACTGAATATAAAAGATACACAATCACATCGGCTCTGCCTTACGCCAACGGGCCGGTGCACATCGGGCATTTGGCCGGGGTTTATGTGCCAGCCGACATCTACGCACGCTACCTGCGGGCTCGCGGGCGCGACGTTATGTTCATCGGCGGAAGCGACGAGCACGGCGTGCCCGTTACCATCCGCGCGCAGAAAGAGGGCATCACGGTGCAGGAGGTGGTGGACCGCTACCACAATCTGATTAAAAAATCGTTTGAGGAGTTCGGCATCTCGTTCGACGTTTACAGCCGCACCACATCGGCCATCCACCATAAGTTTGCCGCCGATTTCTTCCGCAAACTCTACGACGGCGGCCTGCTTGAGGAGAAGACCGAGGAGCAGTTCTGCGACGAGCAGACGGGCGAGTTCCTGACCGACCGTAACATTGTGGGCGAGTGCCCGCGCTGCCATTTCACGGGCGCTTACGGCGACCAATGCGAGAAGTGCGGTGCAACTCTTTCGCCCGACGAACTCATCAACCCAACCAACAAGAACCACCCTGGCCACGGCCTTGTGAAGCGCCCGACCAAAAACTGGTATCTGCCGCTGGGCAACTATCAGGAGTGGCTCAAAAAATGGATTATCGAGGGCCACAAGGAGTGGAAAACCAACGTGTACGGACAGTGCAAGTCGTGGTTGGATATGGATTTGCAATCGCGGGCAATGACGCGCGACCTTGAATGGGGCATTCCCGTGCCAATCGAGGGCGTGAAGGGCAAGGTGCTCTATGTTTGGTTCGACGCGCCAATTGGCTATATATCAAACACAAAGGAACTTTGCGACAGCCAACCCGAACGCTGGGGCAACTGGGAAAAGTGGTGGAAGGACAACGACACGCGGCTCATCCACTTCATCGGCAAGGACAACATTGTGTTCCACTGCATCATCTTCCCGTCAATGCTGAAGGCGCACGGCGGCTACATTCTGCCCGACAACGTGCCCGCCAACGAGTTCCTGAACCTTGAGGGCGACAAGATTTCGACTTCGAAGAACTGGGCCGTATGGCTGAACGAATACTTGGTGGATTTCCCTGGAAAACAGGACGTTCTGCGCTACGTGCTCACCGCCAACGCACCCGAAACCAAGGATAACGACTTCACCTGGAAGGACTTCCAAGCCCGCAACAACAACGAGTTGGTGGCCATTCTGGGCAACTTTGTGAACCGCACCATTGTGCTTACGCAGAAATATTACGGTGGAAAGGCGCCCGCAGCAGCCGAACTCACTGATTACGACCGTGATACACTCGCCGAATTGGCCGCAAGCAAGGCCCGCATTGAGGAGGCCATTGAGCAGTTCCGCTTCCGCGAAGCCCTGAAACTGGTAATGGACATTGCCCGTCTGGGTAACAAATATCTGGCCGAGACCGAGCCGTGGAAGGTTGTGAAAACCGACCCCGACCGCGTGCGCACCATAATGAATATCTGCTTGCAGATTGTTGCGAATCTGTCGGTTGCGTGCGACCCGTTTATGCCGTTCAGCGCCGAGAAAATGCGCAAGTTGCTCAACATTCCGCAACTGAACTGGGAGCATCTGGGCGCGCCAAATCTGATTGAGGACGGGCACCAAATCGGCGAGCCGTTCCTGCTGTTCGAGAAGATTGAAGACGAGCCGATTGACACTCAAATCAAGCGCTTGGAGGACATCAAAAAGGCGAACGAGGCTGCCGAACTGGCCAACACCCCCGCCGCCCCAATGAAGCCGCTCATCACCTACGACGACTTCAGCAAAATGGACATCCGCACAGCCACAATCCTTGAGGCGGAGCGCGTGCCAAAATCCGACAAACTTATGAAACTGCTGGTCGACACAGGAATCGACAAGCGCACCGTTGTGTCGGGTGTGGCAAAGCACTTCACAGCCGAAGAACTTATCGGCAAACGCGTCACCATTCTGGCCAACCTTGCCCCGCGCAAACTGATGGGCATCGAGAGCCACGGAATGATTCTGATGGCCGAAAACTTCGATGGCGCCCTGTCGATGATTCCGTGCGAGAAGGATTTCAAGAATGGGTCGGTGATTTGTTAGTTAACGCAGACACAAACAAAAAACGAAAACAATGGTTTTGTAGGGACGTGGCGTGCCGCGTCCGCGAAAGATAATTGACGGGGACGTGAGTTCCCGTTTTTTTGTTTAGCAAAGATGGGGTAACACATTCGCTGTTCATTCAAAAAAATCATTTTCATTTCACGACCAACATACTTATATTTGACCTGTTGTTTAATGCATACGGCAGAGTAAACTAAAATGTCTGGAACGACAAACTGTTAATATTCTGAATTTTATATCAACGCTATAATGACCGACCACAACGAAATAATTCTTTACCAGCCCGACGATACGGTGAAACTCGAAGTGCGTGTTGATGAGGAGACCGTTTGGTTGACGCAACAGCAGATGGCGGAATTGTTTGAGACCACTCCGCAAAATATTACTATGCATATTCGCAATTTATACAATGAAGGCGAATTGGATATGAATCCAACTTGTAAGGATTTCTTACAAGTTCGAACAGAGGGAAACAGAACTGTCAAACGAATACAAAAAATATATAACCTTGATGTCATAATATCAGTAGGTTACCGTGTGAAATCGTTACGCGGCACACAATTCCGTCAATGGGCCAACCGCGTGTTGAAAGAGTATTTGCTTAAGGGATATTCAATAAATCAGCGTTTTGAACGGCTGGAGCAGCGGGTGGCTGAAACCGAAAACAAAATCGACTTCTTTGTCCGCACTTCGCTGCCGCCTGTTGAGGGAATATTCTACAACGGCCAGATTTTCGATGCCTACAAGTTTGTAAGCGACTTAATTCGTAGTGCAAACCGCCGCATAGTCTTGATTGACAATTATGTTGACGACACAGTCCTGCAAATGCTCAATAAACGGCAAACTAATGTGACAGCAAAAATCTACACAAAAACAATTAGTGCTAATTTGCAACTCGATTTGCAAAGGCATAATGCACAATATGAGCCGATTGAGATTCAAGAGTTTGCCGACTCTCACGACCGTTTCTTGATAATCGACAACGATGCCTACCATATTGGCGCATCAATCAAGGATTTGGGCAAAAAGTGGTTTGCTTTCTGCAAAATGGAAACCGATGCAAATATTTTACTTAATAAAATAACTAACTGACATATTGCGCTTTTCGTTCATATTCTCTTGACGAAAAATCCCACAAATTTTGTATTTAAAAGTTATGCACAAAAAATGACTGAATCGCATTTTAGTGTCCAAAATCCGTATTTTTGATAGCCTGCAAGAACTATTAACATCCAAATGGTATTGATGTACATAACACCACTTATTAAATTTAACGATTTATGGAAAAACGCTACCAAATATTTATCAGTTCAACGTTTTCTGACTTAAAAGAAGAACGTACCAAGGTAATGCAAACCATTATGAGTTTAGATTGTATTCCCGCCGGGATGGAATTGTTCCCTGCTATGGATGAGGAACAATTTGAATTCATAAAAAAAATCATTGATGATTGCGACTATTATATTCTAATGATTGGTGCAAGATATGGTAGTATGGATGAAAGCGGTGTTAGTTATACCGAAAAGGAATATGATTATGCTGTTTCAAAGAATATTCCTGTTTTAGCATTTTTAAATAAAGACATATCATCTATACCATTGAGCAAAGCTGATTTGAAGGATGATTTAAGGGAAAAACTTGACAAATTCCGCAAAAAAGTTGAAACGGGAAGATTGGTCAAATATTGGAAAAACGCTGACGAACTTAACGCAGAAGTTGCTATCAGTTTGCCGAAGATGATAAAAACATATCCACGAACAGGTTGGGTAAAGGCAAATTTAATGGCAAATAGTGAGTCATTGCAAGAAATCAACGAATTACGAAAAGAAAATGAAGCTTTTAGAGCTTACAAGGCTCGAATTGAAAAAGATATTAATGGTGCTATCGACATTGCGGATTGGGATGAAATTTTCACAGCACATATTATGAAATATAATTGGGATATTTGGGGTAATACAGACAATCGGGAGATTATTACTTTGAAATTCTCGTACACGTGGCTCGAATGGTTCAAAATAGCAGCAATAAAACTGGAAAATAATAGGTCTGTTAATATTTCCGAAGTTTTTTCTTCTGCAATAGAAGAAAAAGAAAATATTAAGGAAAGTGGATTTAGTATTGACCCCGATGATTTGACTACAATTAGACATCAATTTATTACATACGGAGTAATAACAAGAAATACAACGGGTTTTGAAGAAATATGGTCATTAACTAAAAAGGGCGAGAAATTGTTATCAAAGTTAATGTGCGTGAAAACAAAAAAAAGCAAACAATAATGTATTTACAAATACATATTTTATCTTTGATTGCGGTATGAAATTTAAAGTTGTTTTGCCTATGGTATAAAAAACGATATTTTAAACATCAGTATTACAACATATTAAAGCAGAACTTTTTCTTCCTTACAGAAAAATTGGCACTTTTAGGTATATAGGAGAAATGAGTTTGCCACGCTTTGGCGTGTGCTTGACTTATTTCGTATATACCAGGTTACGCCAATTACCTCTGTAAGCGGGAATAGTTGAGATTCACGCTTTTTTTATGTTTTATGGCGAATGTGTAAGTAAGGATTAGTTGTTAGTTGTTTAATATTTTAAAATCTGGTTAAAATGAAAAAATTAGTATCTCTATTTTTTATTTGTTCTTCGCTGATTAGTTCTGCAAAAACAATTTGGGTTTGTGATAGTTTGACAACTTATACTTGGAAAAACAATGATTGGAATATTTTAACAAAGTCAGTTTTTGAATACGATAATATTGGCAATCAAACACAACAAATCTTGTTTTATTGGGAAAATGGATGGAAAGAATCTGTTAAGTACACTTATGAGTACGATAACAATGGTAATCAATCACAATTGAACAATTATAGTTGGAATAATGGATGGGGTAACAACACAAAATCCGTTTTTGAGTACGATGGTAATGGAAAAACAACACAAGTGATTTCTTATACTTGGAATAATGAGTGGAAGGAAAGCTCGAAATCAGTATATGAATATAGTAATGGAAATCAATCACAACAAATTATGTACAGTTGGAACAATGGGTGGAAGGAATCCATTAAATACACCTACGAGTATGATGATAAGGGGAATCAGATACAAATAAATACTTATAGATGGGACAATGAATGGGAAGCTAATTTAAAGACAATTTATGAATACGACAATGACGGAAATACAACACAAATGATTTCTTATACTTGGAATAATGACTGGAAAGAAAGTTCAAAAACTATATATGCATATAGCAACGGAAAAGAAACTCAACATATTCAATATTTCTGGAATAATGGATGGAAAGAGTATACAAAGCAGGCATTTGAATATGACAACAATGGAAATCAAACACAATGTATTTCTTATAGTTGGAACAACGAATGGACAAATTTTTCAAAAATGGTCCGAAAATACGAAAGTATAGCAATAGAAGAAAACAATAACAATATCACAAACAACGGTGAAGAAAACAACAACGAGAATCAAGGCGGTAATACCAATCCTGTTACCGCCGTTTCGGAATCAGCCGCCAACGCCATCAACATCTATGCCCGCGGCAACACCATTATTGTAGAGAACGCCACCGAAGTAATCCGCATTTATGATGCAATGGGCAGAATGGTTGGCAGGGACGCAACGCCTTGCGTCCGTGCAGAAATTCGTGTAAATGCCACAGGCGTTTACCTTGTCAAGGTCGGTAACGTGGCCAAACGCGTGATGGTGAATTGAAATTTCAGATAAAACATTGATTATGTGGTAGGGACGGAAAGTTTTTTCGTTCCTACTTGTTTTTTTGCTGCCAGTCTGTTACAAATCGCTAAAAATCGTCATCATTGTTGGGCAACTCATTGAATGGCAATCGAATGTTACCTAACTCTTTGGCATTTTTAGGGCTAATGGTTTCGCCGCCGCGTTCTTCCAACGACAATCTTGCGTCTCTTGCCACTTCTGCGCCCGAAATGGCTGCCATTGTACTTTCGTCCAAGTTTTTCGGATTGCTTTTCTGCGACAGTTCTGTGGCGGATGCTTCGGCCAACATATTAAGAATTAGTTCAATGTTTGTCATATTGTCGCGCAAGTTCTCTTTTTTTAAGCCTTTGAGCCGTTTGTATTCTTTGGTTGACATATCAGCCCACGTTCGATACATCAAATCAGTAAGATATGCATATTCTTGGCCTTGTTTGACGCCCGACCTGTCCCATTCGTCGGTCAAAGCCTTTCTCACTTCGATTGATTTTATGCGTTGATTTATCCAATTCTCGCTATATCCGATACGGCGGTAATTTTTGATGGCGCGGTCAATTGTCAATTCAGGGTCAACGCTTTCGTCTAAAATATCACTGCCAACTTTCGCAAGCCATTGCTTAAACGGTTCGGCTTTTTTGCTTGGAATGGATTGTATTATTCTCAAAAGTTGCTCTGTATCAGCAACATCGGTTAATCGCATTTTCCCATCGGTTGCTAACATTTTCAACTGCTTACAATTTGTAAGCAGTTGGTTGGCACCTTCGGCAATCAACCTTTTCTTCAACACAGCCCAATATGTACTTGCGGAGCGAGCGTTTTCTTGGTCAGTAAGAACTGCAACTACATCCACAACAGAAAAGTACCAGCGTTCGTCATCATCGTTCCATTGAGAGCGTATTTTTCTGTTTTCAAAAAGTTGTATTTGATTGTTCTGCATATATAGTTGCTTTAAAACTTAAAATTAATTTACGAGTTCGTCATAACTTACTGGGGCATTATTTTTTGCTGTCGAAACGCTTACACTTTTCATAAATGAAAGTTTTTATATGCACCCCAAAGTTAAGCATTTTGGCGAATTAGCTAATTCAAAAGAAAACTCTACTTTTGTCAGGAAAACTTTGAAAGTTAAAACTTAAAACATCAGAAAATGGAACAGTTATTCATATACAACACTTTAGCGCGTGCAAAACAACCGTTCAAGCCGATACACGAGGGCAGGGTTGGAATGTACGTCTGCGGGCCAACGGTTTATGGCGATGCCCACCTGGGGCACGCTCGGCCTGCTATAACATTCGATATTCTCTATCGCTATCTGCTGCACCTGGGCTACAAGGTTCGCTACGTGCGCAACATTACCGATGTGGGCCACCTTGAGCACGATGCCGACGAGGGCGAGGACAAAATCGCAAAGAAAGCCCGTCTGGAGCAACTTGAGCCGATGGAGGTTGCGCAATATTACACCCTGCGCTACCACGAGGCGATGAACAAACTCAACGTTCTGCCGCCAACCATCGAGCCGCGCGCGTCGGGGCACATTATCGAGCAGATTGAGTTTGTGAAGAAGATTCTCGAAAACGGATTCGCCTACGAGAGCAACGGCTCAATATACTTTGATATTGAGGCATATAGCAAGAAATTCAAATACGGCAAACTCTCGGGCCGCAATGTTGAGGAGATGCTCGAGACCACCCGCGCCCTTGACGGTCAGGATGAGAAGCGCCGCACGTGCGATTTTGCCCTTTGGAAACGCGCTCAACCTGAACACATTATGCGCTGGCCTTCGCCTTGGAGCGACGGTTTCCCTGGCTGGCATATCGAGTGCTCGGCAATGGGCTGCAAGTATCTGGGCGAAGAATTTGATATTCACGGTGGCGGTATGGACCTGATTTTTCCGCATCACGAAAGTGAGATTGCACAGTCGGCGGCAGCTCTGGGCCACGATTCGGTCCACTACTGGATGCACAACAATATGATTACCATCAACGGACAGAAGATGGGCAAGTCGCTTGGCAACTTCATCACGCTCGGCGAGTTCTTCAACGGCAGCCACAAGGATAAAGACGGCAACGAGATGCTCGACAAGGCTTATTCGCCAATGACCATCCGCTTCTTTATTCTTCAGGCGCACTACCGCTCAACGGTCGATTTCTCGAACGAGGCTCTGCAAGCGTCGGAGAAAGGTTTGGCAAAGATTGTGGAGACCTACAACCGACTGATGAAACTGCGTGCGTCGGACAAGACCACAGTTGATGTGGCTGGCTTGCGCGAGCGCTGCGAGGAGGCAATGTGCGACGATTTGAATACGCCAATCGTCATCTCGCACTTGTTCGAGGCTGCAAAGGCTGTGAACACCGTTGCCGACGGCAAGGGCACCATCAGTCAGGCCGACCTTGACGAGTTGCAAAGCGTGTTCCGCACGTTTGTTTGCGACATTCTCGGCCTTCAGGTTGAGGAGCAGGGCAGCGGCAGCAGCGAGTCGTACCGCAAAGCCGTCGACCTTCTGCTGTCAATTCGCCAACAGGCCAAGCAGAACAAGGACTGGGCCACAAGCGACCGCATCCGCAACGAGATGGCCGCCATCGGTTTCAACGTGAAAGACACCAAAGACGGGTTTGAGTGGGAGCTGGCAGAGTGATTTTATTATTTAGAAATTAGGATTGAAAAATAAAGGTTGAGAGGGTTGAGAAAGTTTAGAAGTTAAGAAGTTGAGAATGGTTGTTATCTAAACAGCGAAGCGACTCAACTTCTCAACAGCGAAGCGACTCAACTTTTAAACAGTTAAACGATTAAACAACAAAATATGGCTATCGAAGAAAAAGAGACAAAGGAAGTTGAGCGCAAATCGAACTTCATTATTGAGCAAGTTGAAAAAGACCTTGCCGAGGGTAAAAACGGCGGACGCGTGCAAACCCGTTTTCCGCCCGAGCCCAATGGTTATCTGCACATTGGCCACGCAAAGGCCATTTGTCTTGACTTCGGTATGGCCGAGCAGTTCGGCGGTGTCTGCAACCTGCGCTTCGACGACACCAACCCTGTGAAGGAGGACGTTGAGTATGTCGATGCTATCAAAGAGGATATCAAATGGTTAGGCTTCAACTGGGGCCACGAGTACTACGCTTCGGACTATTTTCAGCAACTCTGGGATTTCGCCGTAAGGCTGATAAAGGAGGGCAAGGCGTATGTGGATGAGCAGTCGTCGGAGGCGATTGCCGCGCAGAAGGGAACGCCCACCGAGCCTGGTCAGAACAGCCCCTACCGCGACCGTCCTGCAAGCGAGTCGCTCGAGTTGTTTGAGAAGATGAACCGCGGCGAGATTGAGGAGGGCCGAATGGTTCTGCGCGCCAAAATCGATATGGCCAACCCAAATATGCACTTCCGCGACCCGATTATCTACCGCGTTGTGAAGCACCCGCACCACCGCACTGGCACCAAGTGGCAGGCCTACCCGATGTACGATTTCGCCCACGGGCAGAGCGACTACTTCGAGGGCGTGACGCACTCGTGCTGCACTCTGGAGTTTGTGGTGCACCGCCCTGTATATGACTACTTTATCGATGAACTGAAGGAAGGCAAGGATTTGGACGACAACCGCCCGCGTCAGTACGAGTTCAACAAACTGAACCTGAACTACACGTTGATGAGCAAGCGCAACCTGCTCATTCTGGTCAAGGAAGGCCTTGTCAACGGCTGGGACGACCCGCGAATGCCGACCCTGTGCGGTTTCCGTCGCCGCGGATACACGCCCGAGTCAATCCGCAACTTTGTCGACAAAATCGGCTACACAACCTACGATGCGCTGAACGATTTCGTGCTGCTCGAGAGTTCAATCCGCGAGGATTTGAACGCCCGCGCCACACGCGTCTCGGCCGTGCTGAACCCCGTGAAGTGCATTATCACCAACTATCCCGAAGGACAAGTTGAGGAGCTTGAGGCTGTGAACAACCCCGAGCGCCCCGAGGAGGGAACGCACAAGATTGAGTTCAGTCGCGAGTTATGGATTGAGCGTGACGACTTTATGGAGGACGCACCGAAGAAATATTTCCGAATGACGCCTGGTCAGGAAGTGCGCCTGAAGAGCGCCTACATTGTGAAGTGCACGGGTTGCAAGAAGGACGATGCCGGCAATGTTGTTGAGGTTAACTGCGAGTACGACCCCGACACCCGCAGCGGCCTGCCCGGCAGCGACCGCAAGGTGAAGGGCACTCTGCACTGGTTGAGCGTCGGTCACTGCCTGCCTGCAGAAGTTCGTCTGTACGACCGCCTTTGGAAGGTGGAGAACCCGCGCGACGAGATGGCCGCCATCCGCGAGGCCCGCAACTGCGAGGCTCTGGAGGCAATGAAGGAGATTATCAACCCTGACTCGCTGCACGTGCTCAAGAACTGCTTCATTGAGAAGTTCGTGGCCAACGCCAAACCATTGGACCACTTCCAATTCCAACGTATCGGCTACTTCAATGTTGACCCTGACTCAACCGCCGAGCACCTGGTGTTCAACCGCACCGTCGGCCTGAAAGACAGCTGGGCGAAGGAGCAGAAGAAGTAAGGATTTCATTCCACCGCTTTTTTGTAGAATGCGCGGCACTGCTCTTTGCAGAGGGCGTGTTCTTCGACTGTTTGTGTTTTCAAGTCGCAGACATAGAGTTTGTCGGTTTGGGCAATGTGCAGTTTCGAGTAGCGTATGGCGTTTGAGTTCTGTAGTTCGGTCATATAATAAACCGTGAGTTGCACTTCGTGGCGCGTAAGGTCATCTTTGGTGAAGATGAAGAGTTCAAACTGGTTGAAATTGCCGTAGAACCCGTCGGCCACCTTGTGAACCTTGCTTTTGATGATTCGCTTGAGTGGCTGCGCCAGCGACCAGTACCGTTTCTCGAGTTCGCCCATATAATGTCCGTAATTCAGACCGAAGGCGTAGCCGTAGAGTTCGATGTCGTGCAAGTCGGACTCGTCGATGCAGAAGATGTTGTCGCCGGCCAGCTCGTTCACAAGCATTTCGGCTTCAGTTTTGTTTTCCTTCATTGAACGCGTCACTTCGACGCCAAGACTGTGCTCAATATCTTGCAGGTCGGGGCGGTCAGAGTTGACCAGACACGCGTATTTGTCGCCCAGTATGGTTTGCAGCGCTATCATGGCGTAGCGCTCGAAAAAGGTGGTATCGAATTTCGGTTCAATCATGTGGGAAAGATAAACGAAAGAAGTGAATCTGCCAATTGAAAGTTGAAGCGAGTTTTCGTTCTTGAAAAAGCCCAATTCCCAATTTTTTCTACCTTTGCACGTTTAATCTCAAAACGCTGATTTACAATGTACGAATATATTCAGGGGCGGATTGCGGAACTGACACCGACGTATGTGGTCATCGACAACGGCGGCATTGGCTACATGATTCTCATTTCGCTTAACACATACACGGCTCTTTCGGGCAAGGAACAGGCCATTATTTTCCTGCATCACATTGTGCGAGAGGACGCTCAACTTTTCTACGGATTCGCGTCGAAGACAGAGCGCGAGGTGTTCCGCCTGCTGCTCACCGTTTCGGGCGTGGGGGCAGGCACGGCACGGATGATTCTCTCGTCGCTGAGTGCCAGCGAGTTACGCGACGCGGTGCTCACGGGCAACGTCAATATCATCAAAGGCGTGAAGGGCGTGGGACTGAAGACGGCCGAAAGAGTGATTGTTGATTTGAAGGACAAAATCGGAAAGACCGAAGCAAACACTGATTTTTTGTTCGCTCAAAGCAATACAAACCGCGAAGAAGCGTTATCTGCTTTAGTCGCTTTGGGTTTCCAGAAGAACCTTGTCGAGAAACTACTCGACAAGTTGCTTAAGGAAGACCCGACGATGAAGGTTGAGGATATGGTGAAGAAAGCCTTAAAATCCATATAAAACATTGGACGGCAGGCAGATGCGGCCGTCCTGTTGAAAAGAGTCACGAATGGGGAAGCAACTAAGGGTCCCATATAGTTTTTTCAGATGAGGTCGATGTACGGAACAAAGTTGTGTGCGTTGATAGCGGCGTTTTTTATGCTTGCCGCTAATGTCAGTGCGCAGCAGACAGGCGACACGGCCGCGCCGCGCTACCGCATTGCCAGGCCGCCGCGCACGCCGTATGAGCCCGTGCGTCCCGCATCGAACATCGGACTGAAAGACCCGTCGAACTTCACCAACGAGGTTGAGTATGACGACGAGACCGACCAGTACATCATCCACCAGAAGGTTGGCGGCGTGGATGTGAGACCGCCGTTCACAATGTCGCGCGAGGAATACGGCGACTATGACGTGAACAACTCTCTGAAAAACTACTGGCGGCAGCGCTACCGCAACGAGAGTTTCGAGCGCCAGGGCGGCTCGTTCACCAAGTTCAACGTTGATAATGAACTGTTTGAGACCATCTTCGGCAGCAATGTAATCGACATCAAGCCGCAGGGAACAGCATCGCTCAAATTCGGCTTGAAAATCACCAATACTGAGAACCCCAATATTGCGCAATCGCTCAGGCGCCAGACCATTTTCGACTTCAAAGAGAATATTCAGATGAGCGTGGCTGGAAAAATCGGTGACAATCTTGAGATGAAAATCAGTTATGACACTGAATCACAGTTCGATTTCGACAATACCATCAACCTGAAATTCCAGGGCAAAGAGGACGACATCATCCAGAAGATTGAGGCTGGAAACGTGTCGCTGCCGCTATCGACATCGCTCATCACGGGCAGTCAGAGTCTGTTTGGCGTTCTCACCGAGTTGAAATTCGGTAAGTTGTACGTTTCCACTGTCATTTCGCAGCAGAAAGGCGAGTCGAAAACCATCACCACGCAGGGCGGCGCGCAGGTGAGCCAGTTCGACGTGTCGGCGGTTGATTACGACAAGAACCGCCACTTCTTCCTTTCGCACTTCTTCCGCTCGCAGTACGACAGGGCTCTGAAGCAGTTGCCGCTGATTGTCACAAGCGTGCAGATTACCAAGGTTGAGGTGTGGGTGACCAACACAAAACGCTCAACCGAGAACGCTCATAACATTGTGGCTTTTATGGATTTGGGCGAGGAACGCGAGGAATATCCGATGTATAACCGCAAGGACCGCGCCGTGCTGAATCCGAACATCGGCTTTATGGGCAACAGTGCGCCCGACAACAACGCCAACACACTATACAGACAGATTCTGGGCGTGCCCAATGTGCGCAACATCGACGAGGTGACAAAGGCTCTGGCCGACGAAGGTCTGGCTGGCGCCCGCGACTACGAGAAGGTTGAGTACGCCCGCAAACTGAACAGCAACGAGTACACCGTGAACACGCAGTTGGGCTACATCACGCTGAACAGTGCGCTCAACGGCGATGAGGTTCTGGCCGTGGCCTATGAGTACACCGTCGACGGAATGAGTTACAAGGTGGGTGAGTTCACAAGCGACGGCATCACCAATCCCGACAACCTGATTGTCAAACTGTTGAAGGGCAGCAACTTTACACCAAAATATCCCAACTGGGACCTGATGATGAAGAACGTCTATTCGCTCGACGCCTACCAACTCAATGCTAAGGATTTTGTGCTCGAGGTTGAATACTACAACAACAAATCAAGGGTTAGGAAACTCTCGAACGCTTTTCTGAGTGAGGAAATCAAGAATGCCAAACTGCTGAACCTGATGGGTTTGGACAACTTGAACAGCAAAAACGACTACGTTGAGGGCGGCAACGGATATTTCGACTTTATTCCTGGCGTGACGGTGAACACCACCAACGGTCGCATCTATTTCCCTGTGGTTGAGCCTTTTGGCGGCCACTTGCATGACACTCTGGGCGGCGACCTTCAGTCGAAAGACTTTGTTTTTCAGGAACTTTACGACTCAACGCAATACAAGGCTCAGCAGATGACATCGAAGAGCAAATTCTACCTGCACGGCTCGTACAAATCGTCGGGCGGGTCGGAAATTTCGCTCAACTCGTTCAACATTCCGCAAGGCTCGGTGGTGGTGACTGCTGGCGGCATAACTCTCACAGAGAATGTCGATTACACGGTTGACTACAGCATGGGCCGCGTGAAAATCATCAACGAGAGTTATCTGGTTTCGGGCACGCCAATCAAGGTTTCGCTCGAGAGCAACTCAACGTTCAGCCTGATGGAAAAAACGCTGCTGGGCACGCATTTGGACTATCGCTTCAGCGACCGCTTCAACCTGGGCGCCACCGTGATGCACCTGAACGAGAAACCCACCACCACAAAGGTGAACGTGGGCGAGGACCCCATCTCGAACACCATCTGGGGCCTGAACGGCTCGTATGAAGTTGAGTTGCCGCTGCTCACCAAATTCCTTGACTGGCTGCCA
Organism: Salinivirgaceae bacterium; assembly: GCA_017527435.1. Classification (GTDB taxonomy): domain Bacteria; phylum Bacteroidota; class Bacteroidia; order Bacteroidales; family SZUA-534; genus RUG13583. The sequence goes on from JAFXQB010000015.1 coordinate 24,076, forward strand.
CTTATCGAGACGAAAGAGAAATCGACAATGTCGCTGCAAGGTGAATACGCGCAACTGGTGCCTGGCCACAACCGCAGGGCTGTGGGTAAGTCGGGAGAGGTGTATATCGATGATTTTGAGAGCAGCGAGTCGAGTTACGACATGACCAACCGCGAGGCCTGGACTCTGGCCAGCATCCCGCAAGGCAACATTTTCCGCGAGGCCGACCTTTTCAACAACATTGAGGCGGGCTACAACCGCGCCAAAATAGCATGGTACAAGATTGACCCGCTGATGTTCCAGGCCAGTTCGCCAGTGTCGAAGGCAGAGCAGTCGCGGCTGAACGCCTACCGCGTACCCGAACTGAACATCTACCCCAACCGCGACCAATCGTCGGGCGACGCCATCTATCTGACAACCTTCGATGTGGCTTTCGACCCGACCATCCGCGGCCCATACAACTACAGCACCGACGACTACGACCGCACGGGTCGTTTCCGCAATCCGCAGGACAAGTGGGGCGGCATCATGCGCGAGACGACAACCAAAAACTTCGAGACGTCGAACATTGAATACCTTGAGTTCTGGATGATGGACCCGTTTGTTGAGGAAGACTCGCTCAACCCTGGCGGCCAACTCTATTTCAACTTCGGTAACATATCAGAAGACGTGCTGAAAGACAGCCGCAAGAGTTACGAGAACGGCCTGCCGACCAACTATCCGCCCGATCCCGCAGAGTATGACGAGACGGCGTGGGGACGCGTGCCTGCCGTGCAGAAGAGCAACATCAGTTTTGTGAACGAAGAGAGCCAGCGCCGCTATCAGGATGTGGGTCTCGACGGACTGAGCAGTTCATCGTTCAGCGGTGGCCCGTCGGACGAGCAGGTGTTCTTCTCAACCTATCTTGACCGACTTGAGAGCGTTCTGGACCCCGATGTCTTCCGCGAGTTCCGCGCCGACCCGTCTGGCGATGATTATCACTATTTTAAGGGCGGCGATTATGACGAGGCTGGCTACGGAATTGTTGACCGCTATATGAACTACAACAACCCCGAGGGCAACTCGCCTGTGAGCACTGGCGCCACATCGACCTATGCCACGTCGAAGCCTGATATTGAGGATATTAACGGCGACTACACGCTGAGTGAGGGCGAGTCGTACTTCCAATACCGAGTGGACCTGAACCGCGACAATATGATGGTCGGCTCGAACTACATTGTTGACGAGCGCAATGTGACCAATTCGCTGCCAAGCGGCGAGCGCAAGGCTGTGAAATGGTACTTGTTCCGCATTCCTCTGAACTCACATGCGCGCCAGCAAGTGGGCGACATCGAAGACTTTACATCAATCCGCTTTATGCGTATGTTCCTTCATGGATGGCAGCAGAAGGTGGTTCTGCGTTTCGCCACTCTCGACCTTGTGAAGGGCGACTGGTTCACCTATGACTACGACCTGAAGGCTGGCAACGAGGCGCTTCTATCGAACAACGAGAACAACAACGAGTCGGCCGCATCGTTCAGCATTTCGACGGTGAACATTGAGGAAAACGGCAGCCGCGCGCCAGTGAACTACCTGTTGCCTGTGGGCGTGACACGCGAGCAGGACCCGTCGCAGACGCAACTTGTGGAACTCAACGAGCAGAGTATGACCATGAAGGTGACAGGTTTGGGCGACGGCTACTCGAAAGCCGTTTATAAAACGATGAACCTTGATATGCGCAACTATGAGAAACTCAAAATGTTCATTCACGCTGAGGCCGTGGGCGACGAGTCATCTCTGAGCGACGACGAGATAACCTGCTTCATCCGCATCGGACAAGATTACACCGAAAACTACTACGAGTACGAGGTGCCGCTGAAGGTTACACCGTGGTGGACATCGCGCCCGTACCCCGACAATAATGACAACCGCCGTCTGGTTTGGCCCGATGAGAACAGCATGGAAATTGTTTTCAGCGAGTTGGTTGATGCTAAACTTGAGCGCAACGCTGAGATAAAATCGGGCAACCCGTCGGTGTCGCAGACCATGCCCTACGTGGTGACAACAGGCAGCGGCCGCACCAAACGCAAGATTACCGTGATGGGTAACCCGAACATTGCCATTGTGAAATCGCTGATGATTGGCGTGCGCAACCCGCTGCAGAAAGACAACGTGTTCACCAATGCCGACGACGGTCAGACAAAATCGGCTGAGATTTGGGTTAACGAGTTGCGGCTCACCGACTTCAACGAGAGTGGCGGTTGGGCGGCTCAGGGCGCCGTGAACATCAAGATGGCCGATTTAGGTAATGTGAACGTGGCTGGAAGCACCACGCAGGCTGGGTTCGGCTCTATCGAGCAATCGACATCGGAACGCTCGATGGAACAGACCAACTCGGTGGACGTGGCCGCCAACATTGAGTTGGGCAAACTCTTCCCGAAAGACGCTAACGTGCGCATCCCGATGTTCATGAGTTACTCGCGCATGGCTGTCAATCCTGAATACAATCCGTTCGACCCCGACGTGAAGATTAAGGAAGGCACCAAGGGCATGTCGCGCTCTGAACGCAAAGAGTATATGGATGGCATTCAAGACCTTACCGAACGTCGAAGCATCAGTTTCACCAACGTTGGCGTGGGTCAGCGCACAAAGAAGAAGCAGACATCGAAGGCCGATGAAGAGAACATGACGGAACGGCAGAAGAAGCGCCAGGCGAAGAAAAACAAAAACTCGAACAAGACGCACTTCTACTCGCCATCGAACCTGAGCGCAAGTTACGCCTACGTTGAAGAGAAGCATTCGGACTATAGCGTGAAGTACGACAATACTACAACACACAGTGGCTCACTTAATTACACGTTCAACAACCAGCCGAAGGCCATTGAGCCGTTCAAGAAATCGAAACTGCTCAAAAAGCCGTATTTGCGAATAGTGGGCGATATGAACTTCTATCTGGCACCAGCCCAAATCGCTTGGCGCACAGGTATGAAACGCCAGTATAACGAGACCAAACTGCGCAACATCAGCATGGGCATGACATCGGGCGGTGAAGAATACACGCCGACGTGCGACAAATCGTTCGACTGGGAACGCGAATTCAGCATCAAATACAACCTGTCAAAAGGCATCAAGTTCACCTGGATGATGAACACTATGACGATTATTGAAGAGCCCGCAGGACTGATTGACAAAACAAACCGCACTGAGTATGAACAATTTAAGAAGGATGTTTGGGAGTCGATTCTCGAAGGCGGTCTGGCCAAAGAGCACAACCAGAAGTTCACGGCATCGTACACTGTGCCAATCAACAAGATTCCGCTTCTGAACTGGACATCGCTCACGGCGCGCTACGCATCGACCTATAAGTGGGATCGCGGGCCCGAAGTGAAGGACTCGTCGCTCTACACGGGCAACACCATCGGCAACACCAACCAGATAAACATCAACGCTCAGGGCAATCTCGACAATCTGTACAAGAAAGTCAAACCGCTCGACGAGTTGACAAAGAAATACAAGCAGACGCGTGAGAAACGGCTTGCGCAGAAGACGGAAACCGTGAAAGCCACCAAAGAAGGATTCAAGGCCAAAAAAGGCACGGCCAAAGTGGTGAGTCACAACCTGCGCACGTCGGACGACATTGTGGTGAAGGTGGCGGTTGGCGGCAAAGAAGTGAAATCGTCATTCACGGTGCTGAACGACAATCGTGTGAAAGTGACTGTGGATGAAGATGTTGAAGATGCCGTAGTGACCGTCACAGGCAAGAGGTTGACGCACGATTCGCCTGCCCGTCGCGTGATGGAAGGGGTGGGACTTGCCATCATCGGATTCAAAAACGTGTCGTTTGCCTACACCGAGTCGAACGCCATGACGCTCGAAGGCTACACTCCGAACTACAGTTTTGCCGAACTGCGCAAAACACCTGGTCTGGCCTTCATCTTTGGCTATCAGGACACCGCTTTCGCTGAGCGCGAAGCCCGCCGCGGCCACCTTATCGACAACATTAACCTGATTCAGCCGTTCCTGACATCGAACCAGCGCCGAGTTGACATCAAGGCAACCTATCAACCTGTGAAGGCTCTCAAAATCGACTTCACTGGCCAGCGCACCATCACCCGAAAAACAAGCGAGTACTACCTGATGGGTAACTACGACGCCAAGCACGACCAATATGATGTCTATCGCTCAACGCGCATGGAATCAGGTGCTTACAATGTAACCGTCTGGACGCTTAACACAGCCTTCGGCGACCGCCCGACTGAGAAAAGCACGCGTTCGAAGGCGTTCGAAGAGTACCGCCGCAATCTTCACAAATTCGCCTGGGAACAGGCCAATATGCGCCGCGGCCACGAACCGACAGGATTTGACGCCTACGAACCTGTGGGCGAGTCGGACTCGACAATGCCTGCGGGCTATTCCATCTCGAATCCCGACATTGCCGTGCCCGCCTTCCTGGCAGCCTACACGGGCCGCAACAACGGGCTGGACTTCACAACGTGGAAAAACTTCCGTCCTGGCTGGAAAGTCAAATGGGACGGCCTGACAGCCTACAAACCTATCAGCAAGAAAGTCAAGAATATATCGCTCTCTCATGGCTATCAGAGCACCTTCAGCGTGGGTTCGTTCATGAGCAGCAAGGGCTACAACTACGAGCAGGCGCGACGGCCCGAATACGGTAACATGTCGTGGTCGGTGGCCGAAGTGGGCGACGGCAGACTGTTTGTGCCTTACTACGACATCACATCGTTCTCAATAACCGAAGCCTTCACGCCGCTGTTCGGCGTGGATGTGACGTGGCTCAACAGCCTGAGTTCGCGGTTCGAGTACAAGCGCAGCCGCACTATGACAATGAACCTGACTAACAGCCAGATGCTCGAACTCTACAAACGCGAGTATGTGGTTGGTGCGGGCTACCGAATTCAGGAACTTGTGCTTCCGTTCAAGAACCGCAAAGGCGAGCAGTTTGTGAGCGACTGCAATCTGCGCGCCGACTTCACCGTCAGCGACAACATAACTGTCACCCGCGACCTTCTGCTGCGCAACGACGAAATCACTTCGGGCCAGTTGGGCCTGTCGATGAACCTGTCGGCCGAATACGAACTCAACGACAAGGTGACTCTGCGGCTCTACTACGACTATAACCTGATGAGCCCCAAAACCACCAACTCGTACAAGAACACCACGGCTGAATTCGGCTTTGAGTTGAAATTCTCATTATCAAAACTTTAGGCGATGAAAGAATTGGGATTTTCAATCGGTTTTTTCAGTCGGTTCTGCCTTTCGGCGATGACCGCAATACTCTGCCTGACTGCCGCCGCGCAGCCCGTTTATGAGTTTGCCGCCATTCCAGCGTCGGCGCGCGTTGCCGCGATGGGTGGCGTGCCGCTGGCCATTGCCGAACCCGATTTGGGCATTGCCGCAACCAACCCCGCATTTCTGCCATGTATTGAAAATCATAAAGTTGCGGCTGATTATGTAAACTATATTGCCGACATTTCGATAGGCCACGCATCGTATTGTTTTCAAGACAGCCGCGTGCCTGGCACAATGGCCGTTGGAATTCAGTATCTGAACGGTGGCAAAAACACTCGCTACGATGTTTTTGGCAACGAAGCAGGCTCGTTCTTAACCAACGAGTATGCCTTCCATCTGTCGTACGGCCGTCGCTTCGACTCGTGCTTTGCCATTGGTGCCACGCTCAAGCCTGTTCTGTCGTTCGTGGCAGGTTATTCGTCAGTTGGCCTGATGGCCGACATTTCAGCCAGTTACACCTTTAACGAAGGCCGTACAGCCGCATCGGCACTGCTGCGCAACGCAGGCTCGCAAATCACCGCCTACGACGAACACTACGGCCGCGTGCCATTCGATGCATCGATAGCCGTCAGCCACCAACTTGAGCACGCGCCTTTCCGCCTGTCGCTGGTTCTGCAGCAGTTGCAGAAACCCCGCCTGAACGCCGACAGCAAAAACAGCACCGAACCAGGTTCTGAAGTTGAGCGTGACAACATCACATTGCCATCGTTCGCTGATAATATTCTGCGCCACTGCGTTTTTGGCATCGAAGCCTTTCCTGGCAAACAGTTCAATCTGCGCGTGGGCTTCAACTACAACCGCCGCCAGGAACTGAAACTGAAAGACGCGCCTGGCATGGCAGGAATGTCATTAGGTTTCGGCTTGCGCCTGAAACGTTTCAGCGTCGAGTATGCCCACGCCCGCTACACCCTTTCGGGCGCATCGAACCATTTTTCGGTGGTGGTGAATGTGAGATAGGTTTCAAATAATAGGTGATAATCGGAAACAGAGCACCCAGGTTAACTTAGAGACTCGTCCCTATCACAATATTCTGACAATAATTATTCCGTATCTTTGCCCCGAACAAAACCGTACAGCTATGCGTATCGACATCATCACCGTTGTTCCCGAAATTCTTGACGGGCCGTTCAGCCAGAGCATCATCGGGCGGGCACAGAAGAAGGGCATTGCCGAAATCCACATCCACAACCTGCGCGACTACTCGACCGACAAGCACCGCCGCTGCGACGATTACGCCTTCAGCGGAAGCGCCGGAATGGTGATGACCATCCAACCCATCGAGGCGTGCATTGAGCACTTGAAAAGTGAGCGCCAGTACGACGAGATTATCTATACTTCGCCCGACGGTGAGATGTTCAACCAGCCAATGGCCAACCAGATGTCGCAGCTGCAGAACATTATCATCCTTTGCGGTCACTACAAAGGCATCGACCAGCGCGTGCGCGACCATTTGATTACCAAGGAAATATCAATCGGCGACTATGTGCTAACGGGCGGCGAGCTGGCTGCTGCCGTCATTGCCGACGCGGTGGTGCGGCTCATTCCGGGCGCCATCAGTGACGAGACATCGGCTCTTTCCGACTCGTTTCAGGACAATCTGCTATCGGCGCCTGTCTATACGCGCCCTGCCGATTACAAAGGCTGGAAGGTGCCCGAAGTGCTGCTGTCGGGCAACGAGCGCCTGATTGAAGACTGGAAATATGAGCAGGCCCTTGAGCGCACTCGACGCTTGCGTCCCGGTTTGCTTGGGGAATAAGGACGCACGTAAAGATGTAGCGCGCCACGTCTCTACAAACATTGGTTTCCAATATTATTTCGGTTTAAATCGGATAAAATCGGTTAGAGATAAAACAATAAATCCTACATTTACCGACAACAAAAATTACAATTATGGCACAAAGAATAACCGACGCCGACTTTGAGACTGAAGTTCTTAAATCGGCAATCCCTGTGGTAGTTGACTTTTGGGCAGAGTGGTGCGGACCCTGCAAAATGCTGTTACCGATAGTTGAAGAACTTGCCACCGAATACGAAGGCAAAGTGAAGATTGTGAAAATGAACGTTGACGAAGCCGAGAACACTCCGGTGCAGTTTGGCATCCGCAACATTCCAACGCTGTTGTTCTTCAAGAACGGCGAAGTGGTTGACAAGCAGGTTGGCGCAGCCGCCAAACCAATTCTTGCGCAGAAAATCGACGCGCTGCTGTAAACGCACTTTGGAAGAAATCAAAACGCCGCAATCTGTTTATCGGGTTGCGGCGTTTCGTTTTGTTACGGACGCACGCAGTGCGTCCCTACACCAACACCTAACATCCATTCCGTAACTATCGGAACATCATCCTAATACATTCAATCCTTCAATCCTTCACGCCTTCAATCCTTCAGTTATTGTCCCCAATTATCGCGGTCCAAACTGCGGTACTGAATGGCCTCGGCAAGGTGCTCGGGCTTGATATCGGGCTCGCCGGCAAGGTCGGCAATGGTGCGCGACACCTTAAGAATGCGGTCGTAGGCGCGGGCCGAAAGCCCGATTTTCTCCATTGCATTCTTAATCATCTGGCTGCATTCGGTGCTTAAAACACAATGCTTGCGGATGAGCCGCGTACTCATCTGCGCGTTGCAGTGCACGCCCTCATAATCGGCAAAACGCTGCTGCTGAATGGCGCGGGCGCGGGTGACGCGTTCGCGGATTTGCGCGCTCGTCTCAAGCTGCTCCTTGCCCGACAGTTTGTCGAACGGCACGGGCACCACCTCAATGTGAATGTCGATGCGGTCGAGCAGCGGACCCGAGATGCGGCTCATATACTTCTGGCGCATCATTGGTGTGCAGGTGCACTCCTTTTCGGGATGGTTGTAGTAGCCGCAAGGGCAGGGGTTCATACTGGCCACAAGCATAAAGCTGGCCGGATATTCAACGGTGAACCGTGCGCGCGAGATGGTTATCACGCGGTCCTCCAATGGTTGGCGCATAACTTCGAGCACAGTACGCTGGAATTCAGGTAGTTCGTCGAGAAACAGAACGCCATTGTGCGCCAGCGAAATCTCGCCTGGCTGCGGAAAAGTGCCGCCACCGACAAGCGCCACATCGCTGATGGTGTGGTGCGGCGAGCGGAACGGCCGTTTGGTCATCAGGCTGGTGTCTTTGTCGATTTTACCGGCCACAGAGTGAATCTTTGTGGTTTCCAGCGCCTCGTGCAATGTGAACGGCGGCAGAATGCTTGGCAGACGTTTGGCCAGCATCGTTTTGCCGGCTCCCGGGGGGCCAATCATAATTATGTTGTGACCGCCGGCAGCGGCAATCTCCATAGCGCGCTTCACGTTCTCCTGCCCGCGCACATCGGCAAAGTCAGAGTCCCAATGGTTTACGCTATTGGCAAACTCCTCGCGGGTGTTCACGATTGTTGGCTCAAGTTTGGAATTGCCGTTCAGAAAATCAACCACTTCACGTATGTTTTCAACGCCATAAATCTCCAAGTTGTTGACCACGGCAGCCTCGCGGGCGTTCTGTTTTGGCAGGATGAAGCCTTTAAAGCCCTCCTCGCGCGCCTTGATGGCGATGGGCAGAGCGCCTTTTATTGGTTGTAGGCTGCCGTCGAGCGATAGTTCGCCCATAATTATGTAATCATCAACCGCATCAGCCTTAATCTGCCCAGAAGCAGCCATAATGCCCACTGCCAGAGTCAGGTCATAGGCCGAACCTTCTTTGCGGATGTCGGCCGGTGCCATATTTATGACAATCATTTTGCCCGGCATATGATAACCGTTGTTTTTCAACGCCGCGTTGATGCGCTGCTGACTTTCCTTGACAGCATTGTCGGGTAATCCCACAAGGTGAAAAGCCATTCCGGGGCTGATGTCCACTTCAACAGTGATAGTGATGGCGTCAATCCCGAAAACAGCTGAGCCGTATGTCTTAACAAGTGATTTTTCCATTTGTCTATAAGTGTTGATGTGGGTTTATAACAATCTATAAATCAGTGAGAGTGAACGCTTTCCCTGATTTATATTCATATTTTGCGACACCTCGTCCTTTCACTAGATAGAGCCGGTAAATTTCAGCTTTGGTGTCAACAATAGTATCTATTTCCACAACAATCACATTGTTAAATAGTTTGCTGTCAATCATTACCGAATCGCGTAAAGCGGCATCGATTGAATTGGTGCCTTCAACTGTCCCGTCGTTCTTTATGCTGAACATAAATCTGTCGATATTCAGTGGTACGTAGTATGAGCTGTGTTTCCCATAGTGTTGGAACTCATACATGAACTCGAATCGTACTTTCTTTTTTTCGGATGAGCATAGCATTTGAATGTTTCCCACTGAATCAACGCTAGAGTTAGTGTGCGCGAAAGCGTCGCAGTTGCAAGCTTCAGTGCGGCCGGTTGTGAATCTTTTAGTCGAAAAAACATCAGAAAAGATGAACGTCTGTTCTTGTTGCCCGCTCCTGAATGTAATTTTCTCATCAGTGCCGTATGGCAGCCACTCTAAAAGGTCGCCAGGGTAGGATGGACAGTCTGTTGTTTTGCTGCAGCTGAAAAAGCATACTATCAATGCTGCTGACAATAGTCTTTTTATCATATCTCGTTGTTTATTAGCGATTGAATCCATTGAACATCTTCTTTTAGACGCGTTGCTGCCGAAGCTGAATAGCGTTTCGAGAATTTGGCGTCCCAAAACCATTTCTCAAGCGTTTTCTGATGACTTGCGTCGATAATTTTTGAGTCTGATGCGAAGAAATAATACTGCAATGTCGGAAGCAGATTATGGTACATTGTCAGGTCACCTGATAGGCGCATCTGTTTTAAGAAATCGAGCGAACTGAGCAGCGCCGCTTTGGTGCGTGGCCAAATTTTCTGGCAGATTTCCGGTGTCAGTTTGAGTTGATATAGACTGCGGGCATCACCGAAAGCATTGATTGTCAGTGAAAGAGAGAATACTTTTTCGCCTAGCCGTCCGAATTGTTTGATGCGCTGTGCTGTGTTGAAATCATCGATGTTCTGTTTCAGGTCGAATTTCTCGCTCCACGTTGTGGCGTGAATCAGGTCGAAAATTGTCAGGTGTTTGCCGCCCTGGTTGATGCGTTCGAAAATCTCCACCACATCGTCAATCTCGGTGTTGGTTGTTAGAACGATGCTCACCGGATAGTTCAGGAAAATATCGCGGCATTGGAGCAGGTTCTGCGCGGCCTTGCTGTTTTTCTTCCCATTATCTATTCCGGCAATAACACTATCAAATTCCTTACCGTCAATAATCTGCCAAACGGGAATGTTGTTTTTCTCTCGCTGGCTTCGCGGAATCACAAACTCGCAGCGGTCGGCGTTGAAGCTGATGGTTGAGTAGTCGCAGTCGCCCATTGTTTTGCCCATCAGTGCCACAAAAAGCGACATTATGCGCTGTTGGCCATCCAGAATGAACTGAAAATCACCATCGGTTTTAGTGTCGTTTATACCGTCGATGTCGAACGGACGGATGAAGAAAGCGTATTTGGCTGGTGCCTTCCAGAAGAACAGCGATCCGATGGGGTACTGGTGGTAAACCGAGTTTAGCAGCTTAACAACTTTCGATTTTTCCCAAATATAATCACGTTGGAAACGCGGAATCTTGATGTTGCCGGCTTTCAGCTCTGTTAGCAGCCGTTGCAGCGTCCAATCGCTGATGATGCTGATTTTAGGTTCCATATGCTGGCGTTTTAATAGTTAGAACAGACTTTTCAAAAACCGCTTGAAAATAATTACTATTTGGTGATATTGTTAATTATAAAGCCGTTTTTTTACATTATGCCAAAACAAAAGAGCCAGTCCTATTTGAACTGGCTCTTCTATATTGAGTATTGCTGCGGATTAGTATTCCCACAAATCCTGCTCGTAGTCAGTGATTTTTTTCTTCAAAGCCTCAGCTTCAAGCAACGATTGAATACCAAGTGAGTAATCAGCTATACCACGGTCGTCATAAACGTTTGAAACCTTTACTATAAAACTGTTGAAATAGCGTTTGAAGAATATATCATCAAATGTGCGGCGTTCGGCGTCATTGTTGTTGTTGAACACCTCGTGGTCAGCCAAAATGCGGCGAACTTCCGGGAAATAAATCCAGAACACCATTGACTTACGCACCTCAGCGTCCTCGCCACCGTCATCATCCTTCACATAGAAGCGTATCGGGCTCAAACCGATAATGCGAACTTCCATAGTAGAGTGCTTACGGTCGAAGAACCAGTCTTCCTTCAGCCAATATTGCTTCACCTCGGTGCTGTTAATCTCACCCTTGACTGTTTGCGTCTGCTCATCACCATTCTCATCTGTGTAGGTAATGTTCTTCTCAACTGCACCAAAGTTGGTCTCAATCTGTGAACGTCCCATAGGTTGTGTGAAACGGTCGTCATCAGTGTTGTAGGCTGTCAAACCTTCGTTATTGATACCCATCAGCAACAAGTCGATCAAGCTCATTCGCTCATTAATCTTTGTTGTTGGATAATAAAGGTTGAGATTGATTTTTTCACGCAAATCAATAACACGCCATACGCGTTTTTTATACATAGCGTCGGCCTCACGTAAATATTTGTACGGGATTGGTTTCCTGTTTGGAATATGATCCGGCACATAAATGTCGTCCATAACCTGCGCTTCAACATTATTGCAAGTGAAGAGCATACCCAGAAACAAAACCGGTATTAAAAACAACTTTTTCATACGCTTCAATTTTTTATTTAACCTTAAACACTATAGGCGACAATGAGCGTGGTACTCCATCGGGTCCTACAGCCTCGATATCTTCTATAGTAATTCTCGCATTATTTTTTAATCCTTTTATCAGGTTCTTAACCTCTGCATCAAAGGTGCCGCCTTTTTTGGCGATTTCCTTTGTCATACCGCCACTGACAACGGTTGTGACAGTATATTTTGTGATTTTGAACTTCAAATCGAAAACGAAATCCTCCAAATCGGCTTGCACACCGCTAGCTGCACTAAGAACGGCTTTTTCAATAGTTCCACTGCTATAACCCATAACCTTTGCTTTAGGTTCAGGAATAGTCTTGATACGGAACAACATACTGCCCATATTCTTTGCCTTGCCATCGATTTCTGCCGCAACAGCCACATTCACAGTTCCACTGCGCTTAGTAGGTTTGACTTCATAGCCGTTGCCAACTTTTTTAATTGTAGCACCACCTTCAGGAATGCTGACCTTGATTTTGTCAGACGGAATACCTGGTACAGAAATTGCAACTGGGTTCTCGATACCATAGTAGAATACGTTCATTTTAGTCGGTGAGATAACCAGACTTGGCTCGGCTACTTGATACGACTCCTCAAACGGATAACTCGAGACCGTGCCGTCGGGGCGGGGGATACGTATCAAACCACCCCATTTGCGCTCACCAAGCGATGATGCGACCTTCTTATATACACCCTTGCCGCTTGTTACGGTTAACGTCTCGTATGCGCCAACCATCTCGTAATTCTCCGGACCATTCTTCTTGTATGAACCTACGAGAATTTCAGGGGCCTGCGTTGAGTCGAATGCCGCAAGGAATATCGTGGCAGTGTACTCATTGCCTCTCATCACGTAGTTAGAGTTAGGGATAACCGTAGCTGACAATGCGTTGAATTTGAAATCGCCGGCACTGATTTGCTTGAACAGATAGTTGATTACATCTGTTTCAATATTCTTGATGTCGGTTTTCAACTTGTCCAGCATAACAATATCAGCCACTGCTGGAATGTGCTCAAAGGTGCGAGCTTCCCAAGTATGAATAGCTCCTTCCTTATCAGTGTGGCTATCGGTGTTCAGCGTGCCTTTAATTCCATCAACTATGCTTATTTCGCTTTCCGGAATCAATGCCAACGCTGCATCTTTGTATTCATTCAATTTGCCTTTGAGAATCTCGCCGCGTCCTTCCAAAATAAAATACTGACCACCAAAATCAATATTGTCTTTTGAGTTCATCGAATCAATGACATACCTATCACCCTTGATTACATTCTCAACGTTGCTGTTTTCTGCCAAAGTCAGGAATCCTTTCTTGTAGTTCTCAATAAGATTGCAAAGGCTATCGGTTAACTCCTTAAAGCCATCTGCCTTATCTTTCCAAGGTCTAACTTTGTTCTCATTGATTGTCAGCTGCTTTTCAAACTCATCATAGACCTTTTGGTTTTTGGTCTCGTAGTTCTTTACAGTTTTTCCCAAACTTTCACTAACAAGCACAAAAGAATCCAATACGTCTTTCGATACGTTCAGAGCCAACATACATGTTAAGAACAAGTACATCAGGCCTATCATTTGTTGCCTAGGCGTTTCCTTGCCGTGACCCATAACTTTTCCTTTTCTTTAATTACTTAATATTCAGCGACGAAAGCATATTGCCGTATACGTTGTTCAATGATGCGACATTCTGCTCCAAAAGTTGAACACCCTGATTCAACTTCTTCGTGTTGTCAACAGTCTGATTCATATTGTCAATCATGCTGCCGAAACCGTTGATGTATTCTTTCGAAGTCTCAACTTGCTTGTTCATATTGTCGAGTTGCAACTCGTAAACTGAATTGAGTGCCGACAGATTCTTGTTCAAGCCGCCCAGTTTCTGAACGTACTCCGAACCCAGATCGCCAACAGAGTTCAACTCGCCAGTAAGTTTGTTTGCGAACTGTGAGTAAGCCTCTGCAACCTGGCTGTTAGCCTGATTGAATGACTGTGCTGAACTTGCATAAGAGTCTGACAGCAAACCAACTGAAGCTGACAAAGCCTCGGTCGATTTCTTGTAAGCGTCACCCAAACCAGATACTGAATCAGATGCGGCTTTGACTTTCGTTACAAAGTCTTGAGTTGCGACACTTGCGTCAACGGTTGCTCCCATCTGGTCGATTGTCTTATTAAGGTTAGCCAAGCCCTTGCCAAGTTTTTCGAACATTCCTGGGGTAATTTCTGCTTTCTCAATCATCTCGTCGAATTTGGCCAAAGCAGAACCACTGCCGCCAGCATAAACTACTCCACCACCTTGAGCAGGGGCACCACCTTGAACACCACCACTTGCGGCAGCACCGCCACCGCTAACACCACCTCCAACAGGAAGGTCCTGTACTCTGTCGAAATTACGTTTTGGTCTTGCTGCAGCCGGATCTTCATCATCATCCTCCAAACCGGCCAATTGCGGGAATACCAATGTCCAGTCCAATTCTTCTGCTAGTGGTTCGAAAGCAGAGAAGAAGAAGATTAAGGCCTCAGTCAAAAGGCCGACGATCAACATTATTGATGCGCCAGGATAGTGCTGGATTTTAAACAACGCACCAACAAGCACGATTGATGCACCCCATCCATACACATACTTCATGAAGTTTTTGTACCCCCTACTTTGGGTTAATTCGGCAATACTCATAATTTTATTCGAATTTAAATTAGTTACTAGTTTTTAGTTTTATTAATAAACTTTTGATGTTGCACCTGTTTCATCAGGTCCCATATAGGTTCTTACGCAACGGAAACCGATGTATGACTTGGCAGAATCCTGATACTCATAGGTTCTTGTACCATTTTGCAGATAATATGCGATATCTTTCCAAGAACCGCCGCGGACAACTTTTCTCTTCATTACAGGAAGGTCATCGGGCAGTGCATTGTATTTGTAGTCAGGGCTCAGGTCATGTGTGAAGGAATAAGCACTCTCATCGTATGCAGAGCTTGTCCATTCAGCCACATTGCCAGCCATATCATACAATCCAAAATCGTTAGCTTCGTAAATGGCAACTTCTACAGTGTACATGCCGCCATCATCAAGATAGTCACCGCGAAGTGGCTTGAAGTTTGCAAGGAAGCAACCCTTGTCATTACGAGTGTAAGGACCGCCCCAAGGATAAACTGCCAAATCGTTACCACCACGGGCTGCATACTCCCATTCGCCTTCAATTGGCAATCTGAATTCTTGCTCAAATGATTGACCTACTGACTGTAAATAGTTGTTCAACAGTTGAGTTCTCCAAATGCAGAATGCTGAAGCCTGCTTCCACGTAACACCCACAACAGGATAGTTGTCGTAAGAAGGCGACCAGAAATACATTGAAGTCATAGGCTCGTTGTAGGAATATGAAAAATCGCCTATCCAGCACAATGTATCGGGATACACATGCACTTTGTCATGCATAATGAAGGATGAACGGTCTTTAATAGGAATACGCTTTCCTTCAAGATTGAAAATCTCGCCATCGTACTGGCCTGTTTTGTAGTTGTAGTGACGGCGTGCCTCGTTTTCGAATGTGAACTTCTGCGCTGCCTGTTTGTAATCAATCCAGAAATAGTCGTAGACCAATTTGCGTGTATCAATGTCACGATGACGGAAGAAACGTTCGTGCTCAGGATAGTACAAATCTTCGAGAATGGTCTTTTCTTCTTCACCATACCAGTTTATAGGCTCTTCCCAGTTGATAAACGGCGGGTCAATCGGCTCTCCATATTGGTCTTCCGAAATCAGATATGCGTCGATCTGCTCGCCTAATAGTCTGTAGGCCAATGAGTCGCGTACCCAATAAACAAACTGACGGTACTCGTTGTTGGTTATTTCAGTCTCGTCCATCCAGAATGCCGGAACCGAAACGGTTTTAGATTGTGCTGTGGTTGCCCAGGGCACATCCTGATCGCTTGGTCCCATACGATAGCTGCCTTTTGGAACTAAAACCATACCAAACGGTGGCGCACTATAGTTAGGGTTTCTATCCTGCACACCTATCAGTTCTCCGTTTCCACCGGTGGAACAGCCTGAAATTATGAGCAATACAACACTCAAATAAGTTAATTTTTTCATATCCCAACTGTATTTGTTTTCACACAATAAAAGTCATAAAAAAAAATAAAAATCCAAATAATTATAGGAATCGAACACTCTTATATTTTCGATTGTCCTTATCCTTGTCTAAACTAAATGAATATCCAATCATAAACTCTAACGAACCATGGCTGTAATTTATTATACTGCTCGTGGTTAAATCGTAGGAAACAGCAACTTCTATGCCAGACGGAAGCGATAATCCAGCTAAGAATGATATCGCGTCGATAGGCTTGTAGGCCACGCCTCCGTAGAATTTTTCGTTATAAGTTACAATTCCTGACAGCGAGAAGGTTGTTGTGGCGAAATCAGTGGCCATAAACAAATTCGGTTTAATTGTAAAAAGCGGATTTGTAAGCTGGTACTCGTATCCGGCGCCTATGAATAGTTGCCTTGCGAAGTACGACGATTTCACCTCTTCGCCCGCTGCTGTCGATGTGTATTTGATTTGCGACTGCAACAAATTGCGCATTGAGCAACTCAAGTACACATTTTCGGAACTATAATAGAATCCAAGATTCATGTCAAAGAACATAGGCTTGTCTTCGGGGTTCTGTGGAACCCAGGGGTCGTTTTCATTTCCATCAGGAAATATCCACTGCCCCTTGAACGACTGGTTTGTCATACTCAAGCCTGCGCCAAAACCAACTTCACCTTGCAGCATTTGACGTCTGTATGCATACGAAAAATTCAAACCAATGTTTTGAAAATTTCCAATTTCATCGTTAATAATCGTCAAACCTGCGCCATTCCTTATGCCAAACAACTTAAACGGGGCGTCGATACTGAAGGTCTGAGTCTGGGGTGCACCCTCAAAACCCATCCACTGGTTCCGTACCAGTCCCCTTGCCTCTATCTCATTGCCGTCGCCCGCATAGCCCGGGTTGTAGTACATATAATTGAACATGCTCAGGCTGGAAAAGTTCTCTGTTTGACCGCTCGCAACCGAAGCAAGTGTTACCAATACTATCGTCAATAGACGTCGACAATTCATATATTCATTCACTACTCTGTAGAATGGCGTTAAAAATAAATAAAAAATCCACAAACAATAATTGCAATTAACAATTTGCTGTTAATATTTACACTAACGCCATTTTTCATATGCCGTATCGCTTGAAAGCGTTTTTCAATCGCTCGGGTATTTCGTTATTAACCAATGCTATATAATCAGACTTCGAGCAAGAGACCACTGCGCCCGCCATCCCGTTTTTTTGAGACAATTCCATCCAAAAACGGTCGTTTTTCGGGTTTTGATAGAAGACAATGTCGGTATTTAGCGAGTCGAGTTTGACAAAAATCTTCTTGTAGCGGTCGAAATTGCACGCTGGATAGTCGTTTTCACGCTGCGACACACCATATATATAATGCCAAATTATTTGAGCGGTCAGG
The DNA here is from genome assembly GCA_017527435.1 of Salinivirgaceae bacterium. Classification (GTDB taxonomy): domain Bacteria; phylum Bacteroidota; class Bacteroidia; order Bacteroidales; family SZUA-534; genus RUG13583. The sequence goes on from JAFXQB010000015.1 coordinate 41,549, forward strand.
TGCGCCGACATCTCCATCGGTGTGTTCCGCGAAATGAGTTCGAAAATGCCGAACGCTTTCGAACGGTCGCTGACACCTGCGAAATTGGCCAACTGACAGGCTTCCTCGGTGTATAGGCCGTTCGGACTCGGCTGGTGAGCCGCTGGCATATCGGCCTGACGGATAGATGCAGCATCGAACGAGACAAAATCGCAGTCGCGCAAGACAGGCTCTAAACTATTGATATTCTGGCGGACTGCGCCCAACCGATACTTGTCGACACCATACTCATCGAGCAAATCGGACTGGCTCTGCGATGTGAAATAGACCTGACTGCCGATGACGTCGCATTTCACACTGCTGGTATATTTCCGCAGAATGTCAAGAAGATACGACCGTGAAGTGGCGTTCAGGCTGTCGGCAATGTCGAAACACGAATCGATGAGCCCGACTTCTATCTTGCCCTTGGCGCGCCAAAGCCCCTCGACTATCGGCAGAGTCAAATCGTGAGAGCCACCTATATATATAGGTATAACCCCGCCGCTGACGAGCGACTCGGTTATGTAACTGACGGCCGAATAGGTGTCGGCTGCGTTGTTGCCCAAAATTAGGTTGCCGAAGTCGGTGATTTTCAGGTTATTGAAGGCTGCCAACTGATAGAGCCAATAGCGCACGTTGTCGGCTTTGGCGGCGTACGGCATTGGAAATGCGTTGCGCGTCTCGTCGATACCGATGATTGCAACTTGCACGTCGACAGACTTTTGCAAGTCGGGCTCGCTGTAAAGTTGGCTGCCCAAAAATCCTTCCAACGTACTGAACTGCTTCAGATTGTCAGGTCGGCAGGTATCGAAATACTGCGCTATGTCGCTTGCGAGAATCATTTCGTTTTCTTGGTGACGCGCTTTTTGGCTGGCTTGTCGGCACTATTCTTGATAATTTCCTCACAATCAGTCACCGTCAATGCTTTAGCGTCGGTGCCTTTGGCAATGCGGTAGTTCTTACCGTCGAAAGCGATGTACGGACCATAGAATCCGTTAAGTACCTGAATCTGACCGTCTTTGCCTTCGAAAATATTAATTACCTTGTTCTTTTCGGCCTCGCGTTTCTCGTTGATGAGTTCGATGGCGCGCTCGAGCGTGACGGTGTAAGGGTCGTCGACATTGCGCTTGAGCGAGTAGAACGAGTTGTTGTGGCGCACGTACGGACCGAAACGGCCGATGGCCACTGTGACTGCTTTACCCTCAAACTCACCAATTTGGCGCGGCAGTTTGAACAGGTCGAGCACTTCCTCAAGAGTAATTGTCTCGATGTGCTGGTCGCGGCGAAGCGATGCGAACTGCGGCTTCTCGTCGTTCTCTCCGTCGCCAATCTGCGCCATTGGACCGTAGCGTCCAATCTTGACAATCACTGGCTTGCCGCTTTCGGGATGAACGCCCAAAACGCGCTCGCCATTTTTGCGCCCTGTAACCTCGAGAGCGCGGTTTATTGTGTCGTGGAACGGATGGTAGAATTCGTCTATCATTTTGTACCACACCATTTTACCTTCAGCAATATCGTCGAATTCCTTCTCGACTTCGGCGGTGAAATTGTAGTCCAAAATCGATGGAAAGCACTCAACCAAATAGTCGTTGACAATCATACCTATGTCGGTTGGGAAGAGTTTGCCCTTCTCAACGCCGTAGTTCTCGGTCTTGATTTCGGCCTTGATTTTGCCCGACTTCAGTGTCAGAACCTCGTATTTGCGCTCTGAACCTGGGCGGTCCTCCTTAACCACATACTCGCGGTTTTGGATTGTGGAAATGGTTGGCGCATAAGTAGATGGACGGCCAATACCCAACTCTTCCAACTTGCGCACCAAAGTGGCCTCGGTGTAGCGCGGCTGGTGCTGCGAGAAGCGCTGGCTGGCTGTTATGTTGTTGTAATCGAGCGCCTGTCCGACCGCAAGTTTCGGCAGGATGGCTTTTCCCTGCTCGTCGTCCTCGTCGTCGGTCGATTCGATGTAAACCTTCAGGAATCCGTCGAACTTGATGACTTCGCCTTGAGCGACAAACTGATGTTTCGAATTGGAAATGTTTAAGTTAATGGTTGTGCGCTCCATTTCGGCATCGGCCATAAGCGACGCGATGGTGCGTTTCCAAATGAGTTCGTAAAGTTTCTTCTCGTTGGCGTTGCCTGTGATTGTCGGCTTGTCGAGATATGTCGGGCGAATGGCCTCGTGAGCCTCCTGCGCGCCCTTGGTCTGCGTTTTGTAATGGCGAACTTTCAGATATTCAGCGCCAAACTGCTTGGTAATCTCTTCCGAAGCTGCCTTAACAGCGGCGTCAGACAGGTTGACCGAGTCGGTACGCATATAGGTGATTTTTCCTGCCTCGTACAGGCGCTGCGCGAGCGACATTGTCTGCGAAACCGAAAAGCCGAACTTGCGGCTGGCCTCCTGCTGCAGCGTCGAAGTGGTGAACGGCGGCGCTGGTATGCGTTTGGCTGGTTTCTGACTGATGTCGGCAACGCTGAAAGTTGCTGATTTGCAAACGTCAAGGAATTTCTCGGTTTCCGATTTGTTGGCGAACTTATGGTTGAGTTCGGCTTTCAGGTCGGTTGCAAGTTTGAGCGTCGGGTGGTTGAACTGGCCCAAAACGCGGAACGACGATTCGGGCTTGAAATCCATAATCTCGCGCTCGCGCTCAACAATCAGGCGGACAGCCACCGACTGCACACGGCCTGCCGATAGCGACGGTTTCACCTTCTTCCAAAGCACTGGCGACAACTCGAATCCTACCAAGCGGTCGAGAACGCGGCGCGCCTGCTGGGCGTTGACAAGATTGATGTCGATACCGCGCGGATTCTCGATGGCGTGAAGAATGGCCGTCTTGGTAATCTCGTGAAAGACAATTCGTTTGGTTGTTTTATCCTTCAGTCCCAACACTTCGAACAAGTGCCAAGCAATGGCTTCTCCCTCACGGTCCTCATCGGACGCGAGCCATACGGTTTCAGCGTCTTTGGCGGCTTTTTTCAAATCGGCGACAAGTTTTTTCTTGTCTGGCGAAATCTCGTATTCAGGTTTGTACTGATGCTCAATGTCGATGCCGAAGCCTTTCTTGGCCAAATCGCGGATGTGTCCGTAACTCGATGTGACCATATAATCTTTTCCCAAAAACTTCTCGATAGTCTTGGCCTTGGCAGGTGACTCGACAATTACAAGGTTCTTTTGCATAGAAATCTCCTTATGGTTTGAAAATCGGCGCAAAGAAAAACAAAATTTTTAAAGGCAAGCACGAAAAAGGGCTTTTCGGGGATTTACACCTATTATATATAGGGTGAGAAGGGAAGGGGAAGGGGGGTAGAAAGTTGAGAAGGTTGAGAGTTTGGGGGTTTAGAAGGTTGAGTTTAAGGTTTAGGGGTTTAGAAGGTTAGGGGGTTAGATGGTTGAGATTAGGGTTGGACTATGGATTTTTTGACGGTGATGGGCGATGGGCCTTGAGTGATGAGCTGTGAGCAATGAGTGCTAGTGCGCTTCATTTTTAATTATTAAACCCTCACTACCGGGGCTTGCGACCAATCGATTTGCTGCTCGGCGGTGGCGACGTCGGTAAATGGGAAATCGGTGAGCCAGCGGCGCAACTTGGCCTCGGCGCCTTTCAACCCAACATACGACTTAAACTTGCGCTTGAGCGGCAGACCGTTGAGAAATGGCTGTCCGGCATCTAAATCGCGCGGATGAATGTACGACATCAGATATTCCTGACCGCTGCTCCACCGCTTAATGAGCGAATAAGGGAACAGCCGGAAATAACCGCCGCCGGTGAAGATAATATGGCGGCCGGCAATGATTTTTGTCGTGATAGGAAACTCTTTGATTGTGATGCCGTTACGACTGATAATGCTCGGCACAGGGCGGCTGTAAGTTGGCATTCCGCCATGGCCGTGATGGGCGGGGAAAACAGAGCAATCGGTGGTGATGCCCAACTCCGCCAGAGTCTCGAACGCCCACCCCTCGCTCTCGCGGATTGAGAAGCCCGGCACCCGGAACGATGTTACCTTTTTGCCCGTCAAATCTTCGAGAAACTTCACACTCGACTCCACATCCTCGCGGAACTCGGCCGGTGTCTGCTCCCAAATTAGTTGGTGGTTCATTGTGTGGCTGCCAATCTGATATTTTTCGGCTATCCGACGAACTAAATCGGGGTAATTCTTTGCTATCCAACCCACTACAAAAAAAGTGGCGCGCGAGTTTGTGTCTTCAAGTATGCGGAAAAGCCGCTCCACATTCTCGTAAATGCGAACTTCGTATGTCCGCCACTGCTCCTCGTTGCGAGTCTCCTCAAAATCAAGGATATGGAACCACTCTTCGATATCAAAGGTTAGAATGTTCATAATATTAGTTTCTTACATATCTTCCATTGACACTCCTATCATCTTTACTTCCTGATTACGAAAAAGATGCCGCCGCATTATCTCAACTTTTTCTTTTAATCTCGACGGATTATATTTTTGTGGATTTCGTTTCACTTCATACGCTTCCGCCTCACCATCAATAGTTTCTGCAACAATGTCAATTTCAAAATCGTCTTTGTTTCCTTTTGCGTTTACTTCGCCACCGCACCACCAACTGCCAATTGTTTTATAACGATGCGATTCAATCATTTTTTGCTTAAACCAACGCTCGAGACTAATACCGGAAAATGTCGGATAGTCGCTTAATATAATTTGTTCCAATGCAGGGAAATTTCCTATTTCAATCAACTGCGCGTAACGATTTATATACCGGAACCAAAATCGGAAAAAATTATCTTGGATTTCGTACCTCACCGTCTGGCTTCCGCTTTTTGCCCCTATTGGCCGTTTTTTGCGTATGATTCCATATTTTTCTTCAAGCATTTTTAAATGCCCTCCTAAAACATTAACACCAAGCGACACTTCAATTTCCTTCTGTGTCACCTCGCCGTTTGCTATCTGGTCCAAAATGCTAAAATAAGTTCCGTAATGCTTTCCAAACTCTTGAATGAGAACAGAACGGCCCTCGTCGATAAAAAAGCTATTCCCTGCTGAACATACGTAATGAACCATTGCTTCGACATTTGTACAATTGTTGTTCATCAGTTGTTCTATGTAACGGGCAACCCCGCCTGTTATAGTCCATAGTGCCAACAAATCGTCGTTTGTATAATCGGGCTTGTAATCGCTTAATATTTCCCGCATTGTAGAAGTTGTGAATGGCTGCAAACGCAAGGTGCAATCGTCGCGGCCAAAAAGCGGTTGTCCCTCGTCTTTGAAAATCTTTTCCATCAGGCGGAAAATACTACCCGACACAATCAGGCATACGTTTGTCTCATTCTTATATTTATCCCAAAGTTCCTGTATGTCGCTGAATACGCCCGCGTTTACATTATCAAACTCTTGAAATTCATCGATAAACAATGTGAATTTTCGCCGTTTTCCTATCTCCAATAAAAGCTGCATCAATTCTCTGAAGGTCACAATGCTTTCGGGTACAAATTCTTGTAATTTGTTTCGGACTTCATCGCAGAATGTTCTTACTAACGCGGTTTCTGTTTTCCGCCCGACAAAAAAATACAATCCTGGTGCATTATCTTTTGTTTCCTCCATCAAGCGATAAACCAAGCTTGTTTTGCCCACACGTCTTCGACCCGTGAGAACCACAAATCGAGAATAATCTTCATACGATTGTTGCTGCATGTCGCGCAACTGACGAATTTCAGCATCCCTGTTGTAAAATCTCTTCATATATATCGAAATTTTATGACCATGAATTTTACCGCCATAAAATTATGAAAATTATTTTCAATATTTTGAAACTTTTTATGGAATACCGCGCCACTGCTCCTCGTTGCGAGTCTCCTCAAAATCAAGAATATGGAACCACTCTTCGATATCAAAGGTTAGAATGTTCATAATGCTATCTTGTGCCAGATTTTGTTTATAGCGTTTCTTCTCTTTGGGGTATTTCTTTCACAACTTTTGCCGGAACTCCCATTGCCACTGTCCATGCAGGAATATCTTTCACCACCAACGAGCCTGCTCCAACAATCGCTCCATCGCCAATAGTCACTCCTGGCATAATGGTGCTCTCCATTCCAACCATCACTCCCTTTCCTATATGTATTTCGCCCTTGCGATAGCCGCATAGTGCAGCATTATCACCTACACGATAGTTTTTCAAATCACGTTGATGACAAAGCAACCTGCAACCACTCGTAATATGCGCGTAATCATCAATATAAATCATATTGGCGTGCTGCAAATCGATTCTTACATAATCACCGATAAATACGTTTTTCCCAACTTTGCAACCAATTTTCCTCAACAATTTCGGGCGCAATTTGCGCGGCAAAAATGGGTCAAGAATCGCCCAATCCATCATCTTTTCCAAGCGTTTACGACGGATATTACCAAAGAACTGTTTGATAACCCGCCATAGGCTAACATTGCCATATTCCTCTTCGGAATAATTGAAGCCGAATTTGCGTAACAACCGATAGGTTAAAGATGTGTGTGTATTTGCCATAATTAGTTTTTATGATTCGTGATTCCAAATTAATTTAATCGCATATTTCCTTAATCTCATAGGCATTAGCCTTGTAATTATACGAATTATAGAATTAACTAGATAATCCTTAAGCGTATAAAATCCTAATTTTCTAAACTCCGAAAACGCTCTAAGTTCAGTCCTTAAAAACTTGAACCCTCCTCTACGAGATATTTGTTCGGAATTGGTTCTAACATAATACAAGACTTCCTGAATATTATAGAATACAGAGCCTGCCATAATCATTCTTACCCACAAATGATAATCTTCGTTTAATGGGCAGTTTTCGTAATTGCCTGCACCAAGTACTGCGCTTTTGCGATACATGGCACCGGCATGACAAACTGGCGAACGTTTATGCGCCAACTTCACAATGTCGTCGTGTTTTTCGGGTCTGCGTTTAACAGCAACTATATTGTTGATGTCATCAATAAAAATCTGTGACCAACAACTAACCACATCATACCCCTGCCGTATTGCATTGAGCTGTTTTTCAAACCTATCAGTTGGCATAAGGTCGTCGGTGTCCATTCGTGCGATTATTTCATTAGAGCAATAAGTAATACCCTTTCTTAATGACAAGCCTAGGCCAAGGTTTTTCTCATTTTGTATTATCTTAAAGCAATCGCTTCTCTTTATAAATGTATCAATTACTGATTCCAACTCCGGTGTAAGCGGACCATCCTTTACAAGCACTATTTCGCTAGGCTGTATTGTTTGTGAGAAAATACAGTCAAGCGATTCCTGCAACCACTTTGGATTCTCTTTGCAGTATATTGAAATTAATACCGAAAACGGTTCAATTGCCACTGTTAAAAATCTTATAGGTTAACTTATTGAAGAATCTCTTAATCACAAGTATAACTTTCCAAATGTCGAAAAAAGCCATATCCGGTTTAATTACAACATCTTTCTTTGCCGCATTGGGGTTCATGCCTTCAATATGTTTCACTATAGCAGCAAAAATGTTATACTCGTTCAACACTTTCTGTTTTGCCCGCTCAACCGCTTCTTGTCTTGTTTCGGCATAATTATTTGAAAGCGCTTTGTCAATGGTCTCAATAGCACCGCTTATATCCTTAATGTTTATTCTACAAAAAGATGACTCATCAAAATATTTTTCAATGTTTGTACATCCATAATAAAACGGGAAAGCATTGGCCAAGTATGAGTCAGAGAGTTTTTCCGACCAATAATCGGGGATGGAACAGTTCTCCAAAGAAATATGGTATTTATATGGGGCAATTACATCCCATTTATTACCGAAATTGTTAAACCCTCGCCCATATATATCAACCAAATCGCCATAATGATCCTTGATTTTTTTTACAAATTCGATTCGCTCGCGATGCCCTTTGGTAAATGCCTTATTACTTGAGATAACTGATATCAGTTTTGTTTTTTGGGGATGGCTTTTCGACAAAGAATCGTAATTGTGGGAATAGGTTACTTCCCCATTTTTTCGTTCCATTCCTATATGCCATGCCAACCCCGGCTGGTCATGAACCAAATTACGATGTTTAAGTTTTTGCTGACATGAAACAACTTTGGCGAATTGGTTCAAAAACCTTTGCGAATAATGGTATGTGGAATCTGGTTCCCAAGTAAAGAACAAGGTGTTTTCTGGTGCTACCTTGCAACGCTCGGTTTTGTTGGGGAACTTTTGAAAACAAACAACCAAAAAATCGGCTTCTTCAATTTCATCGTTTATATAGAATTGGTAATCTTTCCATATAAAACCATTATTCGGTAATTGTCTGTTGCATTTTTCATCGGTTGACGATACAATCAGTTTTACTTTGTACATATGATTGATTTATTGTTTGTCCTTTTATTCATTTGAATTAAATATCAGCATTCTGTTGCTTTAAATAAGCATTGGCATAAATTGCTCTCAAACTTATCCAACGTAAATTTTTGATTAAGTATTTCGAGTCCGTTTTGCCCCATCTGCCTACGAAGTTCGGGGTTAAGCAGTAATCTCTCAATAGCAACAGCCAACGATTCTGCATTGTTGCGTTCACATATTACTCCATTAACACCATCTTGAACTACATCAGGAATGCCACCTTCGTTGGTAGTTACTATTGGCAATTGATATTGCATAGCTTCAAGGTTTACAAGTCCAAAGGCTTCCTTATAGGTGGGGAAAACAAAAATATCAGCATCTATGAAAAACTGCTCCTTTTCTTTCCCATACTTACGACCATGGTACATCACACACCGGCCTAAATCTCGATGGCTAACCTCTAATGTAAACTTGTCGCTATCAATTTCCTTCGTTTCTCCACCTACAAAATCGCAATAAAAAGTTAATCCTTTGTTGGCAAGTATTTTCAATGCATCTAAAAGCACAAACACACCTTTGCTTTCAAGTAGATTGCTCAAAAACAACAAATGTGGCACCCGATTTTCATTTTTTCTTGCTTCAACAGACATTGAATCATCAACTTTAATACCGTTGGGGCATATCATTACATTCTCTTTCGGAACAATCTTTTCAATATCAGGATACAAATGCCATGATAACAAAATCACTTTTGCATTTTTGTAAACCATAGGCAGCAACCACTTATATGGTAGTTTGTTCACATAATTAGCCATTCCTTTATTATGCTGATGAATAACTATTTTCCGGCAGAACAATTTGCATAGTAAGACAAATGGTGCATCTTTCAAGAATCCCGGACCTCCACAAGTAATGGCCAAATAACAAAGACTAACTCGTTTAGTTAGTAATATCCAAAATATTGTTGCAAACGATTTTATAAGCGACCATACTTTAACGATTGAAAACTTGCCAATATTAGTTAATGAGTTTGCCGATGAATTGGTAACGTAAAAACAATCATACTCATTATTTATGAGTTTACTGTCTTTGATAATCTGACTCATAGCACTTGCCCCATGGATGGGTGGGGGAAAAGGTGCTACAAATAAGATTCGTATTTTCCCATCTTTATTCTTCATATGGTTGCCGTGTTTCCTTTAAAGTTTGTTGGCTCAAACTAGAATACGATATATAATCATCATTTATCACTTTTACAATAGAGTGATAACTATATTTTCGGCTCGCTTTTTGGGCATTCTCCTTATACTTAGTATCTCTAATTTTGTAGAGAGCATCTTTAATCTCATTAGCATCACCATGCTTTAAGAAAATGCCACACTCTTCTTTTTCATAATGAGCCACATTCCCCGATTTTTTAACAATTAACGGGATTCCACAAGCAATGGCATCTTCAATCAGTGTGGTGTGTAATAAAGGCCATACAGCAACGTCGGATATTTTAAGAAGCGAAATTGTTTTTTTTCTATCACACCAACCTATACTAATTATACCATCCTTTCCCTTAACCGCATCTTCCACAGTTGAATCCATCTCTCCAAATAATACTAAAGTACAATTGGCATTATCTTTCCTTATGTCAATATAAGCGTCAATAAGCGAAATGGTACCTTTTGAAACGCCCATCTTTCCACCAGACACTATAACAAAATCATCTTCAGGAATTGAAAACTCATTACGCAGAAATGCTCTATTTCCAATAATCGATTCAACCATATCGGTATCTCCACCTAACGGAAGAAATCCAGTTTTATTAACGGGTATACGGTACGTTTGGTGCAAATATTCGCGGCGCAAAATCGAAACTCCATAATATTTATCTACCAAAAGGGTAATTAGTTTGCATACGAGAGAAAGCCATACCTTTTCATAACATATACGCCAAATTTTGTTCTTTGACATATTGATGTAATCTGTATGACTATCAACAAACAATATGGTGTTCCTATTCCGTTTTTTATAAACGCATGATACAACAAGAGTAGAACTATTGACACCATGATGAAAAATCAAATCAGGTTTTTCCTCTTTTAGGATTTTATATAACCCACTACAAAATAATGAAGTATTCCCTGTATTCCCATAACAGTTAATGCGATATATTTTTAGATTGCCATCATAGTATTTCCTTCCTTTTGCCAATATTGAAACTCTGTCTCTTTCGGGTAAATGATTGATGTCACTAATAACCACAACATCATTTCCCGCTTTTTGCTGATATAATGGCAGTAGGTTGTCTTGATAACCCCAACCATCTCTATAATGAAGAGTAATGTGAACTATTTTCATTATCGTCTCACAATCTTCCGTCAACTAAATTTCTATCCAACAGTCCTTTTACATCATACACCACACCACCATCCTTTACAACTGAACGGATGTCAAGTTTCAAAAATTCGTTATGTGCAACAGCCAGAATGGCGGCGTCAAACTTCTGCTGCCCCACTTTGTTAATCAGGTTGATACCGTACTCGCGTTTTGCGGCGGCGGCGTTGGCCCACGGGTCGCAGATGGTGATGTTCAGATTGTACTCTCGCAGCGATTTCACAATGTCGAAAACCTTGGTGTTGCGCACATCGGGGCAGTTTTCCTTGAAGGTGAAGCCCAGAATCAGGATGTTCGAGCCCAGAACCTGAATGCCTTTCTTCAGCATCAGTTTAATCACCTGATTTGCAACATAATCGCCCATGCCGTCGTTCATTCGGCGGCCAGCCAGAATAATCTCGGGATTGTAGCCGTAGCGTTGAGCGCACTGCGCCAGATAGTACGGGTCCACACCTATGCAGTGCCCACCAACCAGTCCGGGCTTGAACGGCAGGAAGTTCCATTTGGTGGATGCGGCCTCGAGCACATCGTTGGTGTCGATGCCCATCCGCGTGAAAATCTTCGACAACTCGTTGACGAAGGCGATGTTGATGTCGCGCTGCGAGTTCTCAATCACCTTTGCCGCCTCAGCCACCTTGATGGTCGGGGCCAGATGCGTTCCCGCGCTGATAACCGACGAGTAAACATCATTGATTTTCTTGCCTGCTTCAGGCGTTGAGCCCGACGTCACCTTCTTGATTTTCTCGACGGTGTGCAGTTTGTCGCCAGGGTTGATACGCTCTGGCGAATACCCTGCAAAGAAATCGACATTGAATTTCAGTCCCGAAACTTCTTCGATTACGGGAATGCACTCATCTTCAGTCACACCAGGATAAACAGTTGATTCATAAACAACTATGTCGCCTTTCTCGATTACTCTTCCGATGGTTGTGCTAGCGCCGTAAAGCGGTGTCAGGTCGGGGTTGTTGTCCTTATCGACAGGCGTGGGCACGGCCACAACGTAGAAATTGCAGTCGCGTATCTGCTCAATGTCCGACGTGCAGCGGAACCC